>CAYVTF010000038.1:0-6788 GCA_964454565.1 uncultured Anaerolinea sp. | reverse complement strand
TAAAGAACGATGGATATTTCTGACTTCAATTTACAGAAAAAAGGTTGCGTAATCAGCTTTTCTAAATAACAAATCTTTAAAATGCATTAGAATTACCAGAGTTTTTTATCAATTATCGCCCGATAATTCTCCCGAATAGTGCTGCATCGTAGTAGTATTAGAAAGGAAAGTAAATTAATATGGACAACGAGCTTGAAGGCAGAAGCAGCCTTGAGAATATTATCGAATATGGTCAGTTGTTTTTACACTGGTCGTGGTTATTAATTCTGGCTGCCATGATTGCAGGCGGCGTTGCTTATTACCTGACGAATCGCCAGCAGCGGGTCTATGAATCCACGACCCTGGTGATGGTAAACGGCGCTACAGGGGCATCTTACGATAGTACTCTGGCCATCTATTCGGGGAAACAACTGGCTACGACCTATGCACGGACAATGGCAACCCAACCGGTTTTGGATGAAGTCGCGAAGATCCTTGGTTTTCCGGTTAAATCCAGCGCGATAAAAGTCCAACAGGTGGAAGAAACGCAACTTATCAATATCACTGTCAATGATGCCAATCCCCAACGGGCGGCAGATATTGCCAACACCCTTGTGGCGGTCTTTGCAGAGCAGGTCACCAACGACCAGACCTCCCGGTACATTGATCTAAAATCCAGCCTGGAAATTGAATTGGCTGCGCTGGATGAACAAATTAGCGCAATCAATGAAAAACTGGCAGCTCTTGAAGTCCAAACCTCCAACGCGTTGGCTACGCCAAATCCTGAGATTTACGTAAAGCGTTCAGAACTGGAAACGATCCTTTCCCAGTATCAACAATCCCGCTCTTACCTGTTCTCGAATTACCAGCAGATAAAACTGACTGAGGCACAATCAATTTCAACCATTATTCAAAAAGACCCGGCAGTTCCAGGCTTAAAACCCATTGCTCCACAACCTATGAAAAGCGCCGGCCTGGCAGCCGTGGTGAGCCTGATGGTTGTGGCTGGCATAATATTTTTCGTTGAATTTCTTAAGGATGAGATACGTGATCCGGAAGAAATAACCCGCAGGTGGGGAATCCCGGTGTTGGGGGTTGTAGCCAACTATCACTCGAATCAAAGTGGTTTGATCACGTTAAGCCATCCGCGCTCTCCAGTATCTGAGACTTTTCGATCCCTAAGAACCGCTCTGCAGTTTAGCGCTATTGATCAGCCATTACACACCCTGTTGGTTACCAGTGCTTCTCCGTCTGACGGGAAAACTTCAATCGCATCGAATCTTGCTGTGGTCATGGCGCAAAATCAGCGGAGTGTAATCACAATTGACGCTGATTTTCGGCGACCGCAACTACACAAAATGTTTTCCCTGACCAACCGGATCGGGCTTACAGATTACTTCATCCGCGTCAATGATGTGATTGAAAGTGTGATAAACAAGACAAGTATAAAAGGTCTAAATGTAGTGACCTCTGGCAGCATACCTCCTAACCCATCGGAGCTCTTAAACTCGGCGAAAATGCTGGAAGTCATCAAGCAATTGGGGGGGAAATTTAGCACCGTGATTCTCGATAGCCCGCCCATCCTGGCAGTAACAGATGCGCTGATCCTGGCGCCGCACGCTGATGGGGTTTTATTGGTGGTCAATCCCAAGAAAACCAAACGGGGTGCCTTTAAGCATGCTATTGAGCAATTGAATAGGGTAAACGCTAACATCCTTGGTGTTGTGATCAATAATGTCAGGTTGAACCGGGCACATTATTATTATGACCGTGATGTGTATTACACAAGTCGTTATGGTAAGCCGGCAGATGACAAGCGCAAGGACTAAACGGGCTCATTCACATGACAAAAATCGGAAATGGGCTTGACAAAAACAGTGACAAAGATGCAGGAGTCTTATGACAGGTGAGAACAAGGATACGGGGAAAAAAACCAGAGGGTTGACCTGCCCTTTCCTGGGATTCAATGATGACCCAGAAACTGCGATTTCCTATCCTTCTAAATACAATTGTTGCTACCATGCCAGACCGGTCAGATCGGTCTCTCTAAAACAGCAATCTGAATATTGCCTGACCGGTGAGTATTCGTCTTGCCCGATATTTCTTAAGGAGAAGCTTGATCCTCTCCCTCGAAAGCTGTGGGGAGAAAAGGTTGGTAACTCAAAAAACAAGAGGTGGGTGAGTCTTGCTGCTCTAATTGGGATACTAATTTTAGGGGTCATCGCAGGTTTGCTATTGGGGGTTATTCCCAGTGCTTTGCCTGGCATGGGGGTGGCAATTGAAACCCCCACTTTTTACCCAACCCGGCAGATTATCCCGACGCAAACAATGACCCAGTCGGTACCCACACCAACTAAGACTGCGACGCCGCTACCCACACCGACTGCAACCTTGATTCCGCCCACTGAAGCCATTCCCCGCAGCCTTGAAACCCCTCTGGGTAATAATCCCAGGTTGATCATGCACCAGTTGATGGATGGCGAAGGATTGAACCTGTTGGCTCAACTGTACAACACATCCACCAAAGCCATCACTGCGGTCAATTACAATCTTCCCCAGGTATTGTGGGTAGGTACCGTCATTGTGATCCCGCTTGACACAGAAGATACATCTGGTCTGCCCAGTTTCATTGCTTACCAGGTGGAAAATGATGGAACGACTATCGAAGAACTGGCAACATCCAAGGCTGTTTCCCTGGAGCTGCTGAAAAAGTACAACGAACTCCCTGATGGTTACGTGCTGACACAGGGTGAATGGCTTCTAATACCTCAGCAGTAATTGGACCTCAAGCCGCTGATGGAGGTAGTGATGGCAAAAATTCTTTTTGTTTGCAGTGCCAACCGGTTTCGATCGGTGATTGCGGCCGGCTATTTCTCTTTTTTATTGTCTACCAGGGGAATTGACGGGGAGTGGCAGGTGGAGAGCGCAGGAACCTGGGCGATTGAGGGGTTGTCCCCGGTGGAGGACGCGGTCCGGTTTTGTAAAGCTAATGGTTTCTCGATAGAGAAAGTGCGTTCCCGGGAGGTCAATCACGACTTAATGCAAGGTGCTGACCTGATCGTCTTGATGACTGAAGGTCATGAAGAAGCGCTCGAGTTGGAATTCCCACAATTTAGAGACAAGATGCATCTCCTGTCTGAGGTATGCGACGATCGACGTTATGATATACCTGACTTGGGTGAAAATAAAGACGAAACTGTCGAGGACCTCGGGATTGAGATTTGTTCACTCATCGATAAAGGGTTTGAAAACATCTGTATAATGGCAGGTATGAGATGACGGAGTCCAAAATGAAGAAAAAATCAAAGACCTGGATCGTTGTTGCGCTGCTATTAATTGGTTTGTGCGTTGGGTTTTCAATTCTTTGGAATAGTCGCCTTTTTGGACAGCAACTTCCCGAGTTCATCCAGCAACCCTTATCCACGCTAACCACAATAGGTACTCAGGCAGCAGGCGGAACACCCGGGCAAGTTGAAACAGAAACAGGCACCTCGTTAGAAACCGAGGAGAACGCGAGTCCGGAGGTTACTGAACCACCAGAAGGATTCATCACTCCGGAGGTAATTGAGCAAATTGAGGAGACCCTGCAGCCATCGGAAACAGAACAGGCTCCTGTACCAACACCCCAAAAGGCCTCCCCATTGGTATCTTCTTCAAGCGATTATCCGCCGGTTTGCGGGCAGACCGAGCCGATGATCCTGCTCGCGACAGGGATTGACCTGAACGAGCAGGCGGATGTGATACGTCTGGTTCGTGTCGATTTTACAACCAAACGCATCCTGGTGTTTTCCATCCCGCGTGACCTTTGGGTGGCTATCCCCGGCATGCAGGCGTATGACATTACCCAGCACAAGATAAATGCTTCTTACGGGTATGGTGAATACTTTAATGGAAAAGGACAGGGTATTGTCTCTCTTTCCAACACAATTTATCAGAATTTTGGCATACCTTTTGACCGTTACCTGGTCTTCCATTTTTCAAACTTCCAGGAAGCTGTGGACGCGGTTGGGGGTGTCGACATCGTGCTGGAGGAACCAATTGGTGCCTATGGAGAGGCAGGGACAACCCATCTGAATGGTGAAGAAGCGCTTTGGTTTGCCCGCTACCGCCTTTCGGACAGTGACGTATTCCGTATCCGCCGGCAGACGGAGATCATCAAGAGCCTGGTCAAGAAAATGACCATGCCTGAGAATATCCTGAAAATTCCCGGGTTGGGTCTCAAGTTTCTGCGAGATAAGACCGTTATTACCGACCTCACATTGCGAGATGTGTACACATTCACTTGCCTGGCTGGCAAGCTGACCAGGGATTCCCTGGTGTTCATTGACATCCCTTCGAACCTCTACCGGCCGGCGCGGACAAACCTTGGTAATTACGTCATGCTCCCCACCCTGGACCTTGCGCCGTACATCCAGGAATTGGTGCTTGAGGGGAACTACTAAACGCTAATTGCCGGCATTTCATTTCAAGGCATCCAGTTCTCGGATGCCTTGTTTTTCTTCTCGCTCAAACTACACATTACCAGTAAAATTCTAAGAAGTTTACCAGTCGTTTGAAAGGGGTTCCTTGGATCAAACCACAGCATTGAACTTGATCTGCCAGGTCGTTGGTCGCTCTATTTCGGAAGAGCAGGCGCGAGCCGTTCTCAAGCCGCTTTCTCAGGAGGATTGGGAGGTCATCTTGCAGGTGGCAGCGGGACAGGAATTAACCTTGCTGCTGTATGAGGTAATGACACCATTTACAAAGGAAGAAATAATTCCTCTACCTGTTCACACCTACTTGCGCAAGACCTACATGGAGGCAGTAGCCAGGAACATGCGGATGTTGCATCATGCAAAAATTATTCTTCGTTCATTGAAAGCAAAGAACGTTGCAGTGATACCCCTGAAGGGGCTTTTTCTGGTTGAAAATATTTATTCCAGCATCGGGTCGCGTACCTTTGGTGATTTGGACCTGCTTGTCAAAAAATCGGATCTGCGGTCTGCCCTGGCCGTGATGCAAGAACTCGGTTATCACCTGGATACGTATTACGATCCCGCGCAACCCAACCTGGATATTAAACATTTCCCGCCCATGATCAAACAGGATGGACCCTATGTAGAAGTTCACTGGTCCATTCTTGAAGAGAATGAGCCGTTCACGATCGACATGGAGGGCATTTGGCAGCGGGCTCGACCTGCAGTTGTCGTTGGTGAAGATGTGTTGGCGCAGGATGTCGAAGATCTGCTATTACATCTTTGCATCCATTTTACTTACCAGCACCGTCTAAGAGCCGGATTGAAGTTCCTGGTGGATATCATCCGGGTGGCACATAAGTATGATGAACAGGTGAATTGGCAGAAGTTGGCGGCGACTGCGAGAGAATGGGGTGCAGAGCGCGTGGTGTGGTTGACATTTAGCATGCTGGAGAAAATCTTTGGTTATCAATTAACGGAGGGGGTATTATCCAGTTTATTGCCCATAAATGAAGATGAAGAAATACTGTCTGAAGCATTACGCCAGGTGCTGTTTACCCCGGATGGATCCGCTGCCCTGACCCCTGACCTGGCAGCTCTGGCAGTTGAAAAAAACATCGTTGCCCGAGTAAAACGAATTTTTAGCCGCATCTTTATTCCACGTAGTGTGATGGCGAGAGTTTATAATGTTCCCCCCGCGTCATGGCGCATATTTGTTTATTATCCTGTCAGGGCTTATGATCTGTTCCGGTTGTATGCCGGATCGGCCTGGAAATTCCTGGTGAAGAAAGAGAATCATTCCAGCTTGAGGATGGAGCAAGCTAATGGACGTTTACGTCAGTGGATGATTCAAGGCAATGGCTCTGAATATTTCCAATAGAACCAGTTAACAAGAATTGCCAGGTTTTTTCCTTGCCTTTCTGATCATGCTCCTAATAATTTTGATGCCTGTTTTGCATCCTGTCTGATGCAATAATATATTATGTAATTGTGTTTGCTATTGCAGGATCTCGTAAGCTTTTTTCATGGTTTTAGAGAAAAACAGCTGATGAGAAGTTTAGCTTTTTAAATTGTTACCTGGTACTTGATCGTTGGAATAGACTGCACTCGTATCCTAAGTAGTAAAGAATAATCGTATCCACATTATCACTATTTTTAACAGGAGAGAAAATATGGACGCACACAGGTTCGGTTTCAGGTCAACAAACTGGCTGAAAGGGATGAAAATCCTGAATGTGATAATGGCTGCAATGATGTTAGCGGGACTGGCAGCCTGGTCTCCAAGCGGCATAGCAGAAGCCGCCGATCTGTTGAACACGAGCTTTACCAGTGGGACAGATGGGTTTGCCTATCGGGATGATCCTTTCGGAACAAGCAAACCTTCTTACGCGAGCGGGAGCCGTATCACAACTTCGAACTGCTATGGCGGAAGTGGCGGGTGCTTGAACGTGCGCCTGGGAGGAGTCGACACCAGCACGGTAACCAACATGTCTGGTGGTTGGGCTTACGTTTTTAATCTGACGGAAGCAAAACAAGGGGTATCGTTATCCCTGCGCTACCGCATGGTGATGCCCGCGGTTTATGATTACGATGAGTACAGTCGGGTGCAGGTGAGCCTGGACGGCATTTTGTTTGGGCGTGGTTCTAAAAGTTATGTGGACCATACCGGTGGTGATAACACGTTTGCGCACGATAGTGGCTGGCTGCAGGTGAACCTGTACCTGGGAGACCTGGGCGCGGGTTCTCACACCTTGATCTTGGGTGGATTTAACAACAAAAAAACCTACAACACGGAGATTACGGATATTTACGTTGACGATGTGGTGTTGACGAGCGGTAACGCTGCTCCGGTGA
>CAYVTF010000037.1:0-12006 GCA_964454565.1 uncultured Anaerolinea sp. | reverse complement strand
TCGTTTGACACGCGCATTCCGCTCGAGTCCATCAAAAATCCACTCTTCCGCTTCATCGTCAAGCGCGGAGGGTATGCAGACCTGCCCATCGCCGCCCAACTTGTGCGCCTGGGTGCCAGCCAACCCGTCCCTTCCGCGGGCTTTATCGTGCTCGAGAGCGAGGGTCCGTTGAAAGATGGTGAACTGGAACGTGCCGCGGAATGGACAAGATCGGTTCTGGCCGGGTAACCCATAACGCCCTGCCCGTCTTCGTCTGGCGCTGATCTGCCAGATGATTGTTCTTATTTTTGCAGTTGGAGAAGTTAAATGGAATCCCCGAACATCGTCATTTCGATTGTCATCGTAGTTATCCTCTTTGGGCTCGGCATCGGGCTGCTCTATTCCACCATCAAGGACAGGCTAAAAGCCAACGCCGCCCTTAAGTGGCCTGTGGTCAAAGGCGTTGTGACCCAATCACAAATCCTTGAGGATTACGTCCGCACCGCCACCGGCACAGTGAACCCCAGCTACACCCCCGCCGTCACCTACGAATTTCGAGCCAACGGGCAAAAATATACCGCTCAGCGCGTCATCTTCGGCAGGCCCAAATTTTCGTTCATTGTGGCCGGTGACATTCTCGAACGTTTTCCAGAGGGTGCTGAAGTGGACGTCCATTACAACCCTGCTGACCCCGCTGACGCTGTGCTGCTGCCCAAAGCCCGGCAGGGGATGCGGTCGCTCATCCCGGGCTTGTTCATCCTCGTTTCTGCCATCCTCGTCGTCGTCGTGATGATCATTTACCAATAAACGCGCAAATGAATCCACAAGTTTACCGCCACGGCTATTGCTGCGGGCTGGTGATTAGCCAAATCGGGCACAATTATTTCGCGAAATAATTGTGCCCGACTTCTTTTTCTTCCCCAAAAACCCCTCTCGTTTTTCACAAACTACTATAATTATTCGTGAACAATAAGGATATCGCCCGCCCCTTAAAAGGGTAAAACGCGGGGTCTTTGTCAGCAATTAGCGTGACCCAAAGCCAATAGCATCAAATTACGAGAGGAGTAATCGCATGGCCGAATTTGCAGTTCTTATGTTGGGTGTTTTTGTCCTTCTAATTGGTCTGATTTTCGTGATCGTCGCCCTGGTGAACAACAGCAAGGTGGCTGCCGCCAGGAACTGGCCTGCTGCTCCGGGCACAATTTTACGTACCGAGGTGAAGGAGTACATCAACCGATCTTCGGGCATCACCTCGCGCAGCTACGAACCCATCATCCACTACCAGTACAACGTGATGGGCAGCGTAATGGAGGGAAAGCGACTTGGGTTTGGAACCACCCGCTTGAAAGACGACGCGGCGCAAAAGGTTACTGACCGGTACATCCCCGGTTCACAGGTCAATGTCTTTTACAACCCCAACAAGCCGCAGGAAAGCGTCCTGGAAGTGGCAGCCTCCAGCAGCAAAGCCTTCCTCATCATTGGAGCAATTATGGCTGGACTTGGATTGCTGCTGCTGGTCATCCAGATCATCTGAACCGTCTCAGCCAAAACCCCGCTTTCCACAGGGTATAATCAAGTCCGGATGTTCAATTCATGCCGGTGCAATGTATACTTGCGCCTGCTTTGAAAGCTCATGAGGAGGACTATGAAATACCTTATCACCGGCGGCGCCGGTTACATTGGCAGTACGATATGCTCCGCGCTGGAAGACGCCGGGCATACGCCCATCATCCTTGATTCGCTCATCACTGGGCGCGAGGAATTTACGCGCGGACGCATCTTCTATAAAGCCGATATCGCCAGTAAAAAAGCGGTCACCCAGATCTTCAAAGATCATCCGGATATACAGGCTACCGTGCATTGCGCCGCGCTCATCGTGGTACCGGAGTCAGTATCCAACCCCTACGAGTATTACCAGGACAACGTCTCCAAATCCATCGAATTCTTTCACTACTTGCACAAGCTGGGTTACGGGCGAGTGGTCTTCAGTTCCTCGGCCGCCCTTTATGACGTTGTTCCCGGCTACATGGTCACCGAGGAAGCTCCGCTCAATGCCAACAGCCCTTACTCGCGCACCAAGTTGATGATGGAAATGGTGCTGAGCGACTTCTGCTGCGCCTACGGCATGAAAGGCATCGCCCTGCGCTATTTCAACCCCATTGGCGCCGACCCCAAAATGCGCAGCGGGATGCATGTTAAGAACCCCACTCACATCGTGGGAAAACTGGTGGAAACCGCCCAGGGCAAGCTGCCCGTGTTCAACATTACCGGCATCAATTACCCCACCCGCGACGGCACGGGCATTCGTGATTACATCCATGTGTGGGACCTTGCCCGCGCGCACGTCAATGCCGTGACCCAGTTCGACCAGGTGTTTGACCGCGCCGGTAACCCGCCTGATAATTACCTGGTCATCAACCTCGGCACCGGCCGCGGCGTGACCGTGCGCGAGATGGTGACCGCGTTCGAAAAAGTGTACGGCAAGACGATCAATAAAAAGGAAACCGGTCCCCGCCCGGGCGATGTAGCTGGATCTTACACCAATGCCGACAAAGCCAGCCAGCTCCTGCACTGGAAAGCAGAACTTCCCATCGAACAGGGCATCTCAGACGCGCTCAAGTGGGGAGAACTACGGGAAAAAATACTGACGTATTAAGAAATATTTGAAAGGTCATATGCATAATTTTGGATTGGGAATTGGTTACATATTGGTGCAGGTTTTTAGTCTGACCGTTCTCATCGCCTGGGTTGTAATGGTAATTCTTTGTCTAGTCAGGCTCAAAGACCAGTTGCTTCCTCCAACCGCAAAAGCCCTGTGGGCACTGGCTATCGTTGCTGTGCCTGTCCTGGGTGCCCTGGCGTACCTGATCGTCAAACCCACGCAAGAATAGTTTCACACAATAATAGATGAAACGAGGCTGGAGTGATCACTCCAGCCTCGTTAATTATTTCAAGAAATTAATACCCGCGGTGGTATTGCAGAGGGTTGGGCAGCGGATGCCCCAGTTCTTTGGCAGCGTTGATCGCCCAGTACGGGTTGCGCAGCATTTCGCGGCCAAGCAGCACCACATCCGCCTTGCCGCTGCGGATGATCTCGTCCGCCTGGCGGGCTTCGGTGATCAACCCCACCGTGGCCGTCAGCATTTCCGCGCCTGCCCTCACGGCCTCCGACACCGGCACCTGGTAACCCGGCGATACGGGCACTGGTGCCCTGGCGACGTTGCCGCCGGAGGAACAGTCGATCAGGTCCACACCTTCCGCTTTCAGCAGCTTCGCCAGTTCCACAGATTCCTCAATGCTCCACCCTTCCTCCATCCAATCCGTCCCGGAGATTCGAACGGTCAGGGGCAACCGTTCCGGCCATACCCGGCGCACAGCCCGCGCGGTCTCAACCGTGAAGCGTACCCGGTTCTCAAAACTGCCTCCGTAGCGGTCAGTGCGCTGGTTAGAAAGCGGGGAATAAAAGGAGTGCAGCAGGTAGCCATGGGCTGCGTGCAATTCCAGCCAGTCAAAGCCAGCTCGCAGGCAGCGTTCCGCCGCGTTGGCGAACAACTTCTGGATCCCCCTGATCTCTTCAACCGAAAGCTCCTGAGGCACCTGGTAGACATCATTGAATGGAACGGGGCTGGCACCAACAGCCTGGTACCATAGGGGGTGGTCTTTCAACAGCGGTTTTCCGCCCAGCCAGGGTTTATCTGTACAGGCTTTGCGGCCGGCGTGGGCGATCTGGATGCCCGCAACAGTACCCTGGGATTTGACGAACCTCGTCATCCGTTCCAACGGTTCAATGTGCGCATCCGACCAGACGCCCGCGTCGTAGGGGGTGATGCGCCCGCGCGGTTCCACGGCCGTGGCCTCCGCGATGATCAACCCGGCTCCTCCTGCCGCCCTTGCCCCCAGGTGAACCACCTGCCAGTCATTGGAAAAACCATCCGTATAGGAATACTGGCACATGGGTGATACGCCAATGCGGTTGCGCAGGGTGACGTCTTTGATCTGCAATGGGTCAAATAAATGGGTCATTCTCACCTCAAACAATCTGGTAATTGTTTCTTGAATTAATTACTTGCTTCCACAACAAAGGTCTCAAGGTTGGTTGCCAGGTCCACCCGTGAAGTTTTGGCTTCAACGTCAATTTGCAGCAATCGCCTGTAAATGGCCTCCAGCCGGCGCATCGGGTACCGCCTCGCCGCCCGGGTATAGGGATCCACCTGGTTGAAGAAAAGCACCTTGCGCGTGACCAGGTCTTTCATCTCTCCACGCTCGTCCAGCACTTCCCGCACCTGGATGAGCTGCCTGAAGCGGTGAATCACCGCTCCCAGGATCACCTCTGCCGGGGAGTCATCCAGCAGCTGATGCATCATCGCCTGGGCTTCGCGCGCCTTCCCGTCCATGAGCATATCCAGCATCTTGAAAACGTCCGCCGAGCCCTCTTCCGACACCAGTTCAAGCACGTCCGCCTGGGTAACCTGGCGTTTGAAATCCACGTACATAAGCAGCTTGGCAATTTCCTGGCTGGCAATGCTGGTGTCGTTGCCCACGTGCCTGGCCAGTTCCCGCGCTGCTTCTGGCTCGATCAACCCGCCCTGGCGTTTCACCTCTGCAGTCACCCATCTGTCCATCTCCTTCTCGTCAGGGAGGGAGCAGTCAATGATCTCGGCGGAGGGTTGGGTGACCAGCCACTTGACCAGCCAATGGGAAGGGGTAAGTGTTTCCCAGGCGCGCATCCAGCCGCTGTTGGCGTCCTTCTTCCACTTCTGGTGGTCTTCCATCATCAAAACCAGGTGATTGACCGGCGGGAGCGAGGCAAGCAGGGCAATGAACTTCTCCTGCTGGGACTTATCCACCTTGCTCAAAGCGGCATCCACGATCACCAGCCGGCTGCTTCCAAAAAACGGCAGCGTGGAAATGGCCATCTGGATGTCCTCCAGGGAGGTAGTCTTTCCATCCAGGCGGGAAAGGTTCATCGCCGGGTCAAAATCCGCGCCGAGGGAGTTGATCAATTGCCTGACGCGCAATTCAACCGAAAAGCGGTCATCACCACGCAGCAAATGTAAATTGGCGGTAGTCAAGCGCTAACTCTCCAGGGTTGGTATTTCATCGGCGGTCAATACGCGGTGCAACCCCCGCCCCTGGCGTTCGTAACGCACAATCTGTGTGACCACCAGGTTTCCCGGCACACCACAGGTGGATATCTTCGCCTGCACTTTGGGTCCCAATGGCTGGGAGGCAACAAAAGCCCCGGTGACCACCATCACCATCAGCGGCCAGCGGTTAAGTTTTTTCTTGAAATTATTCGCCTTGCCCAGGGAAGCCAGCCACGCGAGCGAACCGGCAATCAACCCGGCGGTGACAAAATTCGTCCCACAATAAGGATGCACCGCCAGTGAATGTTCGCCGGATTTCATGCGCCGCAGCGCATTTTGCACCGTTTCCAAAAGTTGATCTGTGGAAACGTTCCCCACCACCCAGAAACCCTTTGGATCTGAGTAGCCAGCGAACGGCGTATGCGGAAGTTGTTCTGACAAAAGCGTAAGGGTGGCGTGTTCCAGTCCGTGATTGCGCCGCACCAGCGAAACCGGTCCCCACGCGAGAAGGTCATTGAAACTTTTCATTCTTCATCTCCTTGAACCAGCTTTATGATTCCGGAACCAGCGCAAAGGAAAGCGCTTCACGCAACGAGCGGGCTTCGCGCACCTCAATACCCTCCGGCAATGTCTCCCCGGTGCGCACCCGGCGCGGGATGATGGCCGTGCAAAAACCAAGCTTGGCAGCTTCCCGCAGTCGGGCGGGCATTTGACCCACCCAGCGCAGTTCACCTGAAAGACCCACTTCGCCAATGAGCACCGTATCCGCCTTGACCGGAACGTCTTTGAAGGAGGACGCGATGGCTGCCGCGATTGCCAGGTCAGCCGCCGGTTCGCCAATCTGCAGCCCGCCAATGACATTGACGAAAACGTCCTGTTCCGCCAGGCGTATTCCCAGGCGGCGGGTGAGCACGGCGGTGATGAGCAGCAGGCGGTTGAAGTCCACCCCGTTTGGGGTGCGGCGCGGGTTGCCCAGGTTGCTCGGGCTGGTGAGCCCCTGCAGTTCCACCAACAGGGGGCGGGTGCCCTCCATCGTCACGGCAATCGCTGAACCCGGCGCGTTCACCATCCGTTCCGCCAGGAAGGCCTCGGAAGGATTGGTCACCCCCACCATGCCACGGTCGCGCATCTCGAACACGCCCACTTCGGCGGTTGCGCCAAAGCGGTTCTTGACCGAACGCAGCAGCCGGTAAGTTTGAAAACGGTCACCTTCCAGGTAAAGGACGGTGTCCACAATGTGTTCCAGCACCCGCGGACCGGCGATGACGCCTTCCTTGGTGACATGCCCCACCAGGAACACCGCCATGCCGCTGGTCTTGGCCAGTTCGCGCAGCCGGTTGGCACACTCGCGCACCTGGCTGACAGACCCCGCGGTGGAATTCATATCCGGCAGGTAGACGGTCTGGATGGAGTCCACGATCAACAGGTCAGGCTTGAGCGCCTGCGCCTGTTCCAGGACAACATCCAGGTTGGTCTCGGTGAGTAGCAGCAGGTCATCGCTGAAGTTGCCGGGGTCCTTGTCTCCACCCAGGCGGGAAAGCCGCATGGCGCGCATCTTGATCTGGCGTTCGGACTCTTCACCGGAAACATACAACACCTTCAGCCCCGCTTGCTCAGCCTGTGCGTTCTCTGCCGGGGTTGCCATTTCCATCGCCATTTGCAATAGCAGCGTGGATTTGCCGATGCCGGGGTCACCACCCACCAGCACGATGGAACCGGGCACCACGCCGCCGCCCAACACGCGGGCGAACTCGCCGATGGGCAGTGGGATGCGCGCTTCAACATCCCCTTCGATGTCTCCCATTCGCCGCGGTTGCGTATACGAGGCGAGACCTTTGTGATGCGCCTTAGCCGGAGCAGAGGGTTCGGAAACGACCTCCTCGACCATCGTGTTCCAACCGCCGCACTGCGGGCACTTGCCCAGCATGCGCGGAACGGTGCGGCCGCATTGCTGACATACGAATTGTGTGATTGTTCTGGACATGACTTGATTATACCCAAGACGGGTTCTGGGTAATCAGAAAATTGCACACAAGTGAATAGTGATCAGGGATTAGGCTGCAGGATAGCTTACGCGGATTTAAAACTTCGGCGAGTGTGGCTATTAACCATGATGACAAGGTTACACTCAACATCAAGTGCAGATTCCAGGTTTGTGCACTGATCATGATTATTGCAAAAACCAGGCTTCGAAGGTGACAGAATCCTGGCGTTGAGTAAACCCGGAATCTTTTGCTCTTTGATTCCGGGTTTATGCACTAATCACAATTAGTGCATAAACCAGGTTTCAAAGGCAGCAGAAACCTGTAATTTTTCCAAATAAAGCAAATTATGGTTTGTTTGCCGTAATTTTTGCGCTAAAGATCGACCTCCGCGCAGCATCACGATCGAGACTGGCCAGGACAGATGGGTCTATCTGCTGGATCGCTTCATCCACCATTTCTTCAGCTAAATACACTGGCACAATTTTTATATTCATAAAGCCTGCCTCTGCAATGGCTTCCTGATAATCGCCCACATCCACCGCTCCCGCCACGCATCCTGCCCAGGCTTCCAGGCTTTTCTTGATTCCTTCCGGCAGTTCACCCTTAGTGACGATATCGTTGACCGCTATTCTACCGCCAGGCTTGAGCACCCTGAAGAGTTCGCGGAATACCTGCGGCTTATCGGGGCTAAGGTTGATGACGCAGTTTGAAATCGCCACGTCCACCGACCCATCCTCAACGGGAAGGTGTTCTATTTCACCCAGGCGGAATTCCACGTTATCAACGCCAACTTTTGCCTGGTTGGATCGCGCCCGGTCAATCATGGCCGGGGTCATGTCCACACCGATCACATACCCGGTCGGTCCAACTTGTTTGGCCGCGAGGAAACAGTCGATGCCGCCACCTGAGCCCAGGTCCAGCACGGTCTGCCCTGGATTCAGAGAGGCAAGCGTGACCGGATCACCACAGCCAAACGAGATATCGGTCACGTCTGCAGGGAGCTCGTGTACATTTGGATCTTCGTAAATCGACCTGGTTTCCCCGCAGCAAGAGCCGGTAGTGTCGTTACCGCCACAACAGGAGTTTGTTTGTTGTTTGTCACCACAACAAGAACCGGATTGGGGACCTGTGTCGTTTCCAGCGCTACATCCACAATCAGAAGAAGACTCCTTGGTTTTCGGTTTTATTGCATCGGCATAATACTCCCGCACGACGCTGTGAATGTTTGAAAATTCTTGCGCTTCTTTCTTTACTGTCATGGTCCGACTCCTTCATGAGGATTACAGAAATATATGTCTATGTGAATATCCAACAGATTAATTATGACTTGCTTGAAATTTGAAGTTCCACATCCGGAGCAAAGTGGTCTGCCACCTGGCAGCAACTTTGCGCCATTTTCTCCTGGTTGAGCGTGTAATAGATTTCTTTCCCGCGCCTTTCCGCCTTAACCAACTCCGCGTCTCGAAGTATTCTCAGGTGATGAGAAACGGTGGGTTGGGTGACTCCCGTTTGCTTTACGATCTCACTTACACATAATTGCCGGCAGCAGCACAGACGCATTATCTGTTGCCGGGTTTCATCCGCAATGGCTTTGGCAAACTCAACTGTATCCACAGAAAACATTATATAGATGATTGTCTATATGTCAAGACACACACAAATAAATTTCGTTTAGGAAAATCCCTGAAATACTTGAATTCGAACCATGTTTTTAGATTCTATATTTCTGCTCTAAGCTAAACTAATGCATAAACCGGGTTTCAAGAGCCACAGAAACCCGGTTTATAGGAACCCCGGATTGTATTGCCTTTTAATTCCGGGTTTACGCTCTAATCAGGAAAATACATTCTTTACTAATCAGGATTGGACCAGGCAAGCTTATTTCTCATCCTGATCACAAAGCTTCTGATTCCGATTCACCTGAATACCGATTACTTATTGCCTGTTCGCTGGCTTCCAGATACTTCACATAGCACCTGCGGCGTTTGTGCTGGCGGTTTTCAAAGTATTTCCATTGCGCCTGCACGGCCAGGTTGTGCTCCAGGTTGGCGTTGGATTCCGCGTAACGAATGCCATGCTTGACGAACCCGTTGTAGATATCCATCATCACCATGCCGTTCACGCCTTTGCCCAGGTATTCATCGCGGATGCCCACCAGGTAAAGGTCTGCCCGGTTGTTGTTTTTCAGGGCACGCAGCATGTGGATGAAGCCGAATGGGAACAGGTACCCGCGGTTCTTCTGCAGGGCTTTGGAGAACGAAGGAAAGCTGATGCCAAAAGCCACCGCACGGTTGTTTTCATCCATGATGACCGAGATGAGGTCAACGATGACAAAGCCAAAGTACTGGTCGATATAAGCCTGTACCTGGGCTTTGGTGAGGGGCACAGTCCCGTATAAATGGCGATAAGATTCGTTGATGACATCGAATACTTGCGGAGCGATTTTAAGTAATTCTTTTCTGCTGCCCCGCCAGTGGTGCAAGTTATAGCGCTTGGCCACCAGCTCGGCGGTTTTGGCCACCTTTCCAACAAGCCTGTCATCAGAAATGTCAAACTCGTATTCCAGCCAATCCACGTCCTTGCCGTATCCCAATTCTTCCAGGCGCTGGGGATAATAGGGGTAATTGTAGATGGTCGCCAGGGTGGTCATTTCATCGAATCCTTCGATGAGCATCCCTTCGCGGTCCAGGTCGGTGAAGCCCAGGGGACCGTGCACGCTGATCTTGCCCTCGGCGCGCCCCCAGTCCTCCACCTGTGCCAGGAGCGATTTAACCACTTCGGCATCGTCGATAAAATCGATCCACCCGAAGCGGATGCTTTTTTCTCCCCACTTCTCCTCCTCCGCCGGAACGATCATGCCCGCGATGCGGCCTGCCAGCTTTCCATCTTTGTAAGCCAGCCAGTAGCGCGCGCGAGCAGTGGCAAAGGCGGGGTTCTTGTCCTTTGAAAGGCAGTTGATCTCGTCCTGGAACATGCTGGGAACGTAGTAAGGACTGCCCTCGTACAATTTCAAAGGGAAACGGATAAATGTTTTTAAGTCGCGCTTGCTGGTGACTTCCTTGATCTCAATCGTCATGTGCCCACTTCCTGACCGGTATAGTTGTACGTCATGCTAAACACCAAAGCGGTTCCCGCGGTTCGTACAGGTTCCTAATTTTACCTTAGGGTGTAGCAGGAAGACGCGCACTGTACACGTCACTCGGGCATTTTATCTTTTTCTGCTCTTTGTTCATCTGTTTTTTGGTTAGTGGTATATTATTAATCATAACAAACCCATTTCGGTCAACCAAATAATGCGAAGGGAAGGCGCAGCTATGAGAAAATTCTTCTATCGTGTCTACCAATTCATCATGAAAGTAATGGCGGGCATATTAAAAACTCCTGACCCCGTCATCGTGGAGGGTGAGAACAGCACGCTGAAAATCCCGGGCATCCTGAAGGAACACCAGGTAAGCAAGGTGCTGCTGGTGACCGACAAAAACATCATCAAACTGGGGCTCGCCAACAGGCTACTGGAAGAACTGGCAAAGGACCAGATCGTATGCCACATCTTTGACGAGACGGTTCCCAACCCCACCATTGACAACATTGAGGACGCCCTCAAGCGCTACCACGAGAACGGCTGCCAGGCGCTCATCGCGTTTGGCGGCGGTTCGCCCATGGACTGCGCCAAGGGCGTGGGGGCGCGCGTTGCCCGCCCGAAGATGAGAGTACAGCAGATGCGCGGCCTGTTGAAAATCCTCAAGCCCATCCCGCTGCTCATTGCCATCCCCACCACGGCCGGCACCGGCAGCGAGACCACCCTGGCGGCAGTCATCACCGACAGCAAAACCCACGAGAAGTACTCGATCAGCGACATGAACCTGGTTCCCAAGTACGCCGTGCTGGACCCGCTGCTCACCGAAAACCTGCCATCGTTCATCACCGCCACCACCGGGTTGGATGCTCTCACCCATGCTGTGGAAGCCTACGTGGGGCGCAGCAACACCACGCGCACACGCAAGGATGCCCGCGATGCTGTGTTGCTCATCTTCAAGTACCTTTACCGCGCCTACACAAACGGGCACGACCTGGAAGCTCGCACCCAGATGCTCAAAGCCGCCTTCCTGGCCGGGGCGGCTTTCACCCGCGCCTACGTAGGTTACGTGCACGCCCTGGCGCACCCGCTGGGCGGCTACTACCAGGTGCCGCACGGCCTGGCCAATGCCGTGCTTCTGCCTCTGGTGATGGATTACTACGGCAGCTCGGCAGAAAAGCCGCTGGCGGAGCTGGCCGACCTGCTGGGGTTGAACGATGCCGGCGACAGCCAGGGTGCCAAGGCGCGCAAGTTCATCGCTGCCGTCCGCGAACTGCAAGCCAGCATGTCCATCCCGACAAAGATCGAAGGGATCCGCGAGGAGGACCTGCCAGGCATGATCCACAACGCGCTGGTCGAAGCGAACCCGCTCTATCCCGTGCCGCGCATTCTCTTCGGTCAGGACCTACGCAAGCTCTACGACGCGATCCGCTGACCGGTTCAGTGACCAGTGAAAATTCACAGACACCCTCGCGGGTGTCTGTTGGTTTATGTGAAGCTATTTGGTTACTTGATCAGTTGTGAGGAAGGTCAGTCATCCAGGATGAACGAGACCTTCATCTCCACACGGTACTCGCAAATTTCGCCGTGCTCATCCACCAGCACTTCCTGGTTCTTGATCCAGGCGCCGGCAACATGCTTGAGGGTCTTGTTCGCGCGGTCGATTCCCGCCTTGATGGCATCATCAAAACCCTTCTTGGAAGAAGCTTTGATTTCAGTGATTCTTGAGATTGACATGTCTGTTTCTCCTTTTTGTTGGTTTTTTTCAACCCTAATCTAATCTTACACATTTAGGGGAGAAATTTCAAGCCGGGCAGGAGCAAAGGTTACAGTCACAAATATCCATAGAAAGGGTTGAAAAAAGAGAGAGTTCCAGTCA
>CAYVTF010000036.1:0-13068 GCA_964454565.1 uncultured Anaerolinea sp. | reverse complement strand
TACTGCCCAGTCCCTGGCAATCGGGACAGGCGCCGTGAGGGGTGTTGAACGAAAAGGTGCGCGGTTCGATCTCGGGTAGGCTAATGCCATGCTCAGGGCAGGCCAGGTGTTCAGAATAATACAAATCCACAGGCGGTTCTACTGAGAGATTCTGAACCGTCAGGTAACCCTCACCGACCTTCAAGCCTGTTTCGACTGAATCGGTCAAGCGGGAGCGGAAACTACTTGCTTCTGCGGATTCAGCGTTGTTTTCAATTACGATGCGGTCGACCACTGCTTCGATGGTGTGTATCTTGTAGCGGTCCAGCGTGATCTCTTCCTCCAAGTTGTACACCTGTCCGTCCACTCGAACTCGGATGAACCCTGCCTTGCGGATCTCATCGAACACCGCCTGGTAGGTTCCCTTGCGCGCTCTCACCACTGGAGCCAGGATGAGCAGCTTGCTGCCATCCGGCAGGGATAGAATTTTGTCCACTATCTCTTCAGCGGATTGTTTCACCACCACCTTGCCGCAAACCGGGCAATGCGGGATTCCAACACGAGCAAAAAGTAGACGCAGGTAATCATACACTTCCGTGACAGTTCCCACAGTTGACCGCGGGTTGTGTGAAGTCGCCTTCTGGTCGATGGAAACCGCCGGCGACAAACCCTCGATGTAATCCACATCCGGTTTTTCCATCTGCCCCAAGAATTGGCGTGCGTACGCAGAGAGTGATTCAACATAACGGCGCTGACCTTCAGCGAATATGGTATCAAAAGCAAGCGAGCTTTTTCCTGAGCCCGATAAACCGGTGATGACCACCAGCTTATCCCTGGGGATCTCCACTGTGATGTTTTTGAGGTTATGCGCCCGAGCGCCGACGACCTTGATGGAATTTTGTGTCATACGCAATCCAATCGAACAAATATTCTATATCTATTCTACCACAATCCAATCGATAATTATACCTCTTTGAAACACCTTGTCCCTTTTTTTCAACTCCTGGCGTTGTACACACCAATGAAAACCCGCAGAAAACATTTATACTTCTTGATGAAAGGAATTTTGATATGACCAGAGACTCATATAAACCAATACGAATCGCCGTTGTAGGCACTGGCAACGTGGGGGCAACCTTTGCTTACGCCCTCCTGCAAAGCGGGCTGGCTGGCGAGATCGTGCTGATCGATCACAACCACGCCAAAGCCGAGGGCGAAGCGATGGACCTTAACCACGCGGTGCCCCTCACCCACTCCACGCGCATATGGGCTGGTGATTACGCGGATTGTAAAGGCGCAGCCGTCACCGTCATCACTGCCGGTACCTCGCAGAAACCCGGCGAAACCAGGTTGGACCTGGTTCACCGGAATTACGAGATCTTCAAAACCATCATCCCCCAGGTTGTGAGCCACAACCCTCAGGGGATACTGCTGATCGCATCCAACCCGGTGGACATCCTTTCCTACGCCGCCTGGAAGATATCCGGGCTGCCTCACAACCGCGTCATTGGGTCAGGCACCATCCTGGATACCGCCCGCTTCCGCTTTGCGCTCAGTCAGCACGTTGGCGTGGATGCGCGAAGCGTGCACGCTTACATTATTGGCGAACATGGTGACAGCGAAGTGCCGGCCTGGTCGCTTGCACATATCGCCGGAATGGATTTACAGGATTACTGCCGCGCCAACTGCAGGAACTACGAGCCAAAGATCTTCGAGAAGATCTTCCATAACACCCGAGATGCAGCCTATGAGATCATCCAACGCAAGGGCGCCACATATTACGCCATCGCCAGCGGACTGGTGAGAATTGTCGAAGCACTGCTGCGCGGCCAGGAAACTGTATTGTCTGTTTCCACTCTGATCCAGGGGTACTACGGGATTGATGATGTCTACTTTAGTCTTCCCTGCGTCATCGGGCACAACGGCATCAAGCAGGTGATGCACCTGACCCTAAACGAAAAGGAACAGTCTGGAATCAGGAACTCAGCCAGGGTATTGAAAGAGATATTGTCTGACCTTAAACTGACCGACTGACTCTATCCCCATTCCCGGTCTCCTGTATAATACTTGTAGCTTTTCATTTTAATTCAGGAGATAAGCATGGAATCATCCGCGAACATGGATCCAAAAACCGAGGTCCAGCACAAGAAAGAGATCCGTGCCTGGACGATGTATGACTGGGCAAACTCTTCGTTTGCCACCACCATGATGGCTGCCGTTCTGCCGGTATACTACGCCACCCTGGGGGCTGCCGGAGATAGCGGCGCCATGATGACCTCACGCTGGGGATTCACCACCGCCCTGGCAGCCCTGATCGCCGCGGTCATCAGCCCGATACTGGGTGCAGTGGCGGATTTTCGTGGGTCCAAGAAAAAATTCCTGACCATTTTCATGCTCCTGGGAGTCGTCTCCACTGCCCTGCTGTTCTTCCCCAATCAACCTGGCGACTGGCTGATCGCCTCCATCATATTCGTATTTGCCAACATCGGTTTTGCCGGTAGCCTGGTGTATTACGATGCGCTGCTACCGCATGTCGCCCGGGCGGATGAGATCGACCAGGTCTCCTCGCGCGGGTACATGATGGGTTATATCGGCGGCGGCATCCTGCTGGCTGTCAACCTGGTAATGATCATGGTTGTCCCCGGGCTAATTCCTGCGCTAAGCACAGGCTTGATGACCCGCCTGTCGTTCGTCACCGTGGCTATCTGGTGGTTCGGGTTCACCCTGCCTCTCCTATTCAGGGTTAAGGAACCCGTTCGGCGCATAGAAGCCGGCGAAGCAGGCATGAGCCCAATTCAAGCCAGTTTCCGCAGGCTCGGTAAGACTTTCAGAGAATTGAAAAAATACCGCGACCTTTCACTTGGACTTCTGGCATTTTGGATTTACGCGAACGGCATCGGCACCATCATCACCATGGCCACGATTTACGGCAAGGAACTGAACTTCAGCGACATCACGCTTATCGGCACCCTGCTGATGGTCCAATTCCTGGCCGCCCCTTTTGCCTACCTCTTCGGTTGGCTTTCAAAGAAGCTCGGACTGAAGAAATCCCTTTACCTGTCTCTCACCATCTACTCTCTCATCGCCATCGCAGGGTATTTCCTCTACCAGGAATGGCAGTTCTGGGCACTTGGGGCAGCGGTAGCCACCGTCCAGGGTGGCAGCCAGGCTCTCTCCAGGTCGATGATCGGCAGGATGATGCCCAAGAGCAAGTCCGCTGAATTCTACGGATTCTTCAGCGTATTTGAGAAATTCGCTTCCATCCTCGGACCCCTCCTCTTCGGCGTGGTCTCCAGCATCATGAACGAGTCCCGGTTGAGTATTGCCTCCCTGATCGTCTTCTTTGGTGTTGGTCTCTACGTGTTAACCAAAGTCAACATTGACCGCGGCATGCAGGTTGCCCAAAAAGAAGAAGCCGAGATGGTTTCTGCCAATTAATTCGGCATCCGCTAATTAGCGCTAGTTGGTTAAATTTAACATAAACCATAGTCCATTAATTTCACGAATTGCACCAATAGAAAAAAATCTCCTGGAGCTCATATGAACTCCAGGAGATTTTATTGGTGGATGGCAACAAAGTGCCTAAATGGGAAATGCCAGATTACTAATCACTAATTACTAATCACTGATCACTATTTACTGATCACCAATCACCATTCACAAATCCCGGCTCTCAATAACCTAATGCCCGGTACCTGTGACCTCATAAAGCTCCACCAGCACCCCACCCGTACTCTTGGGGTGAATAAATGCCATTTTGCGGCCTGGAAGTTCCCTTGGCACCTCGTCGATCAGGCGCACACCCTTTTCCTTTAGGTCAGCCAGCTTGGCTGCAATGTCGTCCACTTCGAAGCACAGGTGATGCATACCACCACCACGCTCGGCCAGAAACTTTGCCACCCCGGAATCATCGGATGTGGGTTTCACCAGTTCAACTTCGCTCTCGCCCAGGGGCAGGAACGCGACCATGGACTTCTGACTGGGAACATCTTCAATGTGATGCAGATCGATGCCCATGGCATCTCGCCAGAATTTCAAAGACTCATCGATATCACCCACAACGATTGCCACATGATTGATCTTGGTTAGTTTCGCCATTTCTTCAGTCTCCTTGTTTTGATTGATCATCCCCACACCGGGGGCTGATATTCACCCCAAACCCCGCGCAATACCCCGCAAATCTCTCCCAGGGTCATGTCATTTTCCACGCAGGTAACCATCAACGGGATCAGGTTCTCTTTGCCTTTGGCTGCGCTTTCCAACGCTGCCATCAGCTCAGCCACTTTCTGGTTGTCTCTTCCAGCCCGCAGGTCCGCCAGGCGCTTGCGCTGGTTTTCCTCGATCGCAGGGTTGACGCGCAACCGTTCCAGTTCCATCTTCTCCTCAGCCTGGAAGGCGTTCACGCCCACGATCGTCTGAACCTTGTTTTCCACATCCTTCTGGAAGCGGTAGGCACTATCCTGAATTTCGTTCTGCTGATAACCTTTTTCAATTGCTGAAAGTGCTCCGCCAAGGTCATCAATACGTTTGATGTATTCCATCGCCCGTTTTTCAATTTCATCCGTGAGCATTTCGATCACGTAAGAACCCGCCATCGGGTCGATCGTATCTGCCACACCGGATTCGTAAGCAATAACCTGCTGGGTTCGTAGGGCTGTGCGCACCGAATTCTCGGTCGGCAGCCACAACGCTTCATCCTTCGAGTTGGTGTGCAGAGATTGTGTCCCGCCCAACACGGCTGCCAGCGCCTGGATGGCAACACGCACGATATTGTTCTCAGGTTGCTGGGCTGTGAGGGTTGAACCGCCCGTCTGGGTGTGGAAGCGCAGCATCCAGGACTTGGGATCCTTCGCGCCGAACCGGTCACGCATGATCCGCGCCCAAAGTCTACGCGCCGCACGGAACTTGGCAATCTCTTCAATGAAATCGTTGTGAGCCGCAAAGAAGAAGGAAAGCTGCGAGGCAAAATGGTCCACTTCCAGACCGGAATCGATGGCCGCCTGGACGTAGGCGATGGCATCCGCGATGGTGAACGCCACTTCCTGCACGGCGGTGGAACCCGCCTCGCGGATGTGATAACCGGAAATGCTGATGGTATTCCAGTTCGGCACTTCTTTTTCACAGAACTGGAAAACGTCCGTGATCAGGCGCAGGGAAGGAGTGGGCGGGAAAATGTACGTCCCGCGCGCAACGTACTCCTTGAGGATGTCATTTTGAATGGTGCCTCGCAGTTCTTTGGCTGAGACACCCTGTTTTTTACCCACGGCGATGTACATCGCCAGCAGCACGGAGGCAGGCGCATTGATAGTCATGCTGGTGGAGACTTTTGCCAGTGGGATCTGGTCGAAGAGGGTTTCCATATCCCGCAAGGAGGAGATGGACACACCCACCTTCCCCACCTCCCCCATTGACATGGGATCATCGGCATCGTAGCCGATTTGCGTGGGCAGGTCAAAGGCCACCGAAAGGCCGGTTTGCCCCTGCTCGAGCAGGAAGCGGTAGCGCTTATTCGATTCTTCCGCTGAAGCAAACCCCGCGTATTGGCGCATCGTCCAGAAGCGGCTGCGGTACATGGTGGGCTGCACGCCGCGGGTGAACGGATATTCCCCCGGAAAGCCAAGTTGTTCCATGTAATCATCATCAGAAGGTGTGGCTGCCCGCGGCAGTGGTATGCCTGAAGGGCTCAGGAATTCAACTTTACGTTCCTTGAACTTGCCGATCACCGGTTGTACTGATTCTGCATCCCATCGCTTGATTTCGTCATCAAGGCTCATTTTTACCTCGCTGGAAAGGATTGGTTTGAAGTTAAGTATACAGGATTTTATTTTTCAATGTTAAAAATATGGCATAATATACCGACATCCCGGGATAAATATCATGACAGACTTCCTCCAACTCATTACCATCATCGCCATCATTTTACTTGTCGCCAAACTGGCTGGATATCTGAGCACCCGTTTGGGACAACCCTCCGTGTTTGGAGAATTGATGGTAGGTGTAATCCTGGGCCCTTCCCTGCTCGATCTTACTCACCTGGGCTTTGTCACCGACACGCACCTGGGTATAGTTGTTTATGAGATGGGAGAATTAGGCGTCCTGCTGCTCATGTTCCTGGCCGGCCTGGAGCTGCACATCCGCGACCTGACGAAGAACACCCGTGTGGCTGCCCTGGCTGGAGTTCTGGGAGTGATCCTCCCGGTGGGATTGGGCTTTGGGTTTGGCGCGCTCCTCAAAATGCCGTATGCCGAGGCACTTTTCCTGGGTCTCACGCTCGGGGCAACCTCGGTATCCATTTCCGCCCAGGTGTTGATCGAACTGGATGTGCTGCGCAGCAAGGTTGGCCTTGGACTGCTGGGCGCGGCAATCTTTGATGACATCCTTGTCATCCTGCTTCTCTCTGTTTCTGTGGCAATCACCTCGGGTGGTTCCAGTTTGGGACAGGTTTTACTCGTTTTTGCCAAGATGGTGCTCTTCCTGCTCGCCGCTGCTGCCATTGGATTGTGGGTACTGCCAAGGATAGTGCGGCTCACAGGAAAACTACCCATCAGCCAGGGACTGACAACCCTGGCCATCGTCATCCTGCTTGGGTATGGCATTGCTGCAGAACTTATTGGGGGGATGGCTGCCATTACCGGTACTTTCCTGGCAGGGTTGATGTTCTCGCGCACGCCCGAGAAATCAGCCATTGAAAACAATATGAAGTCGATCGCTTACGCTTTCTTCGTGCCCATCTTCTTTGTCAGCATCGGCCTCAGTGTTGACCTAAAACAAATTCAGGTGGATACCCTGCTAATCTTCCTTGGCATTTCGCTCCTTGCCATTATTGGCAAGGTCCTTGGCTCCGGCACCGGAGCTTTTATGGCGAAGTTCACACCTCGTGAATCCCTGCAACTTGGAATCGGCATGGTTTCCAGGGGCGAGGTAGGCCTCATCATCGCCAAGATCGGCGAAAGCTTGGGTTACTTACCGCCCGACCTGTTCACCGCCGTGGTGGGAATGATCCTGGTTACCACGGTGGTTACACCGCCCATGCTGCGCGCATCGTTCAAACCCCCAAAACCTGCACCCCCTGGTGAGAACGAACCTGATCCACAATTGTTGATTCAGAAAAATGGAGAATGAGCCATGTACATGATCCTATTTGTGTTACACGACCCGGAAAAATTACGAGATATTCTCGACAGTTGGGATAGAGCCGGCGTAAGCGGAATTACTGTTTTTCCCAGTACCGGGATCGGCAGGTTAAAGAAAGATGACCTGTTGCAGGAAGACCTGCCGCTCATCCCAAGCCTGGAAGACCTTCTGCTCACATACGAAAAGTCCAACCGCACCCTGTTCTCCCTCGTCGAAGGCGAAGAGATGGTAGACCGACTGGTGAAAGCCACTGAAGATGTCATTGGCGACCTGGACAACCCCAACACCGGCATCCTGACGGTGATTCCAGTTGCGCGCACCTACGGACTAAACAGGAAAACACATTGAAAGTTCTAGCTGTAGATATTGGCACCGGCACGCAGGATATTTACCTGTTTGATTCCCGACTGAGTATCGAGAACGGGTACAGGCTTGTCTTACCCTCTCCCACCATGATGGTGCGGCGCAAGTTGCGGGATGCCGCCAACGAACGCCGCGATGTACTTCTCACTGGAGTTACTATGGGCGGCGGTCCCAGCACAATGGCAGTACGCGCACATCTTAAGGCAGGACTACGCGTCTTCGCCACACCTGATGCCGCCAAAACACTGGATGATCACCTGGATACAGTGACCTCCATGGGGGTCACCCTGGTTAGCGATGATGAGGGTTCCAGGTTGAATGGCCGGGTGACGCGCGTGGAAATGCAGGATTTCGATTTCAACCTGCTCCAGCAAACATTTTCACGCTTCGGCGTCAGCCTTGATACGCTGGATGCCCTGGCCATAGCCGTTTTTGATCACGGCGCCGCACCCGTTGACGTTTCTGACCGCAAATTCAGGTTCGCGTACCTGGGTGAGCGTGTGCAACAACAGAACAGGCTGAGCGCATTTGCCTACCGGCGGACGGAAATCCCCCAAATCATGACCCGCTTCCTGGCAGTGGCCGAGTCCACCAGGAACCTGCCCTTCCCCCTGGTGGTGATGGATACCGCCCCTGCGGCCGTGCTGGGCGCCCTGTGCGACCCGCGAGCGGCGAAACCAGCGCGCAAGATGATCATCAACATCGGCAATGCCCACACCCTGGCTTTCCGCCTATATGGGGAGCACATTGAAGCCATATTTGAGCACCACACCGGCTGTCTCAACCGGCAAGCGTTGGAAGGTCTGCTGACCAGGTTCGCAGAAAACACGCTTGACAGCGAAGAAGTCTATGCTTCAGACGGGCATGGCGCGCTGCTCTGCACACAGGAGAGGTTCGATCTCTCCGCACCGGGTGCGGAGATTGTCATCACCGGCCCGCGCCGGGCGCTGATGCAGGGATCTTCCCTGCCGCATTACTTTGCTGCTCCTTACGGGGATATGATGCTCAGCGGCTGTTACGGGTTGCTCTCCGCCACGGCAGATCTGTACCCGGAATACTCCGTGGAAATTCGCTGTGCGCTGGAAAATCGGCTGGAGAATTCCCCGCAGCCCTGGAGCCTGGATTAGCACAAATCTACAAATTGCTTGACCGTTTGATACGGGTCTGGTAAAATCTGTCCGTTATTGCCTCCATCGTCTAGGGGACCAGGACGCAGCCCTTTCAAGGCTAAAACCGGAGTTCGAATCTCCGTGGAGGCACTGAAAATCACCCTTGCGGGTGATTTTTTCATCTCTTCACTTAGATCTTCGAGAATCTCCGTGGAGGCACCTGATTAACAAAATAACCACCTGGTGAGGTGGTTATTGGTTTAAAACCGGATTTCGCTTCGCTCCAGAATCTCCGTGGAGGCACCTAAAGGTAGGCAAACTTTCACCCTCATCCGGTGGAAGTTTTAGTTTACACAAAGCCGGATCTCGTTACAGGCAGCAAAATCACCTTGCGGTGGTTTTCTCATCAAAACCGAATTCGCTTACAGTTAAAAAAACTCAGTGGTGGAATTTATAAACCACTTGGCGGTGGTTTATAAATACCGAAACCAATTCTAACGTACTGACTCTACATCGTATTTGTGTCTTTGGCGTCCGTCTTTTCAGGATTTTCCATTTTGGTGAAAATCTCTTTTGCCAGTTGCAGGCGGTCTTTTCCTTCGGTTTCCAGACCAATACTCTCAGCGGTGATCTTCCACAAACTTTCGGGGTAAGCCAGGCTCAGGCTATAGCTGCTGTTATAATCCTTAAAGAAATCACGCAAAAAATTGAATTCCTCTTCATCCAGATCCATAACATCGCTAAAATCAAAACTTTCCTTGATTTCGGCAATTATGGTATTCAACTCTTTGGCTGTCTCCAACAACTCTCGTACCAACGTTTTCTTTGTCATATATTCAAATCCTCCGGCAGATAAGCAGCTGTCTTGGCTGGAAGTGTCCACCACGAACCATCCAACCAGGTTGTTGTTACTGATGGTATTTCAGAAACACCTTCGATATATAGCGGTTCCCAGTTTTCACTAGTGACGGTTTTTGCCGTAGAATTTTCGGCTTTTGCCCCCAACAATTCACATATCTCGTTAATAAGGGGGGCTTTATCAAACTCAATCGGTAACAATATGGTCATCAACTGATTTATCTTTGTTGTGCCGTTTAATGTTGTCTTCTGTGTGACCAGTGAAGGAGTGGTTTTATTAAAAATGCACAATGCTCTCAGAAACCTATCGTAAAAATTTCGTCCGATTTCCATCAGTGGAAGGGTTTTCTCCGCATCCTCCGTTACAGTCAGGGTAGCCCAAATTGCTTGTTCCTCCCATAACAAGTCCATTCGTCCGGCAATAAAGTGCTCTGCCATTACATTTTCACGGTCATCCCAGAGCGGTGCCCCTTCCTTAAAGATGTAGTTAGTGCGCAATTCCTTTTCCGGTTGTGGATACAAACGATAGTTGTCCTCTTCGGTGGAAGGGTAATACTTGATTAAATAATTCGCCTGATTGTCCTCATCGTTCGGGATTGCAAACAGGTCGTACACTCCTTCATTACCCTCAATCCAGAGAAAATACCCCTGATTCCTTATGATCGGACTTACCAACCGTATACCGATTTGTTCGCGGATGTGTTTGTTCACCAGAGAATAAACAAAAATATTCCGAATTTTAAAATAGATGTTTTTTACCGTTTTCATCATAACCTTTAAGACAGTATTAATCATTGATAGGGGTGAGAATTCTCACCCCTATCTTATCAGGAATTTTGTGGCTGTTTACGCTTTGATTACCCAAAAACGATTGTGTCTCCGTTACCTAGGTAATCTGGGCAGGTGCTGCCGCAACTGGCAGAACCAGGAACAACACCATAACCCGCTTCAACAAATTTGTGAGCGGCTAGTGAGCCGGTGCAATGGTTGCAGCCAATCTTCTGGAAACCGTAAGCTCCAAGACCAAGGACAAGGTCATCATAGCGTGGATCCCAGTCATTGAACGGAGAAATATGCAGGCCACCATAAACACCGTATGGTTTGTCGCCACCCTTAAAGGTAGCTTTGCAGACTTCCGCCATTTGGAGAATACCCTGGTGGCAGCATCCAGTCACCTGGACGATACCATGATCCTTGATGTTGAAGAACAGGGATTCTTCACCAAAGACGCGGCAAATGATGCCGATCGGGAAGTAATACCCCGCCACACCCTGGATCTGCTTCCCATTCTTATCAAAAATCGGAAAATCATGATAGGTTTTGGATTGGGTGGTATGAAGTTTTCCTTCAAAGCCGCATTGTTTGATGTACTCCAACCCCTCGGGGTAGTAGTCGCCACCGATGTACATATCGATCTTGTTGTTGTACTTCATGGTGACGGGTAAACCCCAGAAGTGGTCAAAGTGCTCATGACTCATGAACAGGCAGTCAATCTCGCCGTTCTGAAGCATCTTATCGATACCGCAATCCTTGAAACGTTTTTCCATAAATTCAGGATTCCAACCAGTATCCAGCAGGATAAACTTGTGTTCGCCGTCAAGCTGTTCAATATCAAGAAGGGCGGCAAATCCACCCGCGTTCTCAACATGCAAGTCCCCCTGCGGGTTACCGGGTTTTCCAGCCGGCGGCCATGGGTATTCCCACTGGTTGACCAAGAGACCACCCATCGCAGCAAAGTCGCCAGTGAGCACATTGTTTTCAAACCAGCTGGTCTCGCTGATGCAGGTCACCTTGAGGCTCTTGATCTCACCCATTTCCTTGTTCCCCAATTTGGGTTGTTCAAGAGTCTTCTTACGCATAGGTGAGTATGAAAAAGCTCCCATGCCTGCGATAGCACCGCCAACCGTGCCTACCCCCATCCATTCCAGAAAGTTGCGCCGGGAGACCTCTTTTTCAAGCAGATTCTTTTTTTCAGTTTCTTCCATTTTATATTCCTCCTTGTCTCTAACAATAATCCTATGGGAAAACGCTCCAGTTAGGTACCACGAGCAGGGCAAAGGCAAAGAAAAGCGCCACACCCACAACGATACCCACCAGGAAACCAGGCCAGCTGAATTTTGAAGTTTTCATTTTGCTGCCTCCTCAATTGCAGGTTTTGTTTTCTTGAAACCAGGCCAGTTATCCATGAACCAGTGGTGAACTAGCATCATATTGATGAACCAGATGGTTGGCACCATTGGGAACTGCTGTGCGTGGGCCATATCCTTCTGAACACCCAGGAAGAGATGCCCTGTCTGGTAGTAAGCGTAGTAAACCGCAATCCCAAGCACCAGCGTGAGAACAGTCCGGATCGTCCAGTTGAGCGGTTTGCTGAACTTCTGCGGCCAATTACCACAGTAGAAATTGATGAACATGGCAGGCAAGAGGAAGAAAACCAAAGTCTCGCCCACATGCAACCAGCGCCAACCCGGATCATCCATATAGCGATCCCCCATGATAGCGGGTCCCCAGCGGAGTTCCTGCAAATAGTACACACCGAAGGCGAAAGCAAAAGCAATCAGGATAATACTGAAAAATGATACGACACCACGGACACCGGTTTTCTTGATCTCGCTGAAGGGCCAGCGTTCCCAAATGGTTTCGACCAGCCAGACCACAACTGTGCAGCTCATGATCCACGCGATGTGGAAGTTACCGCTTACAGTCCCGGCGAAGTCCATCCACCAGGGCGGAGTGACAGCAGTGTATTGCTGCCATGGATAGAAAAGAATTGCCATGTGGGAGTGCATGGTCATCATGTAAATGACGATGGATATCATGAATGTGACCGCCAGGACTGTAAGACCCAATCCGGGTTGTTTCAACTTCTCCCAGGGGCGGTTTTCGAACGCAACTGGCCAGGCGGGGCTTAGCCATGACATCAACGATGCAAACATCAGACAGGCAAGTGAGGCGTATTCTAGGGCGAAGAATTGCGGCACACCCATCTCAATCATCCGTTCGGGGCTGAAGTACGAAATGGCGGTATTGCCAATGAGTCCGAAGAAGAATCCCTGGATGAGGATGAGGAGAATACCTGCCAGGACCGCTGTTAAGACAATTCCCTTAATTACAGGATGAGTCTTTTCCAGCCATTTCCTCTTGAACGGCCAGTATTGGAAAAGATATACCATCCAGATGGCAACAATCAGCATCCAGCGGGTGTACATATAGCCGACCTGTGGGGTGTACAAACGCAGCACGCCGCGTGGATCCATGAAGATCCACCATGTAGCGTAAAAAATTGCAGCTACAAACAAAAAACTGACAATTTGAGGCCAGGGTGTTCGCCAGCGCCCGACAAGCTTACGCTCCTCAAGGTAACCGGTGCCGTAGGTCTCGTCGGACGCAACTTTTTCTTGCACGTCTAGGACTATTTCGGCGGTACTCATATAATCTTCTCCCTTCAATGAATTGGAATGTGCCAGGCCGTTGTTTCTCACGCTGACATAATTATTATACACATTATAATTGTAATGTCAACTAGTATTTTGGTTGTTATTTCAATAATTTATAAAATTGCACATATTTGATCACGCAACCTTTTTTCTGTAAATTTGAGTCAGAAATATCCATTGTTCTTTAA
>CAYVTF010000035.1:0-14545 GCA_964454565.1 uncultured Anaerolinea sp. | reverse complement strand
TCATGGTCGCTAATCTCTCTTTTCCTTTTTTATGGGAATTTGATACAGTAACATTCAACATATTATAGTTTATGTATATTAATTCGTTTCTTGCGCTCATAAACTTTTCCATTTACCCAACACCACACGGTATCCAGTGAGAGGGATCACCTGCCCTTCCACTTCACCACCCGGATGGAATTTCAACATTCCGTAGGATATCCGGTTCTCAGGTGGTTCACCAAGGCTCGCTGCACCGGGATTGAAGAACAACCTGCCGTCCACTTTGAGGTTTTCAGCGTGATGTGAGTGACCAAAAATGAACACCTTCGCGCGCGGACTGATCTTCTGCAACCTGCAATAGTACCTTTTAAAATGATATTGGTGAAGCACGTACTCAAGCTTATCTATCCAGTAGTTAAAGAAGTCCTTGTGACCATGAGTAAGCAATACTTTTACCCCGTTAATGAGGAAATCCTGGTTCATGGGAAATTCCCTTTTCAACAAGAAATCCCGGTTGCCGGTTACTGCGTACACCGGGGCTATGGCTTCAAGCTCATCAATGACTGCAGCACGGGAAATGTCCCCGCCGTGGAAAATGTAATCGGGTTGATGAGACCTTAGGGCTGATTCCAGGTTCGGATGGAGCCTGGACACGCGATCGGGAACGTGGGTGTCCGACACCACGCCAATGGTAATCACCCGATCCGATTTAAGTTCGATCAACATAGTCTATTGAGTCAACAATGCCAGAACGTCTTGCTTTGCCTGCCGGGGATCCCTGAAGCGGATCCCATGAATGCCAAGTGCGTTGGCTGCGTCAATGTTTTTTTGTAGATCATCCACAAAGATCGCCTCCGGAGGTAGAACATTCAGCAGCTCAAGAAATTTAATGTAGATTGCCGGGTCAGGCTTGGCAAGACCTAATTCACAGGAAAACGCTGAATATGTAAACACATCCATGCAGCGATAATGGTCAGTTAAAACACCTCTCGCTCCTGACCAGGCATTGCTTAACAAGCCGGTGATGTACTTTTCCTTTAATGAGCCAATAAACGCGATAAGTTCCCTGTCAACGATATCACCGTCCCAAAACTTTTCCTGGAACGAATCCAGCTCATTTCCGTCAATATTGAACCTGGTACCAATTGTTTGCCAATGCTGGGCTTCATTAACTAATCCCAAAGTTGCCAGGTTCGCAGAATCACTGGCGAAGACCAGGCGATAGAGCTCTTCCAGGGTCAACCCATATTTTTCTGCCAGCGCGGCTTTTGAGGTTTCATCTTCTGTGCGAAAGATAACCCCGCCCATATCCCAAATCACTGCTTTGATCCCGGTAACCATGTCCTACTCCTGAATTTGATCGTCAAAGTATATCATGTGAGGAAAAGATGACAGCTGCCTGAAGATCCAGGCAGCTGTCAGTTTTTTCCATTTCTTGAATAGGTCACCCCAATTGAAGGGCATCCCATTCGGAACGAAGAATTCCCATATCGATCATGTCCCAGCGTTGATCTTCCTTATATATCGATTCCCTCTGGGTACCCTCATACCGGAAACCGCACTTTTCATACGAGTGGATGGCGCGCTGGTTGAACGAAAAAACACACAGGTTCACGCGATGCAGGTTGAGACCGCGAAACGCATAACTGAGGAGCAGCTGCATCGCTTCAGTACCATACCCTTTTCCCCAGTAGTCTGCTTCCCCTATGCCAATCCCGACCCAGGCATTACCCGCAGCCCAATCGAAGCCACCCAAGTCCACAAAACCGATGGTCTTGTCGTCCTCGATGGCATGTATCATGAAAATTGCACCTTCCCAGGGTTCAGATTCATACATATCTTTCGAAATGCTTGCAGATATTTGCATGGCAGGAACATCATCGAGCAATCGTTTGAACTCGCTGTTGCGGTCCCATTTTTGCCATGTCTCCATGGCTTTTTCCACGTCCATCGGGACAAGCCGGACAAGTCTTCCTTGAAAATCGTTTTGGTTCATTTTTTCACCTCCATCTGCCGGGCTTTCCACTCCGGCCTTAATAACGCGTACACCAGCAGATCACATAACTTCCCATTCCAATAGGCGGCTTCTCGCCTTTGTGACTCACGCAGAAACCCGGCAGCCTCAAACCGCTGAATATCGGTTTCATTGCAAGCGGGTATTTCCAGCACCAACCTGTGCAGGCTTAGCTCCATAAACGCGTAGCGCAAGGCCATTTTCAGGGTATCGTTAAAATACTGCCCTGCAACATCCTCATTTTCAAAATCAAGGAGCAACATAGCATGTTGATGTGTTGCCTGGATCCAACCAAAGCGTAACAATCCCACCAGTTTTTCATCACCTTTGGTTCTGACGGCAAAATAGTAGTGGTTGCGCTTTTCTTCAGCCTTTTTTAAGGTTTCTTTTAATTTTTTCTTAATTTCCATGCTGGTGTACGGCTTATAAAATCCTTCAAAATTGTTCAAGACATACGTCTGATTCAAACTCCAGCTCGAAAAATGGGGGGCGTCCTTTTCAGGATCAACTGCTGTCAATACCACCAGGTCACCCTCAAACAAAGATCGTTGGTCCATAATATCCTCCTTATGCATACAAATCTCTTCTCACCTGTTGATGCATGTCAACAAATCTATAGAAACACATTCACCGTCACGGCAAACGATGAATTCAAATCCGCCAGTTTCAATAAACAGGCTTTGCACATCCGCGTCAGCAGCGGGTACACCAATTAATGCGGTTTCATCGTGCACAAAAACACGTTTGAATTTGCCGGAAAGAAGATCCTTTTTAAACTGCAGGTACGCAGGTCGTTGAAGATTTTCCAGACCATCCACATCCACATAGATTCCAACCAGATTGCTCATTGCTGCCTTCTCATGAATGAGGACAAGCCCTGCATACAGCTGATACTTGGCATCCCGGCTGTAGATGTCTTTTGTACCTTTTTCTCCACGTATGTAGAATCCAAACGCGCTGGGTTTTGATTCCAGGGCATTTTCAAAATATTCGATCCGATGCGCGCCGACGTTCATCAGGGTATCTAACATTGTCGGCCTCCTTCTCTCTTGTTTTACTATCAACAACATTTCCTGCCAACCGGGCTTACTCGCCCTCAACACCTGGATGTTTCAACTTTTTCATCAACTCCTCCTTCCAAAACAAACAAAAATTGCGGGGGATGCCCGCAATTCTGGTTAAAAAAACAGTCACGGGCTTTTCTAACGCACCCGTGACCGAAAATTCAATGCTTGATGGTCTTACCCTGGTACAGGCGCATTACGACAAGGATTGCTTGCGCTGCCGGCAAGGCAAAGGGTGCGATAAATTTTGTTGGACTTCGTGTCAACTAAAACCATGCGAATGCGCTCCTTTCAGTTAGATTAATTACTTCGAAATATTAACATGTATTACTGGCATGTCAAGAGGTGAATTGCCTAACGATTCAGGCAAAAACCAGGTTGTGAGAACAAGATTGAGAATACCGAAATTGGTATAATCTTCATAAATCATGGATAAATTCATCAACGATACTAAGCAGCTAACAAATCACTCCCTCACTCCTCTGCAGGTACGGCAATTCGAAATATACGAGCGGGAGCTGTTGGAATGGAACGAACGTTTTAACCTGACCGCCATCCGCGACCCGGAGAGCATCCGCACCAAGCATTTTCTGGATTCTCTCACTCCCTGCAAGGAATTGCAGAACCCATCACCCTCCCGGCTGATCGACGTTGGCACCGGCGCGGGTTTCCCGGGGATACCTTTAAAAATCATCTATCCGACAATGCACTTGACTTTGGTGGAATCCATAGGTAAAAAAGCCAACTTCTGCCGGCATATGGTGGAAGTATTGTCGTTGGAAAATGTGGATGTTCTCAACACCCGTGCTGAGGACCTGGGTTCCACCCCCCAACACAGGGAACGCTATGATTGGGCTGTTGGCCGGGCGGTGGCCGCCATGCCGGTGCTGGCAGAATACCTGTTACCCCTGGTACGTGTTGGCGGTGGGATGCTTGCCCAAAAAGGGGAAAATGCACACGCCGAAGCTCAATCAGCAGAAAAAGCTTTCAGGCTGCTTGGCGGCAGTCTGAGAAGAATTACCAGCGTGAACCTGCCCGGGGTGGCGGATGAGCGTTACCTGGTGATTGTGGATAAAAAAGCCGCCACACCTGCGCAGTACCCCAGGCGCGCTGCCATCATTCAGAAAAAACCTCTGTAAAACTTAAACAGATCTGGTGGGTTCCACGTTACCAGAGGTCACCTGCCACTGTTCGCAGGAGTGCACAAACTTGCTTGGGAACAGATTGGTATCCGTGGTCGTCAGGATCGCTTGTTCCGCTTGTTTTAAGGTATCAAGTAGAAAATTCCGCCGCGGACGGTCAAGTTCAGCCAGGGTTTCATCCAACAGAAGAATCGGCCATTCTCCTGTTTTTTCCCGGAGCCACTCCACTTCTGCTAATTTCAACGAAAGGATTCCGGTACGAACCTGCCCGCGCGAACCAAAATCGGTGAGGTCGATACCATTACACATCACCCGCATTTCATCCCGATGGGGTCCGATCGTGGTGACTCCCCTGCTGATCTCTTCCCCTCTTGCTTCCAACAGGCGCGCGGCATATCCCTTGATGAGCTCTTCGAGAGAATAATTATCCCGCTGCACGTGGTCATTGAGCCGTAAAGCAAATTGTCCATTTGGCCGGGGAACTGGATCATAAGAAGGCTGATAATCGAGGTGAATGACTTCTGCAGCACCAGTCAGTTTTTCGTGGATCCGCTTTGCCAGGATTTCAATTTCCTTGATCGCCTCAATTCGCGCCTTGATTATGATCGCACCACGCGTGCTGATGACCTCATCCCAATATACAAGTTGATCAGGGTCCCCGCCTCGTTCGCTCAATATCTTCAGCAGGGCATTCCGTTGTGTTACCGCCTGGTTAAATTCTGACAGCGCCCTGGTATAGGCAGGGTTTGATTGGGCGATGCACAAGTTCAAGTACCTCCGGCGCTCATCCGGTCCACCTTCGATGATCCTGGTCATTTGAGGCAGGAAGATGACCGCACCCAGGTGTCCCACTGCCTGGTTCGGGCTGGTCTTCACACCATCCAGTAATACTTCCTTGCGCAGCCTGCTGCCCCCATTTCCGTTTGAATCCTGTATCAGCCGCACTTCCAGCCTGTGGGCGCGGTCCGTCTTCTGATAAACAGCCACCAACCGTGCAACGCTCAAAGCATCCCGAGAGGCGATGAAGTTCACAAGCTGCCTGTCACTTTGGGCATGAAAAGAAGTAAACGTTGCCAGGAAGTAGATGGCTTCGAGGAGAGATGTTTTACCCTGCGCGTTATCACCCATCAACAAAAGTGTCCGCCGGGGAACATCCATATCCAGGCGGGAAAAAAGGCGAAAATTGGTCAGTGAAAGATGGGTTAAGTACATAAACTAATCTAACGGTATCTCTTCCTCTGGACCGGGTTTCCAGACCTTGCTGGCAAGGTCAGTGTATAACACGCCTTCCAGGTGATCGATCTCATGCTGGAAAATCCGCGCCATCCAATCCTTTGCCTTGATGCGTACCGGTTTTCCGTGGCGATTTTCCCCTTTGATGAGAATGGAAGTGAATCTCTCCACCTCGCCGACCATTTCCGGAACTGATAGGCAGCCTTCAATGCCGGTTATCTTCTCGTCCGTGAGGGGCGAGATTTCGGGATTGGCAAGTATGTACAACTTGGGAGGTTTCTCGTCCTCCTCGTTCTCGCACTCCTCGGCGTATTCAACAACCACGAGCCGCTGAGAAACACCCACCTGCGGAGCTGCCAGCCCCACGCCAGGAGCGTCACGCATAGTCTCGATCATGTCATCTACCAGTGTTTGAAAATCTTTGCCAAATTCCGTCACTTTGCGGGCTTTTCGGCGCAAGATCGGGTTTGGTACAGTGATAATCTCTCGAATCGTCATTCCTTGAATCTTCTTCCTGCAAAATTGTAATGAAGACCAATTTTAACCGGTATGGTCGCCTTTGTCATTAGCGGGCTTTCGGTCATTATGATCCCGGATCTCATCATAGATTTGAATATAATCCGCTAGTTTTTCGTGTTCCTTGCGTTTGAGTATTTCATTGTGTGCCTGGAAATGAGCAAAGATCTCGGTTTGAATGGCTGCCGGATCGTACACATTATCAAAGGTGAGTTCTTCATTGCCAATCTGAATGCGGACTGTTCCAAAATTCAATACCAGTCCAATTATCCCTTTTTGCAGGAATTCCACAGTTTGGATGTTTTTTAATGGGGCGGAACGTCTCTCTTCGGAACCCAGGGGTTTGCGGTTCACATCCATCAACTGGTCAGGGCATATGATATATATATCATTGTGCCAATCAATATATTGGTACAACCACCAGCCGAAGGCCGAAATGGTAACCACGATCGCCATCGCAAATGCCGTGGTCTCCGAGAGAATGGGTATCAATCCACCCAATTTTGAGAGCACAAATACAACCGCTGCCATCAGTATAAGCCCGGGTGAGAAAGTCTTTTTCAAAAGTATCCACCAATGAGTACGGTAGATGACTGAACCATTTTTCACGATCCGCAATCCAATGAACTTGGCAATGGCATCCAGGATCGAGCCACCTTCATACATGGATACAGTTAGCATTCCCTTTTGAAAGGTTGTCTTTGAGCCTTGTTGTTCCCTGCCATTCACGATGCGCTGATTGAGCATCTGGCGCATGTTTGCCTGGTCGGCTTCCTTGCGTTCCTCCTCAACCCTGTAACGTTCTTCCTCAAGCAAGTCAATGATCAAGCCCGGTGCCGGAAGTTTCACAAACCGTAGGTTGCCATTGTAAGAGCGCAAGTTTACCGCACCATACCCGATAATTCTGCCTGGCAGAGAAGTTTCCATCCCTGTGGAAAGGATGGCATTCAGTGGAACCTCTTGCCTGCTTTCGAAGAAACCAATCAGTTTTTTCTGAACCAGGACCCTCTCGGTAGTAATGAAGACATAATCATTCGTCCATTCCAGGGCAGCCCAGGCACTCACCAAGCCTCCCAGGATGAAAACGATAATCCCCAGCAGGAATAACCAGATTGAGAACCCCCGATAAGAGAACACAGAAGAGATTAAAAGTGTTGTCAGGGAAATGCTGACCAGGTTGATGAGTACGATCCTGCTGAAAAAGAAGAATGGGTGCCGGCGGGAGATGAGCCTCACCTTTTCTCCCTTTCCCAACCAGGGAAGGTGAAGCCTGAGACGGTGTTTTAAGGTGAGAAACAGCAATGAAAAAGCTTTTCTTATAACCGGGTTGGCCTCGGCCAATCTCAACAGCACATCACGGTTAATGAGTACCAGGTGAGTGTTTTCCAGGCATTTGGCATTGGTTAACCGGAAACTGTGCGCCTTGAAGGCTTCCTCTCCAAAACCACAACCCGTGTTGAGGATGGTTACCCGGTTTTCTTCCCGATCCTTGCCTCCAGAAATCTCAACACGCCCGGACGCGATCAGGTAATAGAAACTTGAGGCATCATCAAAGGAATAGATTGAAGTCGCGGATTTGAATTGGATTTCGCGCAGCTCCGGCAGGAGGAGTGAAAAAGACTCATCATCCAGTAAATTAAAAGGATAGATGCTTCGCACAAACTCTACTGTTTGTTCATCCAGAATTGCCATACATTAAGTATAACCAATCATCAAGTATTTACAGCGCCTTCCTGTGCAGAAATCAGACCTCAATCTCTGGTAAAATCCAATCGTGAATAACGAAAATCGGGTAAGAGAAAGATGAAATACATCGGTCGATACTCTCTTCTGCGGTGGATCGCCCTCGGACTGTTTGTTTCGGCTGTCCTGCTCTCAGTGTTTCAACTCGTTGTATTCAGCCGGCTGCGTTCCTCGTACGCCGCGGGCACGATGATTGCCGGAGTTGATGTCACCGGGCTGGACCAGGGACAGGCAGCAGCACGAATCACGCAGGTGTACTCGATGCCTGTTGAACTCCGGTATGACAACAGTAGAATCCAGGTTAAGCCAAACCTTCTCGGGTTCTCCATCGACCTGGCAGCGATGATGACGGCAGCGGATCAGACCAGGGTATCACAACCTTTTTGGACGGCCTTTCTGGAATACCTTTTCAACCAGCTGCCTGCTTCCGCCAACATACCCCTCCGGGCGGATATTGATGAGAACAGGTTGAGGGATTACCTGGTTAAAGAAATCGCTTCCCGTTACGATCAGGATGCCACCCCTTACACCCCCCTTCCCGGAAGCGTGGTGTTTGACCAGGGTAACCCGGGAAGATACCTGGATGTTGAAAAATCAGTTCTCCTGATCTCCACTGCCCTCCGGTCACCCGACGATCGGGTGGCGATATTATCCGTCAACCAGGGCAGCTCAGCACGTCCTTCTCTGCAGAATCTCCAGGTGTTGCTTCAGCAGATCATCGACGTCAACGAATTTGGCGGAGAGGTTGAGCTGTACATGCAGGACCTGGGAACCGGAAATGAGCTTCAATTTGCCTATCGCGCGGGCGATTTGCTGGTTCCGGAAATTGCTTTTTCTGCAGAAAGTACGATCAAAATTGCCATCATGGTCGCGGCGTATCAACGCGTCAATGAACCAACCCCCACCGAGGTAGTCACCGCCATACAGGATATGATCGCCAGGTCTGATAACGTGGCCACTGATGATGTCATGATCAAGACCATGTCTCCCACCCTGGGACCTCTTGAAGTAACACAAACGATGCGTGACCTGGGCTTCAAGAATACTTTTCTCGATGGCATGTTCTACCTGGGAGCTCCGCTGCTGACAGGCGTCTCCACCCCTGCCAATTCGCGGGCTGATGTTTTCACTGAGCCTGATCCATACAACCAGACCACCCCCACTGAAATCGGGCAACTCCTGGTGGACATTTATCATTGTGCCCAGAGCGGCAGTGGTAGTTTTGCAGCAGTTTTTCCCGGTAAGTTGTCGCAAAACGAGTGCAAATCAATGGTCACCTATCTGACGGAGAACCGCATTGGTGTGTTATTGGAAGCCGGCCTACCAGAAGGAACACAGATCGGGCATAAACACGGGTGGGCAACCGACCCTGCGGATGGTGTGATGCACGTGGTGGGTGACGCCGGATTGATCTACTCTCCCGGTGGTGATTACGTACTTACTATCTATACGCATGATGATGACCAGATTGTTTGGGATGCAGCCAACCAGCTTTTTGCAGACCTTTCCCGGGCTGTCTACAATTACTTCAATATCGTAAATCAATAAATCCAAATTTCAACTCAAAAAGATAATCTTGTAAGTTTTACCGGATTCAGGTATAGTCATTTATCGTATTTCAAAATAAAAGGATAAACTCCTTACATGGATACCTCTGCAACCGTTGAATCATCCAATTCCTTGTTGGACCGCCCGCTGGCATCGTTTTTTCCCCGGCTGACCATTGAACACCTGCTTATCGCGCTGATCCTCATCACTGCCATTATCTCCCGTTTCTACGGCGTCGGTCTACGGGTGATGAGCCATGATGAGGTCAATCACGTAGTGCCTTCATACGAGCTCTACCAGGGCAACGGTTACAGTCACGACCCCATCACGCACGGCCCGTTGCAATTCCATCTTCTGGCTGCCTCTTACTTCCTTTTCGGCGACACTGACTTTGCTTCGCGCATCCCCTCCGCGCTGTTCAGCGTTGCCACCATTGCGTTTGCCATGTTCGCATTCAAACGCTACCTTGGGAAAACCGGCGCGTTGCTGGCGGGATTGTTCTTTCTGATTTCCCCTTACATGCTTTTCTATGGCAGATACACCCGCAATGAGGCCTTTGTCGCCCTTTTCGGACTTGTAATGCTCTACGCCGTGCTCAGATACCTGGAAACCGGTAGCCACAAAGTGCTCTTCCTCTTCACGGCTGCCGTGGCTTTACATTTCGCCACAAAAGAAACCGCTTTCATTTATACAGCTCAATTGCTCATCTTCCTGGCGGTGTTATTTGTAAGGGACATCACAAAACTTGAGTGGCAATCGTCTTCCAGGCGGGGTGTTTTCATCATCATCACCATGGCTTCCCTGTTGTTCATCGGCCTGGCGTTAGGCGCGGGAGTGATGAATGCAAGCGGCTCGGATGTTGAACCCGCAACTGGCGGACCTCTCAATATCGTGCTCTACGTAAGCCTTGCACTGGCAGTCCTTGGTTTACTCCTGGCTGCCTTCATCGCCATCCGCGGAACCGGCTGGCAGGTGATCAAGAACATCAGATCATTTGATTTATTGATCCTGACCATCACCATGGTCCTGCCCCAATTGATCGCCCTCCCCATCAATGTTCTCGGTTGGGATCCTCTCGATTATTCGCAAACTGGTCTGGTGCGGACATCCATTTTCCTTGCCGTGGCTGCAGGAATTTCGGTCCTGCTGGGACTCCTGTGGAAGCCAAGACTCTGGTTGGGAAACATGGCACTTTTCTACGCCATCTTTACCATCTTTTACACCACCTTCTTCACCAATGGTCAGGGCTTCTTTACCGGCATGGTAGGCTCCCTGGGATATTGGTTGTCTCAACAGGGAGTGAACAGGGGTGAGCAACCCTGGTTTTTCTTTGCCTTCTTGCAAGTGCCGTTATACGAATACCTCCCTGCGTTGGGAACGATCCTGGCATTCATTATCGGCATTAAGCGCAAGCTTTTCCTAACTGACCCTGAATTGACCCCAGCAGAAAATGCCCGCCCGGTCGAACAGGCTGTGCAACTCCCTCTGCCCGATCCCGCGGAACCTGTCCGCGATGATGAGTACGTGTTTGAAGAAAAACCGCAGAAGCTGCCGGTGCTCGCCCTGCTGGTCTACTGGTCTGCCATGAGCCTGTTGGCATATACCATCGCAGGTGAAAAAATGCCCTGGTTAACAGTGCACATAGCCCTGCCAATGATCCTCACTGCAGCATTCGGCATTGGATACCTGGTGGACACCATTCCATTCCGGAAACTGGCAAACACCAGAGGCGCACTTACCTTGTTGCTTCTTCCGGTCTTCCTCGTCAGCCTGGGTGAGACGATCAGCATCCTTACCGGACCCAATCGCCCGTTCGCCGGCAGTGAACTCTGGCAATTACAGGTAACGAGCACTTTCATTTTTGCGGTTATCGCGCTCGTCGTTTCTGGCTGGGGCTTGCTCCGGCTGCTTCAAAAATGGACCTCCAGGAACCTGTTCAAATTACTACTAACAACCGCTTTTGCTGTGCTGGCAGTGCTTACGGCACGTTCTGCCCACCAGGCCAGCTTCATCAATTACGACACCGCCAAGGAATTCCTGGTGTACGCCCATTCCGCGCGCGGACCCAAAGACGTGCTGGAGCAGGTGGAGGAGATTTCGCTGCGAACCACTGGTGGAAAAGACATTAAAGTCGCTTACATTGGGGACGCCCTGTATCCCTACTGGTGGTATTTCAGGGATTATCCAAACAAAGTGTGGTTGAAGGACCAGCTCACCCGCGACTTGCTGAACTATCCTGTTGTCATCAGTGATGACGAGCAGTACTCTAAGACCCTGGCGATTCTCAAGGATGGCTACACGGATACACTATACAAACGCCTGGTGTGGCCGATGCAGGATTATTTCAACCTGAGCTGGAAAAGCGTGTGGGAGGGTCTCATAGATCCTGCCATGCGTCAGGCCATTCTGAAGATCTGGTTGGACAAGGATTACAGCGAGTATGCTGCCCTTTCAAGCAACGCGAACCTATCACTTGAAACGTGGCAGCCCTCCGGGAACATCCACCTTTTCATCAAAAAAGACATCGTGGCAGCTATTTGGAATTACGGAACCTTGCCTGCCCAGGTGGAAGTTGAATCGACAGACCCGTATGAGGGAAAAAACATCACGCTCGTGCCTGACAAATTCTTCGGGGCGGCTGGCTTGGAAGAAGGTCAATTCGACATGCCTCACGGGGTTGCCCTGGCTACAGATGGCTCGTTGTTCATCGCCGACGCCCGCAATCACCGCGTCCAAAAATTCTCTCCTGATGGCCAATTCCTGCTGAGTTGGGGCACTTACGGCAGCGTGGATGCCGGTTCTGCCCCAGGCGGGACTTTTAATGAACCCTGGGGAATCGCTGTTGGTCCAGATGGGTCAGTATACGTCGCTGATACATGGAATTACCGCATCCAGAAGTTTTCACCGGATGGAAAATTTATCACCATGTGGGGAGAACCCGGACCGGCTGAATCTCCGACCAAATTCTGGGGTCCCAGGGGGATCGCAGTTGACCAGGACGGCCAGGTGTACATCACAGACACTGGCAATAACCGTGTGGTGATATTTGACGGGGATGGGAATTACCTGACACAATTTGGAATTAATGGCATCAATGATGGCGAATTTGATGAACCGGTCGGCCTCGCAATTGACAGCGAAGGACTGATTTACGTGGCGGATACCTGGAATCAGCGCATCCAGGTGTTTGAACCAACCACCGCAGGCGGCTACACTTACTTGCGCCAGTGGTCAGTCGCGGCCTGGTATGGTCAATCTGTGAACAACAAACCCTTCCTGGCAGTGGATAATGCCGGCAGCCTGTTCGTCTCCGATCCAGACGCCTTCAGAGTATTGCAGTTCACCACCGAAGGTGATTTCATCCGTTCCTGGGGCGATGCCAGTTCCGGAATTGATGGTTTTGGTTCACCCAGCGGCGTGGCAGTGGGCAAGGACGGACAGGTGTGGGTGACCGATGCAGAGAATAATTACATCCTGCACTTCACGTTGCCTGAATTATCCGACGGTAACACGGTGGAACTTCCTGCCATCCCGCAAGGACTGACTTATGATGCTGAAAATGGAACGCTTGTGGATGGTGACAACCTGGCCATTTACCGGCTTGACCAGGAAAACAACGTTTGGGTTCCGTTGGTTGGGGAGGAAATAACCGCTCTGATCGGGAACGTGCCCCAGCCCCAACAGGATGACCTGGGTGATTGGGTGTTGCTGGATGAGAATGGGGAGTTACTATACACCTGGGATGCGTCAACCTGGGAATGGATCGCCGCGATTACTGTACCTTAAAAAAATCAGAGCCTCGCGGGCTCTGATTTTTTTTCTACGCACTCGATTTGTTTGTTCCAAAAACTCCGTTGAGTAAAAAGCTCACTACCGAGACGATCAGCGCTCCCAGAAAAGCATACCAGAACTGGTTCTGCGGAATAATAAAACCGACATTGAAGACAGTTCCAAACCACCCAGACAGCAGGAATAAAATAGTATTGACGATAAGCGTCCCTAACCCAAGCGTTAAAACGATGAGGGGACAGCTGGCCAGCATGACCACCGGTTTGATCACCGAGTTCACGATGCCAAAGATCAATCCCAATGCCAGGTAGGCGTACCAGGCATCATTCTGCATGACAATATTTGGACGGAGAATGTAGACTGCCAGGAACAGGGCACCAGCGTTAATAAGCACTCGTAAAATGAATTTGTTCATTGTTAATTCCTTTCATCAACATATACGCAATTAATTACTAAAAGTTTTACAGCTAAATGTCTTCATCAACATTCGAGATTGCCATGCTCATCCAGATGAGTGTGTGAGCTTTCTTCATTCCAGTTTCGATGAAGGCTTCCACCCCCCTGCCGTCAGGAAAATTCACGTGGAATTTGCTTAATCCAAGAAGTTTCCGGCCAACTGCCGGTATGAGAGCGCGCAGGACTTCAGACTCCTTTTCCGGGTCTGCTCCAATCCACAGGTAGTCGGCTGCTGAAAACCCTTTTTCCCACGTTCCTACCCCAAGCAGTCTCCCACCCCCACGCACTGACCAGGAACCAAGCACTCCTCCGTACATAAAAGCCCGCAGCCAGTTACCAATCCCCGGAGCCAGGCGGTAGAGTTGAAAAGGCATGTTCCAGGCAATGCTCGCGGGATATGTTTCCATCAGCCAGTTTCTTTGCGCTGTCCAGTCGTCAGTTTTCCGCCGGGAGATGCTGCAACCCACTTCTTGTTTATGCTGTAAGCCACCAGAATCGTAAATCCAGGTCGTGCGCCTGGCATCTTCAATAAAACCAGACGCCTGGTAGATATGAACTGCCGGAGGGTTGTCATCTCTCACCTGCAGGAAAATTTTGGTTCCGCCATGTTCCCGCACATGCTGTATCGCACGTTCGGTCAATTGCTGCGCGATACCCCTGCCGCGAAAACCCGGGTGGACTGCCACGTTGGCGATCAGGTAGGTGTGGGGGTCTTTCCTGCGCACATGGATCAGTGTGAGATTCCCAATGATCCTGCCTTCCTCTTCCCAGATGTATCCGTGAAACGGAAGCTGGGAATTTTCAGGAGTGGTTCCCTCAGCCAGGAAACCACCCAAACCCTTCGCAATTTGCCTGATGTGGCGCAGGTAATCGATGCCTTCGATATCCATGCTTGAGAGAAAACAGGTTTCCACAAGGTCAGCAACTGCTGCCAGGTCTTTGCGTAGCACTATCGGACGGATGTGGGGATCAATTGTCATTGAATGTAATTTTACACCTCTGCTGGTTGGTGTAACATTCTTTCTGTAAAATGCTGAACCTTAACAAAAGTGGTGAGT
>CAYVTF010000034.1:0-19932 GCA_964454565.1 uncultured Anaerolinea sp. | reverse complement strand
TCATGGTCGCTAATCTCTCTTTTCCTTTTTTATGGGAATTTGATACAGTAACTTGAAACCGGTCAGGTATTAAATTCAATTAAAAAGGACTTTCATCATCCGTTTTCAAGTGTAAAATTAGATGAGCGATTAATCTGCGTAGGCAAAGGAGTAGAAATGTCAGAGAAGAAAATTCGTGTCTTGGTGGCAAAACCCGGATTGGATGGTCATGACCGCGGCGCAAAAGTAGTTGCCCGGGCTCTGCGGGATGCTGGCATGGAAGTCATTTATACCGGGCTCAGGCAGACCCCGGCAATGATCGCTGAAGCCGCCTTGCAGGAAGACGTGGATGTGATCGGTCTTTCGATTCTCTCAGGGGCTCATCTTGCCCTGGTTCCAAAAGTTGTCGATCTTGTCCGTGCAAATGGACAGGATAACGTACGCATATTTGTTGGCGGAATCATCCCTGATGAGGACATACCGGCGTTGAAGGAAGCAGGAGTTCACGCAATATACGGCCCTGGCACAGCAACCACCAAGATCGTCCAGGACATTCTGGCTGAGAACCCCGCCTGAAATTAAAGGAAAACTATGATCGATCTAAACGCGGTCATTTCGGGAAACCGGCTGGCTTTATCCCGCCTGTTGACGGAGGTCGAAAATGACACCGACTTTGGCCACCAGGCAATGGATAAGTTGTTCCCCGGTTCAGGCCGCGCACACCTGCTGGGCATCACCGGTGCACCGGGAACCGGCAAATCGACCCTCGTCACCTGCCTGGCGGTTGAACTGCGGAAAAATTTCAACAAAACTGTAGCGATCGTGGCAGTTGACCCTTCCAGTCCGTTCAGCGGAGGGGCAATACTGGGGGACCGGGTGCGCATGCGTGACCTGGCCGGGGATGGAGGAGTGTTCATTCGCTCAATGGCAACACGCGGAGAGTTGGGCGGGCTGGCGCGTGCCACTGCCAGCGTGGTGCAAGTGCTGGACGCTGCCGGGTTTGATGTGATCATGGTTGAGACTGTGGGGGCTGGCCAAAACGAGGTGGACATTGCCCACCTGGCACATACCACTATTGTGGTGGATTCCCCTGGAATGGGAGATGACATCCAGGCGATCAAAGCCGGGATACTGGAAATTGCTGATATCCTGGTGATCAATAAGGCAGACCACCCCGGCGTGGAGAATACCGAACGGGCACTGCGGGCGAACCTTGACCTGGGGTACAGCCACCCTCGCAATCATGACCGCAATCACATGGTGACAGGTGGAGAAACAGAAGAACCTGCCAGGGAAGGCTGGGTACCGCCGGTGCTGCGCACGGTTGCCACTCAAAACCAGGGGATTGCGCAGGTTGTGGCTGCTGTGCTTGAGCACCGCGATTATCTTGAGAAAACAGGACTGCTTGCTTCCAGGGACCAGGAACGTTTGCGCAACGAAGTGGAACATCACCTTCAGGCTGAGCTCGTGAATAAATGGAAAGCAAGGGTAACGATTGAGGTTTACGAATCTATGTTGCAGCAAGTATTTTCCCGCAAACTTTCGCCGCGGGCTGCAGCTGAAGGATTGATAACGATTTCTTTACAAAAGTAGATAGTAATTATTCTTTAATGGCCAGGAGCAAAAACATGGAACGTACTTTTATCAAAGACCTGCGGGGCAAGATCGATCAGACAGTCAAACTGCAGGGATGGCTGCAAACCCTGAGAGATCAAAAGAAGATCCAATTTCTGATCTTGCGTGACCCGACCGGGTTGGCGCAGGTGGCACATTGGAAACCCAATGACGAAAGCCTGGCGGAATTGATCTCAAAAATGGGCGTCGAAACCGCGCTCACCATCACCGGCAAGGTGGTGGATAACCCAGTCGTCAAGCTGAACGGACTCGAGATCCAGCTTGAATCGCTGCAGGTGGAAAACGGAGCAGACAGCCCCATACCGTTTGACCCGTTCGCTGAAACCCTCCCCACGCTGGACTACCGCCTGGATTGGCGCTACATCGACCTGCGCCGGCCTGTCAACCAGCTGTTCTTCCAGGTGCAGACCACAGCCGAAATGGCCATGCGCGAGTACTGGCTGCAGAACAGGTTCATTGAAGTGCATTCCCCTAAGCTAACGGGCAGCCCCAGCGAAAGCGGAGCCGAGCTCTTCTCCCTTGATTATTTTGACCGCAAAGCCTACCTGGCGCAATCTCCGCAGTTCTACAAACAGATGGCCATGGCTGCCGGGTTTGAGCGCATTTTTGAGATCGGACCGGTATTCCGCGCTGATCCATCCTTTACATCCAGGCACATGACCGAGTTCACCGGAGTGGACATGGAGATCTCGTGGATAGATTCCCATGAGGATGTGATGCAGGTACAGGAACGCTGGCTGCAATACATTTACGCCAGGGTGAAAGAAACCCACGGTGAAGCCATTGAGGAATTGTTTGGCGTTGACCTGGTCGTACCGGAGGTTCCATTCCCGCGCATCCCGATGAAAGAAGCGGTGGAGATCCTCAAGTCACGCGGGTACGCCCTCCCGGCTGACAAGAAGGGCGATATTGACCCTGGCGGTGAACGGGAGATCGCTGCTTACGTGAAAGAAAAATACAACCACGACTTTGTCTTCCTCACAGACTGGCCGATTTCCGTCCGGCCGTTCTATCACATGCGCATTCCTGAGGACCAGTCGTTGACCCGCAGTTTTGACCTTATCGCCAACGGATTGGAGATCACCACAGGTGCCCAACGCGAACACCGTTATGAAGTGCTCAAAGAACAGGCCCTCGAAAAAGGACTTCACCTGGAAACCATCCAGTACTACCTCGATTTCTTCCGCTACGGCTGTCCGCCGCACGGAGGGTTGGGGCTGGGTTTGTCGCGTTTGATGATGGTGATGCTGAATATGGGCAACATCCGCGAGGCGGTCTATCTCTTTAGAGGACCAACACGGTTGAATCCCTAAGGACGTGAAAGCAGGTGAAAATGATCATTGGAAACGGTTTGCGGCTGAGGGCAATTGAAAGGGAAGACATCCCGAGTTTTGTGCGTTGGTTGAACGACCCCGAGGTGACCGAATTTCTGCTCATCAGTTCGCCGCTATCAAAGGTCATGGAAGAAGCCTGGTTTGAACAGCAGGCAGCCCGTCCGCCACATGAGGGCCAGGTGTTGGCTATCGAAGTTCTGGAAAATGGCGAATGGATACGCATTGGTAATACCGGTCTGCACAACGTGGAACCAGTTCACCTGACGGCTGAATTTGGTATTTTTATTGGTGAGAAGTCATACTGGAACAAAGGATACGGGCGAGAGGCTGCCCGCTTGATGTTGAAACACGGGTTTGAACATCTAAACTTGAATCGCATCTACTTATATGTATACGAAAACAACGCGCGCGGGATCAAGGCATACGAAGCCACTGGTTTTGTCCGCGAAGGGGTTTTGCGCGAAGCTGTTTATAAAAATGGCCGATATTTAGATCTAATTGTGATGAGCGTGTTACACTCTGAGTGGAACACAAAAGTTTGAGAAAAGAGGAATTATGCCAGTATTGCATTCCGCACGACATGACCGTATGAAGTACGGTGATATCAAGTTGTACACCGGAACTTCACATCCGGAATTGGCGGCGAGGATTGCTGCGCACATGGGGTTACCCCTGTGTGACCGCGAGATCATCATGTTCCCCAATGACAACCTGTTTGTCCAGCTTCACTCCAGCGTGCGTGGACAGGATTGCTATGCCATTCAGACCACCTCAGCCCCGGTGCACCGCAACCTGATGGAGCTGCTCATTCTCATCCAGACACTGCGGCTGGACTCTGCCGCGCGCATCACTGCCGTGGTGCCCTACCTGTGCTATGCCCGTTCTGACAAAAAGGACCAGCCGCGCATTCCCATCACCGCCAGACTGGTGGCTGACATGATCGAAGTAGCCGGGGCGGACCGCTACATGTTCATGGATCTGCATGCCGGTCAGATACAAGGTTTCTTCTCCATTCCCGGGGATGTGCTCACCGCGTTCTACATTCTCATTGATTACCTCAAAGCTATAAAAACTAACATGCTGAAACCTGTTGTGCTCACTGCTGACCTGGGGTTTGCCAAGAAAGCGCGTAACTTCGCGGTTTCGATGGATGTGCCCCTGGCGTTCATTGAGAAACGCCGTCTTGGAAATGATGCCAAGTCTGAGGCATTGACCCTGATTGGTGACGTCAACGGCCGGGATGTGGTCATCGTGGATGACGAAGTGGATACCGGCGGCTCCATTGTACAGGCAGTCACACTGGCCAAGGAGAACAAAGCCCGGAATGTCTATGTTGTTTTTGTCCATCCGGTGTTCTCCGCCAATGCTGCCGACCGCCTTGCGGCTCTGCCTGTGACCGAATTCATTACCACCGACACGATACCGGTTCCGCCGGAAAAACTCTCGAAATTTGGCGGAAGGCTGACGGTCCTTTCCGTGGCATCGTTGCTGGGCGAGGTGATTTACAGGGCAAATGAGGGTCGCAGTGTGGGTGAGCTCTTTAACGAATAATCACCTGGCGGCAACAATTAAAAATGCCTGAACTTCCGGAAGTAGAAACGATTGCCAGATCGCTGCGCAATCCAATAGAGTATCCCTTTCACGCTGAAAATAAGATTGGTACGCGACCCGGGATTGTTAGCCGCAGGATCACTGGTGCGCTGGTGACCTGGAGCCGCAGCGTGGCGCTTTCGGATACCGCGGAATTTGAAAAAAGGGTCCAAAATCGGGTTGTGCAGGCCGTGGAACGCAGGGGAAAATTCCTTGTCCTCGCGCTTGACACGGGCTGGATATTGATCCACCTGCGCATGAGCGGTGATATCCGCGTGGAACCGGGAAATGCTGATGGCTTGCGGCCACATGATCGAGTTGCGATTTGCTTTGAGCACCGGGTTCGATTGGTTTTCAATGACACGCGCAAGTTTGGACGGGTTTGGCTGGTGAAAGACCCTCAAACTGTGCTGGGTAACCTTGGACCTGAACCGCTGGCAGAAGAATTCACTCATTCCATTTTTTATGACAAGCTCCATTCTCGCAACCGGTTGCTCAAACCTCTACTCATGGATCAGCAATTCCTCGCTGGGATGGGCAACATCTACACAGACGAAGCGTTGCACCTTGCCGGGCTGCATCCGCTGCGTCATTCGGGCAGTTTATCCCGCACTGAAGTTGAAAAACTTCACCGTGCCATTAGAGACGTATTGCAGGAGGGTATCCACCGCAATGGCGCCAGCATCGATTGGGTCTACCGCGGCGGGAACTTTCAGAATTACTTCAAGGTCTACCAGAAGCAGGGGGAACCTTGCCAGACCTGTGGAACGGCAATCGAGCGCATGCTCGTTGGTCAACGGGGGACACATTTCTGTCCTAAATGTCAACCGCTGCTTTAATTAATCGCTTGCACATCCTGAAAAACAAGGCATAATTGTGGTTGATGGTTGTGTAATGGATAAAAAGGATGAGCAATAGAAAATCTTGGGTGAATGATGGATACTCTAATCGGAATTCTCGTGATGGTGCTGGCAGTACTGGCCGGCGTGTTGATAGGCGTGTTGATTGCCAGCCTGTCGTTTGGAAAGGCGCAAAAAAAACAATATAAAAAACTACCCCCCGCAGAAATGTTAAAAGAGGGGTATTTTGACGAGGCGAGAGTGTGGGTCAACCCGGCGCGCAACTCCATGATCGCAGAGATCGATGGCGAGTATCATCGTGACTTCAAATCACTGACCAGGGATCAAAAAAGGCGCGTGAATTACGTGCAGCAGTTATTTGGAAAGTGGAGCGAGGAAGAAGAAGCTCCCGTGGTGGACACAAGCGTCCAGGAACCTGCAACTGGCTGGGTCTACGAAAAGGATTCCTCCCTCAATCCTCCCGGAGTACTGGCTGAGCTTGAAAAATCACTCGATGACAAAGAAAGCCTGCCGGTGGTCTTAGCATCCGGAGCGGCTGTTGCTGGTCTGGTTGCTCAGGCGGAACCTGGTGAAGCCGGTGCGGAAACTGCCCTGGAAGAAGCTGTGGATACCAGCGCTTCCTCTGTTCCTGAGGACCTGGCCGAAACCCAGGTAGTTGAATTCGAGCCGGAAATTGCTTCTGACGAAGAACCAGTAAGCGAAGAAATCCTGGAGGCTGTCATTCCTGTCAGCGCTTCAGAGGAAAACCTGAAAGCTGAAACCGATTTGGACATGGTTCCAGAAACCATCGAAGAGAGTTCTCCGGAAGCTGGCGGCGAAGGAGTTCCTGAACCCGAATCCGAGTCTGGTGAAGAGGCGGCAGAGGAAGTGCTGCCAAAAGAGACAGATAAACCTGAAACCGGGCTTCAGGAACGTGAGCTCTCGGTCACCGAGCAGGTGAACGAAGTGATGCAGCGCTTGATCGTGGGATCCGGCCTTGAAGACGAGAATATTTCCCTGGTGGATGATCACGCCGACGGGGTGATCGTCAAGATCGGCGAACAGGAGTTTCACGATGTGGAAAGCGTTCCTTATCCTCAGGTGCGCGAACTGATCCGGCTTTCTGTGCAACAATGGAAAGACGATAACACTCCAACATGGTAATAAGAGAAAACCGCCTGTGAAGGCGGTTTTTTGATCTACAGGTACTCGCGTAATTGACGGCTACGGCGCGGATGACGCAAGCGGCGCAGGGCTTTACTTTCGATCTGGCGGATGCGCTCACGCGTCAGTCCGAATTTGTCGCCTACTTCTTCCAAAGTGTAATTGTGACCGTTCTCGAGGCCAAAACGCAGCCTAAGAATGCGGGCTTCGCGGGCGGGTAGAGTATCCAGCACTTCCTCGATCTTTTCCCTCAGTAACTTGGCATAAGCGCTTTGAATTGGAGTGGGGGTGACCTGGTCCTCTACAAATTGTCCAAGTTCAGAATCTTCTTCATCGTCGTTGATCGGGCTTTCCAGCGAGAGAGGAAGCCAAGAGACTCGCAACATCCATTCGATCTTGGGTGTTGTGGTTTCGAGTTTTTCCGCCAGTTCGTCATTGGTCGGCAACCGCCCCAGTTGTTGCTCCAACTCGTGGGTGAGTTTGTACAATTGTCGGATGCGGTCCACCATGTGAACGGGAACGCGGATTGTGCGCCCCTGGTCCGCGATGGACCGGGTGATGGTCTGCCTGATCCACCAGGTGGCGTAGGTGGAAAAGCGGAAACCGCGGTGATAATCGAATTTCTCCACCGCTTTCATCAACCCCAGGTTTCCCTCCTGGATGAGGTCAAGAAACGGTACTCCGCGGCCGATGTATCGCTTGGCTACGCTGACCACCAGGCGGGTGTTGGCCTTGATCAAGTGCTCGCGGGCAAGTTCGCCATCCTCCACCTTTTCCTGTAATTCCAATTTGCGAGGTGGCGGACAACCGCCGTTGGAGCGGGCGAGTTCACACTTGCTGGAACGACCTCCCTCGATGCGTTTGGCGATTTCCAATTCCTCATCCATCTTAAGCAGCGGAACCCTCGACATCTCTTTGAGATAGAGGCCGATGGTGTCATCCGAGGAGATGCTCTCAAGATTTGAAAAAGAATCCATGTCCGTGATGGGAGCCGCAATGTCGTGCTCGCCCACGTCGATATCGGTGTCCCCGTCCAGGATCTCCACCCCACGGCGGCGCAAGGCCACCAGCACAGCCTCGATCCTTTCGGCGTCCCGTGTCACATCGGGGTAAAACTCCATCAGGTCTTCGGTAGTCAGGTACCCCTGCACATCTGCTTTTTCAAGCAGCATGTTCAGTATTTCCACTCCCTTGGTTCGTCTTCCTGGATTCGCCACTAACGATCTCCTTGAATTCGAATTGTTATTCTGACCCCGTACTTACCTTTGCGATCGTATGCTGGTGCTTATTCCAAAATTATCCTTGCATCGTGTTCACACGTGCCAGTATTCAGGTTTTCCCCGCAGATGACACACAGCCCCTGGCAGTCCGGTTTGCATAATGGTTTGATCGGGTTGTCCAACAGCAGGTATTCACGGACGACGGGAGCCAGGTCGATGTTTCCGTCCTCCGGGACGTACAAACCGGATTCTGTAAAAGTTTGTGTTTTGTAGGCGTACACTTCCTCAAAAGTTACATCAAGATACTGAACAAATGGTTCCAGGCAACGGACACATTCAGCAGGAATGGCACCTTTGAAATTGCCTTCAAATAATAACCCCTGGGGCGTTCGTGAAATGTGCACTCTGCCGGAAAATCCAGTCACATCCAGGTCGGGAGGGAGGTGAAGTAGCGGGTACTCGAAATGGATATCCCGATAACTACCGACGGGTAGGTTGGTAAAAAACCCAACGTTAATTTTCAGTGGGAAACGGTCGCTGGCCACGGTTCACTATCGCTAATCAGGATATAATTCCAACGAGAAGATTATAGCATGTCGACCTGCTGAAGTCAAGTTATCATCATATTTATGATAAATATTAATAAAATTATTCCTGCTGAAGTGTTGATCGCAACCACCAACAAAGGGAAGCAACGTGAATTTGCTGCCCTGCTCTCAGTATGTCCGTTGGTGTGTAGAACGCCAGCTGAACTGGGAATCGCACTGGACGTGGCCGAGACCGGGGTCACTTATGCTGAAAACGCAACCTTAAAGGCAGAGGCTTTCAGACGCGAGGCAGGGATCGCGGTGATCGCAGACGATACCGGGCTGGAGGTGGAAGCCCTGGATGGAGCGCCCGGGCTGCATTCCGCCAGGTTTTCCTCCATCCCCGGGGCAACGGATGCGGACCGGCGCGCGAAATTGCTTGCCCTGCTGCGGGATAAACCCAGACCTTGGACTGCAGTTTTTCAATGCGTGGTAGCCCTGGCGCTGCCGGGTGAGCCTGTGACCCTGTTCACGGGATCTGTCAGAGGGGAAATCATCGCGCAAGAGCGCGGCGAACACGGGTTTGGCTATGACCGAATTTTCTACATACCGGAGGCAGGAAAAACCCTGGCTGAGTTGGATATGGAAGAAAAGAACGACTTCAGTCACCGCGCTGTGGCTGTGAAGAAGGCAATCCCGTATTTGCTCGAAAAACTTGTTTATTGAATAATCAAGGATGAAGGTTAAGTGAGAGGACTTCTTTTCGTTGACTATCCCAAATGACCTTGGAAATACTTGCGGGATCAACGGATAATTTCATATAGGCATCCAGTGGAATTGATAAAGCGTGCGCGATTGCCAACCGGATGACCTCACAATGAGCCACACAGACAATTTCATCATTAACTACAAGGTTATCAACCAGGTCATTTAAACCTTTTACCATGCGGCGTTGGGCTTCGCGCGGTGATTCTCCCTGCGGAAATCTCATCCTCGACGGTTTTGTTAGGAATGATTGCCAGAGAGTATCATTGAGTAATTCCTTGCCTTTGCCTTGAAAAACTCCAAAATCGATCTCCTTAAGGAAATCCGCTGTACTTACGGCAAGGTTGTGCTTTTTCGCGATAAACTCTGCAGTTTCCAAGGTACGTTCCAGTGGGCTGGAGTATATAGAATGAAGGTTGGTATTTTCTAAATAAGCAGCGACTCGCGTTGCCTGCAACTTACCTTCATCGTTGATATGTATGCCGGGAATGTTGCCCTGTAATCGCTTTCCTGAGAAATCCGTCTTCCCATGCCTGACAAAATAAATAATGGTCACTTGTCATCCTTAGGCGTATAGTCAATCCCCAGCGCTTTAGCCTGCGCCTGTCGCCATTTTTCAACACGCTCAGCCACGTCTTTTTCATAGCCTTCCCGGGAGGGTTCATAGAAATAGGTCCCCAGCAGGCTGTCTGGAAGGTACTGCTGCGGAATGAAGTGACCGGGAAAGACGTGCGGGTACTTGTACCCCTTGCCGTGGCCGAACCCCCTGGCGTCTCGATTTTTGTCCATCAGGTGAACCGGAACCGGTCCGACGCCCGCCTGTTCGATGTTTTCCCTGACTTTGAAAAAATGGGTCGCAGAGTTGGATTTGGGGGCGGTTGCCAGGTAGAGCGTGGCTTCCACGATGGGATAAATGCCTTCCGGCATGCCGATGTACTCGAAGGCGTAAGCAGCTGCCGATACCACCTGGATGGCCCGCGGGTCTGCCAGTCCGATATCCTCACCGGAAAGCACGATCAGCCGGCGCAGGATGAAGCGCGGATCTTCTCCCGCGAGGATCATCTTGGCCAGCCAGTAAAGCGCCGCGTCGGGGTCTGAACCGCGGACAGATTTAATGAAGGCCGAAATGGTGTCGTAGTGCGCGTCCCCCATGCGATCGTAGAGCAGAGCCCTTTTTTGGATGGATTCCTGGGCGACATCGAGGGTGATGTGAACGCAATCTTCTGCGTCCAATAGTGTGCTTTCCACGGCCAGTTCAATGGCGTTCAACAGGTTGCGGGCGTCACCCCCGGCCAGGTAGGTGAGGTGTTCTCGGGCGTCATCGTCCACCTTGATCTTGCGCTTCCCGTAGCCGAACTCACTGTCGGTCAGTGCGCGTTCGAAGATGGTGTTCAGGTGTGCCTGGGTGAGTGGTTCCAACTGGAAGATGCGCGAGCGGGAGACCAGCGCCGGGATGACATCGAAATAAGGGTTCTCGGTAGTCGCCCCAATGAGAGTGACCATACCGGTCTCCACGTGCGGAAGCAGTGCGTCCTGCTGGGCTTTATTCCAGCGGTGCACCTCGTCAATAAACAGGATGGTGCGCTTGTGGTAAAGCCTGCGCCTGTCGGTGGCTTCGCTGATCAACCTGCGCAGGTCAGCCACTCCGGCCAGCACGGCTGAGATACTCTCAAATTGAGCCTGGGTGTGCAGGGCGATCAGGCGCGCCAGGGTGGTCTTGCCTGTGCCAGGAGGACCGGTGAAGATGATCGACGAGAACAGGCGGTCTGCCACGATCGCGCGGCGCAGTAGTTTGCCTTCGCCGATGATGTGTTCCTGGCCGACAAACTCGTCCAGGGTGCGCGGCCTCAGGCGGGCTGCCAGTGGGGCTTCGGTTGATAAATTCTCTTGCATGGCATGGTCGAATAGATCCATATGAATATTGTAGCATAGAACCTATAGTGTAGAACAAATATCCGATATAATGTATCTACAAATATTTACTAAAATACAATTGATTCGTTTGAGGAGGTGCCTGGATGCTCAACTCGGAATTTATCAACTTTCTCATCAGGGCAAAACGCGCCACTTATGCTTCAGGGATCACGCCGGCTCATACTTCCCGCCCGGCTTCGCATGACTTTCATTATAAAGAAACCCCGTATCTCTACATTGATACTTACCTGGGCGGTTTTCATTTTATCGGCGAGGAAGCCGTGTGGCAGGACGGGGTGAATATCTACGGCATGAATTATTACGGAAAGATGCTCTCCACGGAAATCCCGGCTGGTTTTGGCGAATTTCTAAAGTCCGCCATGTTGAAGGTGACAACACAAAACCCGTACCGCGGACCTGCAATTCACGCTGAAGGTGAATTTCTCTATACCTGTTTCAGTTCAGGAGATATACTCAGCTTTGAGGGACATGAAGAGATCTTCCACCAGGGAAAGAAGATCTACCGCCTGGTGTTCCATGGCGGCGAGCTGAGGGATTGAGGGATCCAAGATTCGCGGGGATTGAAACCATGAAAGATTTTAATCGGCGGGTGGTTGTGGTGGGCAACATTGGGATCGATACCAACGTTTACTTTAGTGGAAACGGACCTGACCTGTCGGTGGAAGCAAACTTCACCCGCAACATAGACCTGGTAGGACAGGCTGGCGGGTACACCAGCCGCGGTTACGTCCGACTGGGATGCAAGACCGCTTTCATTGGATATATTGGCGCAGATCATTCCGGTGAACACATCCGGCGCGTCCTGGAAACGGAGGGGATTGATACCAGTGGATTGTTGATTGACCCTGAGGGCACCAGCCGCAGCATCAACTTGATGTACTCGGATGGCGGCCGCAGGAATTTCTATGATGGCAAAGGTCACATGCATTTGGAACCCCCGCTGGAAACCGTAGGGAAAATCTTACTGGGAGCCAGGCTGGCGCATTTTCACATCCCCAACTGGGCAAGGGAGTTGCTCCTGGCCGCCAAGTCGGCTGGCGCAGTCATAGCTTGTGACATCCAGGATGTTGTTGATGTGAACGATCCGTACCGCCTGGACTTTGTGCGGGCAGCGGATTACCTCTTCTTCTCGGCAGTCAACTTCAACGATCCGGGATCTCTTATGGAGCGCTACCTAATGCTCAACCCCGGGCTGGTGATCATCGCCGGCATGGGGCCACGGGGGTGTGCGCTTGGCAACAGCGGGGGCATCCAGTACTATCCGGCTGCGGTTATGGACCTGCCCGTGGTGGATACCAATGGTGCGGGAGACGCGCTGGCGGTTGGTTTTCTGGTCTCCAGGGTACTTGAAGGGCGCAGCCTGGAGGATTCTATCCACAGGGGGCAGATCGCAGCGCGGTATAAATGTGCGCAAATGGCTAGCTCTGAACGCATGATCACCAGAGAATTGCTGGATCACTACGCAATTTAGGATTAAGTGAAAGGAAGGAATCCATGAATACGAAAGTAATCGACGCCTTGATGAAAGCAGATGATCCCTCAGTGCGTTATTGGTTGTTGCGCGATGTTCTGGATGAGCCGCCAGGTTCGGACCGTTTGGTTAAGTTACGGGAGGAGATCCGGAATTCTCCACGGGTGCAAGCCATGTTGGACTTGCGCCAGGCGGATGGCAGCTTTCCGTGGCACGCTTATTCAAAATGGCGAGGAGCATTCTGGACATTGCTGCAATTGACCGACCTGGGCTACCCGGCCGGGGATAAGGGTTTGATCCCCTTACGCGAGCAACTGCTTGGGTGGTTGCTTGACCCTGAACGGCTCAAGAAGATTCCGCTGCTCGAAGGCCGCTACAGGCGCTGCGCCCTCCAGGAAGCGAGCGCGATGTACTCCTTGATCAAGCTGGACCTGGCGGATGAGAGGGTGGACCAGCTGGCGGAACTGCTGCTCAAGTGGCAGTGGCCGGATGGCGGCTGGAATTGCGACAGAAAGCCTAAAGCCATTCATTCCTCTTTCTACGAGACCTGGATTCCCCTGCGTGCACTGCATACTTACGCCGAATGGAAGGGAGATTCGCGCGCGGCTGAAGCCGCCCAAAAAGCCGGCGAAGTCTTCCTGTCGCATCGGTTATACAGGCGCTTGTCGGACGGTGAATTGATGGACAAGAACTTTGTTTTGCTGGCCTATCCCCCTTATTGGCACTACGATATCCTCGCGGGGTTGTTGACCATGGGCGAGGTGGGGTTGCTGGCAGATCCGCGTTGTAAGGATGCCCTTGACCTGTTGGAATCCAAGCAACTGGCTGATGGTGGTTACCCGGCTGAGATTAAGTACTACAAAGTGACGGGCAGGGATATTTCAGGAGTGTCACCGGTGGAATGGGGACCGGTGAGTAAAAAAAAGATGAACGAGTACGTAACCGTGCGAGCCATAACCGTCCTCAAAGCGGCAGGGAGATGGCCGGGATGAGGTTTTTGTGACCATGCGACCTGCTTAAAGCGGTGTTTTGAGAAAATAGAACACATGCTCCTTGACGGTTCAGCCTGAATTTGATATAAATTACCCGTTCGCCGAACGGCGAATTTTTAAAACCTTGCCTTAGGGGAGGGGATTTGGTATAATCTAACACGCTGTTTTGCTATTTAAAAATTTATCCGCCGACATAGCTCAAACGGTAGAGCAGCCGCCTTGTAAGCGGCAGGTTATGGGTTCGATTCCCATTGTCGGCTCAGTTACAGGTTAGCGAGCGGGTTTATCCATGTGGATGATCTCACTCGCGAGCCGGTAACGGCTTTGTCTGGACGGTTACCCAAGTGGCCAACGGGGACTGACTGTAAATCAGTTGGCGACACGCCTTCGGAGGTTCGAATCCTTCACCGTCCACTCGAAAGGGTCAGGTCAAAACCTGACCCTTCATCGGCAAGCCCTCATAGCTCAGTTGGTAGAGCGCGCCCTTGGTAAGGGCGAGGTCATGGGTCCAATTCCCATTGAGGGCTCTAACTGCCGGATAGATATCAAAATGAAAATGATTTAGTTCTTAAGGAGAGGAACATGGCCAAGCAGAAATTTGACAGAAGCAAACCGCATTTGAACATAGGGACCATGGGTCACATTGACCATGGGAAAACCACGTTGACAGCGGCGATCACCAAGTATTGTGGATTCTTTGGACGGGCGTCATTCCGGGCGTATGATTCGATCGACAATGCCCCTGAAGAAAAAGCCCGCGGCATCACCATCAACATTGCGCACGTGGAATACGAGACCGAGAACCGGCACTATGCGCATGTGGACATGCCCGGACATCGTGACTACATCAAGAACATGATCACCGGTGCGGCGCAGGTGGATGGCGCGATCCTGGTGGTGGCGGCTCCTGATGGTCCGATGCCGCAGACCAAGGAACACGTGCTGTTGGCGAGACAGGTGGAAGTGCCGAGCATCGTGGTGTATCTGAACAAGATCGACCAGATGAACGACCCCGAGTTGTTGGAACTGGTTGAGATGGAACTGCGCGAAATGCTGACAGGGTACAAATTCCCTGGCGAGACGACCCCCATTGTCCGCGGGAGTGCGCTGCAGGCGTTGGAGAGCACCTCAACAGACCCGAATGCTCCTGAATACGAGAGCATCAAGGAGCTATTGAGAGTGGTGGATGAGTACATCCCCGAACCACCGCGTGCGACAGACAAACCGTTCATGATGCCGGTGGAAGACGTGTTCTCGATCAAGGGACGTGGGACGGTCGTGACAGGGCGTGTTGACCGCGGGATCATCAAAGTGGGCGACCCGGTGGAAATTGTGGGTCTGCAGGAAAAGACGCGCTCCTCGGTCTGCACGGGAGTGGAGATGTTCCACAAGCTGCTGGATCAAGGGCAGGCTGGAGACAACCTGGGCTTGCTGCTGCGCGGAGTTGAGCGCACAGACGTGGAACGGGGCATGGTGGTGGCGAAACCGGGAAGCATCACCCCGCACACGAAATTCATGGCGCAGGTTTATATTTTGAAGAGAGAAGAAGGCGGGCGTCACAAGCCGTTCTTCAGTGGTTATCGGCCGCAGTTCTACATCCGCACGATGGATGTGACCGGGTCGGTGAAGCTGCCTGAGGGAGTTGAAATGGTCATGCCAGGTGATGATGTGGCGATGGAATGTGACCTGATCATCCCGGTGGCATTGGAACAGGGCTCAAAGTTCGCGATTCGTGAAGGTGGTCTGACGGTTGGCGCCGGTGTGATCACTCAGATTATTGCATAGGAAAAAAGGAGCGTCAACCAGGTTTCCTGGTTGCAATGATAGGCTATGGCTTCAAAAAAGAAAGATGTACGCCCTGTGATCACATTCGCCTGCGACGAATGTAAAGAACGCAATTACACCTCCGAGAAAAACCGGCGAAATGACCCGGCCCGCATGGAGATCCAAAAGTACTGCCCGCGGTGCAAGAAACACACAAAACACCGCGAGACAAAGTAGACTGAGGAAACTGGCAAGGCGGTGGAAAACCGCCTTGCCAAAACACAGGCCAGTAGCTCAATTTGGCAGAGTGCCTGTCTCCAAAACAGGAGGTTGCGGGTTCGATTCCTGCCTGGCCTGCCATGAAATAAGATTCGCCGTCTTTTTTGGCGGCGTTTTAGCCTAGAAAAAGGAGTATGCTGTGGCGGACAAGAATGGAAAAGTGCAGAAAGAAGGCCGCATCAAGCGCTGGTGGCGCGAAACCGTCGGTGAGTTACGCAAAGTAAACTGGCCAACCCCGCGCGAAGCCTGGCGTTTGACCAAGATTGTTTTACTCGTGATGGTCGCCATGGGCGCCTTGTTGGGCTCTTTGGATTATTTGTTCACAAAATTAGTTGCACTGCTGGTGGGTTAGACCTGCCTCGATTGCAGTAAGGTTTGGTGTAAATGGATGCGCAAGACGATTTGAATCGGGAAGAACTGGAAGCACCGCAGCCATTGGAGAACGAAAACTCCACTGACCAGTTCAACGCGTCTCCTGTTGAAGACCTTGAACCGGCTGCCCAGGTACCTGAAGAAACGAAAGCTGCAACCACTGTGGAAGTTCCACAAGAGGATACTTCCGACCGGGCGTGGTTTGTGATCCACTGTTATTCCGGTTATGAAAATAAAGTCCGTTATAACCTGGAACAACGCATCGAGACCATGGGCATGAAAGACCTCATCTTTGATGTGGTCATCCCCACCCAGGAAGAAATTGAAGTGCGCGATGGAAAACGCCGCACAGTTGAGCGCCATGTCTTCCCGGGTTACGTGCTGGTCAACATGATCCTTTCAGAAGAATCCTGGTACGTGGTACGTAACACACCGGGAGTGACCGGGTTTGTGGGCATGGGCAATGAACCCACCGCACTGCGCCCGGAAGAAGTGCAGCAGATCCTGCGCCGCATGGAAGCCGAAGCCCCGCTGGTGAAGGTCTCGTTCAAGGTTGGCGAACGCGTGCGCATCGTGGATGGTCCTTTCAATGACTTCCGCGGTATTGTTGCCGAAATTGACATGGAGCGCACCAAGGTGCGCGTGATGGTCAACTTCTTCGGCAGAGAAACCCCTGTGGAATTGGATTTTCTGCAGGTAGAAAAGGCATAATCAGGTCAAGGACCTGTTTGTGGGAGGGTGCTCCCCAATATCACCCGCTATAACCACCAAGGAGAAAAGAAGTGGCAAAGAAATTTAAAGCAATTGTCCGTTTGCAGATTTCGGCTGGAAAAGCCAACCCTGCACCCCCCATTGGTCCGGCGCTTGCCGGTCATGGGATCAACATCATGGCATTCTGCAAGGAATACAACGCGCGCACTCAGAACCGCGCCGGTGACATCATCCCTGCAGAGATCACCGTCTATACTGACGGATCGTTCACATTTGTCTTGAAATCCAGCCCTGCATCTGTGCTTTTGAAAAAGGCGGCAGGGATTGAATCCGGATCCAAAGTACCGAACCGTGAAAAGGTTGGCAAGGTCACCAGGGCTCAGGTGCGCGAGATCGCTGAGATCAAGATGAAAGACATGAATGCACTTGATATTGATGGCGCCATGCGCCAAATTGAAGGTACAGCCCGCAACATGGGCATCACCATCGTCGAGAAGTAGTAGATTGTGGGAGGGTGACGCTGTCACCCGTTAGTACCACGAAGGAGAAAAAATGGCGAAACACGGCAAGAAATATCTGGAGGCTCTCTCCAAGGTGAATACCGAGGCTAATTATGCGCCTCGTGAGGCTGTAACCCTGGCAAAAGAAACATCCTATGCAAAATTTGATGCGACTGTAGAAGTTCACATCCGCATGGGGTTGGATCCCCGCCAGGCGGACCAGCAGGTCCGGGATGTAGTGGTGCTACCCAACGGACTGGGCAAAAAAGTGCGCGTGCTGGTGTTTGCTCAGGGTGATGCCGCCACCAAGGCGCAGGAAGCCGGAGCAGATTACGTGGCCGACAACGACGAGATGATCAACAAGATCGCCGCCGGCTGGACCGATTTTGATGTGACCATTGCCACACCCGACATGATGGGCAAGGTTGGCAAATTGGGACGCGTGCTTGGACCTCGCTCCTTGATGCCGAATCCCAAGGCTGGTACGGTATGCGCAGCCGAAGACCTTCCGCGCGTGATCAACGAAGCCAAAGCCGGACGTGTTGAGTTCCGTCTCGATAAGACCGCCAACATTCACGTTCCCATTGGTAAAGTTTCATTCGATTCCCAAAAACTCTTCGAGAACTTCGCGGCTTTGATGGACGCCATCAAAAAAGCCAAGCCGTCCGGAGCCAAAGGTATTTACGTGCGCAAGATCTCCGTGGCCTCCACGATGGGACCTGGCGTAAAAGTAGATCCATTAAGGGCAATGAACATTTCATCTGAAGATTAGTGGTATAATTCACCCCGCTGAGTGAAACATTTCAGCGACTCACCAAAGAAAGCCGGTGTCTGCCAAGACTTAATATCCCGCCGAGGTGAAGACGAAATCCTGGAAAAATCTCCCGCAAGGGAATGGAAATCAGTCTTTATCCGGCAAAACCGGACAAAGACTGATTTTTTGAAGGAAGGAGGTAGATTTCATTGGCATATTCAAAGCAGAAAAAGGTTGATGTAACCACTAATTACGAAAAGTGGTTAAGTGACAGCCAGGCAGTATATGTGCTCGAATACGTTGGAATGACCATGAAAGAAGTTGACGGTTTCCGCGCGAAAGCCCGGGAAAACGGCAGCGAAATTCATCTGGTCAAGAATACGCTCTTCAGCCAGGCATTGAGCAAACAGGGGTATCCCGAACCCGATTTCCTTGAAGGAACATCGCTGGTTGGTTTTGCGTATTCAGATGCTGCGGCACTGGCAAAAACTTTTACTGAGTTCACCAAGGGTAACGACACCCGCAAAGTAAAAGGCGGCTTCCTTGGTAAAGAGTTGATCACCGACAAGCAAGTGAAAGCTTTGTCTGATCTTCCCTCACTGCCTGTGATGCGCGCCATGCTGCTTGGAGTGATTTCCGCTCCTGCATCCAAACTGGTCCGCACACTGGCTGAGCCCGGCCGTTCATTGGCTGGAGTTGTCCAGGCTTATGCTGACAAGGCAGCCACTGCTGCCTAGTCAGGCGAGTCTTCAATATTAAATTAACCAAACATAAAATAAGGAGTTTTAGAAATGGCTGAATTAGAAAAAATTGTTGAACAGTTGAGCGGTCTCTCTGTTCTCGAAGCTGCAGAACTGGTCAAGTTGTTGGAAGAAAAATGGGGCGTTTCCGCTGCCGCTCCTGTTGCCGTTGCCGCTGGCCCCGCAGCCGCTGCTGCTGAACCCGTGGAAGAGAAAACCGAGTTCGATGTCGTCCTCAAGGATGCCGGCCCGAAGAAAATTGAGACCATCAAAGTCATCCGCACCCTCACCAACCTTGGCCTCGTCGAAGCCAAGACCATGGCTGAAACCGCTGGCTCCAAGGTTCTCTCCGCTGTTGGTAAGGAAGCTGCTGCAGATGCCAAAGCCAAGCTTGAGGCCGCCGGCGCAGTTGTTGAACTTGCCTAAAGTTTTCGAAAACTGAAACATAAAAATCCTCCCGATCGGGAGGATTTTTCTATACAAATCGGAATAAGTTACCCGGCGACAGAATGTACCTGGCGGATGACCAGCACAACCTTGCCCATGATACGCAGGCTTTTGGGATCCTCCACGTAGATGGGTCCCATGTTGGGGTTGGCGGGCTGCAGGCGGATGCGGTTTGTTTCCTTATAGAAGTACTTGAGCGTGGTTTCGTCTTTGTCATCCAACCACACCGCAACCATTTCGCCATTGTTGGCTGAGACGGCTTTCTTCATCACCACGATGTCACCGTCATTTACCATGGCGTCCACCATGGAATCACCGCTGACTTCCAGGGCAAAGAGGTCACTGGTGTCTTTTGCCGGGAGAAGGCTGCGCGCGATATCCACGCTGGATTCGGCATCATAATAATTGAGGTCGGAAGCCGGCATGGGGATCGGGGCGCTGGCCACAATGCGGCCTGCCAGGGGGATGCTTACCAGGTCGCTGAGGAGGTTCCCGGCATTCTTTACCATTTCCGCGACCTTATCGGTGAGCGAGCCTTCCGGCTGGACGGGCTGTAGCACGCGAATGGAACGGGAAATGCGGTCTTCGCGTTCGATGTAGCCCATCTCCACCAATTGTGCCAGGTAGTAATCAACCAGTGAGGTGGATTTAACATTGATGCTGTCCCCGATCTGGCGGATGGAAGGGGAGTAACCATGATTATTCTGGAATTTGGTCAGGAACTCCATGATCTTGCGGTGTCTTTCACTTAAACCAGGTTGTCTGCGCGCCATACTTTCCTCCATAGAGAAACATTATCGGTCATTTGTACTATTATCATACACGAACATATGTTCAATGTCAAGTGGGAATAATCATCTGTTATTTAAAATTCAAAAGTGAACCATTTAAAGTTTAAAAGTGAACTGTTCTCC
>CAYVTF010000033.1:0-20846 GCA_964454565.1 uncultured Anaerolinea sp. | reverse complement strand
TAAAGAACGATGGATATTTCTGACTTCAATTTACAGAAAAAAGGTTGCGTAATCGCAATTTTTTCGTGTTGAAAAAGCTTCTACTGTGTATAATGGAAAGTAGATACTGAAAGGATTAATCATGCCCAAAATACATGTAATTACCGACACGGATTCAAGCTTACCGGCAGCCATAGCGGAGAAGTATGGCATCTTCCAGGTCCCCATCACCATTCAATTTGGTGATGAGACATTTGAAGCATGCGTAGACATTGATGACAAACTGTTGTTCGAGAAGATTGATGCACTCAAAACCCTCCCTACCACTGCTGCGCCTTCCCCGGCGGCTTTCAGCCAGGCCTTTGCAAGGGCATTTGACGCTGGAGCTGAATCCATTATCTGCGTGGTTGTCGGCAGCAAGATCAGCCGCACCTACGAGTCCGCACTCACAGCCTGTGAAGACTTCCCCGGGAAAACAATCACCGTGCTCGATACTGGCTACCTCTCGTTGGGCGAAGGTTTCACAGCCATCGCTGCCGCTGAAGCCATCGCCAGCGGCGCCACACACGAGCAGGCAGTGGAATCAGCCATGGCAGTACTCCCCAGGCTGCACCTCTATGGGTCTTTGACCACACTCAAATACCTTGCCATGGGTGGCCGCATCGGAACCCTGGCCGCCGGGATGGCGAACGTTTTTGACATCCGCCCCATCATGACGATGATTGACGGCAAGTTGGGTTTGCTTGAAAAAGTGCGTACACATCGGGTGGCTATGGAACGGCTGGTCACGTTACTGGAGAAATCCGTTAAGGGTAAAACAATTGAAAAAGCCGGGATCGTTCACATCAATAATATGGCGGACGCGTTGGAATTGGAAAAACGCTTGCGCAAAGACTTGAATATGCCGAACGAGATTATGATCGCTGAGTTTACCCCCGGGCTCTCAGTGCATGGTGGTACCGGCCTGGTGGCCGCTCAATTGTTGACCAAAGAGTGATCTTTTATCTGTAAAGTATAAGACCATGGCTCACACCATGGTCTTATTGTTTAGTAATCTGCGACCTTGAGCAAGACGGGTTTGCCCTTGATGCGGTAGTTGCCCTTGCTAACTTTGAGTACATTTTTAACCAGGCTTTCCTGCACATCCACCAGAGAATAATTGGAGCGGATGTCAATTTCACCGATTGCCTTGCCGGGGATGCCGGATTCTCCAGCGATCGCACCAACGATGTCGCCCGGTCGTAGCCCGTTGTTGTTTCCCAGGTTCATCCACAGGCGGACCATCCCAGTTTCAACAGCCTGTGTGGGTCTCTCGTCGGAGGATTTCCAGTCTTTCCGGGAGCCTTCTCGGTTGGAACGGTTGTTTGCGTTTGATACTCCAGCAACATTCCGGCTATTCTTCTGAGTTTCAAAGTGGGCCGGCTCCAGAAGGTCTCTTACAGGGATTTCGCTCTCATTCGCCCGCAGCAGGCGAATTAACCCCACAGCAATTTCCTCGGTCGTAAAACCGCTCGTGCGCATTTTCTCAAGCAGTGTCTTTTCCGGTTGGCTGACTCCTGCCAGGAGATGACCAGATACACGTTCCATCAACTTGAGGTCGCGTTTTTCCTGGATTTCGGCTTTTCCGGGAAGGATCATTTCTTTGGCTGTTTGGCGTGTGTACGCCTGGATCTGGTTCATGCGCCCGCGTTCACGCGGGGTGAGCAGGGTGATGGCAATTCCCTTTTTACCTGCCCGGCCGGTTCGGCCAATGCGGTGGACGTAATCTTCTGAATCTGCAGGCATGTCGTAGTTGAATACATGCGACACATCAGAAATATCCAACCCGCGTGCTGCCACATCCGTGGCAACCAGCAGGGAAACAGTGCCTTTGCGGAAGCGATTCAGCACCAGTTCACGCCGGGATTGATTGAGGTCACCATGCAAGGAATCTGCGGAAAAACCTCGGCGTAGCAGTTCATCGGCCAGGTCCTGGGCTCGCGCCTTGGTGCGGGCAAAGATCAGGGCACTTGTAACTTCTTCAGTCTCCAGCAGGGCGGTGAGTGCTGCGAGTTTGGTCTCTTCGCGCACACGATAGAATAATTGCTCGGTCTCTTTCACTGTCAGTTGATTGGGGCTGACCGCGATTTTTACGGGGTTATCCAGGTATTTGGCCGCCAGCTTACGGATCGGATCTGGAAGCGTGGCTGAGAATAACGCAATTTGCTTGTCTGCCGAGAGTTCTTTTAGAATAAGCTCAACATCATCAATAAAGCCCATCTCAAGCATTTCATCCGCTTCGTCCAGGATTAAAGTCTTCACCTGGCTGAGGTCAAGTCTATTCTGGCGGATGAGATCCAACAAGCGCCCAGGGGTACCAACCACGATTTCAACGCCACGTTTCAACGCTTTGAGTTGAATTTCATAGGATTGGCCGCCATAAACAGCGAGCACCTTGATCGGCGTGTGCCGGGCAAAGCCTTCAGTGGCTTCTGCCACCTGTTTCGCCAGCTCACGGGTGGGTGCTAGGACGAGCGCCTGTACATACCCGCTTTCCGGTTCCAACATTTGCAGGATGGGCAGCATGAATGCAGCCGTTTTTCCTGTCCCGGTCTGGGATTGAGCAACAACGTCCTTGCCCAACAGCATCGCGGGGATCGTTTCAACCTGGATCTGGGTCGGCTGGGTGTAACCCAGGCGGTCCACTGCTTCCAGGTATTCTGTCTGTAAACCTAAATCTTCAAAAGCACAAACCATTCTTACACTACTCCTCTATCCACAAAAAAATACCCTCCAAAACCGGCAGGGTATTCTAAACCAAGCTCGATTAACTACACGGTGAATTCACCGAGGAGAAATTATATCACGAGTTTCGTAAAAATCAGCAAGCAATCCAAAACATTTGTTTGACATCACGGACTACGCAGGTAATGAATCCCGCCTTACCTGCCGTATAATTAGTTGAACAAGAATATCTGCCAGGAGATAAACTATGCCCAAAAAATTGATCCTTGTCGCAGGCAACATTGGTTCTGGAAAGACTTCGCTCACAGAGCGCATCGGCGAGAGGCTTGGTTGGCGCACCGCTTACGAATCAGTGGCGGATAATCCTTATCTGCCTGATTTCTACGCCAGCATGAAGGATTGGTCCTTTCACCTGCAGGTTTTTTTCCTCGGCCACCGGGCTCAACAACACCTGGAATTATTTGAAGATCCGCAATCCGCCATCATCGACCGCAGCATTTATGAGGATGCTTACATTTTTGCCCGCGCTCTGCATTCAATGGGTAACATCAACGAACGTGATTTCACCACCTATCGACAGGTGTTCAACCTGGTAGTCAAAAACCTGCCCCCGCCTGCCCTGTTGATCTACTTGAAGGCACCAGTCTCTGTGCTTGTGGAGCGCATTAAGAAACGTGGTCGTGATATCGAATCCAGCATTGATCCCGATTACCTGACTTTGCTGGAAAGTTACTATGATGACTGGATCAGCAACTTTGACCTTTGTCCGGTACTCACATTACGCACGGATGACCTTGATTTCGTTCACAAACCCAAACATCTCGACCTCGTGGTGCAAAAGATCAAGGAAAAGTTGGTGGGTAAAGAAGAGATGGTATTCTGACCTTTTGAGGCCATCTGATTGACAATTTACTGATCATATATGCAACCAATGGGGAATAGTTGCGTATATGAGATAGAAAAACTGAAGACGTGGATTTTTTGTGAAAACCCTGGACCAGGAATGGATCGCTAAGGCTTGTCATGGAGATGAAGATGCGTTTGCCATGCTGGTTGAAACGTACCAAAATCCGGTCTACAACCTCTGCTACAGAATGTTAGGGGAGAGCACAGCCGCAGAAGACGCTGCACAGGAAACTTTCTGGCGGGCTTACCAAAATCTGAAGATGTATGACCCGCAAAGATCCTTCGCCACCTGGTTGCTTTCCATTGCAGCCCATTATTGCATCGACCTGTCGCGCAAACACCGCATCCCACTCTTCGAAATGGATGAATACCCTGACTTTGATATTCAGGATACCGGAGTTCCAAACCCGGAGTCAGTTGTGATCGTGAACGATGAAAATAAAATGCTACATGAGATGATCCAAAAGCTAAATCCACCCGACCGGGCAGCCATCGTCCTCAAGTACTGGTATGGGTGTTCTGAAGAAGAGATCAGTGAGATCCTGTCGCTCACCATTAGCGCGGTTAAAAGCCGCCTTCACCGGGCCAGGTGTCAACTGGCTCAAGCAATATCCGCCTCTTCGACGGCGGAAGCAAAAGGAGGATTACGTCATGAATCACCAGCCATATGAAACGTGGATTTTGGATGATCAACCTACCGCCCAAAAGGAAAGAAATGAACTCGAACAACATCTAAAGGATTGTCCTGATTGCACCCGCTTATCCGAATCCTGGAAACGGGTTGACAAAGCCCTCAGTAATCCTGTTGTGGCGCCAGCTCCTGCCTATTTTTTGAGAGACTGGAAAGCGAACCTGGCAATCCGCAAGTTTGAGCTTGAACGTAGGCGCAAACGGAACCTGATGGTACTGCTGGGGTCTGTTGCTCTCGTGCTCCTGTTTATCCTCGCAGCGCTGCTGGTTCCCGGGGTTTCCATCATTTCCATCTCAGTCGCTCTAATTTCCAGCCTGGTGGCACTACTGAACACCCTGGAAAACCTCACAACGCTCATCGTTCGGTCCATTCAGCAGGTTCCACCCCGTTCCCTCATCATCACCACAGTGATACTTTCCAGTTGGTTTCTGTTTGCCACTGTGGCATGGGGTGTCTCGATCTGGAAGCTCGCAACCCAGAGAAGGCAAGTATCATGAAGTTTATCCGCACATTCGCCTTTGCCAGCCTGTTGCTGCTCCTGCTCTCCATACCGACAGGTGTTTTCGCGCAGGATCCTGCACAACCACCGGGTGACACCTTCACCGGTGATCGGATCGTCATTGCCAATACTTACAGGCTTGAGAGTGGCGATACGCTAAACGGGAATCTATTGGTCATTGGGGGTACGGCAACAATTGCTTCCGGTGCAACCATGGCCGGGGATGCCGTACTAATCGGCGGGACCATGAATATTGATGGGAACGTGGATGGCGAGATCCTTGCCATCGGTGGAGCAGTCAACCTGAAAGAAGCCGCCGTTGTTAATGGCGACCTGGTGATGGTTGGTGCCAACCTGAACCGCTCCTCGCTTGCCCGTATCAATGGCAAAGTGACTGAACAGGTTCCCGGGTTTCTAGAATTTCAGCCTTCCAATCCGGAAATCCCTCTGGATGGAAACATCGAGCACAACACGCTAAAGGAAATGCTGAATGTCTCTTATCGGTCTCTTGCCCTGGCCATTCTGGCTGGTCTCATAGCTTTACTGCTGCCCAGCCAGTTGAAACGTGTTGTCGAGACAGTCAAAGAGGAACCCGTAGTTAGCGGTGCAATCGGGCTGCTTGCCGCCATCCTCATCCCCATTCTCCTGGTGGTTTTGACCATCACCATCCTGTTGATCCCGGTGATGGTCCTGTGTGCCATTCTATTTGGGCTTGCCGTCCTTCTGGGATTTATATCCGCAGGTTACCTGGCAGGAGAACGGCTTGCTGCCTTCTTGAAAACAAACTGGCCGCCAGCCATCGTGGCAGGCATTGGCACACTGGTTGTCAGCCTGGTTGTGGGTTTCATCGGTCTCATCCCATGCGTGGGTTGGGTAATCGGTTTCCTCGTAATGATCGTTGGCTTGGGTGCAGTCGGTATCACCCTTTTTGGGTCTGCCAGCAGACCCGGGTTAATCCTCAAACCTCCGGCAGTCAGGCATGAACAACCAGTCCAACCTGATCTGTCCGAGGCTATGAATCATGAAAATGAAAAGGAGTCAAAATGAGAATCTTGAAGATTACAGGTTTAATCCTGATCGTGATGGTGCTGCTTGCTTGTTCCGTTTCAGTCAACGTCCCCACTTTAAGCGCGGGAGAAACCCTGACTTTCACCGTTAATGAACCCCTGAGCTCTGGGGTGGATTTGTACAAGGTAGGCATCGAGATGGGTGCCGGCAGACTAACGCTCGCCGGCGGAAGCTCGAACCTCATTGAGGGTGACGTCCTTTACAATGTCGAGTCCTGGGAGCCCAAAGCCAAGCGCTCCACAGACAGCTATGCCATCAGCCAAACCAATACCACCAATGTAGGCATCCCAAGCGGGACAATCAAGAATCAATGGGATCTTAGGCTGGGGTCGGTCCCAATGGAGTTGTCCATTGCCACGGGGGCTTCAGAAAGCGACCTTGACCTGAGTGGTTTGTCCATCACTAACCTGACCATTTCAGACGGCGCAAGCAAATCCACTGTTAGATTCGACACTGGTAATCCGGAGATCATGGGTCTCTTCAGCTATACGACCGGCGCGTCTACGGTGGAACTCATTGGGTTGGGAAATTCAAACGCGCAGGAGATCAAGTTTGAGGGCGGTGTCGGCAGCTATACGCTCGATTTTTCTGGCTTCCTTGGCCACGATATGAATGTAACCATCAATACCGGGGTGAGCGACGTTAAGCTCATCATCCCGGCTGACGCCTATGTGAGAGTTAACAACAACGGCGCGTTAAGTGATATCGATGTGAGCGGGACATGGACTGTGAATAACAACACTTACACAGTTGGAGAACAAGGACCATTGATCACGATTAATGTTGAGATGGCAGTTGGAAGTCTACACCTGATGCAAAAGTAATGAAAAGGCAGGGCTTCGTAAGAATAAGAAATCAATCTCGTTTGTAAATGCCCATTTCACTAATGGCCTGGTACACCGCATCGCGCAGGTAATAACGGTAGCCCATATTCTCAGCGATCCTTTGCCGGATCTGCTTGGAGGAAATTTCGAGAATTGGCGCTTCTACGATCATTACCTTTTGGGAAATACCTGGCAGTACCGCTTCCAATGAGTCCAGGTCCACCCTGTCAGCGTGCCGTCGCATGACGCCGATTCCATCGCACAAGTTAATGAAGTCCAAGGGTTTGTTCCATGTGGGTAGGTCGTGCAAAGAGTCACCACCCATCAGGTAAAAAAACTCAGCTCCCTCAAATTGCTGTTTAAGGATATTGACCGTGTCGATCGCGAAATGCGGACCCGGACGGTCAATATCCACTCGCGAAACCTGGAATGCCGTGTTGCCGGTGATGGCTTTCTCAACCAGCGCTAACCTATCTTCAATGGGGCTAACCCCGGTGTAATGTTTGTGAGGGGGGTTGTCCGTTACCACCCACAGCAGCAGGTCCAAATCAAGTTGCGTGCGGCATTCCTCAGCCAGAATGAGGTGACCTACATGAGGAGGATCAAATGTTCCGCCGAAAATACCTATGCGCATTATTGCTCCTCCTTAATCCTGCCACTCCAATTCATACTCACCGATGAACACCGTGCCCCCCTCGGTGATACCCTGTTTCCGCAACGCTTCGTCTACTCCCAGGCTGACCATCAAATGATGGAAACGCCGTACGGAGCCATCGTGTTCCCAGTAGGTCATTTCCGCTGCGCGTTCGATTGACTTGCCATGCACCCGCCATCCGTCATTTTCCCGGGTAATGGTGAAGTCGCGCGGGTCGTCTTCAGGTTTGTAAACCGGCAGCGTTTGGGCGATTTCCGGTTTGGGGGTGTTTTGCAGCAATTCATGCGCTTTCCACAGCACGGTTTTTAGGTTCTCGTGTGTCACCGCGGAGATCGATAAAAGGTCGTATTTGTGTTTCTTGAGTTGTTTTTTCAACTCCGGCCATTTTTCCTGCACATCTGGCAGGTCGATCTTGTTCACCACCAAAATTTGCGGCTTTTTTGCCAGTTGAGGGTCAAACAAAGCCAGTTCGCTATTGATCTGGCTTAAGTCAGCCATTGGATCCTCTGCCATGCCATCCAGTACGTGGATCAACACCCTGGTGCGCTGGATGTGCCGCAGAAATGAGTCCCCCAGGCCAACCCCCTGGTGCGCGCCTTCCACCAGTCCGGGGATATCTGCCAATACGAGGCTGGTATCTTCATCGAGATTGGCAACACCCAGGTTGGGTTCGATCGTCGTAAAGGGATAATCAGCAATCTTCGGTTTGGCATTCGTCACCGCGGCCAGCAAGCTGGACTTGCCCGCATTTGGGACGCCCACAATACCCACGTCCGCCAGCAGCTTCAATTCCAGTTTGAGTTCGCGTTCTTCCGGAGGTTCTCCCTTTTCTGCGGTGCGCGGTGCCTGGTTGCGGGATGTGGCAAAGTGTTGATTGCCAAGACCTCCCCGACCCCCTTTGCAAATCACAAGCCTCTGCCCCTTTTCCACCAGGTCACCCAACAGCTCGTTGGTAACCGCGTCATATATGATCGTCCCAGGCGGAACCGGGATGACCAGGTCCTTGGCGCTCTTGCCCGTCATGTTGCTCGGGCCACCTTTCTCGCCATCATCTGCAACGAATTTATGCTTGTATCGAAAACTTTGCAGGGTGTTCAGGGTTTCCTGAACCTCAAAAATCACATCTCCTCCCCTGCCGCCATCACCCCCGTCCGGACCGCCTCGCGGAACGTACTTCTCGCGGTGAAAATGAACCATTCCCGCGCCGCCGCGTCCAGAACGCACATAAATTCTTGCTTCATCTATAAACATAGTCCAACCCTTCAAAAATGGACCAGGAACCAATTTGATTCCTGGTCCACTCACAATTCAATTATTTCCTGGGAAATTTTTGTTTCAGTATGTCTTCCAGGTTCGGTATGCCAATTTCCTGCAATTCGTAACGTACACGCTGCATGGGTTTGTTCACTTTTATAATCCGGTTCAGATCGATCGGAGTGGCAGAGATGACCAGGTCAACATCAGCATTGTTGATCGTCTTTTCCAGGTCCTTGACCATGTCATCGCCATAGCCCATCGCGGGGAGAATGGCACCCGTATTCGGATACTTGACATAGGTCTCGTGGATGGAGCCCACCGCGAATGGTCGCGGATCGACGATTTCGCCCGCGCCAAAGCGCTTGGCAGCCACCCATCCCGCCCCATAAGCCATTTCGCCATGCGTCAGGGTCGGACCATCCTCGATCACAAGCACCCGTTTCCCTCTAATCGCTTCCGGATCATCCACAAACAATGGTGACGCCCCTTCGATCACAAGGGCATTGGGGTTCAATTCATGCAGGGTATTGCGCACCTCGATCACTTTGGCAGGATCCGCGGTGTCCACTTTGTTTATGACAAACACGTCTGCCATGCGCACGTTTGTCTCACCGGGGTGATAGGCTTTTTCATGCCCGGCGCGATGCGGGTCTGCTACGACAATATTGAGGTCGGAAACATAGAATGGGAAGTCGTTGTTGCCGCCATCCCACAACACAATATCGACTTCCTGTTCAGCCTGGCGCAGAATGGCTTCGTAATCCACTCCGGCATACACGATCACGCCGTTATCGATGTGAGGTTCGTATTCCTCGCGCTCCTCGATGGTGCATTCATGTTTATCAAGGTCAGCATAAGTGGCAAAGCGCTGCACCTTTTGTTTGACCAGGTCGCCGTATGGCATTGGGTGCCGGATGGCAGCCACCTTGAATCCCAAATCTCGAAGGATCAAGGAGACCCTGCGCGTGGTCTGGCTCTTGCCTGAACCGGTGCGCACGGCGCAAACCGAGACCACAGGCTTGGTGGATTTTACCTGGGTGGCTGTAGTTCCCATCAGCCGAAAATCAGCCCCGGCAGCCAGCACAGTCGAAGCCTTGTGCATTACCACCTGGTGGGGAACATCACTGTAGGCAAAAACCACCTGGTCAACTTTGAGCTCCTTGATTAGTTGCACAAGGTCACTTTCAGGATAGATGGGGATTCCAGCCGGGTACAAAGAACCAGCCAGTTCTGCCGGGTATTTCCTGCCGTCGATGTTGGGGATCTGGGTGGCAGTGAAGGCCACGATTTCATAATCCTTATTATCGCGGTAAAAAACGTTGAAATTGTGAAAATCCCGTCCTGCCGCTCCCATGATCAAGGTTCTAATTGGGGTCATCTTGTTACTCTCCTTTTGGAATAATTGGATTTTTCACATCGCTTGTGGGGCTGTGATGCCCAGTAATACCAGACTATTTGCCAGCACTTGGCGGGAGGCTGCCACCAGCCTGAGGCGTGTTGAACGGAGGGGCTCCTCCACCGACAATACCGGGCACTGGGTATAGAAATCGTTGAAAGCCCTGGCCAGGTCGTAAGCATAATTGGTGAGCACCAGGGGTTTCAGGTCCCGGGCAGCCTTCTGGATCTCCTCCGGGAAGCGGCTGATGAGATCCACCAGTGTTACTTCCTCAGAAGTTAATTCTGACATAATATCGGTCTCCACCGGAATGACCTGGCCGGTTTTACGTAAGATGCTGTTCGCCCTCACGTAAGAGTATTGGATGTACGGTGCTGCCTGACCGTTAAAATCCAAAGCCGTTTCCCAATCAAAAGTGACCACTTTGTTGCTCTCTCGAGAGATCATCGGGTAGCGGATCGCACCGATTCCGACTGCCCTGGCAATTTCCATTTTCGCCTCATTGGTCAGGTCGGGGTTCTTTTGCTCAACCACTTCAAGCGCGCGGGTGGTGGCTTCACGGATCAAGTCCTCCAGCAGCACGACCGTCCCTTCACGGGAGGCCATCACCACGTTGCCGGGTAAATTAACGATCTCGTAGGGCACGTGCTGACAATTGACCGCCCAATCGTATCCGGCGAGTTCCAGCGTTTTGAACACCTGTTGAAAATGCAAAGATTGGCGCACGTCAACCACATAGTACGAACGGTTGAGCTTCGGGTAGTCTATGAATTTCTGCCGGGCAAGCGCCAGGTCTTCCGTAGCGTAGAGGGCAGTACCATCTGAACGCAACACCACCATCACACGGTACTTCTCTTCAATTAATTTTAATTTCTCGTCGATCTTGACGATGACCGCTCCGCCATCAGGTCTTTCATCCTGCGCGATCCCCTTCTCGATCAGTTCCTCAACCATCAGCTTGCCTGGCTGTTCGAACATCGAGTTAAAGTAGTAGCGGTCAAAATGAATATCCAGCAGGTCGTACATCTCCTTGAAGCCATCCAACGACCACTGCCGGGTTTCCTGCCAGGCATTCACCAGTTCAGGATCACGTTTATCCCACAGGACGTAGGTTTCCCGAACTTCTTTTTCCAGTTCGGGGTTTTCTTCCAGCCGCTTGTTGGCTTCGGCATAGATCATGCCCATCCAGCGGGTGATGTCCTTTTCGGGTTTTTCTCCCTTGTGAAGCGTCTGATAATTCCATAACCACTTGATCACGTGCAGACCGATGTCACCCGGGTAGTTTGCCCGAATCACGTCATGCCCGGCAGCGGTGAGAATGCGTGCCAGCACATCTCCCAGGAAGGCGCTGCGTAAATGCCCTACATGAAAAGCTTTGTGCGTGTTGGGATGTGAAAACTCCACCATCACCTGTTCATTCGTTATCTTTCCCTTGCCGTAGCTTGCCCCCAGGGTTAATACATCGGTGATCACCCGTTGAAAGTAATCAACAGACGAAAAGTACAGGTTAAGGTAACCATTGACAGCTTCGATTTTTTCAAAACCGGGCGTGCTCCTGAGCGCGTCAGCCACTCCCCCTGCAATTTCCCTCGCACGCTGAGCCACGTTGCCCTTGCCCTCACCAAAGGATTTGGCTGCAAGCTGGAAGAAAGACGTGGCAATCCCCCATTGACCATTAAATGGTATCCACGACCACTTGATTTCCATGTCAGGTAGTCCGTGCTGCGTACAATATTGATGAATCAAACCCTCAACGGTTTTTTGTTCTGTTTCGAACATCAGTTGTCCATTTCTCGATCATGCGCGTTCGAAAAGATTATATCATAGGCGATATTTTGCCTGTCTTGTTGGCAACCCTTCTCTGTCGCCAGAGAAGAAACCGGCCAGACCGCAGGCTTTTAAAGCAAAAGCGGAAGATCGCTCTCCCGCTTGGTTGCGTGATTGAAAAACGTTTACTTCGCAGCTGCCAGTTTCTTCATCAACCGGCTTTTGCGGCGGGCAGCGTTATTCTTGTGAATAACACCCTTTTGCGCGGCCTTGTCCAGCGCTGAAATGGCTTCCAGGGTGGCTGCCTGGGCAACTTCGGCGTCTTTACCGTTGATTGCAACTCTAGCGCGGGCAATGAAAGTGCGGGCTCGACCGCGATAAACACGATTGAGAATGCGCCGTTTTTCGTTCTGTTTGTTGCGTTTTATTGCAGACTTGATATTGGCCAACTTAATCCTCCAAAAATTACATCAGACAGTGCGAGGGTCAGGGTAAGCACTGTTCCAGGTGGCGCAAGTATTCTAACCTATTCACTCTATACTGTCCAGACCATTTGCTTAATCCAGGCTGGGTTATTTATCCTGAAGTGCTGCCACGCCTGGCAGTTCCAGTCCTTCCAGCATTTCCAGCGAAGCACCCCCGCCAGTTGAAATGTGGGTGATCTTGTCGGCCAGCCCGGATTGTTGAATGGCTGCCACGGATTCTCCGCCTCCGATGATGCTCACGGCGTTGCTGGCAGCAACCGCCCTGGCAACCCCATAGGTGCCCTCGGCGAATTTGGGGAACTCAAACACCCCCATCGGTCCATTCCACACAACGGTGCCGGCATCGGCGATAACTTTTGCATACAGGTTCACCGTCTCTGGTCCAATATCCAGCACCCGCCAACCCTTCGGCACATCGCCGACGGCCAGGGTTTTGGAGTTCGCTTCGGGATCGAATTTATCCGCGAGAACCATGTCCACCGGGAGCAACAACTTGGAACCTGCTTCCTTGAGCAGTTCCCCGGCGAGCGGCAGGGAGTCTTCTTCGACCAGGGAATCCGCCATCTGGAATCCCTTTGCCTTGAGGAAAGTATTGGCCATTCCCCCGCCGATGAGGATCGTGTCTGCCTTGGTCAACAGGTTGCGGATGACGCCGATCTTGTCGCTGATCTTCGCCCCACCCATGATGGCCACAAACGGCTGTTTCGGCTCTGCCACGGCCTGCCCCAGGTACTGGATCTCTTTTTCCAGCAGGAACCCGGCCACACCCGGCAGGTATTTGGTCACACCTTCTGTGGAAGCGTGCGCCCGGTGGGCAGTACCGAAGGCATCGTTAACATACAGATCTGCCAGCGCTGCCATCTGCCTGGCCATCTCAGGATCGTTCTTTTCTTCTTCGGGGTGGAAGCGCGTGTTTTCCAGCACAAGTACTTCACCCGGTTTCAACGCCACTGCCGCTGCCTCTGCTTCCGGTCCGATGCAGTCTGTGGCGAATTCAACTTTTTTCTCCAGCAAGCCGGCAAGATGCTCGGCAACCGGTTTTAACGAATACTTTGCCTCCGGTCCGCCCTTGGGACGCCCCAGGTGGGAACACAGGATCACAGCCGCGCCGTGCTGCAAAAGGTACTCAATGGTAGGCAGCGCCGCCCTGATGCGTGTGTCATCTCCCACCACGCCATCTTTCAGAGGTACGTTAAAATCAACGCGAACCAGCACTTTTTTCCCTTGCACTTCAATATCATGAACTGTTTTTTTTGCAAACATGTTTGCCTCTCTTTCTATAGAAATGCGCAGCCTGCAATTAGTGGCTGCGCATCAAGAAATTCGTTAATTAACCGGACCCATGGTGAATAACTGGATTAAAGGGACTTGCCCATCATGGCAGCCAGGTCGGCGGTTCTGCAGGAGTAACCCCATTCATTATCGTACCAGGTGACCACCTTGATCATGTTGCCGCCCATGACCATGTTGGTGGGCAGGTCCACGATGGAAGAGCGCGAATCGCCCTTGAAATCCATCGAGGTCAGCGGATCGAAATACTCACCCGTGGTGACACCCAAAATGCCCTTGAGAGACCCCTTGGAGGCTTCAATGAATGCAGCGTTCAATTCTTCCTTGGTGGTTGATTTTTCGATGATGGCCACGAAATCAACGATCGAAACCGTGGGGGTGGGAACGCGCAGCGAGTAGCCGTCGAACTTGCCCTTCAGTTCCGGGATGACCAGCGCGAGTGCCTTGGCCGCACCAGTAGTGGTGGGGATGATGTTCAGGCCGGCTGCCCGGGAGCGGCGCAGTTCCTTCTTGTGTCCCTGGTCAAGGATGACCTGGTCATTGGTGTAGGAATGGATGGTGGTCATTACCCCATGGACGATCTTAAAATTGTCGTTGACCACTTTGGCTGCCGGTGCCAGGCAGTTGGTGGTGCAGGAAGCATTTGATACCACGTGGTGCTTGGCCGGGTCGTAGATGGAATCGTTCACGCCCAGGACCAAAGTCAGGTCTTCATTCTTGGCGGGCGCGGTGATGATCACCTTCTTTGCCCCGCCCTTCTCAATGTGTACGCGCGCGCCGGCTTTGCCCTTGGCGGGATCGCCATTCGCGTCGGTGAAGACGCCGGTGGACTCAACCACAACATCAACCCCAAGGTCTTTCCAGGGCAGGTTGCCGGGTTCCTTCTCAGCGAACACCTTGATCTTCCTGCCATCCACGATGAGAAGCCCTTCAGCCGCTTCCACCTTTCCGGGGAAGATGCCATAATTGGAATCGTACTTGAAAAGATGCGCGTTGGTCTTGGTGTCAAACAAGTCGTTGACTGCCACAACCTCAACATCATTTCCGTGTAATTCCATGATCGCTTTTAATACCTGGCGGCCGATTCGTCCAAATCCGTTGATGCCAACTTTTACTGTCATAGCTTATGCCTCCTGAAAAATATCTGAGAATTTTACCATGTCTAGACATGGAAGTGTAACTTAATTTTGTCAGAATTTACTGACTTAGCGGACCAGTTCTTTCATAATATAAGTCCATGATGGCTTTGGCCACCTTCTTTGAATCATGCCGCCAGGGATTATCGATGTCGAGCAGATCAGCCTGGTAGATGTCGCTGCGCTCGTCATCGCCATCCACCTTCACCCAGTCGATCCCCTCCGGCAGCGTCCCCTCCCAACGGTTATTGGCAATCACCAGGTCAAACAGGCGGTGCCCCGCGTGCTGTTCGATGCAGTGCACGTGATCCTCGGTGGAAAAGCCGTCCGTTTCGCCCTTTTGAGTAGCCACGTTGCAAACGTAGAATTTACACGCCCGGCTCGCCCGTATCGCCTCCACCAGGTCCGGCACAAGCAGGTTGGCAATAATGCTGGTGAAAAGGCTCCCGGGGCCGATCACGATCACGTCCGCGCTCAACAGCGCCTGCACGGTCGGCGGATAAGGCGGCGGGTTGGCGGGGTCGAGCCATACCCTGATGATCCTTCCCCCCAGTCCACTGATCTGGCTTTCGCCTTTTATGTTCACTTCCACTTTCTTATCCGGCAGCTCAACCGTGGCGACCAGGTTGATGTTTCTCAATGTTGAGGGGTAAACGTTGCCCTGCACAGCCAAAACCCTGGCCGATTCTGCGATACCTTCCTCAAAACTGCCGGTGATCTCCGTCAGCGCGGTGATGAGCAGGTTGCCCAAAGAGTGACCGTTGAGACCGGCGCCAGCGGCAAACCGATACTGGAACAACTGGCTGATCAATTGCTCGTCGTTGGATAATGCCGCCAGGCAGTTGCGGATGTCTCCCGGGGGCAGGATGCCCAATGACTTGCGGATCTCGCCGGAGGAACCGCCATCATCGGCCACCGTGACCACGGCGGTGATGTTGCGCGAATATTGTTTGAGCCCGCGCAGCACGGCTGCCAACCCGGTGCCCCCGCCGATGACCACGATGCGCGGACCTTTGTCCTTGCGTTGAAATTCCACCATGGTCGAGATGATGTCTTTACCGGGCCGCAGGAACGGGCGCAGAAGCGCGCGGTTCAAGCCCCAAATGCCAAAGGCAACCATGCCCACACCCAGCAAGCCAAAGATTAGCGCACGCAGGATGCGCAATTGGATAAATTGCAGCGAAATGATCTTCACGATGGGTAAAAACCAGGTTTCTGGCACGTTGCGGTACAGGTCCAGCAAATAGACTGCGAAACCCAGCCCTAATAGCGTGGTGCCCGCCAGGATGACCACCACCCAGCGTTTAACGCCAATGCCCGGCACCAGCCACCTTAACTTGAGGTAGATGGAGGTCAGAAAGCGCCGGAATATCGAGGACTTTTTTGGCATTAATGGGCAATTATAGCAGCCTTTTTTTCTCGTTGGGAAAATTTCGATTTTTGACCTTTGACATTCACCTATGAATAGGCAATTTCCCACACCAATTGCCTGAGAAACTGCCCCAAAACGCCGCATGGTATAATCGCTCTGTACGCAGAAAAAATCTCATCATTCTATCGGATGACCTTTCGACCATCAAACTCACAACAGGAGGCAAAGTGTGAAACCGTTGAACTTACCAGGACCCATCGCCAAACAACTCATCGAGCGTGACCAGGCTGTTGTATCCCCCTCGTATCCAAGAGGTTATCCATTCGTCATGGATCACGGTAAGGGTGTTTATGTCTGGGATGTGGATGGCAACAGGTTCCTGGATTTCGCCGCCGGTATTGCTGTGAATTCAACCGGTCATAGCCACCCGAATGTGGTGAAAGCCATTCAGGAACAGGCGGAGAAATTTCTCCACATTTCTTCCGATTTTTATCACACCAAATGGATCGAGCTGGCGGAAGCCCTCGATCAAATTGCGCCATTTGCAGAAAAAGCGGTCACATTCCTGACCAATTCAGGTACCGAAAGCGTGGAATCTGCGCTGAAGTTAGCCCGATATCACACTGGAAGATCACAATTTATCGCGTTTTTCGGTGGTTTTCACGGCCGCACCTATGGTTCGGTAACCCTCACCGCCAGCAAAGCCAATTACCACAAGGGTTTCTTCCCATTGATGAACGGGGTCACCCACATCCCCTACCCCGACCCATATCGCCCGGTCCTCAACATGCTCCCGGGTGAAAACGTGGGCGATGCAGTAATACGTTACCTTGAAGAAGAGGTATTTGGTCGCATCATCCCGCCGGAAGAAGTGGCAGGGATTATTATTGAACCCATCCAGGGTGAAGGCGGTTACATCGTGCCCCCGGAGGGATTCTTCCAAAAGTTACGGGAGATCTGTGACCGGTACGGTATCCTCTTGATCGCTGACGAAGTCCAGTGCGGTATGGGTCGCTCCGGCAAATGGTGGGCAATCCAGCATTTTGGGGTGGAACCCGATATCGTCACCTCAGCCAAAGGCATCGCCTCCGGGCTTCCCCTTGGCGCCATGATCGCACGCAAGAGCGTGGTTACATGGAAAAAAGGCGCCCACGGTAACACCTATGGCGGGAACCCACTATCCTGTGTCGCCGCACTAGAAACCATAAAGCTGATCGATAGCGATTATATGGAAAACGCTTCCCATGTTGGAGAGTACATCTTGAATCGGCTTCGCGAGATTCAATCGGCACATCCCTCGATGGGTTGTGTACGCGGCAAGGGATTGATGATTGGCGTGGAATTCATCACAGATCCGGTTTCAAAGTCGCCGGCAGGCGCGCTTCGTGATCGCGTGGTGGACCTGGCATACGAACGGGGTTTGCTCACCCTTGGTTGTGGAAAGAGCACAATACGCGTTTCTCCCCCGCTTTGCCTCACCCTAAATGAAGCCCGTGAAGGGCTCTTGATCTTTGAGGAAGCCATTGCCATTGCTGAAAATGAAGCTGCCCTCATTCTGCAGGATAATGTGCTGGACATCGAAAGGTAACAGGGCAGATGCTGCCTGATTTCCGGGTCAGACAAAGGGATTACCTGCTGGAAATATCCAGGGCGTTAACCCAGGTCCTGGATCTTGATAAACTGCTCGAACGTATTCTCAATATTTCCCTGGAAATGCTCGCCGGACAGGCCGGTTTGATCGCCTTGCGGCATCCGGCCGAAGGCTGGAAAATTCGCGTTTCATTCGGTCTCCCCCCGGCATTCCTGCGCTTTCTAGAACCCAAGTTCAACCAGATCCCTGAAGATCAGGAACCGGGCGACCTCGAGATCAAGAACATCAACCAGCTCCTGCTCTCTTTCACCCAGGCAATCAGCCTAGGCCGGTTGAGCAGCGTGGGATTGCCGCTCATCACCGGGCAGAAAGTGCTGGGGGTCATTTTCGTTTTTCGAGAGTTTGCAGAATTTTCGAGCAACGACCGCGCCCTCCTATCAAGTTTTGCCGACCAGGCTGCCATCGCCGTTCAGAACGCCCAGCTTTATACCCAGGTGGAAGATGACCGCCGCCGGGTTACCGGTTTGCTCGATTCCGCAGCGGACGGGATATTGATCCTTACCTCCGACCTGAAAATAGAACGGGCAAACTCTTCCTTTTCTTTCATCATCGGTCAGCAGATCGAGGATCTGGCAGGAAAAGACCACGATGATGTCATCATCTGGGCTAAACCTCCCAATGGCATGCCGTTGTCCAGCGCAGTAGCCGAAGGTTGGCCGCTAACGCCCCATGCCACCCTTTATGTAGAAGGTGACCTGAAAAGAAGCAGCAACCCCATGCCGGTTCCCGTTGGGATCACTTATGCGCCGTTGATGTCAGCAGCCGGGAAGTTGATCAACATCATCACAACAGTGCGGGACATCACCCGTTTTCGCCAGGCTGATGAGCTCAAATCAACTTTCATTTCGGTCATCAGCCATGAATTGAAAACCCCTGTGGCATTAATTAAAGGGTATGCGAGCACGCTCCGCCGGGATGACGTCAAATGGGACAGGAAGATTGTTGACGAAAGCCTGCAAGTGATCGAAGAAGAAGCCGATCGATTGAGCGAATACATCGAAAACCTGCTGGACACCACCCGTCTTCAAGCCAGCGGGTTGGGCCTCAAACGAACTGATGTCCAGATCGCGGATGTCATCCACCATGTGGCAAACCGCATGCAAACCCAAACATCGAAGCACAAAATCGTCGTCGAAATTCCGGAGCCACTCCCCATCGTGTTGGCAGATGACGCGCGCCTAAACCAGGTGATCTCCAATCTCATCTCCAACTCGATCAAGTATGCTCCCGGTGGTGAGATACGCATAAAGGCAGTCAAGAGCAAGGGTTACAACATCGTCTGCATCAGTGATGATGGTCCGGGAATCGACCCAAACGATGCCCCGTTTGTGTTTGACCGCTTTTACCGCTCGCCTGACGCCACCCGCCAAACAAAAGGTGCCGGGCTGGGATTGTTCCTGGCGAAATCCATCATCACCGCCCATGATGGCCGCATTTGGATCGATCCAGTGGCAGGCAAAGGCGCCAGGGTGTGTTTTTCACTGCCAGTTCCCGGTGATGGAGATCTTTGATAAAAAGCCGTATAGCTTAATGTCTTTTTCCCTGATGGTATAATCAGCCGGTAATTAAAACTGAATACGAGAGATAAAAATGCCAAAAATGCAGACCCCTTGCCCACGTTGCAGACAACCCATCCTCGCCGATGTGCAGATGTTGTTTGACATGACCACCGACCCCACCGCCAAGCAGAAGCTGCTCAGCCGCAATACCAACATGGCTCGCTGCATCACTTGCGGGTATGAAGGTTTGGTCAGTACGCCCATCGTTTACCATGATCCTGAAAAAGAATTACTGCTCACGTATTTCCCCAGTGAGCTGGGGCTACCGGTGAATCAACAGGAAAAACAGATCGGTCCGCTTATCAACCAGGTGGTTGATGCTCTCCAGCCGGATAAACGAAAAGGGTACTTGTTCCAGGCACAGACGATGTTCACATACCAGACCCTCATCGACCGGGTGCTTGAAGCGGATGGTATCACCAAGGAAATGATCGATGCCCAACAGAAACGCGTTTCTCTCATCCAACGCTTGCTGGCTACTGCCAGCTCGGAAGACCGTATCACCATTATCCACCAGGAAGCTGAACTCGCAGATGGCAGCCTGTTTGCGATCCTTTCCACACTAATGCAGTCTGCGTCCATGCAGGGCGATGAGAAAGCAGCTACACTTCTGGGTACCATTCAATCTGAACTTCTACAGGAAACCGAAACAGGGAAAAAACTACTGGCGGATAGCCAGGAAACGCAGGCAGCACTGAAAGAACTTGACGCGGCCAACAAGAATGGGTTGACCCGTGAAAAACTTCTGGACGTCATTGCGACAGTCAAATCAGATTCCAGCCTGGCAACCCTGGTGAGTCTCACTCGCACCGGCATGGACTACCAGTTCTTCCAGGTATTGAGCGAGAGGATCGATAGCAAGGAAGGTTCTGAAAAACAACACCTGACTGAATTGCGCGATAAACTGCTGGATCTGACCCGGGAAATTGACCAGGCCATGAAGAAGCGTCTCGAATCCTCAATCGATCTGCTCGAAAAGATCTTGCAGGATGCCAATGTTGAAGACTCTGTGGAAAAACACCTGGCGGAAATTGACGAGTACTTCTCAGAAGCGGTGCAACTTACCTTTGAAAAGGCGCGCGAAGCAGGTGATGTTCAAAAGATAGAAAAAATCCAAAAAGTGATTTCCGTCCTGGAAAAATTCAGCGCTCCTCCCCCCGAGATTGAGCTGATCCAGGCGTTGCTTGAAACAAAGGATGAAGAATCCAGGAAACAGTTGCTCAAAGACAAACCTGACCAGGTAAATGACCAGTTCCTGCAGACCATTAATTCTGTCATCGCTGAAGGTGAATCCCGCAATCAATCGCCGGAACTCCTAGAAACGCTCAGGCAAATCTACAAGCTTGCATTGCGCGTGACCATGGAAAAGAATTTGAAATCCTGATATTACAGATCACAATTCAAAAACTGCAAAACCACCTGATTTTCAGGTGGTTTTTTTATACTCCTGAAGATCAAACCATAGAACAATGGGGGTATCGTTGTCGGTAATCAATTTGCTGACCCCTTTCTCACCAACAGGAAATTCACCTATGTTAGGAAAAGTTGAAAAGTGAACTGCTGTTAAATTCAAAAGTGAACTGGTCC
>CAYVTF010000032.1:0-21425 GCA_964454565.1 uncultured Anaerolinea sp. | reverse complement strand
ACACCTTGCGTTCAAAAGTATCCTCCGAGTTCCGGGAGGCGAGGTGAGAAAGCGTCTCGCTTTGCAGCAGTTGCTGGGATAATTGCCGCAGGGTTTCCGTCTGTAGAGAGTATATGTAGTAGTGACCATCAGCCCGTGCAGTGACAAGACCGCTTTTTGACAGCCGCGAGAGGTGGTGCGAAGTTGTGGATGCGCTCAGACCAAGCGCATGGGCGATGGATTCCACGGAGGATGGCTTCTGGGCTAACATGCCGATGATCTTCAGGCGGTTCTCGTCGGCGAGAGCTTTGAAAAAATCCAACAATTGTTCGGTATATTCCTGTTCTGTCATATTCTTTACCTCGTTTGATTCGATATGTATCGAAATGATTTTATGCCCATCACAAGTCTTTGTCAAGACCTGGTTGAGGATTCAGAGACTGGAAAACCCGGTTTATGCCCATGAAACCTGGTTTTTGCACTTAAACGGGGGCTTAGATGTCGCCGATGGTTGGGCAAACCGTGATTAAAAGCATAAACCCGGTATCAAAATTCAGATACCGGGTTTAGAGACTGGGTACGGAAAAAAGTCTTACCCCAGCTTTTCCAGTTTGTCCACCATCTCGCTCAACACATCAAATCCACCCTGCCAGAAGGATTCCTGGCGCACGTCCACGCCGGTTTCGTCCAACAATTGCATGGGTGCCTTGGAGCCGCCCGTGGCCAGCAGGTTGATGTACTTCGGTTTGAACGCTTCACCCTCTTCCTTGTAGCGTTTGTATAGCGCCAGCACTAGCAGCTGTCCAAAGGCATAGGCATATACGTAGAACGGAGTTTCGTAGATGTGCGGGATGGAGACCCATTCCCATTTGAATTCATCCGAGAGTTCCACCGCAGATCCGAACTGCGCCTTAAGATTTTTGAGGTAAGCGGCTGACAACTCATCCACCGAGGCGTCATCAGCAACCATTTTGTGGGCTTCCTTTTCAAACATCGCAAAGAACGCCTGGCGCTGGATGGTGGCGTAGGCATCGTCCACCTGGCGGAAGAGCAGGTCGCGCTTCACGGCTTCATCGGTTTCCTCCGATAAGAGACGGTCGATCAGCATCATTTCGCCGAAAGTCGAGGCTGTTTCGGCCAGCGGCAGGCAGGCGTGCTGGGTGAAGAGGGTGTGTTTTTCCGCCAGCATGGAGTGGATGGCGTGCCCCAATTCGTGGGCCATAGTGGCCACGTCATCCGCTTTGCCTTGGTAGTTGAGCATCACCCAGGGGGTCAGGTCGGGACCGAGCGTGGCACAAAATGCGCCGCCGCGCTTTCCTTTACGCACCTCGGCATCCAGGTGGTTTTCGTCGAGCACCCGTTTCGCCAGTTTCGCAAAAACCGGGTCGAATTCTTTGAAGGACTGCATCACCTTGTCAGCTGCCTTTTCGTAGGCGTAAGGCTTGTCCGCTTTGGCCACCGGGGCGTAAATATCGTACCGGCGAAGTTTTTTCATGCCCAGCAGGCGGGCTTTCAGTTTGAAGAAGCGCTGAAATAGAGCCGTATTCTTTTTGCTCACCTTGAGCAGCATATCGATCACTTCATCAGGCAGGTCGTTGTTCAGGTTGCGCGCGGAGATGGGGCTCTTAAAATGGCGCAAAGCCACTTTCTCGTTGCGCCAATCGCGCACTACGGTCTGATACATTTGACCCAGGATGGGACCGTCGTCGCCGTAGACCTTGTACAGTTCCTGGTAAGCGCGGGCGCGCAGATCAGGGTCACTGCCGCGCACGTACATCATCAGTTCCCCGCGGGTCATCTCCTTCATCTCGCCGTTCACTTCCAGTTTGAACACGTAGCGGTTAGTGATGGAGCTATAGAGCGTGGTCAACGCATTGACACCGGTGACGTTTTTGGTATTGATGATCTTTTCTTCAGGCTCGGTGAGGGTATGCGGCTTGAAGTGTCGCATCTCTTCCAGCCAGTAGCGGTAATCACCGGACTTGTCCATCAGGGGAAGCGCCAGGGTTTCCGGCAAATCCTTCCACCACAGTCCAAAGAAAAGGCTGCGGTTGCTGATGTCAGAGAATAGCTGCTCGGTTTTGGCGATCAGGCTCAAGGCTTCCTGGTTCTGCGTGTTCTCAGTGAACCAGAGTTCGGCATAACCGCCCAGCCGGTTGGACAGGCGATAGATCTGCTCGAGCTCCTGGATGACCGACAGGAATTCTTTCTGGCTGATCTTTTCTGAGAGCAGCGGACGTTTCTTTTCGAAAGAGGCGGTCAGGGCTTCAAGGTCGGCAAACCCCTGTTTCATTTCAGGCGAGTTTGCGGCGGGGAAAAGGTCAGTGAGGCTCCAGCGTTGTTGGGTGTAAGTTTTGGTTGGGGACATAAGGGTTCCTTTTCTTGGATGAGATACCCGGCTCAGCGATACTTCCGCCCGAGACAGGGAAGGCAAATGTGATTATATCGCAAGCCCATTTGTTATCACACGGTAATCAAATGAGACAAGGACGGTTTAGATCTCGCGCAGGTGTTCCAGCAGCCGCGAGTGAATCCCCGGTGCCGAGGACAGCAGGGCATACGGGGGTCTGAAGTAATCCGGCTGACCATGCAAGTCCGTCACCTTACCACCGGCTTCCTCCACGATCAGCGCCCCGGCGGCAATATCCCAGGCGTTGATCTCCTGTTCCCAGTATCCGTCTGTCCTCCCGCAGGCGACGTAGCACATCTCCAGCGCGGCACAGCCCAATCGCCGGACTCCCTGGGTGACGCGCGTGAGGTATCCAAAGTTGCGCAGGTTGGTGGCGAATTTATCAAGGCTATGGTATGGGAAGCCCGTGCTTAACAGTGCTTTTTGCAGATCATTGCAGCTGGAGGCGCTCATCCTTTCTCCGTTCAACCAGGCTCCCTTGCCGCGTTCAGCGCTGTAGCACTCGTCGCGCGAAGGGTCGTACACCACGCCGATCTGAAGTTGCCCGGCGTGCTGCCAGGCAACCGAGATCACATAGATGGGGATGCGGTGGGCATAATTGATCGTGCCATCCAGCGGATCGATGTACCAGCAGTCAGCGTTGCCGCTGTTCAAAGCACCGGATTCTTCGGTGAGGATGGAATGGGAAGGGAACGCTGAACGGATCGAATCCAGCAGGTATTTCTCGCAGGCGTGGTCAATTTCGGTCACCAGGTCGGTTTCCCCTTTGTAACCCACCTGGTGCTCCTTATGGAAGCCTTCGCGCGCGATGTCGCCGGCGTGTTTTGCCCAGAGGATGACTTGCTCGAGGGAAGGTTGTGATAGTTGGGTCATTATTTTTCTCCGTTGATCTCAGCAATGAGTTGATTAAAGAATTCTTCCAGGTACAGCCCCCGCTCACAGGCAAGGGTACGCGCAGTATCCGTGAACAGTCGTTTTTCCACGTTGCGTAATTTGAACAGGTATTCGTGGTAAGCGCTGTGCTGTTCGCCGGGCTGCTCTTTGCTGGTTTCCAGGAATTGCGGTGATGGTTCGCTGTAGAACGGCGTGCCTGCCAGGGCGGCGTAGACCACCACACGCACAGCCCCGATTGCTCCCAGCACATCCAGCTTGTCAGCGTCAAACAGGCATTTGGCTTCGATGGTTTCTGGCGGCTCGCGGTCATCGCGGTAGCGGTGGGCGCGGATGCAGTGCTGCACGGCTTTGATCCTGTCTTCCGGCCAACCCTCCGATTTCAAGATGGTTTCAGCGAATTCCGCAGAGCGCAAATTGTGTTCCTTGCGCACATCACTGCCAGGGGTAGTGCCGTCCGCGTCATGCAACAGGGCGGCGGCGCGCACGATCTCCAGGTCAGCACCTTCAGCCCGGGCGAGGCGCTCTGCCATGCGGTAAACACGCTCGATATGCGAAAAGTCGTGCACCGCGTCAGTGTCTTTGTACCACTCTTTGGCTTGTTCAAAAGTTAACATATCCTGTCCACGAATCCAAAATTTCCCATAAAAATCTATCCGCGAATTACTCGGTTTTTTAAATCTTTTGTCCACAAATTTCACGAATTTCACCAATTTTGTAAAACACCCTATTGTTTTACGAATGAGAACTCTTTTCCGGTGATTGTCAAATTCCTAATCTCTAATTACCAATCACTAATCACTAATCACCAATCCCTTTTTGATTACAGTCTCCACAAGGTTTGTGCCGAATCGGTAACCCAGGTGGAGGTAATCCTCCACCGAGAGGATGATCAGGTCCGCCTGCTTGCCGGGCTCGACTGACCCGATGCGGTCTTCGCGGTGAATGGCTTTGGCGGCGTTGATGGTGGCGGCGGCGATGGCCTGCGCGGGTGTGAGCCGGAGATAGCGGCAGGCTAATGCGATAACGAATTGCATGTTTCCGCACCAGGCCGTGCCGGGGTTCAGGTCACTGGCCAGCGCCAGGTAACCGTCCGCGGCGAGGATGGCTCGCGCGGGGGTGTAGTGAGGCTCCGCCAGCCCGAAGGGCGTGCAGGGCAGTGACACGGCCACTGTGTCTGAACTTCCAAGGGCGTTGATCTCGGCGGGAGAGGTCTTCACCACGTGGTCAATGGAGGTCGCTCCCAGTTCCAGCGCCAGGGCAGCACCGCCCAGGTTCTCAAACTCGTCCACGTGCACTTTGAGCGGGTAACCAAGCGCCCTGGCAGTTTCCAGGATTTGACGGGTCTGTTCCAGGTTGAAGGCGCCCTTTTCGCAAAACACGTCCACGAAGGGCAGCGGTTTTGAAAGTCCGTTCACCTGCCACCAATTATTTAATGAAGGCAGCATTTCTTCGCAAATCAGGCTGGTGTAAGCCGCACCCCTGCCGGCGTATTCCGGTGGAATGGCGTGGGCAGCCAAAAAGGTTGGAGAAATCTCCAGGGGACCTTCGGCATCGAGATCGAGCAGCGCTTTAAGCTGCGCCAGTTCAGCGGTCAACTCCAGTCCATAGCCGGTCTTGGCTTCGGCTGTGGTGGTACCGTGGCGGAACATTTCCAGTGCCCGTTCACGCGTCTGGGCAAGCAGGGCGGCGGGGGAAGCCTGGCGGGTGGCAAGCACCGTGGAATTGATGCCGCCGCCGGCAGCCATGATCTCCATGTAAGTGCGTCCTTCCAGGCGCATCTCGAACTCGGCCGCGCGGTCGCCTGCCCAAACCAGGTGGGTGTGCGGGTCCACGAAGCCGGGCATCACCACTTTGCCGCCGGCATCCAGGCGTTCCTCAGCGGGGTACCTGGAGAGCAGGTCTGGCGTGGAGCCAGTCTCAATGATTTCGCCATCGCGGATCAGGACCGCTCCATTTTCCACGATACCCAGGCGCCCAAGCGCGTGTCCGCGCTGCGGACCGCCGGCCAGGGTGAGCAACTGGGAAGCCGAATGAATGAGCATCTCTCTCCAACGCCTCCTTTTTCTTTAGTATACCGTTATTGCAGGATGGATATGTCTGCGGGGATTTTCTGTTGGTGTCCCCTGACTTTCATCAATGCCCAGAAGGCGATGAGCACAAATACAATGGCAGAAAGTGAGTTTGCCCAGAACCCGAGTTTGAAGACAAATGGCGCCACCAGGTTGCCGATCATGCGTCCCAGCGAAAGGCAGGCCACGTTAGCCCCCAGCAGAGTGCCGCGGGCTTCGGGCACAAGTTCGGTCATAAATGGCAGGGTGGAGACAAAAGTGAACTCGTAGGAAAGGTAAAAGAAGAACAATCCCACCAGCGCCGCAAACTTCGACCCGCCCAGGAAAGGCAGCAGGATCGAGATGAGCAGCATCATACCCATGCCGATGATGATGGAGCGCTTGCGCCCCACGCGGTCAGAAATGATGCCGCCCAATGATTCACCACTGATCTCGGATATGCCGATGACAGCCGAGGCAGCACCCAGCGCTGCCAGTTTCAATCCAAAGGAATCCTCGAGCCACACGCCGAAAACCAGGTTGATGACTTCGTTCGAGGAGATGAGCATCAGGCTCATCAGCAGCCCATAGCGCGCCACCGGGATCTTGAGCACCGCCTGGATGCTGCGTAGTATGTTCTGTGTTTTCACCTGCGGCGGCTTGATGTTGGGAACCAGGACGAGGATCAACAGGAAGGCCAGGGTTCCGAGAGCCGCCGTGAACGGAAACGGGGCAATCCAGCCGTATTTGTCCATGATCCAGCCAAGCACGGGCATGCCAAATATGAAACTGAATCCCCAGCCCAGTTCGATGAACCCCAGGGCAGTGCCGCGGCGGTTTTGGCGGATGTGGTCGCCCACATAAGCCTGGGTGGAGGAGAGATACACAAACATCCCCAGGAAGGTGAGGCTGACAGAAAAGAAGAAGGTTGTAAATGTTGGCCAGATCCACATCAAGACCGCGCCGAGGATGAAGATGGCCACGCCCAGCAACATGCCTGTCTTGCGGCCGTGTTTGTCGGCAACGGGAGTGATGAACATGCTCAGCGCACCGCTAATGGAACGCACGGTCATGGCCAGGGCAATGGCGGTGAGGTCCACCCCCAACCCTTTGGCAAAAGTGTTGAGAAACGGGTAGACCATGCGCGTGTTCACGTTGATGATCATGCGTACCACGGCAAACAGGAAAACCTGCGCGCGCATTGGAAAGACGAGTTTTGGGTCGGGAGTGGTGTCGTGAACGGTCACGCCTGGTTTTCCTTCGGAAGTTTAATGCGGCTCAGTGCCAGCAGGCCAAGCAGGTCCAGCCCCAGGCACACCAGCGCATTGATTATAAATCCGCCTTCGTAAAGCAGAGGAGCGATCACGTCTCCAATCGCGCGTCCGAGGGACAGGGCGGCAATGAACAGGGACATCATGGTGGCGCGCGCCATGGGTGTCACTTCAGTCATCAACGGCAGCGAACTGACCATTGCCACCTCGAAGGTCATGAAGAACACGAACAACCAGACAAAGGCCCCCAACTCTGACTTGCCCAACCAGGGAAGGGCGACAACCCACAACCCGTTGAGGATCAGGCTGAGGCCGATGGCACGTTCCTTGCCCAGGCGGTCCACCAGCAGCGCGGTGATCCCCTCTCCGGCAAGTTCCGAAAAGCCGATCACCATGGAAGCCGCACCCAGGGCGGCGATTTGCAGCCCGAAGGAATCCTGCATCCATACTCCAAAGACCACCCCCACCACTTCGTTCCCGGTGATGAAGGCGGTGCCCATCAGGATACCCAGCAGAGCGGGAGGGTACCCCAGCACCTTGCGGATATCCTTGAAAATGGTCAAAGGCTCGGCGTTAACAGGGCGATCGGCAGGGATCAGCCGCCAAATCAGGATGGTCATGAGAATACCCAGCACTGACAGGGCAGCGTAAGGACCATACCAGGTGGTCTTTTCGATGATCAGGCCCGCGAGCGGAACCATCAGGATAAAAGACAGCGCCCAGGAAAGTTCGCTGACGGCCATGTAAAATCCACGGCGCTCGTAAGGAGTGTGATCTCCCAGGTATGCCTGCATGGCCGGCAGAAAAATGTTGTTTCCCAGGTTGCCCAGCATGATCGCCAGGAAGAAGGTAAAGTACCCCGGTAACAGGCAGGCAGCCAGCGTTCCAACCAGGAAGATGCCCATGCCGATGAGCATGCCCACCTTCCGTCCGCGGCGGTCAGCGATGGGAGCGATGAAGGGACCCACGGCGCTGGTGGCCATGGAAACCGCCATTGCCAAGGAAATTTGGCGGATTTCCACTCCCAGCCCCACGGCGAATACCGCCAAAAATGGGTAAACCATGCGGAAGGAAGTATTCACCGTCAGACGCGAGAGGGTGAACAACCCGACTTTCCAGTTAAGTGAGCTGCTTGTCTCTTTCAAATCCGGTTCCTATACAAGAAAACTCCCGAGGTATTTCCGGGAGTGAGATCAGTTCAGGTATTGAAAAACGAAGGCTGAAGCCAGTCCGGTGCAACGGGAGAACCCGTATTATTTATTTTTCGATGGCAAATTTATCGAAGGTGGTGTTGCGTAACTTCTTTACCAATTCGGACTGGGTTTCGTACCAGATGTCGTGCAGCGGGCAATCCTCCACGTCACAGGATTCCGGGGAGGTGGTGCAATCGTTCAGGGCGATGGGGCCGTCGATGGCTTCCACGACCTCTAGCAAGGAGATCTCAGCGGCGGGTCGGGAGAGCAACACCCCACCCCGGGCGCCGCGCGAGGTGTGAATCAAACCAGCAATGGATAGCTGGGAAACGATCTTTGCCAGGAATGAGGGTGGGATCTTCTGGGTCTCAGCAATTTGCCTGGTTGCCGCCCTCTTCCCGGGTTCCATCCGGGAGAGATGAAGCATTGCCCGTAGGGCGTAGTCAGCTTGCCTGGTTATTTGCATATAAATCCACCTCTTTTGGTAATTATGGTCAAAATAGTCCTTATTTGTCTTTATTTTACTACCTTAACCGCGGATGTAAAAGTGACAATTATGCCTATCCTGAGGTTACGAATGACAAGAAAAATCGCCATGCTTACATCAGGATATAATACAGGTATGAGCACATTTAAATTCAACCACCTGATCACCGTCCGTTTTATGGACATTGACTCCCAGCGGCACGTGAACAACGCCAAGTTCATATCCTACCTGGAAGACGCGCGCTATCACTACGTTGTCAACCTGGGCTTGTTTGATGGCAAGTCCTTTGACGAGCTGCCGCTGATCGTTGGCGAAACCCGCTGCCGCTATATCGCACCTATTGAACCCTGCAGCAAAGTGATCGTTTCAATGGGAGTGACTTCCATCGGTACCAAGAGCCTCACCTTCGGCTACGAGATCACCGGAGAGGACGGCACGCCGGTTTATGCCCGGGCAGAGACCATCATGGTCACCTACGATTACCACGAAAAGAAATCCGTGCCCGTCTCCGATGAAATCCGCAAACGCATCTCAGACTTTGAAGGAATAGACTTTACAAAAAAACATGGATCATAAAAATCTTCCCCCCATAGACTCCAATTTGCTGGTCGGGTTCCTGGCGGACCTGCTCAACACGCCCAGCCCCACGGGATTTGTTGACGATGCCATTTTACTCACCGAGCGCGCTTTCAACGCCATCCCCAGGGTGAGCATTGCGCACACACGCAAGGGAGCGCTACTGGTGACGATCGAGGGCGACGCTAACGACGCTCCGCGCGCGCTGGCCGCCCACGTGGATACGCTTGGTGCGATGGTGAAGGTGATCAAACCCAACGGGCGACTGACAATGAGCATGATCGGCGGGTATGCCTGGAACACGGTGGAGGGCGAGGGCTGCACGGTTTTCACCCGCGAAGGCAAGCGCATCCGCGGTTCCATCCTGCTCACCTCTGCCTCAAGCCACGTGCATGGGGTTAAGACCGGAGAGACCAAACGCGAGGCTGACACGCTGGAAGTTCGCCTGGATGAAAAGGTAACGAACGACAAGGAAACCAAAGCGCTCGGCATCAGCGTGGGCGATTTCATCGCCTTTGACCCGCGCGTGGAATTGACCAACGGGTTCGTGCGCTCACGCCACCTGGATGACAAGGCCGCGGTGGCCTGCCTGCTGGAAGCCGCCCGTGCGCTGCACGCTGCGGGAGCCCGGCTAAAGCAACGAACCTACTTCTTTATCAGTAATTACGAAGAAGTGGGGCATGGCGCCGCCACGGGCATCCCGGCAGACGCCGCGGAGCTGGTGGTGGTGGACATGGCTGCCATCGGCGAAGGGCAGACCTCGGATGAATATCACGCCACCATCTGCGTCAAGGACAGCAGCGGACCCTATCATCACGGCTTGAGCAATCACCTGCGCAAACTGGCGGATGAGCACCAGGTTCCCTACCGGGTGGATATCTACCCCTATTACGGGTCTGACGGCAGCGCCTTCTGGCGGGCTGGCGGCGATATCCCTGTCGCGCTCATCGGTCCGGGTGTGGATGCTTCGCACAACTATGAACGCACCCACACAGATGCGTTGATTGCCACCACAAACTGGATCCTGGCTTACCTGCTATCTTGAATTGTTTTATTGGTGACCAGTTGCCGCTCGCCTGTTCGGACAGGTTGAAATCATCGAACCTCAAAACAACGGGTATTTTCTAATTCAATATTAACACTCGGGATGTACAATCATCGTGGCGGTAAAGGCAACCGGCTGATTAACTGGTAAAATGTCGGCACGTTTGGTTTCCGGGGGAAGCGTTGAACTTACATCATTGGTATTACCGGTTTTTCTTAATAATTTCAGGAGGAATATCCTTTGGCAGGAATGGAAAGATTTACACAACGGGCACGGCGGGTGCTCTCACTGGCACACCAGGAGGCAGAGCGGCTACGCCATACATCAATAAACACTGAGCACATCCTCTTTGGGTTGATCCAGGAGGACGGCGGGATCGCCGGGCACGCGCTGCGTGAACTGGGGCTGGATCCTGACCGGGTGCAGGAGATGGTGGAGCGCCTGACCCCCATGGGGCTGACCGAGCCGGCACAAATTGAACTCTCCTTCGGTGGGCAGCAGGTGCTGGAATATGCCATCGAAGATGCGCGCATATTGGGACATCAATTCATTGGCACTGAACATTTGCTATTGGCACTCACCCGCTCCACAGAGGGGCTGGCGCTGGAGGTGCTGAAGAAATTGGGTGTCACCCCTGAACAGGTGCGCCGTCAGACCCGGCGCGTGATGGACGAGACCAGCAATTCCCCGGCCACTGCCGGGCAGGCACCTCTGAAACGCCACGAAGACAAAAAGGAAGCCAAGACCCCGCTGGTGGACCAGCTGGCGGTGGACCTGACCACACTGGCCGAGGAAGGCAAGCTGGACCCGGTCATCGGACGGCAGAAGGAAATAGAACGCGTTATCCAGATTCTGGCGCGGCGCAACAAGAACAACCCTGCGCTCATTGGCGAACCCGGGGTGGGCAAGACCGCCATCGTGGAAGGCTTGGCGCAGCGCATCGTGGAAGGGGACGTACCCGCTCCGTTGATCGGCAAGCGCGTGCTGCAGCTGGATGTGGGGTCACTGGTGGCGGGCACCATGTACCGCGGTCAGTTCGAAGAACGCCTCAAGCGCGTTATCGACGAGCTGAAGGCTTCCAAGTCCATCCTGTTCATCGATGAGCTGCACATGCTGGTGGGGGCGGGTTCCGCCGGCTCCTCGGTGGACGCTGCCAACATCCTCAAGCCTGCCCTTTCCCGCGGGGAACTGCAGGTGGTGGGCGCTACCACGCTGGATGAATACCGTAAACACATTGAGTCAGACGCCGCGCTTGAGAGGCGCTTCCAACCCATTGTGGTTGTGGAGCCAACCGTTGAGGAAACGATATTGATCCTCAAGGGTATCCGTAAGGCATACGAAGAGCATCACCGCCTGGTGATCTCGGATGAAGCCATTAATGCCGCGGCGAACCTGTCCTCGCGTTACGTCACCGAGCGCTTCCTGCCGGACAAGGCAATCGACCTGATCGATGAAGCCAGCTCGCGGGTGCGCATGTACAAGAGTCCGGCGGCGCAGACCTTCAAGGAACTGATGCTCGAGCTGAAAGGCGTTAAAGCCAGCCGTACCGAGGCTGTACAGAGCGGGCGCAATGATGATGCGCAGGAGCTTTCGAACAAAGAAGCTGACCTGAAAGCCAGGATCGAAAAACTGCGCACAGGCTGGGACCGCGCCACCAGCCCGGTGGTCTCCGCGGACGACATCGCCGAACTGGTTTCCATGTGGACCGGGGTGCCGGTGATGCAACTGGCCACAGAGGAGTCGGAACGCCTGTTGAACATGGAAGGCGAACTGAGAAAAACCATCATCGGCCAGGAAGAAGCCATTAAAACCATTGCCAAGGCTGTGCGCCGCGGACGCGCCGGGTTGAAAGATCCGCGCCGCCCGATCGGCTCCTTCATGTTCCTCGGCCCCACGGGCGTGGGCAAGACCGCCCTCACCAAGGCGCTGGCGTCCTTCCTGTTCGGCAGCGAAGACGCTCTCGTCCAGATCGACATGTCTGAATTCATGGAACGCCACAACGTGAGCCGCCTGGTGGGCGCTCCTCCCGGTTACGTGGGGTTCGACGAAGCCGGTCAGCTCACCGAGGCCATCCGCCGTCATCCGTACTCCATCGTGGTATTTGATGAAATGGAAAAGGCGCATCCCGAGACGCACAACATGCTGCTGCAGATCATGGAGGAAGGGCAGCTCACTGATGCGCGCGGGCATAAGGTGGACTTCCGCAACAGCATCATCATCATGACCTCCAACATCGGCGCGGAAATGATCCGCCGCCAGGGCTCGCTCGGCTTCAACCTCTCGACGGACGAAAAAGCCACCGAGTCGCAGAATTACGAAGACATGCGCAAGAAACTGCTCGAATCGCTGCGAAAGGTCTTCCGGCCGGAATTCATCAACCGCCTGGACGGGGTGATCGTCTTTCATCCGCTCAACCAGGAGCACATCCGCAGCATCATCAACGTGGAGCTGGAAAAGGTGGCTAACCGTATGCGCGAGCACAACATCACCCTGCGCGCCTCCGAAGCCGCCCAGGAATACCTGGCGACCGAAGGCTTTAACCCTGAAATGGGCGCCCGCCCCCTGCGGAGAGTGTTGCAGGACAAGGTGGAGGACCGGCTTTCAGACGCGGTGCTTGCCCACGACTTCCGCGAAGGAGATGCCGTGCTGGTGGACATCAACAAGGACAAGGAAATCGTTCTCAAGCGGGATAAAAAACGACCAGCTGCCCCCAAACCGGAAAAATTGACGGGCGAGAAGCCCATGAAAGCGGAACCGCAGCAGGTTCAGGTTTAACAATTACCACACTTACCGATACGGAGCAGGGAGCAATAGCCCTGCTCTGTTTTTGTAATGTACCCCGAATCAGTCAGGAAATTAGTGAAAAACGAAGTATATAAAGAAAGGATATCATTCTATAATAAACATACTTAACCCTGCATCGTTTTACCCAATCCATGAATACCAATTTAATATCAGGAGGAATAATGAAGATACTAAGTAGTAAAAAGTGGTTTGTTCTACTGGTTATTGGACTGTTAATCGCTACTAGTGTTGGAACTGTGTTTGCCCAGCAGGAACCGGTTCAACTGGTAGGAGAATCAACGGAAGAGGTCAGTCCTTACCTCTCCCTGCGGCACTTATCTTTTTCAGACGGTGTATTCATAGATGGGGCGATTATTAACGGACCTGCGCAACCACCATCTGGATTTGCGGTATTTACACAGACCGCAATAGAACCGTTGCCCAGCACAGGTGTGCTCAAGAACTTCCCGTCCTTCAGTTGGGTTTTTGGCTGCTCGGCAGTTTCTGGCGCCATGATTGCTACCTATTATGATAATAAGAACTATACCAACCTGTATGCTGGTCCGAAGAACAACGGCAAGATGCCGTTGACTGATACAGGCTGGCCGACTTGGAACGATGGGGAATACGTTTACCCGAATAACCCGTTAATTGCCTCGCACAAGGGTGTGGACGGCAGGAAAACCAAGGGTTCAATTGATGATTACTGGGTATCATATTTCAGCTATACCCCTGATCCGTTCCTAACCGGCGGGTGGACGCAGCACCCCTGGGCTACATCCATTGGCGATTTCATGAAAACCAGTCAATACTTGTATTACAACGTCGATGGAAGCACGTCCTTCTACAATTACGTGGATGATGAAGGCCATCCTGTGAAGGATAAACTAACCTGCGATGATATGGCCAAATATGGAATTGATATTTTTGATGGAACCTATGGGCGGAAATTGTTTTATGAAGCTCGTGGTTATTCTGTCGGCACTTGCTACAGCCAGTGGACCGACAACCAGGCAGATGGCGGATACTCCCTGGCAGATTTCAAGGCATCCATCGATTCCTGCAACCCGGTGATGATCAACCTGGCCGGCCACACGGTTGTGGGGTATGGCTACGGCGTTGGCAATACCATCTTCATTCGCAACACCTGGGACAGCGATCCCTCGCATGTGTACAAAATGCAGTGGGGCGGCAGCTATGAAGACATGGAAATGAACTCGGTCAGCATCGTCAAGCTTGGACCCGCAGTTATCCCCAATCCAATGAGCCCAACCGGGCTAGGTAAGGATGCCACCCCCACGTACGTTTGGGGTAAGGTGAACAAAGCCTCCAGTTACCGGTTCAGCGTTTTAACAGCTGATAAGTTAGCGCTCAAGTACAGCTTTGAAGTCAATGCCAGCAAATGCGGTGACACCTGCAAGAAAACGCCCGTAAAAGCCCTTGTACCCGGTAATTACGTTTGGCAGGTACAAGCCAAAGTTGGCGGAACCTGGCAGCCTTATTCTGATTTCAAGAATTTCTCTATCAAGTAATCATAATTTATGTAGGGTTAAAGATGCGGAGCAGGGAGCAACAGCCCTGCTCCGATTTTTTGTGTAATTTCCTGGAAAAGAACTGCTTGAAACTGGCCTTTGTTTTGTGTACAATCTTAACTAGAATGCGCTAAAAGTGCACCCCTGGCTTATCGTACACCAACAAGTCAATAATGGGAGAGCTGTGATGGATGTCATCAAGGTCAAAGCCAATTCTCGTACAGCTGCAGTTGCGGGGGCCATTGCAGGGGTGATGAGGGAACACAAGCATGCCGATGTCCAGGCGATTGGCGCGGGAGCCGTCAACCAGGCGCTCAAAGCGCTGATCCTGGCCAAGGGGTACCTGGCCGAGGACGGCATGGAGATCTATTGTGTGCCTGAATTTGTGGATGTGGAGATTGACGGTAAGGTCCGCACAGCCATCAAGCTGGTGGTGGACATCAAAGCCTGATCCACCCGCATCTACCTTGCCAAGGGGAAAAAAGCGAACGGATAACCTCCGGGTGAGGAAATGTTGCTTAACGGGAAAAGACGACTTCGTCTTTGCCCGTTAATTTTTCTCTCACCTTTTCCACGATGATCTCAAGATGGGCGGGGTAAGCCACGTAATCCAGGTCGTCCGCCTGGATGGTGAGCACCGGGCAGAGCGTGAAGTGCTCGATCCAGCTTTCGTAGAGCGCGTTCAGGCGTTCCAGGTAAGGCGCGCCGATGCCGCGTTCGTAATCGCGGTTGCGCAGGGCGATGCGGTGCAGCAGCGTAGGCACAGAGGCGCGCAGGTAGATGAGCAGGTCCGGCGGGGGCAGGTATTCCGCCAGGGTGCGGTAAAGGGTGCGGTAGGTGTTGTAATCGCGCTCGCTGAAGTTGCCCTGCAGGAAGAGGTTGTAAGCGAAGATCTCCGCGTCCTCGTAGATGCTGCGGTCCTGGATCACCGACCCGGCGGCTCGCACCAGGTCATGATGGATGCGCAGGCGGTTGGTGAGGAAGAATATTTGCGAGTGGAAGCTCCAGGTGTTCATGTCGCGGTAAAAATCGGAGAGGTACGGGTTCTCGGCTACCGGCTCATAGAAAGGCTGGCAGGTGAGTCTGCCGCACACCATCTCCACCAGGGTGGACTTGCCTACACCGATGTTACCCGCCACAACAATGAATTTCTTCATAACGCCCTCTCGTCCGGGAGTGTGATTGCTGTAAAAATTATACATCAGCTGCTAAAACTGAGTTTGTCACCAGATCAGTGATGGACTTTTGGTAACATTTTCATTTGAATGAATGGTTACCGGTTGGAAAATCCCCCGGAAAATGAAACACTGTGCAGATTAAATCAAAATCCGGGGTCCCCCCAAGACCCCGGACGTCAATGTGCAGAAGGATTACGCCGGAACGCAGGAACCGGTGGGGCATACTTCCGCGCAGCTGCCGCAATCCTGGCACTTGGCAGGATCGATCTCGTACTTGCCGTCGCCTTCGTAAATGGCGTTCTCGGGGCATTCGGCTTCGCAGGCACCGCAGGAGATGCAGTCGTCAGTGATTTTGTAGGTCATGGGTCATTTTCCTTTCTTGTCGATTGTTAGGGCATGCAGTGTATAGAATAGCACGGTCATACCCGGGGCAATACCCCTGATTGTAATGAAATACCGCGTCATTCTTCCCGTTTGACTGTATAATCCAGCCTAACATCCTCCCAGGGACTCCATGGACAACTCCTCCAAAAGTAAACTTACGCAACGACTCTCTTCCCTTTCCCCGGCACTGCCGGTGATGATGGGCTATCTGCCGGTGGGTTTTGCCTACGGGGTGCTGGCATCCAACGCTGGGCTAAGCCTGGTGCAAACGGTGTTGATGTCCGTGCTGGTCTTTGCCGGCTCGGCGCAGCTCATCGCGGTCACCTTCTTTGCCCAGGGGTTGTACCCCACCGCGCTCATCTTCACGACCTTCATCGTCAACCTGCGCCACCTGCTCATGTCGGCTTCGCTCTCGCCCTTCATGCGTGGTTGGAAGAAACGCGAGGTGGCTGGTTTTTGCTACGAGCTGACAGATGAGACCTTCGCTGTGCACAGCCTGCGCTTTGCGCGCGGAGAAACCACGCCTGGCACGGCCATGGCCATCAACCTGGTCTGCCAGCTCACCTGGATCGCCGGCTCCGCGCTGGGAGCAGCAGCGGGCGGGTTGATCACCGATGTCAAACCGTTTGCGCTGGATTACGCCCTGCCAGCCATGTTCATCGGGCTGCTGGTGCTGCAGATCCGCGGGCGGACCTTCCTGTGGGTGGCGCTGCTGGGCGGGGCGGCTTCCATGCTGCTCTGGCGGGCAGGGCTCACGCAATGGAACGTCATCCTCGCCACGCTGATCGCCGCCACGGCCGGCGCGCTTGCAGAGACGTTGAAAAAGCAACCGGGAGGGCAGCCGTGAACGATACCCTGGTGCTGCTGACGTTGTTTGGCATGCTGCTGGTCACGTACCTGCCGCGGGTGCTGCCGGCCTGGCTGCTGCGCGGCAGGCAGTTGCCGCTGTTTGTGGCTACCTGGCTCAAGTACGTGCCGGTGGCGGTGCTGGCGGCGTTGCTGCTGCCCTCTCTGCTGGTGGAGGGCGGGGAGTTGAACCTGGCGTGGAACAACCTGTACTTGTGGGCAGCATTGCCGGCGCTGCTGGTGGCGTGGAAAACGAAGAGCATGTTCGCCACGGTGCTGGCTGGCATGGCCGTGGTGGCTATTGCGCGACTCATTTAACTTCTCTCGCCACCCCACTCGCTTCGCTCGCACCACGGGTGTGCAAACTTCGCGAGGGGCGCAAAATTCGCGAGCCGCAAAGGTGCAAAGAAAACCTTAAAATTTTTTACCTAACTGCTTCTTGGCCTTCAATCGTCCAAAGAATTCTTAAAAATTAGAGAAATTAGTGGAATTAGTGGATAGTTCTTTCTAATCAGACTAATTCGCGTAACATGCGGATAAGGTTTTAGAATGGTTTTATTATTCGTGCAATTAGCGTAATTCGTGGACAGGTTTTCCGCTTGACATACTTTGTTGATGGTTTATAATAATGAGCGCGTTCCTCGTTAGCTCAATCGGCAGAGCGGGCGGCTGTTAACCGCTAGGTTCGAAGTTCGAGTCTTCGACGAGGAGCCATAAAAATAAAACCCCCTCAAGGGGTTTTTATTTTTATACTCGTCGCACTGGAATCTTCATTCCAGTGCGACGAGGGTTCCTTGCTCCGAGTCGGAATCACAAACGCTTCATCTGTCGCGGTTTATGCGCATAGTTGTGGGACGAGTTTCCTTTCTCCAGGTCTGAGATATCCAACTCCACCTTCCCGCCGTATAATGATTAACGAGGGTATATCTCAATCCTCCAGAGGTTGCGATGACAACAAATTTGCAAGAAACTCATTCAGAAAAACAAATCTCCCCTATTAAATGGCTGCTGATGGTTCTGGTCTACTTGTTCATTCCGGCCATCCTGTGGCTCTGCGCGGGCACATTGCACTGGTGGCAGGGTTGGGTCTTCACTTTTCTCATCTTCGCCGCCGGCATTGGCGGGCGTCTCCTGGCGGAAGGTCGCCACCCCGGGCTGCTGGCGGAGCGCACCGATAAGCTCTCTCGCCAGGATATCAAATTCTGGGACCGCCTGCTTGCGCCATTAATGGCCTTCACCATCGGCTTCCCCATGGTCATCGTTGCCGGGCTGGACCACCGCTTTGGTTGGACGGCTTCGTTCCCGGTGTGGCTGAATTTCCTCGGTCTTTTGCTGGTCGCGCTTGGCTATGGTTTCGGTGTATGGGCGCTGGTGGAGAACCGCTACTTCTCCGGCGTGGTGCGCATCCAGTCGGAGCGCGGTCATACTGTCTGCGACAGCGGGCCCTACCGCATCCTGCGCCACCCGGGCTATGCCGGCAACGCGCTGGCCGTGCTGGGCATTGTGCTGGGCCTGAATTCGCTCTGGACGTTCATTCCGGCGGTCGTTGCGCTGGTCATTGTTGTGGTGCGCACTGCGCTCGAGGACCGCACCCTGCAGGCGGAACTGCCCGGTTACAGCGAATATGCCGGGCGGGTGAGGTACCGGCTGCTGCCGGGAGTGTGGTAAAAAGTATTCGAGAGGTGTAAAAAGGGTGAGGGGAAAACCCTAATTCTCGAAGAAATCGTGATCTACCCGCTTAACCTGGTAATTCTTCTCCAGAGAAACCCCGATATCGTAATCGATCATCAATTGGGCTAGTAATTGCCCATCTATCAGGATTACCTTTTGCTGAATAGCCTGCACAAACGATAACGCTTCTTTCGTGAAATTTGATGTGGTGATGAAAACACCCTTGTTGGCTTTTTGTCCTGCCAACGCGCCCACGAAATTGCGAATTTCTTTAGCTCCAACGGACCCTTCCCATCGTTTGGCTTGAATATAGATGATATCAAGACCCAACTTGTCTTCCTTGATAATTCCATCAATCCCGCCATCACCAGATTTCCCGATCGATTGACCGGCATCGGCAATCGAACCGCCATAACCCATCCCTACCAGCAATTCAACCACAAGGTTCTCAAAGAAAGCCGGAGAGCATTGAGCAATATTTGCCAAAAGATCATCTGCCAGGTTGCTCCTAAGGGTTGTGTAATTATCTTCGAGCATTTCCAGCGGCGTTTTGCTGGTTTGTTCGGGGCTTTCAGTATCGTTCTTCTTTTCCTTGTGTCGTTTTTGGAAATCTTGGAAATCCGGGAATTGCATCAGGAATTTGTCAGTGATCTCCGGAGGATTTGACTTCAGAACCTTCAAGCCCTGCTCAGTGATATTAAACCTGGCTCGTTCCTTTGATTCAAGCAACCCTGCCTTTTTCAAATAAGTCCTAGCCCATGCAACACGGTTGGAAATAACGGTTTGCCTGCCGCTTTTTAGTAGGAGTTCACTATCCTCACCACTAAGTGAAAAATGATTTTTAATGTATTCTAGAGCCTCATTGATCGTGTGCTCTTTCTTGTCGCTCGCGAAGGTCAGCAAAGGAAGCATCATTTGTTCGTAACTGGGTATGGTCATTGTGTCCTCCCAAAATGAGTATATACCAGAACCCAGAAAAATATGAAGAAAGGTGTAAATTTGATGTAAATGCCATTAGGACTGAGTTTCCCCTCTCCCAAAATTGGGAGAAGGGAAAAAAGGGCGAGGGTTTCACCGCTTTTTGCACTACAATACTCTCATTCCTCTTTTTGCGAGGCTCCCATGGGCGCGTCCTTAGTCCTCACTTTCTACGATTTCGTCGGCGTCATCATCCCCGGTTCGGTGCTGCTGCTGGGCCTGGGGCTGCTCTTCGACCTGGGCAAGCTGGCGGATATTGCCGTGCCACGCGACGCCGGGCTGGTGACCGCGCACCTGGTGCTGGCTTACGTGATCGGGCATCTCATCCAGGCGCTGGGCAATTGGCTGGAGCTGCTCTACTGGCGCGCCTGGAAAGGCCGCCCCACCGACTGGCCACTCACCCGCGCGCGGAACATCTTCGGCGCCAGCACGCTGGGCGATGTCACCCGGTTGTATCACCAGGGCGAAGGGAAATCCGCGCTCTCCGCCGCGCAGCCGGACCTGGGGGAATGGCGGCGCAGCATTTCCTACGCTGTCAGCCTGATCAACGCCGAAAAGCAGCAGGACAGGATGCAGACCTTCAACAGCCTGTACGGCATGTTCCGCGGCATGGTCACTTCGTTTCTACTGATCCTCATTCTCTACATGGCGCTCACCCGGCAGTGGAATCCGGCTGTGCTGGCGGTTCTGCTAGCCGCTGGCGTGCTCTCGGTATACAGCATGCACAAGTTTTCGCGATTGTTTGCTGCTGAACTCTTTGCCATCGTACGCCGGCTGTTAAAAACCAAACCGCAGGCAGAACCTGCTGCTGAAAAGGAATAACACATGACAATCGATGCTCAACCCCCGACCGCTGAAAAAGGGTTGAAATCCGCCCTGCGCAAGGTCAACTGGAAACAAGTGGGAGCCTTCCTGCTGCTCACCTTTGGTCTCACCTGGGCGCTGGACCTGGTGCTTTACCTGCAGGGCGGGCTCGCCAACCCGGCGGTGGGCATGGCGCTGCAGCTGCAAATGCTGCTGCCCGCCTTCTCCGCCATGCTGCTGGGCATGTTCTGCTTCAAGGACAGCCCCATCCACCTGAGCAACAACCATCGAACTTCGCGCTGGTTCACCTGGTATTTTCTGTTCTTTACCCTGCTTTATATTGTGGGTTTCATCCTGGTCAGCCTGCGCCCCGAGTTGACTCTCACGGTCAGTTCGGTCATGCTGGCGCCCAGCGTACTGGGGTTGCTGCTGGTGCTCGTTCTGCGCCTGAAGGGTGGCAAGGATAGCTTTGCCGGCGCGGGCATGGCTGGAGGCAAAGCGAAATGGTGGCTGCTGCTCGGCCTGGCAATTGTCCTCTTTATGGGATTGCAGACCGCGCTCAACTGGCTGTTCAAACTTGGCAGCCGCGCCGACCTGGGCGCCATTTATGCCCAGACAGGGGCGGCCGGCATGTCCAATTCGGTCATGTTCCTGGTGCTCAGCGTGCAAACCGTGCTACTGGGACCTTTCCTCGGATTGCTCATCACTTTCGGGGAGGAATACGGCTGGCGGGGTTACCTGCAGCCTGCCCTGGTGAAGATGGGGCGCGTGCGCGGAGTACTGCTGGTGGGCATCATTTGGGGCATCTGGCATTGGCCGGTCATCTGGATGGGGTACAACTACCCCGGACACCCCTGGCTGGGCTCGCTGTTCATGGTTCTCTTTTGCATTGGGCTGTCGTACATACTGGGTTACGCTGTTTTCAAGGCGAAAGGTCTGTGGATCGCGGCCTTTCTGCACGCGCTTTTCAACCAAGTCTCCAGTTATTTCATGGGGTTGATTTACACTCCGCGGGACACGGCCTTTTCTTTCGGCATCGGCATCCCCGGGTTGGTTTTGCTGGCGCTGGTGGTGCTGCTTTTGCTGCGCGACCCGGTGTGGAAGCAGGTTGAGGACGAATCTGAGCCTGTGGCCTCATCTCTGTTGTAAACAGTACTTTTTACGATTTCAGATATCGCCGTTCAGGTCTTGTGCCGGGCGGAGGCTATAGACCTCCAGCAGGATTTGCCTGGATGGCAACACGGCTCTCGTAATCGAGGGCATTTACCTTTTCTGCTGGCTCTTTGCTCCGTTACTGTATCAAATTCCCATAAAAAAGGAAAAGAGAGATTAGCGACCATGAACA
>CAYVTF010000031.1:17885-22503 GCA_964454565.1 uncultured Anaerolinea sp. | reverse complement strand
GAGAACAGTTCACTTTTAAACTTTAAATGGTTCACTTTTGAATTTTAAATAACACTCCGTTGATTTATCGTTGACTTTTCAGCTTTAACGACTGTATGATAATCAAAGGCTCGCATTACTCCTTTCATCACCACACACAGACGCTTCATCGAGTAGCACATCATCCCCACGGGGGTATCCAACATGTTCTTCATCCTCTTGGGGAAAATCCAGGCGCAACGCTGGGCGTTCTCCCGGAAGCAATGAACAATCTCGATATCTTTTTACTAATCAGGGAGGCTTACCGTGAAACCACACCGATTTGATTGGCTTTATATCGCGGTGCTCGCCACGCTCCTAACCGCGGTGCTCGTTCCCGCCGGATCCGCCTTCGCGCAAGACGGCAGGACCGCATCGGTGATCCCAACGCTTAAATCGCCGATCAACACCATCGTCACCAGGACACCCACTTATACCTGGACAAAGGTAGCCAGCGCCACCAAATACCAGTACCAGGTGTATGTGGGCACGGTGAAGAAATGGGACAAGGTTGTTTATGCAAGTGCCTGTGGATCCTCCAACTGTGCCATCAAACCTGCCTTTACACTTGGATTTATCAAATATAAATGGCGTGTGCGTGCCATGGTCTCCAACACATGGTTCGACTGGTCGGGCTACAAGTACTTTACGGTATCCGGCCCAAGTTTCAACTCCGAGTTCAATAGCTCCATGTCTGGCTGGGCAAAATTGGGCACCAATCCCTGGTACGTGAATGCCACTGAAATGTACACCACCGTGGGAAATATGAAGTATGCAAACATCTACAGAACAACAGGCAAGTACGCCGATTTTGATTATTCTGTAAGGATGAAGAGTAATGCGTCGAACAACAATTCAACTGTTCTGTCATTTCGCATGGGGAGTAGCATAAACCCAACTTCTGACCTTTGGTATCCGGGATATAAATTCATTTTCAGAGATGGATACCTGGCCATAGTCAGGTATGACGAAAACGGAAATGGTGTTGCGCTATTCCAGGGCAGCAATACCTCCACGCTGAAGCCCTATGATTGGAACGTGATCCGCGTGATCGCCTATGGTGATGTGTTAAATTTCTTTATCAATGGAACATTGATTACCACTGAGATCGACGATTATTATCTACGCGGTTATGTTGGGATCAGCATGGCTCCCGGTCCTTCCAGTTCCGCGACTCTCAGCGTGGATTGGGCCAGGCTTTCGGTGTTGGGTAAACTCGCCGACTACGAAACTCTACTTGGGTCAAGGTAGGTGCAGGTTCGCAAAAAGCGAATTTGACGATCATAAGGAGGTTCAAATGAAAATACTCAACTTATTCACCGTATTGATCATTGCCGCCTTCCTGGCTGCCGCGTTTGCCCCGGCTGGTTATGTATTGGCGCAAGAGAACAGGACCGCCTCGGTGATCCCAACGATAAAAGCGCCGCTCAACACCATCATTACCAAAACCCCCACTTATACCTGGACGAAAGTGGCCAACGCCACCAGGTACCAGTACCAGGTGTATTTGGGCACGGTGAAAAAATGGGACAAGGTTGTTTACGCAAGTGCCTGTGGATCCACCAACTGTGCCATTAAACCTGCATTGATCCTGGGCTACTACGTTTATAAGTGGCGAGTGCGTGCCATGGTGGCCAACACCTGGTACAACTGGTCAACATACAAGACCTTCACCGTCTCACCGCCTTCGTTTTACTCCGGTTTCAGCAACAGCCTCAGCGGCTGGAGCGTGGTCAACGGGGTCTGGAATACCGCGGCAAATGAGATCAATACCCTGGGAGTGGTTAATAAATATGTGAATATCTATCGAGCTCAGGGGAAATACGCCGACTTTGATTACTCTGTCAAGGCAAAACTGGCAGCTGATGGCTGGGGAGAATACAGCATCTTTTTCCGCCTCGGCGGTACTTCCCTTGACCCAAGTTCAGCACTTTATCCCGGCTATCAGTTGATTCCAAATTTTGGAGAGGTTGGTAATTGGGTTCTGTTTAGAAATGAGGGAGGCACAAGAAAATCAATCGCATCCGGAAACATGGACGTTTGGAATGATAACAACTGGAACACCATTCGCGTGGTGGCGTATGGAACCACCCTCACTGTTTACATCAATGGCATCCTGGAGGGATCGGTCACTGATGGCACCTACAGTCGTGGATATGTGGGCATCGGTGTTATGGAATATGTTCCGGGAGATCTCAAGTTGTTCAGCGTCGACTGGGCAAAGTTGACCGTCATCGGTAAGTTGGCGGATTATGAGAAAGCCCTGCAATCCAGGTGAGCTCTAACTAACAGACAGCTCTGTTAATACACAAGGAGGTTGAAAATGAAAAAGTTATACCTGTTCACCGCATTGATCATCGCAGCCCTGCTCGCTGCCACGTTAGCCCCTGCCGGAAGTGTAATTGCCCAGGGAGACAAGGGCGTGCTCACTCCTTCGCCCCTCTCCCCCCATGGCACACTGCTCACCAAGAACCCCACCTACAAGTGGACCGAGGTTACCGGTGCCACGATCTACCAGTACCAGGTGTGGAAAGGCACTACCTGTGTATTGGACAAATCGCCTGACAGTGAGGATGTGTGCAGCGGCGGGATTTGCCAGAAAAAACCCGCCTACACCTTGAGTTACGGCATCTACAAGTGGCGCGTACGTGCCTACAAGGGTGGATACTGGTCAGCCTGGTCGGGTTACTGGGATTTCAACATCTCCCCTCCGAGCTGGTCGAACTCCTTCAACAGTGAAAAGGCCGGTTGGCTCAAGCGCGCGGGTAAGGATTATTACAAATCCTCCACCTACATTTACACCCTTGGGCTGCCTGATAAGTGGTCTTCGATCTACCACACCAATCGATACACAGATTTTACCTATTCGGTGAGGATGAAACGCACAATTGGATATGCCCCCAATTACATCACCATCCGCATGGGAGAAACGGTCAATGGCAGCGGGTTCTGGTACCCCGGCTACTACTTTGGTTACGATAACTGGGGCAACGCCTTTATCAGGGAAGTGAGCGCAACCGGTTCTGCGACTTCGAAATACTACGCCATGTCCAGCGCCGTGGTCAAGAAAGGCTGGAACACGCTGCAGGTAAAGGCGATTGGCTGGAAGTTCTGGTTTTACATCAACGGCACGTTGATCCATTTCTTCACCGACACCACCTTCCCCAGGGGATTTGTGGGCATCGCCTCGTACAAACTTGGCACCACATCACAGATCTTTTACGTGGACTGGGCCAAGCTGGAGGTGAACGAAACCATCCAGTGAGTTGCTTGGATATAGGCAGCGGTGACCGATCTCAACCGCTGCCATTGCCCACCAGATTTATATAACCCAGACTAATCCATAACCAGTATAAAGGTTTGGTGATGTTTGTCTCTTTTGCTCATTGTTTTTATATAGGGCCATACCCGGTCAGGAGGATGGCACTGCAAGGTATAATCAGGATATCAATCTTGTAAATGGGTCTTAGACGGGAGAATGATCACATGAAAAAGAACTTCCAATTGCCTTACACCATGCTCATGCTCGGTGTAATTTTCACCCTGGTGGCAGCTACCCTTACCCCTGCCAGTTCAGCCCTGGCTGTCAGCGCATACCCCGCAGGGGTCGCTGCTGGTGTGCCGCAACCCATTGAACCAATTAAAGTGATTACTGACACCACCCCCACATATCGCTGGACGCACGTGAACGGGGTAACCAACTACGTATTACAGGTTCTAAAGGAATACAGCGCTACCGCCATCTACACTATTTCTGTTCCCGCAAAAAGTGCCTGCTACTACAACGTGTGCACATATACTCCTACGCCGAAGCTGGGACGATACGGTTACCGTTGGCATGTAAAAGTCTCCAACACTTCAAACTGGTCACCCCTCATGACGTTCTATGTCCGCGGGGTCAACTTTGCCAGCCACTTCACCTATAACATGATGTACACCTGGAAGAAAAAGTCCGGTGGTGACTGGTACACCATATACTATCCGCCCGGAGTGGTTGGCTACCTGGCTTCCAACGGTTTGCCGAACAAGTGTACCGCTACCGTGCAGTCCCTCAGCAGCGCATACGACAATTTCGAGGCTGAAACAAGGATGAAGATTACGGGCGCTCCCTCTGCTGGAAAGTACCCCGAAGCTTACATGGCACTGCGCATGAAGAACAGCGTGAATGCCGCCACCCAGTGCTGGTACGGGGGTTACCTCTTCGGTTACTCGCGCGATGGCAAATACAGCTTCTGGAAAATGCAACAGAACGGTACCTGGACTCCCCTTATCTCTCCCAAGTACTCCAGCCTGGTGAATACAATCGGCTGGAACAATTTCAAAGTGACCGCCATTGGCAACAAATTTAACCTCTACATCAACAAAAAGTACATTGGGACGGTAACGGACAGTACTTACCCTATTGGTTACGTCGGCCTGGAAATGGTCAATCACGGCTCGAACCCCACCAAGTTCTACGCGGACTGGTTCACGGTGAAAATGCTTCCGTAGGCGAACCTTGATCTGCCATGTCACTCACATGGGGCAGGCAGCAAGCCTGTCCCGTTTTATTTCAGTATTTGACAGGGGAAATTCCCTATTGTATGATAAATTCATCGCA
>CAYVTF010000031.1:0-17785 GCA_964454565.1 uncultured Anaerolinea sp. | reverse complement strand
CCTTGCCTACACGACTTATAACTGGCGTGTCGCCGTGAAAGGCAGTTCCACTTTTTCGCCGTATAAAACCTTTATCATCACGCGCATTCCCTGGGACATCAACGATGGGTTCCCCGGTGACATGATGCTGTGGGAGACAATGGCCGGGGGAATTTGGAGTGTCACCCCCAAGCGGCCCGGCTCAAATTACGGCTATATTTATTCAAACGGAACTCCCGGAAAATACTCCTCCATCTACTACGTCCATAGCCGCGCCTACGCCAACTTTGAGTACGAATCCAAGCTCAAGGTGGAAGGCAGCCCGGTGAACGGCAAGTATCCTGAAGCCTACATGGCCATCCGCATGGACAAAAAGGTAAACTCCGCCAACCTGGCCTGGTACAGCGGTTATCTTTTTGGTTACTCATCGAACGGATACTACAGCATATGGAAGATGAACAAGGACGGCACGCGCACAGCACTCGTCAAGCCCACCTATTCAGCAGCCATAAATAAAAAAGACTGGAACACGTTGCGCCTCCAGGCCATCGGTACCCGCTTTATTTTCACTATTAACAAGGTGCAGGTAGCGGACATTAAAAACAGCGCCTACAGCCTCGGCTACCTTGGCTTTGAGATGAAGCGCCCCGGCACCCTGCCCGCCACCATGGCCGTGGACTGGGTCACACTGAAGCTTCCATAGAAAAATCTTTCCGCTTATAAAACCGGGTTTATGCACTCAAACCCGGTTTTTGCATGGATCAAGATCAAAAGCAGAAACCCGTGATGCACTATTTTCAAAAGAAAATTCATAAACCCGGTATAAAACCGTATACCGGGTTTAGAGACTCCCTGTCGTTCAAAACCGGGTTTAGAGACTGGAGAATCCTCTGCCTGTTAAAACCGGGTTTATGCACTCAAACCCGGTTTTTGCATTAATCAAAATCAAAGCAGAAACCCGGTATACAAAGCGATTACCGGGTTTAGAGACTGGCTGCCTGTCAAAACCGGGTTTTGAGTGCCACTGCTTAAGTATACTTTTGGCGGTTGACTTTAAGAGTTACCCGATTTATGATGAGATTATCTCACCCGGGCTCAGGGCAGACGCGCACGAAATTTGCACCCCAACTCCCCGGCCATATTAGACAGGAGCATAAACATGATGAAAACAAATCTCAAAGCCAGCATCCTGGCCGCAGCTGTGGCACTCACTCTGTTCGTGTCTGCGGTACTCCCCGGCGGTACCACGCTGGTGAGCGCCGAGAGCGCAGGGTTGGCAACGGTTCCCACCATCCTGGGACCCAAGATGACCACGCTCGACACTACCCCGCTCTACAAGTGGACGCACGTGAAGAACGCCACTATGTACCAATACCAGGTCTTCAAGGGAACTATCAAAGTGTTGGACAAAACCCCCGAAGCGGTGGACGTCTGCGGACCCACCACCTGCGAGAAGGAACCAGCCGTCACCCTCGGGTTGGACCATTACAAGTGGCGTGTGCGCGCCCGCATCGGTTTCAGCACCTGGACGGCCTGGACCCCGCTCACCAACTTCTACGTTTCTCCCCCGCCTTTCGTTTCCACTTTTGACGGCTCAAAACCCGGCTGGTACGTGAAATCCGGAGCCAAGTGGGCCACCGTGTATAGCAAATACCTTTACACCTACGGGATGGTCGGCAAGTTCTCCTCCATCTACTATTCCAAGGGGCAGTTCTCTGATTTCGCGTTCAAAGCGATGGTCAAACGCCTGAACAGCAACGACCCCAATTACATCATGGTACGCACCGGCAATTCAGTCGACCCGGCTGACCAGGAATGGTACCCCGGATACATGTTCGGCTACAATAACAAAGGTCAATTCGCCGTCTTTTTCTCCAAGAGCAGCACTTCGTACACTGTCATCCAGAACTGGACCTTTACATCGGCAATCAATAAGAATGCCTGGAACGAATTAACAGTGGAAGCCTACGGTAACGCGTTCAAGTACTACATCAACGGCACGCTCGTCAAGCAGTTCAACAGCACAGCCCGCGCCAGGGGCTACATAGGTTTCATGACCGCCAGGTCGACCGTCGCCGATGGCCGCTTCTTTGTGGACTGGGCGAAGTTGAGCGTATTCACTACAGCTTATTAAGAACAAGCTGTCTCAGATTCATAAAACAAATTTAGGACAGGCAGCTGTAATCTGCCTGTCTTTTTTTACTATATGAAATCCAAAAAGAAGTCATAATTGATTGGTTTTTTAGTTTGAAATTCGGCGATTAAGTTGTATTATCTAAGTGAGAAAAAGCGTTGACGCCTTTCCGGGCTTCATGCAGAATTGATTGTTGGTTCGCTTCTTGCACCAATGACCCGGGAAGTTGGGAACATTCAAGGGTGCAATTGCGTCTACATTTATAAGGAGGTACTCTGGGAAAATCTCGAACTTTTACCCTTACAGCCCTGACCTTGCGGTCTACCCATCGTGCATATTTTCTGTTTAGTTAGAGGAGGTTGATTATGAAGAAATTCAGTTTCATCACCTTGTTGTTACTGGTCACCATGCTGGTTACCGCGTTCCTGCCCAATGGCAGTGTCCTGGCGGACAAGGAAGCTGACCGGGGAGTAGTCTTCTCCATGTACACTCCCGCGGGTGTGATCACCGACCGCACCCCGGAGTTTGTCTGGAAGAGACTTACTGGCATCACCTATTATGAAATTAAGGTGGTCCAGTATGCCACAGTTGTGTATGATAAAGTCTACGACACCTGTACCACCACCTATTGTTCTGTTACTCCTTCGACCACACTGGGTTATAAAGATTACACCTGGTTTGTAAGAGCTCAGGGCGGCACCTGGTCCACTGGCCTGGACTTTGTCGTCTCCAGTCCCAGTTTTTCATCCGGGTTTAACGGCGGCATGTGGGGTTGGAAGAGATTTAAGGACGTTGGTGGTACCTGGAACGTGACTCCCAGTTACGTCTACACCAAGGGTGTGTACGGAGCCTGGTCACCCTTATACCGATTCGCGGCTGACGGCAAGTACAATGACTTCGACTACACCGTCCGCATCCGCCGATATCTGGGCAATTACGCCGGAAAATCTCCGGCCAACTGCCTTATGGCGCGCATGGGCAACTACAAAGACGGCGTCTACCACTGGTATCCCGGCTACCGCTTCTGCATCAACACTTTCGGCAAGTATGAGATCTTCTACAAGGGTATGAGCTCTGCCGAGTCTCACACCATCAAGAGCTGGACCTACCACGGCGCCATCAACGCTGGCAGCAGTGCCTGGAACGTCCTCCGGGTGAGGGCTGTGGGCAGCAACTTCTGGTTCTGGATCAACGGCACGCTGGTGAAATCCTTCAGCGATGCTTCCAAGGACCGCGGTTACGTGGGCGTGATGATGTACAAGTATCCCACATCGGCTACCACCTACTTTGATATGGACTACGCGTACCTCAATGTTGTGCCCACGGTTACCGCCGAAAAGGCTGCTCTCGAAAAAGCCGCCAAACTGCCCTACTCCGAAGAAGACGTGATCGGCTCCAAGTAATCTGCACCGCTTTCTCCCTCGCTCCCAACAGGGCAGGCTCAACGCCTGCCTTGTTCATTTCTAGTTGACAGGCCGCGGGCAAACCGGTATTATCAAAAGTATCCATAACCACCTGGTACCAACAGGAAAGGAACAACCATGAGAACCTCCCTGCGCCTCGCCCTTTTACTGACCTTCGTGCTGGTCGTTTCCGCTGTGCTGCCTGCCGCTCAAGCCCTGGCTCAAAGCTCCCCCCGCGAAGCGACTTTTGAGATGTACGGACCTTCCGGGGTGATCCTGGACCGCACCCCCACCTTCGAGTGGAAACGCATCAAGGAACAATCGAAATACGAGGTGAGGCTCACCCAGTTCAAAGAGGTCTTTGTGCGCCCGGTCACCTGTGAAACCACCTACTGCGCGTTCACTTCTCCCGTCACACTCGGTTACAAGGATTACTACTGGGAGGTGAGGCTTGCTCCCAGCGGCACCTGGTCCAGCCCGATGCGTTTCGTGGTTTCCAGCCCGGGCTTTACCACCCACTTCACCAATACCCTGGGAGGGTTCGTCAGGTACAAGTACGTGGGCGGCTTATGGGACGCCGCTGCCACCTACGCCTGGACCGACGGCAAAGCCGGTGCCTGGTCTCCGCTATATCACAAGCTCAACGGCGGCAAGTACGTCGACTTTGATTACACCATCATCATCAAGCGTTGGGGCGGTAACAACGGTACCTCGTTCCCATCCAACTGCCTCATGGCGCGCATGGGAACGAACATCAACCTCAAGTATTACTGGTACCCCGGTTACCGCTTCTGCATCAGCAATAACGGTAAATACGAGATCTGGTACCGTGGCATGTCCACTGCCGATTCGCACGCCATCCAGCGCTGGACAGCCCACAGCGCCATCCGCAAGGGAAGTTCCTGGAACAAGTTACGTGTGGTGGCGCAGGGTGCCAACTTCCAGTTCTACATCAACGACACGCTGGTGAAGACCTTCAGCGATGATTCAAAGGACCGCGGCTACGTGGGTGTGATGATGTACCGCTACCCCGGCACCGAGACCGAGCTCAACATCGACTACGCCAAGCTCACGGTCATCCAGACCGCGGGGGCAGTGAAATCTGCCTTTGAGCCTGCGCCCGCGCTGCCGTACTCCGAAGATGAGGTCATCGGCTCCAGGTGATTTCCTGTCCACTCCACATCCTGACCCGCGGGGTTTGACGGAAACCCCCGCCGGCGTATCACAAAAGGCATCTTATAACGCTCACTCACAATCCGGAGGTAGATCCATGAAAAACCCCGCCCGCAGAACCCGACTCTTCATCCTCTTGATGCTGCTCGTGCTGACCGCCTCGGTTTTCACCCCCGCGCAGGCGGCACCCGCACCGCCCTCCACCGCAGCCGCAGTACTGCCGTCAACGCCTCTCTACCCGCGCGCCACCATCGTTGAACAAAATCCAGCCTACCGCTGGTCGAAGGTGACCAACGCCAAGAGTTACATTTTGGAGATCTATCTCGGCTCCAATAGAATTTTCCAAAAAACTTACGATAGCGCCAGCGTGTGCCCGGGCACAGTGTGCTCCAAGCGCCCATCAATGTCACTGAAATACAACGCCTACAAGTGGCGCGTGGGAGCCTTGGTGGCGGGTGTTCCATACTGGTCGCCTTTCAAGACCTTCATCGTCTCCCCGGATACCTATGAGAATTGCTTTGCCTCCGGCAAGACCGGCTGGGTATCGCTCTCCGGTACGTGGAGCACTTATGAGAAGATGCTCGTCTCCAACGGCATCGCCAACAAGGTCAGCTCTGCCTATTATGGCGTGGGGCAATATGGCGACTTCACTTACGAAGCCATCCTCAAGCGCGTCGGCAGCGAGGAATCTTTTATGGGTGTGCGCATGGGCACCGGCAAACTGGGCAGCAACTTCGCCTGGTACCCGGGTTACCTCTTCGGTTACAGGAACGACGGTAAGTACGCCATTTTCTACATGGATCCTTCCGGTGCGCGCAAGGTGATCAAGGATTGGACGGCCTCTGCGGCAATCAAAAAGAACGGCTGGAACACGCTCAAGGTGATCGCGAAGGGCAGCAATTTCCAGTACTTCATCAACAACACATCCGTTCACAGTTTCAAAGATACGCGCCGTACCCGCGGTTTCATCGGCTTCAGCTTCACTCGCAAGGCTACGGAGTCGCAGTTCCTGGTGGATTGGATGAAGGTGACCGTCATAGCCGCCCAGTGATCAAAACCTGTAATAATCAGGCAAGTGCTAGAACCTGTCGTTAATTTCACCCGGTTTGACAGATGTTTTCTAAACCGGTATCATCATTCTTAATACACTCGCTTAACCAGGCGGATGAAAATTATGCCCATCCCCCTGCACACACCCGGCGACTGGAAAGGACATCATGAAACGTACATCCTCCCTTAAGTTCACCCTGTTCACGCTGCTCATCCTCCTCACCCTGCTTTTCAGCGCTTTCACCCCATCTACTGCGGTGAGGGCTGAAGACCAGCCCGAAAACCCCGCAGCCTGGCAGTTCACCCTGGAGCTCGACCCCGCCCTGGTGGACGGCAAAGCCGCGCTGGATGCCCTGACCGCCGCGGGCACCAAAGCCTCGCTGGAGGGCTACCGCCTCACCCTCAACGGCGACGGGTTGGAAGACCTGCGGTCCTTATTATTTGACACCGAAAACGTGGATTACCTCAGCGGCAGCGCGGACCTGGTGCTGCACCTGCCCGCCGGCAGTGCCCCCCTCACCCTTGCGCTGGAAACGCGCATCACCAGCGGTTACGCCTGGCAGGTGCTGACTGGATATGGCTATGCGCAAATTGGGGAGGCCGTCCTTCAGCCGCGCTACGACGCCTACGGCGCTCCCTCCATCCAGACCATCACCCTCACCTCCTCTGCACGCGGAGAGGCGCTGGTCCCCCTGGCTTACCGCCGCGCCTTCGAGCCGCAAGCCCCCGTCCGCGCCCGGCTGGACCTTTACTTCAACGCCGCCCCCTCCCGCCTGGAGCTCAGCGACCCCACCCCCGCCTACCCGGCGGGCACAACGGTTCCCTCAAAACTCGGCACGGCCAACCCGCTTAACACCCTTCCTGAAGTCAAAGGCCTGCCCGCCGCCTGGGACTGGCGCACCAAGGGCATCGTCCCCGACGTGCGCGATCAGGGCGGCTGCGGTTCCTGCTGGGCGTTTGGCACCGTGGGCATCATGGAATCCGCGCTCAAGAAAGCCGGCGGACCCCTCACCGACCTCTCCGAACAGTTCCTCGTCAGCTGCAATGAAGACGGCTGGGGCTGCTCCGGCGGGCTCACCGCCCACCACTACCATTATGACACCCTGGCGAAGAACCAAACCAAAGTCGGTGCGGTGCTCGAATCCGCCAAGCCCTACACCGCCACCAACGGTACCTGCAGCGTGGCTTACGATCATCCCTATAAGCTCAAGAACTGGCAGTTCGTCACCGGTGACGAGTGGACCGTGCCCTCCGTGACCGCCATCAAGAACGCCATCTACACCTACGGACCCATCACCTCCGGGGTGTGCGTGGGCAGCGGATTCTACGGCTATACCGGCGGCGTGTTCAGCGGCGATGATGACTGCGGCGGTTACACCAACCACCAGATCATCCTCGTCGGCTGGGACGACGCCACCGGCAGTTGGATCCTGCGCAACAGCTGGGGCTCTTACTGGGGCGAGAACGGATACATGCGCATCAAGTACCACACCCCCTTAGACCCGCACTCCCGCGTGGGAGAGGGCACTTCCTGGGTGCTGGCTGAGAACGTGGCGCCGGTATCCATTCCAACTCCCATTTCCCCGGCGGGCATGACCCTGGATGACACGCCCACATTCAAGTGGAGCACCGTGCCAGGCGCCACGCAGTACAAACTGCGGGTTTTCAAGAGCAGCGTTACCACCCCGCTCTACACGCGCACCTTTAACACCTCCACCTGCACCGATACCGCCTGCAGCCGCACCCCGGCCATCATCCTTCAGCCGGGCGCTTACAATTACAAGGTGAGCGCCAATGTGAACAACACCTGGGGCGCGTTTTCAGCGGCCAAGAAATTCACCCTGGCGACCACCAAAACGGTCATCGACTCCAATTTCAACGGGGCATCCGCCCCCTGGCAGGTACACCCCGGCGGGATCTGGAAGACATCTTTTTATAACTACTACAGTTACGGCAAAGCCGCCGCCTGGTCCAGCACCAGCTATCCGCTCAAGCTGGACAATTTCGTCTTTGAAGCCAAGGTGAAGGGCTTCAGCCACGGGGAATATGGCAACGCCCTGCACGTCCGCGGCAACCCCAACGCCTTTTTGGGCAGCAACTACTGGACCAGCGGCTACCAGATCGAGTGGACCACCGACGGCTATTACAGCGTATGGCGCAAAGAAGCCACCGGCGAGCGCAACCTGCAGCCGCAAACCTACAGCCCGGCCATCAAGACCGGCTACGAGTGGAACCGGGTGAAGGTCATTGCCTATGGCAGCCGCATCTCGCTCTACTTCAACGGCACCAAGGTCTGGCAGGGCACGGACAGCATGTACCCCTCCGGTCGGGTGGGCTTTGGCTTCCGCGACCGCCTGCCCGGCTACAATTACCGCGTGGACTTCGCCATCGCCCGGCGCATCCTGACCCCCGGATTCACTGATAACGAGCCCATCAGCCCCGAGCAATTGGCGCTCAACGCCGCCGCGCGACAGAACCCGCCGCCCTCCAGGCGACTGGACGCGGCAAAGAGATAACCGCAATCGTAGGGGTCGAGATATGACCGTAGGGGTCGAGCGACGCTCGACCCCTACACATTTACAGGGTGCACAAACCTTAGCGACGTCGTCGCGGTTTTTGCACCCCCGAGGGGATTTTCCGAGAGGGCTCGACCCCTACTAACATACCGGATGCAACAATGTTTTACTTAAAAACCAGGGCAGGCTGTTGAGCCTGCCCTGTTAATACCGGGAAAACGCTTGAATTATTTGATCGAGAAATACTTGAAATCAGAGTAGGGTTTCCACACCCCGCCCACCTTGGCCGAAACCTGCCACCGGTACTTGCCGAGGGCGAGCAGGTAAGTGGTGCCGGGGGTCTTGCTGCAGCTGGTGGCGCCGCACTTGCTGGCCGGCATGGTCTGGGTGAACTTGGGGGTGCTGACGCCCACCTTGTACACGCGGAAACGGTAATCTGTGGCGTTCTTCACCTTGCTCCAGGTGTAGGTGGGGGTTTTATCCGTTAAGCCGCCAGCCGGTTTGATGGGGTTGGGAATGACCGCCGGACCCAGCTTGACGATGCTCACAGATTGCATCGACATACCGCTGTAGCTGCCGCCCCAGGGCATGGTATAGGTATGGCTGGTGTTGCTATCCCAGGTGTCGCGGATGTAGATGGTGGAACCGTTGTAACCGTACCCCACGATGGAGTGCCCCGCGAGGTTGATGAACACCGGGTGGTTGGCGTCGATCTCAGCCTTGAACTTGGCCAGGGTGAACCCGCCGCCGTTGTTGTCCGTTTTCTGGCTGTAACAAGTGGTCACGGTGTAACCGCGCTTTTCGTAAAATAACTTACGTCCGTAAGTTGCGTCACGCGTGTGAATATTGTTTTTAACCATGTCCGCGCATGTCAACGGGTCGGGGCTCGAGGTCCAGTTGTAGAACGATGAACTGCCATCCGTATTTGAGTACGCTGACTGGCTGGTTTTCATGTAGTCGCCAATGGCGGTACCCCAGGTATGCTGTGTCCAGTGACCAACATAAGGGTCGGCGGCGGTGCTGCCATATTTGATCCAGTAGTCATTGATCGAACCCTTGGTCGTCCTGCCGTCCACACCGTTCTTTGAAGCGATCAATGGGTTGTTGGGATATGTCTCGTATCCATCACTCCAGGTTGGCCAGGAGGTATCTGTAAGAGGCATCACACCCCCGGCTGTGGGACCAGTGTACATGTTGGGCTTGCCGTTGCGGTCGTACCATCCGGCAATCATGGCGCCGGATACCGCCGAGCAGCCAAATACCCACTTAAAGGACGGGAAGTTGGCGATGGTACCCTCCCGCGGTAATTCCATGATGGAGGCCTGGCGTTCCGTCTCGAATTCAGCCGGCGGCTCGGAGGGGCCGTTGATGATCGATTCGGTGATTTCTTTCCCATCCGCCATGACCAGGTTCACTTCAGTATAATAGGGGCTGATCTCGTTGATGGAAACCACCTGCGGTTCGGCAACATCCTGCGCGAACGCGCTGGTGCTGGCCATCATTAACATCATGACGACCAGGACAATAATGAATCTCCTGCTGACAGCCTTTAACATCTACGCCTCCTCAAAATGATGAAAAGTAATGGTATGCGATTTATGTTCGCATTACTAGGACATTAATATTATACATCCAACAAAGCTGAATTGTTATGCTGAATTACCTTAAATTTTCTCATTTCTTAGGGTTTAAATCCCTGCGCCTTCCTTGTGTGATCTTTCGCCCGCAGGGGACTGGTGCACAGGGTCATTTTGGGATTTGTTCAGAGGTGCATTTCTCCTGTAACCCTAATGAATCTTTCATTAGCTATAATAAAATATACTAAAACAGGTTACAGTCATCAACGATGGGAACAATCTGTGTAAGGTAAACGTCATTAGTCATGAAAGATCACCCAAGGAGGATCAACATGAAGAAAATGATCTCAACCGTAATTTTTCTGATCGGCATCAGCCTTTTGCTCGCCGCGTGTGATGAAACCGCTATAGGAAATATTCCAGCAGAAAACGTCAGCCCTATGGAATCCGTTAACGAGGTAACCGGCGGGAGTAATGCCACCACCGGAGAGGATATGCAAACCAACTCTCCATCAGATACCGGAATGCCCGGTGAAGGGCAGGTCATTGTGGTCAAACCGGCCATCAAGGGCACCTCTGCCAGGCTCAACGTGGGCGACCTGCTGGTGATCGAGCTGCCCAGCATCCCCACCGAGGGCTGGACCTGGGTACCGGAACTGCTGGACACCAGCGTGCTGGAGCAGATTGGTGAGGCCGAGTACACCCCCGGCACCGACCCCAACGACGCCGGCGGCATTTACCGCCTGCAGTTCAGGGCAGTGAGACCCGGCAAGATCAACATTGGATTATTGTATGTGAACTACGGCTCCGCAACTGGCGCGCCGGAAGTACCCATGTCGAGTGATTCCTTCGGCATGGAGGTGGAGGTGATTGGAGGCCGTACCGTGGTGGTTACCCCGGCAGTTAAGGGCAACTCGGCCAGGCTCAACGTGGGCGACCAGCTTGTCATCGAGATCCCCACCATCCCCACCGAGGGCTGGACCTGGGTGCCGGATGGGCTGGATTCGAGGATCCTGGAGCAAAGCGGTGATACCGTGTACATCGCCGGAACTGACCCCAACGACGCTGGCGGCATCTACCGCCTGCAGTTCACCGCGGTCGGTTCGGGCAGCACCAACCTCACGCTGTTGTACGTCAACGCCAACCAGGGGGATGGACCCTCCCTTTCAAGCAACTCCTTCGGCATGGAAGTGATCGTCAACTGACCGTTTTGTTACCATCAATATACCGGACCCTCCCGTGGGAGGGTCCGGTACCTTTGAAAATCACCATGTTGACTTGTGTATTGCAAGGTCGTATCATTAAATCACATGGTCGTAAATGCATAGTCGCAAGTTTCGTTCTTGGTTCACACAGGAGGTAAACATGAACAGGACAATGCGCGTCTTCTTCGGCACAGCCAGTATATTGTTGATCCTCACCCTCATCATGGCAGGGATCTCGCCCGTGCGCCAGGCGCAGGCTCGAGGAGTTACTGCCATTCCTAAAGCACCGGCCGGCATAATCACCGACACCACCCCCACCTACAGGTGGACTGTGGTGGCTGGCAGCCCGCAATATGAATACGAGCTCTACAAAAAGGTTGGTAGCTCATATATATACATTTACACAAAAATGGTATCTGGCACTTGTGGAGCCACCATCTGTACGAACACACCCACTACCATTCTCTCACTTGCAAATTATAGGTGGCGGATCCGCTACTGGCTAGGTGGTGCAACGCAACCATGGTCCTCCGTCCCATGGAAATATTTCCAGATCGTGCCGCCACCGACCGACTTTCATTCTGATTTCAGTGGTACCTACAATGGGTGGAAGAAAAACCCAGGCGCAATTTGGAACATGAAGAGCACAGAGCTTTACACAACCGGAAAAGACGAAGCCTGGTCATCCATGTACCGCAGCACCAGCCCGGCCTACGCCAATTTCGACTATGAGATCAAGGTCAGACGCGACACCCCGGATGTGAACTGCCTGGTGGCCCGTATGGGATCGAGTTTTACATCAAATAATTTAGGATATCCCGGTTACTTGTTTTGTTACGAGAACGGTGGGCAATACTTTGTCGTGTACATAAATTCAGTTGGTGGGGTTGAGTACCTGCAGCCGTGGACCACCACGCCTTACATCAAAGCCAGTGATTGGAACCGGCTGCGGCTGGTTACCATTGGACCTAATTTTTATTTCTTTATAAATGGAAAAGCGGTTCTTGCTATACCCCCAGACAGCAACCGGAGCCTCGGTTCTGTCGGCTTTTCCATGTACAGGACCATCGATGGCTTCACCGAGTTCGACGTGGACTACGCCTACCTGAACGTGCTCTTCAAAACCGCCGCAGTCCCTGCTGATTTTGTGGTGGACCCCGAGCAGCAAGCGCTCAACGACGCTGCCATGCTCGAAGGGAATACCGGCGACCCGGCGTTGTTCCCGTTCCCCTGAGTTTTTCCTCCTCTCCGTAACTAACGTTGATGGGCAGGAATCCTCCTGCCCATTCTTCATCTAAACATTGTCAGGGGTTGTTTTTTGACGTTGTTTTTCGTATCATATTTATATCTACCCGTATCATCCATCATAGCCCGCAACGCAGTACTGTAGCCGTTCCCATTGTTCAGGTCGATCAACCAGGAGGTTATCATGACCAGGAAAACCCGCGTATTGTTCAGCGCCTTCACCTTTCTCGCAGTCCTCACCCTGCTCACCGGGCTCTTCTCCCCGCTCAGCACCGTCCAGGCGCGCGATGGAGGATCCCTGCCGATTTCTCCCGCCGGCAAGATCACCGATAAGACCCCCACCTATAAGTGGTACTACATCGCCACTGCCACCAAGTACGAATACGAACTTTATAAAGGTGCAACCAAGATCTATACCAAGACTGCCTGGCCTGCCAGTTGCGGCACCACCTACTGCACCCACACCCCAACCACCACCCTGGCGCTGGCCAGTTACAAGTGGCGCATCCGTTACTATATTGGAACCACAGCGCAATCCTGGTCGGTCTGGAAGTACTTCCAGGTGGTGCCCCCACCCAAGGACTTCGACTCCCAGTTCAATGGCTCCATGGCAGGCTGGGTCCCACAAGTCGGCGGAGCATGGTACGTGAACAGCACCTCCCTTTATACTCAGGGAGCAAAAGACGCCTGGTCAAGTATTTACAATGGCACCAGCCCGGTATTCGCCAACTTTGACTATTTAACCCGCGTCAGGAACAATTCTGTTTACCCAACCTGTCTCGCGGTACGCATGGGATCCAGTTTCTTTGCAGTAAGCAACGTCAACCTGGGGTACCCGGGGTACATCTTCTGCATCAGAAACGACGGGAAATACTCCATTTGGTACACCGATTCAGCAGGAGCGCATACCATCCAGGACTGGACGGGAACTTCTGCCATCGTGACCTATGATTGGAACAACCTGCGTGTGGTGGCCATCGGTCCGTTTTTCTCTTTCTACATCAACAAGGATTTACTCTATGTAGGAAAAGATACACACTTCACCAAGGGCAGCGTTGGCATCACTGGATCGAAAATCGGGTCAACTTCAATTTTATTGGAGGTGGACTACGCCAAGCTGCGCGTGCTCTTCGCCAACTCCCCGCTGCCAACGGACACCATCTCCCCTGAGCAGCAGGCCCTGAACGAGGCGGCGATGAAGGGCAGCCCTGAGCCGCTCATCCCCTGAAAAATCTTGACAAATTCAACCAATCAGGCAGGCGAAACGCCTGCCTGATGTTTTTCCTACGATTTCCCTACACTTCTGAACCATATTGCTTTTATGTTATGATAAACAAAAGTGCTTCCCCGGATCTCAATAACCAGTCTGATGGAAGCCCCCGGCGAGGCAAGTATGCAAGTCCGAAGCGCTGCCAACCGCCGGAACAATCTAACCAATTCATGCAACACTTTTGGAGGTCAACATGAAAAAGCAACACAAACTGATGAGCCTGGTCACCGCGCTGGTGATGCTCACCCTGCTGGCGGTTTCCGCCCTGCCCACCGCGGCGGTCTCCGCGGCAATCGCCCCGGTGATTGTCTCACCCGAGGGCATTATCAAGGATGCCACTCCCACCTTTGAGTGGACCCCGGTGCCCACCGCCACGAGCTACAAGTATTTGGTCTACCGGGATGGTTCGGTGAATCCGATTATGACAAAAACCCCATCAGCAGATTTCTGCACCGCCACCCTGTGCAGCCACACCCCCAATTACACAGGCAACCTCAAACTGGGCACCTATTACTGGAAGGTGGTCGCATTCAAGAACACGACCAAGCTCAGCACTTCATCATCGGTCAAGTTCTCCATTTCCGCCCCTCCCATCGGTTTCTACAACGGCTTCAATAACGAAAAAGCCGGCTGGGATAAGCGGGCAGGCACAGCAGCATGGTACAAGTCCATTTCCAGTTACTACACCAACGGCACCAAGTTCCAGTGGTCATCCGCCTACTTCACCAAGAGCCAGGCCTACACCAACTTCGATTACTACGCCCGCATCAAGCGCGTGGGCAATCTGACCGACCCTAACTGCATGGACTTCCGCATGGGCAACACCCACATCGCCAGCAACCTTCGCTGGCACACCGGTTATGCCTTCTGCGTCAATAACGCTGGCAAGTTCCAGGTGGTCAAACGCAACGCCGACAAGACCTTCACCAACCTTGTCCCGTGGACGCCCATCCCGGCTGAAGCCGATTTCGCGCCAAATGAATTCAATACCGTGCGCGTGGTGGCGGTCGACAGCGACATGCTCTTCTTCGTCAACGGCAAGAAGGTCGCCTACGTCGAGGACTCCGATTTCAGCATCGGCTGGATCGGCTTCGAAATGTACAAAAGCACCGAAGGCACCGGCACCGGCAAACAATTCCAGGTGGACTGGGCCAAGGTAGCTTTGTTGTGGGACAAGGCACTGTTCAACGCTTTGCTCAATAGCAGATAGAACCTCTGAACCAATCTAAACTCTAGCCCGATCTCTAAACCCGGTATCCGCACCTGATACCGGGTTTATGCATCTAATCACGGATGCAGCAACAAGCAATATCGTCCAGGTCATCGTTTAATGCAAAAACCCGGTTTCACGATCACAAACCGGGTTTTCCGTTCTTTAGACCGGGTTTTACCAACTGGAACCCGGCTAATTAAGTTAGTCTATGGTGCTACGTCGATAGTGCCGCCGCGCAACTCTTCCCCGACAAACAAGTCTGCCACAGGCATCTCATCTGCTGTGGGTGTGGTGCTAAGCACAGCGCTGTCAACAAACAGCGTACCTGCCGCTGTATTGCGGTAGAACCCGAATCCGACGGATCCAGTGCGCAGGGTGGTATGAACTCCATTGAACACCAGCGTGTTGTTGATGTAGAACTTGAGCGATGAGCCTACCGCCACGACCTTGAGCGTGTTCCAGCCATTCTTCACAATTGCCGAGCTTACCGTCCAGGGCTTTAGCGCTGAAATCGCCCCCGTGCTGCTCATGTAGTAGACGGAGAATTTACCGTCATTCGCGTACTGGAATACATAGGATGGTTTCCACCAGTTAGTGCTTGTGAGACTGGCACTGTTCCCGCGGATGATAACGCGGTTGGCGCAGCTAATGCAGGTGCCGGTTCGTTTCATCTTAACTGTATAAGTGAGGTCGCCAAATTTCCCGATCCTCCTGGCAGAAGCGCTGTTATTAACCAGCCCCAGGCTGCGGTAGTATGCGGAACTTGAGAGAGCCCAGGTGCCTTTGACAGCCGACCAACCCGCTGATGAGCTGTTGAAGCTGTTGCTGAAGTTGGAACTGATGACCGCGGTGCGGAAGTTGGCCACAGTGGTATCGGTAATGTTCAACACGGCGAAGTTCTGCGAAGCTCCGTTCCCCATGGTCAAACCACCGTAAGTTTTCGCCGGATTGGACCAGTATTGCAGGCGGGTGCAGCTGAAGCCGTAATCAGTGCAGCGGTTGTTGTAGGACATCACCGTGCGCCAGCGGGTGGCGGTGCTGCTGCCGGCGTTGACATACCCGTGTCCGAAGGCATAGGGTGCGGTGGATGGGTCCACGTATGGATCATGCCGTGCGCCCTGCAAATGGCCAAACTCATGTCCGAAGGAATAGTACCCGGTCGCGCAGCTGCGCGCCGTCACCTGGAAGGCATTCGCCGCGGTGGACATAATGGATGTGGCTACACCACAATACGCGCCGCCATTCTCAACGATCAATCCCACCATGTCCGCCCCGTAGGTGTTCCGCAGGGAATGAACGACGTCCATGTAACCATCGCTTGTGCCGGTAAGTCTACTCAGATCGGTGCTAATGTTGCCGGTTTCAGTGTATGTCACCTTTTCCATGTGCACCAGCCGCAGGCGGGTGGTCACTCCCGCGTTGGCATAAGAACCGTTGGTTTCGGTTACAGCCAGGGCTACGCGCGCCTTCATTGCCGGCAGGCTTCCCTCACCAGCGAGGGCAGCAGCCGTGTAGACCACCATGATATCGATGGTGGCGCCGCTATCACCCTTTACCGGTACGTCAGCTTCATCAGGGATCGGGCCAACCTCCAGTTCAACCGGGGGATCATCGGTGAAGACGGATTGATCGATCTGGATGGCCTGGTACACGCCATTCCCGACCGATGAGATCTCAAACACGCCTTCCGTGGAAGCCACATGGGCAATGAACACACCCTCGGTGACTACCAAATAGAAATACCCGCCTTCCACCTCGGCCAGCGTACCGATCCAGGAGGTGGATGTTCCGGATTTTTCCACCCTGTCCACCAGCCCGGTGAAGCGGGCATCGGGGAAGATGTTGAGCGAAACCTGTGGCAGCTGGTCAGCGCTGCGGGCTTTGCCTTTTTCATCGACGAGCAGATCAAGGTTGACGCTCACAAATCGGGAGCGCATGACAAAAGGCTTTGAAGCCAGGTCGAGCTCCGGCGAGCCCTTCAGCGTATCGCTGAACAGGTCAACCGCCTGATCCTGTGCGCTGGCGGTGGGAACCACGCCGGTGAACAGGGACAACATTAATAGCAAAGCCACAAGCGCCCCCTGGATGCCCTTGCTGACGTACGTGCGTTTCTGGTTTGTTGCCATTGATATCTCCTTTTTCTCTTGTGCATCTTATGTTTTAACCTGGCAATCCAACTGTTACGGAATGAACCGTTAGAGGAAAGGGAGCGATGAGTAAATAAGTGAAGCGCCAGTTAAAACTACCGATAAAATATTGTGTTGCTGTTGTTATGGATTTTCTGCCTTACCCTTCACCTCCTGGAAGCCGGGACTGGTCGATCTGGATGATGCGGTACAGGTCATCACCCACGCTGGATACTTCGTAAATTCCAAGCGGGCTGGCAAAATGCCCAAAAAACACACCCGCGGTGTACACAATGGCCAATTCGCTGTATTCAATATCCTTAAGGTAACCGGACCACGAAACAGCCCCGCCATCCTCACCCACCTGCACGATCACCCCGGTGTAGGTCACATCCGGGAAGAGGTTGAGGGTCATCTCCCTCTGTTCGCCAATGTCAAGCGCCTGTCCATTTTCATCGATCAGGTCGGATGAGTCAAATTTCACAAAGCGGTAGCGGGCAGTGGATGGAGAGTTGTCCACTGGACCGGTGTCGTCCGTATCCAGGAACAAACCTGCTGTGGTTGTTGGTGGGTTTTCGGATTGCAATTCTGGTGTCTCTGTTGGAATTGGTTGAGATGTTTGCAACGGGGTTCTGCTGCAGCCTGCCAGCAGTAGTAAGAGCGCGGTCGTGAGTAAAAACAACTTCATTGCTTCTCCTTGTTGCATACACCACTCAAGTTCAAATCTCCGAACTGGCTATCATAAATTCACAATATTTAGATATATATTATCTTATTTATCTTGTTTTGAACCTTAAAATTTCCAGAAATTGAAAAAATGCTTTCCACCCGCGCTGAACCAAGTTACTGTATCAAATTCCCATAAAAAAGGAAAAGAGAGATTAGCGACCATGA
>CAYVTF010000030.1:0-23552 GCA_964454565.1 uncultured Anaerolinea sp. | reverse complement strand
TTCATGGTGCCGTTGAGAGAACTGCCGCCGCAGCCGTAACCGGTGTAGCTGTACTGTCCGGAACACACGGGGATGTCCATCTTGCCGGCGGGAATGTTAAATGTGAACTTTGCCGGACCGCTGAGGTAGAGCGTGATGTAACCGCCGGTGTCATTCTCGATGTGGATGACTGAGTTCACCTTGCAAGCAGGGGTGGGCGTGTAGGGCACGGAAGTGGGCCGCGGTTTGGGGGTGTTGGTGGGCAGGGGTGTTTCGGTGGCCGTGGCGGTGGGGGTGTTGGTGGGCATCAACACCGGGTTGACAATGTAGGTATAGAGCCCGGTGTAACCGGCGGGGTAATCATCCCAACCGTCATTGACCGCCTCGTCGAGGGTAAAGCCAATGACCACCTTGTGCTGTTCGCCCAGCACCCAGCCGCTGGTTTTCACCCCGGTATAGATGGACGGCCAGATGGTACCATCGGAATTGTAAGTGAGATCCTCCACCGTGAAGTCCTCGCTGTAGTAATCCTGTCCGTCCAGCTCGAAGATCCAGTGCAGGTGGGGTTTGTTCTGGTCCATGATGTCGTACATGGCGGCGATCCAGCCCACATGAAAGCTGACCGGCAGGTCGTGTGGAATGTCGACGTAATATACCTCCCCGGCGCGGACGTCAGTCTCAATATAATCCGAAATGTGATGCGCCTCGGGGCAGTAACGCTTATAAGCGCAGGTGTTCAGGTTCACCGCCGGCAGCGGCGTGGCGGTGGGTGTGGGGGTGTTGGTAGGAGTGGGCGTGCTGGTGGGCGTGTTGGTGGCGGTGGGGGTGGCGCTGGCAAAAATGTTGCGCACCACATCCGGCACCATGTTGCAGCTCAGGATGAACAGCGCGGTAAAGCAAAGCAGCAGCAGGCGGATGGCGGACTTGCGTTTCATGAGAGAACCTTTCTATGATGATGAGAGATTAATGCATTAAGCATATACCTGTTTATTGAGGGATGCAAGCCCGAAACCAGGCAATATGCTTCTATTTAGTCAGGCATCTTGATGAGTCGGGATGATGAGGTAACTGGAGTGTTGCTGATCAGTCTTCGGCGGGTAGTTCTTCGGCGTCGCCATAGTCGAGTACCTCGCGCGTCTGCACGCCGGGCACCTGCGGTCCGATGATCTTCTGCTCCTCGAGCGTGTCAACCAGCCGCGCGGCGCGGTTGTAGCCCACGCGCAAATGCTGCTGCAGCATGGAAATGGACGCCTTGCCCCTGGCGCGGACCAGTTCAACGGCCTTTTGCAGCATGGGGTCGCCCTCCAGCGAATCGTCACCAAAGAAGGAAGCCTGCTTGAGAGGGACTCCCTTGGGCAGCATCTCGGCGGAAGCGTCGTAGACGGCCTCGCCACCCTCAGACCGGTGCTGAAGTGCGATGGCGCGCCATGATTCCACCAGGCGCTGGATCTCGGGGTCGGAAACGTACACGCCCTGCAGGCGCACCGGCGCGGGGGCGTCGGGAGCCTGGTAGAGCATATCGCCGCGTCCCAGCAGGCGCTCGGCGCCGGGCTGGTCGATGATGACGCGGCTGTCGGTACCCGAAGCTACCATGAACGCCACGCGCGCCGGGAAGTTGGCTTTGATCAAACCGGTGACCACGTCCACCGAGGGGCGCTGGGTGGAGAGGATGAGATGAATACCGGTGGCGCGACCCATCTGCGCCAGGCGGGTGATGCAGCGCTCGGTCTCGTCCGCAGCCAGCATCATCAGGTCCGCCAGCTCGTCAATGACGATCACCAGGTAAGGGTAATGTTCGCCGCTTTTGCGGTTGAAATCCACAATATTACGGGCGCTGATGTCGGAGAAACGTTTGTAGCGGCTTTCCATCTCGCGCAGCACCCACTGCAGCGCGTTGATCACGCGGTCAGCGTCTACCACCACCGGCGTGAGCAGGTGCGGGATGCCGTTGTAGCCGGTGAGTTCCACGCGCTTGGGATCCACCAGCACCATACGCAGGTCTGCCGGGGTGTTGTTGAGCAGCAGGCTTGTGAGAATGGCATTCACAAGCACGGACTTGCCGGAGTTGGTGGTGCCGGCCACGAGCAAATGCGGCATGGCAGTGAGGTCAGCGCACACGGGTTTGCCGGAGACATCCTTGCCGAAAGCGAAGCGCAGGGAAGACTTGATCTTCTTGAAGGCTTCGGTTTCAATGATCTCGCGCAGCGAGACCAGTGACAACTCGGAATTGGGTACCTCGATGCCCACGTAGGCTTTGCCAGGCACGGGTGCCTGGATGCGGATGCTGGGAGCTGCCAGGGCGAGGGCGAGGTCATCGGCCAGGTTGACGATCTTCGACACGCGCACACGGGTGTGCCCGTTGCGGGTCTCGACCAGCTCGGGTTCAACCCCGAATTGCGTCACGGCTGGTCCGCGCTGGATATCAACGATGTGCGCAGCAGCGCCGAACGAAGCCAGGGTCTCCTCAATGATGCGCCCGCGGTCCTTGTCATAATGCGATTGCACTGCGCTGGGGGTGGCCTGGTCTAAGATCTCCTCCATCCGCGGTATCGGCCAGGGGAGTTCCGTTTTGGTCACACCAGTGCGGATGACGGGCATGTTTCCAGCGGAGGCAGAAGACGCCGCGCTGCGGGCGCTTTGCACCACAGCAGGAGATGACGTACGCGGTTGCGTTTCGCACCGGCGGCGAACTGCTTCAGCCCGCGAGGCTGATCCAGTGGCGTCAATTGGCTTGAACCCCTCGGGGAGTTCTTCGGGGTTCTCGTCCAGGTAAGCGGATTTGGAGTGGGAAAAACTAAAAGCAGGCTGACTGGTAGAAGCCGGGGTTTTCCCGCGTCGGAATTTTAGGAAGAACTTAGTCAATCGGCTTGCAAGCTCAGGCAGGGAGATATCAATGATGAAGATGAGGGCAATCAGGAACCAGGCAATGAGCACCACCACCTCGCCTGCCCTGCCAAGGGAGCGGGAGAGGAATTGGTCAATGCCAAAGCCAATGAACCCGCCTCCCCTGCCGGCGCGCGCGCTTGCCAAACCTCCGCCATCCGCGAAGTGGAACCAGGTAAGGATGTTGAGATACAACAGGAACACACCGGCGAGACGTCCGCCGGAAATGCGCGGTAGGCGGTCGTACTTGCGCAGCAGCAGGGTGATTCCGCCAATGATCATCACCACGGGGATGATGATGCCGCCCCAGCCGGCGATCTGCCCGATGGTGGTGGCGATCCAACCGGTGAAGGGACCGTTGGCATCGGTGAACGGGGCGATCAACGCCAGCAACCCGAGGATGAGCAGAAACCCGCCGACGAAGTTCAGCTTCTGGTCGAGCGTCAGGCTCGGCAGCGCGTAAGCCGCACGCTTTGAGGATCTGCGCGTGCTCTTTTTAGTGGACGCCCTCGAGCGCGGGCTGGACTTGCGAGTACTGCGGGATTTTGCCATTGGTCAGGTCACCATTCTGGTTGGATGCAACAAAAGATAGGATGCACTATTTATACCATTTTATCATTTTCGGGAATTCAAATGCGGTTGTGAGTGGAAGTGGGAAGTTATCAGGAAAGGGGTTGTGAATTGAGCTTCTCAAATATTTTGAGCGTGGAGGAGAAGGCCAGCGGGGGTAGTGCATCGAGTGAGAACCAGCCCACCTGGTCGGCATCATCCGCAGCAGCCAGCTTTCCGTGGAGCACGTGCGCGCTGTAGACAAGGAAGATATCCGAGCCGCGGCTGTGCTCGCGCCCAGTGAGGATCTCGAAGAGCCCGTCCACAGACACAACCAGCCCGGTTTCCTCGCGGCATTCGCGAACCGCCGCAGCAGCCGGGTCTTCATAGGCATTGACAAAGCCGGCAGGAATGCTCCACTGCCCCGTGTAGGGGTCCAATACGCGGCGCACCAGCAGCACTTCGCGTCCCCGCAGTACGAGCGCACCGGCAGCCACCTTGGGGTCTTCATAGTGCACCCAGCCGCAGGCCGGGCAGGAAAGACGTTTCTCCCCCGCCTGGAGCCTGAGCTCGAGGGGTGCAGCGCACCTGGGGCAGAATTTGTAGATATCCGGGGAGTGCAAACTAGCGCCTGCGTAAGAGAATGGCAAGGATGCCGGTAACCAGGGCAGTACCGCCTGCAACGATCAACAGCAGGAGTTTATTGCTCCAAGGACTGCGCAAAGGAGACGTGGGGGCAGGTTCCTGCTCGATAACGGTGCCGGCTGATTCGGCATCCGGTATGCCGAGGATCAGGCTGGACATATCGTCGGCTTCTGCGGGTGCTCCCAGCGAAGGGGATTCCTCGGTGAGGGGTTCGGACGGAACCTCAGTGGGAGGGACCTCCTTGGCAACCGGGGGTTCAGTCTCTACGGGTCCGCCGCCTACGCCAAAGCCCGGACCTCCAGCACCACCACCGCCGCTCCCGCCGCCAATTCCGCCTGCGCCGGGACCGAAGTAACCTTCAGAATAGGGATCACCCCCCCCGCCGCCCATGGGCTGCGGATCCCAGTTGATGATGATGGGGGGTTCAGCCGCTTCGGCTTCCACACCGCTGCTCATGGCCATCTCAGGCACGGCAGCAGGCTGATCAGCAGTTTTGGCGGAGAACATGTTGCCGCCAAAGATGTAAGAGGAAGCAAACAGCACCACGAAAAGCAGGGAAGCAGCCACAGAAACAAAACTCATCGCCGGCCGCAGCCAGGGCTGGAATAGGGGTTGTTTCACCTTTTCAGGAGATATCGTGAAGTTGCGCGGAGCACGTTTTCTAGGCAGCGACCACAAGAGACGGCGGGTGTAAGCCATTTCCTGTAACGCCTGATTAAAAGAAGCATCTGAAGCCAATCGGGCTTCCACTTTTTCTTTTTCTGAATTGGAGAGTTTATCATCCAGATAAGTGGAGATCAAAATCCAGTCATTACCATTAAGCTTCACATTCATTCTCGGGCTCCACCATCAAGACGAAATTGGGAGGGTAGAAGTTCCTGAAAACCCTGCAGACAATCGCGCATTTTCAGGCGCGCGCGGGCTAGCCGGCTCTTGATTGTGCCTAGCGGGGAGCGTACAGATTGTGAAACTTCTTCATAATCCATGCCCTGAACATCGATGAGGATAACCACGGCGCGGAAATCAGGCGGGAGGTTTTCCAGGCAGTGCTGCAGGGCGTGTTCCAGCTCGGCCTGGTCGAATGACTCCTCCGGCGAAGGGTCATCGGAGGCCAGCCAGCGCGCGGAATCCATCTCCTCACCGTCGTCAGTGCTCACCGGTTCCAGCGGAACTGTGGGGCGCCGTTTTTTGCGGCGCAACTCATCGTAGCAACCGTTGGTGACCATGCGCATCACCCAGGCCTTGAAGGAACCTCCACGGTAGGAGCGCAGGTTGCGGTAGGCGGAGATGAAGGCATTCTGCACCGCGTCGGCTGCCAGGTCCTCATCGTTGAGCATGCGGTAGGCAACGTTGTACGCCAGGTCCTGGTACGCCAAAACAAGGCGGTTGAAAGCATCCACTTCGCCTTGTATCGCTTGCTGAATGAGAGCCTGTTCGTCCATACCAGAATATTGTAACTGATTTTGACTTCGCCTGAACAACGATCATGAAAATCAACGGTCTATTTCTACCAATCCAGGGCGTTGGTATTTCATCTTTCGGCTTGCAGGGATAAGGTATAATCTAGAAATCAAGGTCAAATCGGGGCTTCTTCTCCGAATCCTTTTCAGAGAACCGGCGGTTGGTGCGAGCCGGAAAAGGAGCCGGGCAACTTCCACCCCGATGCCCTCAACCAGGGCAGGCTGTTTGCGCAGGGGCAGCAGTGCCGTAAGCAAACCGGGCGCACCGTTAGCGCGCACAACAAGGCTCCAAATTAAGCGGAGCGAAAGCAGGTGGCACCACGAGCGTGCCCCTCGTCCTGCACAATTGGATGGGGCGTTACAATTTAACGAAGTGAGGGCCTCATGTTAGACATCAATATCATCCGCGAACACCCCGAAATCATCCGCAAGGCACTGGCAGACCGGCAGATGGACGACGCACCGGTCGACCTGGTGCTGTCCATGGATAACGACCGCCGATCACTGCTGGTTACCACCGAAGCGTTGAAGAATCACCGCAACCAGGTCTCAAAAGAGATCAGCCAGACGAAGGACCCCGCCGAGCGGCAGGCGAAAATTGAAGCCATGCGCGCCGTGGGTGACGAGATCAGCCAGAACGACGAAACCATCCGCCAGGTTGAAGAGAAACTGCAGTACCTGCTGCTCTCCATCCCCAACATTCCGGATGCGAGCACACCCATCGGTAAGGACGAAAACGAGAACATCGTTCTGCGCGAGCAAGGGGCTATCCCTCAATTCACCTTCGACCCCCTGCCGCACTGGGAGCTTGGCACCAGGCTGGGGATCATTGACTTTGACCGGGGCGTCAAACTCACCGGCTCCCGTTTTTACGTCCTCAACGGGCTGGGTGCCCGGCTGCAGCGCTCGTTGATCGCCTGGATGCTCGACCTGCACAACCGCCAGGGTTACGAAGAACGCTATACCCCTTTCATGGTCAAAGCGGATACCCTGTACGCTGCCGGGCAGTTGCCCAAGTTTATCGACAACCTGTACCACGACATTGAAGAGGACTTGTGGATGGTACCCACCGCCGAGGTGCCACTCACCGGCATGTACAAGGATGAAGTGCTGGAAGAGTCCTCGCTGCCACAGCGGTTCACCGCCTACACGCCCTGCTTCCGGCGCGAGAAGATGAGCGCCGGGCGCGACGTGCGCGGCATTAAACGAGGTCACCAGTTCGATAAGGTGGAAATGTACATCTATTGCAAACCAGAGGAATCCCCGCGCGAGCTGGAGAAGATGCTGGCAGACGCCGAGGAAACCTGCGCGCTGCTGGGGTTGCCTTACCGCATCAAGCGCCTGTGCACCGGTGACCTGGGCTTCAACTCTGTCATCACTTACGACGTGGAAGTGTGGGCTGCGGGCTGCAATGAATGGCTGGAAGTCTCCTCGGTTTCCAATGTGGCTGATTTCCAGGCGCGGCGCGCTAACATTAAGTACAAACCAGCGGAGGGCGGCAAGAGCCGCCTGGTGCACACGCTGAACGGTTCCGGGCTGGGCATGCCGCGGACGCTGATCGCCGTGCTGGAAAACTACCAGCAAGCCGATGGCTCAATCCGCGTGCCGGAAGTACTAAAACCCTGGATGGGCGGGGTTGAGGTAATCAAGTAACCTCACATGGAAAATATCGCCAATTCCACCTGGTTCATCGTGGTGCTCAGCGCAGTAATGGGAGTGGGGCTCCTCGGCCTGCTGCTTTACATCATCCCCGGGCTGACAGTCATCTGGCTGGCCATCCTGGCATACGGCATCGTCAACGGATTCACCCTCTGGTCCGGCATCCTGTTCGGGTTCATCACGCTGATGATGATCGTGGGCAACCTGATCGACAACTACTTCATGGGCAAGGAAGCCCACAAAACCGGCGCAGATTGGGTCAGCGTGGTGGTGGCGCTCGTGGCAGGCGTGGCCGGCACGTTCATCCTGCCGCCATTCGGCGGCATCCTGTTCGCCGCGCTTGGCATCCTGGTGGTGGAATGGATCCGCAGGAAAGATCTGAAGGAAGGGCTTAAATCCACCGGAGGTATTCTTAAAGGCTGCGGATTTGCGGTTGTTGTTCGCTTTGGAATAGGGGTGGTAATGATCCTGATGTGGGTAGCCTGGGTACTGTGGCTATAAAGTACAGAACCAATTAATAAAAACCGAGACCTCAGCGACTATTGCCCTGAGGTCTTTTGTTTGAACGACCCTGCCAGAAAACCGGTGAGTAATCCCGCCAGGATCAACACCAGATAAAATGAGAATCCAAAAAGGGCAAAGACGCGCTTACTCAACAGAAGCAATCCTACCGTCACCAAAACCAGGAAAATCCCCACCAGGGTGGAACTGAGCTTGTTGGGGCGTAATTTGCGCGAGAGATAATAACCCACAATGACGAGCAGGACAAAGATGAAAACCCGGAAGATCATAAGGTAACTACGTTTTGCCTTTCAAACGCGCCAAAACCACCTGGTAGAGGACGATCGACCCTGCCACCGAAGCGTTGAGGGATTCGATCTTGCCGAACATGGGCAGGCTGAGCAGGAAATCACAGGTCTGGCGCACCAGCGAACGCATGCCCTCGCCCTCGTTGCCCACCACAATGGCGATCGGTCCGGTCAGCGGAATCCGCTGGATCGGACTGGAACCCTCGCCCCCCTCCAGCCCCACGATCCAGGCTCCGGCTTCCTTCAACTCCTCCAGGCACTGAACGATGTTCCCCTGGGCCACGAGCATGTGTTCGCTCGCGCCGGCTGACGCTGAAACAACCGCGGGGGTTAGCTCCGCGGCACGGTGTGTGGGGATGATAACCCCATGCACCCCTGCAGCTTCCGCAGTGCGCAGCAGTGTTCCCAAATTTTGCGGATTCTGAATCACATCCAGGACGAGAACGAAAAGCTCCTGATCCAGCGTCTTTGCCCGGTCGATGATATCGGCGATATCCACGTATGGGTACTTGCTTACCTCAGCTGCAACCCCTTGCGGGTTCTCCCCCATCTTGTCCAATCGTTCACGCGGAACGCGTTCCACGGGAATTCTTCGGGTGGTAGCGATGCGCACCAACTCGGAAATGCGACCCTTTTCCTCCACACCAGTGGCAAGAAGTACCCGAAAAACCTCTCGGCGCTTTGCCAGCAGAACTTCCATTACAGGGTTGCGACCAACGATCCACTCTTTCATTCGGTTTTTCCCCAATGCCAGGAGGTACCTTCTTTACTATCCTCCAATACCACCCCAAGGGAAGCCAGACGGTCGCGGATCTTATCGGATAGCGCCCAGAGCTTGTTTTCCCGCAGATCCCTGCGGATCTCGATCAACAAAGAGACAAATTCATCCACTGCCTGGTCTGAACGCGCTTCCTGATCAAGGGATAACCCAAGCACACCTGTCAGCTTACGCAAGAGCGCCTGCGCGGGATCCAATTGCTCCGGCGTCGCCCCATCCGCCCTGGACTGGTTGATGACCCGCACCAGTTCAAACAGGTGAGATAGTGCCCCGGCGGAGTTGAAATCCTCATCCATCGCAGACACGAACCCGGCTTCCGTTGCTGCCATTTGGGCAGATACCGCCGACAGGCTGGTTTCCGCAGCCCCCTTTGCTCCCGGTAAAGCTGGTTTGAGACCCGAGCGCAGGCGGTCAATGGCTTTTTCCGCCTGGGTGAGGATCTCCTCGGAGAAGGAAAGCGGGTTGCGGTAACCGGAATTTAAGACCAGCATGCGCAGGGCATCAGCCGGGTGTGTGGTAAGGAATTCTTCGATGGTCACCAGGTTGCCAACCGATTTGGACATCTTCTCACCGCTGAGCTGGAGCATGCCATTATGGATCCAGTACCGGGCAAATGGCTTGCCGGTGAAACTTTCAGATTGAGCAATCTCGTTTTCGTGATGCGGAAAAATGAGGTCGTTCCCGCCGCCATGGATATCGATCTGCTCCCCCAGGTGATTCAAGTTCATGGCAGAGCATTCGATGTGCCAGCCGGGGCGGCCTTTGCCCCATGGGCTCTCCCAGGCAGGTTCGCCGGGTTTGGCAGATTTCCAAAGGGCGAAATCCATGGAAGTTTCTTTGCGGTCATCCACATCAATACGGAATCCCGCCTGGCTGTCTTCCACCCTGCGGCCAGATAGCTTGCCGTAATCCTTATCGTTTTGCACACGGAAATAGACGTCACCCTCCACGGAATAGGCAAATCCCTTGTCGATCAACCCGCCGATCATCGTGATGATCTGATCCATCTCGCGCGTGGCTCGCGGGTTCACCGTGGCGGGCAGGATGTTGAAATCCTTGAGATGCTGTTCAAATTCATGGATATACATCTCTCCCAACTCAAAAGGATCCATGCCCTTTTCGTTTGCCTTGAGAATGATCTTGTCATCCACGTCGGTGAAGTTCATCACGTGCCGAACCTCGAATCCGCGATATTCCAGGTAACGGCGTAAGATGTCGAATACCAGGGCTGACATGGCATGACCAATATGCGCCTTGGCATAAACCGTCGGACCGCAGACGTACATGGATACCTTGCCGGGAACAAGCGTCTGAAATTCTTCGGTTTTTCGTGAAAGTGTGTTGTAGACCTTTATCATGTGTTACTCCTCCAAAGCTATTGCCCGTTCTCGTCCGGCCGGGCAAAGATCATTCTTCCAGCCGCGGTTTGCAGTACCTTGGTGACGATCACCTGCAAAGGCTTGTCTAAATATTCGCGCCCGTTTTCCACCACCACCATCGTGCCATCATCCAGGTACGCCACCCCCTGCCCGAATTCGCGCCCTTCCTGTATGACCTGAATGTTCATGACCTCGCCGGGGATGAGAATGGATTTGACCGCGTTCGCCAGCTCGTTCACATTGAGCACAGTCACACCCTGCAGCTCGGCTACCCTGTTTAGATTGTAATCATTGGTGAGAATGGGACAGCGCATTTGCCGGGCAAGGACCACCAGCTTGTCATCCACCTCACGGGCGCCCTCAACTTCGATGTCGCTGATGGTTACTTTGATCTTCGGTTCCTTCTGCAAGTCAGATAAAACTTCCATCCCACGCCGTCCCCGCTGCCGGCGCATGCTATCGGGTGAATCAGCGATGTACTGCAGCTCGTTCAACACGAAACGGGGAATGAGCAAGGAACCGGGTAAAAATCCGGTGCGGGAAATATCCGCTATGCGGCCGTCAATGATCACGCTGGTATCCAACAGGATGACCCTATTTTCCTCTGTTTTCGCGAGTGACTGAGCATCCTTGATGGCAGCCTTGCTGCCTCGCATGGCGGAGAAAACCGAGGTGATATCGTTCTGGCGCATGATGAATACTGAAATGCCCAGGTAGCCGAACAGAATGACACCAATGAATGGCAGAATTGAACCTAAGGGATCCGGCAGCAGGGAAAGCGGAAAGGCGAGCAGGGCGGCCACGATCAACCCGATGACCAATCCCACCAGGGCTACCAGCAGCGTGGGAGCTGAAGCCCTGCCCAGGTGAGCACGGAGCGCGCGCAGTGGCTTGGTGGTGAGATAAGGTGTTAGGACCAGGCCTACCAGGCCCCCGATGAAGGCGAAGAGGTATGAGAATTGCTCGACGGTAGGAATGCCGGGTTGTGGATTGACGTTGGCTGCCTTGCCGATGAATTGACCGAGAAGAACTCCCCCAATGCCCAGACCCAGCATGCCAATGACACGAAAGACGTTGTCAATATTCATGATAATTGCTCCTAAAAAAAGAATGAAAGAAAATTGTGTTAAGGTTCTGAAAGAAGATAATTAATGAATAATATGTATCGATAATAGCATTTCGTACCCTGTTCGTCAATCCGAAAAGTGCCGAAATTCCAGATTGGGGGATCCAAAAAAAATTTTGTTGACACTGCAAATCCGCTATGATAAAATCCCTGTCACTTGCCCCCATCGTCTAGTGGCCCAGGACGCGGCCCTCTCAAGGCCAAAACAGGGATTCGAATTCCCTTGGGGGCACTAATTCCTTCTCAAGTTTCAGTAAAACAGGGATTCGCACTCTTCGAGTGTCATGAAATTCCCTTGCACTTACAGTGTGCTCCGCGAGGGGCACTAATTCCTTCTCAAGTTTCAGTAAAACAGGGATTCGCACTCTTCGAGTGTCATGAAATTCCCTTGGGGGCACCTATTTTTTTAAGCCCTTTCTTCCAAACATGAACCCTTTTCAATCCCCTTGCCCCCTTCGGGGTGCTTTGCGACCCTCTACGAGGGTGCATAGAACGCGAGGGGCACTTTTCTCTAAAATCCCTCTCTTCCAAACACAATCACCATTCAATTCACCTTGCCCCCTTAGGGGGTGCTTCGCGACCCTATTGGAGGGTGCAAAGAACGCGAGGGGCACCTACGCATGAACTAACGAATCTCCACACGCTTAAACAAGTATTTATTTCGAATTCCTTTGCAAGGGCAGTGTGTTTTACCAGGAACAAGTAGATAAACACCATCCATAGATTGTCTTTTAATTCATCCTGCGCCATAATAATATCGGAAATCCAGGCGGCACTTATACCATCAGTATTCGTACGACTTGGATATAGAAATAAGATAAGTCCTAATCTAAAAGGATACGCACAATGAAGAAACCCGTGAATTCCAAATTTTTCCAACGGCCGGCAACCAGGATTGGATGGTGGAGCGCCGGGTTGGCGATATTGGCGATGGTGATGCTGACCCTCAACAACCTTGGATTGAATCCCTTCAATAATATGACAGGCAAACTGCAGCCCATCCTGGTAACAGCATTTGATTTGACCATGCTTGGGAGTTTGCTGGCAGCAATTGTTTTGGGAATCATTGCGGTCACCGCAAAACGTGAACGATCCTGGCTGGTTTGGTTATTCATGATTCCCGTCACTTTGCTTGTGATCTTACTGGTTGCTTTTGCCATTGAGGTGATGAAGTTCAATGAAGACCGGGCTGAAGTGGCGCCCACCCCGATTGCCGGCATGGACCGAACGCCGGTATTTTTTGATGATGACGGCAGCCCGGATGGGACGACCGCGCTGCTTTACCTGTTAAGTGACCCGCGGGTAGAGTTAAAGGCAGTGAGCATGTCCTACGGCGAGGCGCATCCACAGGTGTACATCCAGCATATTGGCCGGGTGATGGAGCGATTTGGCTACGGGAGGGTCCCCCTGGGTGCCGGGCAGGATGCTCCCCTGGCAGGTGACAACACCTTCCCCGATTTTGTCCGGGATTCTTCCGACAACTTTTGGGGATTCTCCCAGGGAGGGGAGCAGCGGACTTACCCGGTGCAAGATAGCGCCGAACTGCTGGTGAGGACGGTCACGGAGTCAGACGAGCCTGTTATGCTCTTTTTGAGCGGTGCGTTGACGAACCTGGCACAGGCACTCCGTATGGATCCCGGGATCAAGGACAAAATTGCCGCAGTCTACATCATGGGCGGGGCAGTTTACGTCCCCGGGAATATAGATGGACTGCTCCCGGAAACCGAGAATAAAGTGGCGGAATGGAACATCCACGCAGACCCGCTGGCAGCGAGCGAGGTGTTCGCATCCGGATTGAACCTGTACCTGGTACCGCTGGACGCGACCAACCAGGTGAACGTGACAGAAAAGGATACAAAAGCCTGGCGGAAGGGGGGAAGCATCCCCAACTTTGCAGCCAATATCTACGACTCGTTGATGGCATCCGGGGGGAGAGAAGAGATCGAGTTTTGGGACCTGATGACCGCGGAGATCATGCTAAACCCGGCTCACTGCAGTTTCACCCCACTCATGCTGGAAGTAGTGACAGCGGAGGGGAACAACGAGGGGCAGACGAAGGCCGTGGACGGTGAACCAAACGTAGCCGTGTGCCTGGAACCGGATACTACCGCGATCAGGCAGGGGTTGGAGGACGTATTCAGCTCACGCAAGTGAGCGGTGGGAATGACCACCAGAGTGCTGGTTGATGCCCCTACAGAATATCCTGCTGATCAACAGCCTGGCATCTGATAACAGTCAAGGAATTCCAGAATTGCTATGACTGCCTGTATACCAGACCCGATATCATAACCCAATCCTGTTTGCTGCGCTCACTTTCAGGTAAAATCACACAATGGCATTTCTAACCGGGGACGAACGTTCAACTTACGTACAAAAGATGTTCAACCGTATCGCTAAGCGCTACGACCTGATGAACACCCTCATGACGGGCGGCAGGGACAAGGCCTGGCGCAAACGGGTGGTCAAACTGGCCAACTTAAAAACAGACGAAAAGGTGCTGGACCTTGGAACCGGAACGGGCGTTTTGACGCGTGAACTGCTCCGCGTTCACCCGGCGGAAAACATCATCGCGGCAGATTTCTCACTTGACATGATGCTGATGGGTAAGCATTGGGGGGGAGCTCATCTGACATGCGCAGACGCGATGTACCTCCCGTTTGCTGACGCCCAATACGACGTGGTCGTTTCGGGTTTCCTGGTGCGTAACGTGGCCAACCTGACCCGGGTACTTGCCGAGCAATTCAGGGTACTCAAGCCCGGCGGCCGGCTGGTCATCCTGGATGCGACACAACCTCGAAAAAACCTTGTAGCGCCACTAGCCAACCTTTATCTCAAGTACGCCATCCCTGTTCTGGGCAAACTGGTCACCGGTCAGACGGCTGCCTACAAATACCTGCCGGAGTCCACGATCAACTTTCTAACGGCGGAAGTTCTTGCCGAAAAGATCACTGAAGCCGGTTTTGAACAAGTTGGTTTTGAAATCCGCATGCTGGGGACCATGGCAATTCACACTGCACTCAAACCTTCGTAACACTTATCATCTTCACACACTACCGGTTTTTTCCCTTGACAAAAAGATTTTTTTTATTTATAATCATTATAAATAAAGAATAATTATAATTATTATGGAAAATTTAGAAACGATCTGCCTGGAATTACACACCCTCGGCTTGCGGTTAACCCCGCAACGGTTGGCCATTGTTCAAAAGATTTTTGAATCAAAGGAACACCTTACGGCCCAACAGATCTACGAAACGCTCAAACCACAATTCCCTTCCCTTTCACTGGCAACGGTGTATAACACGCTGGATATGCTGATGAAAATGGGCAAGGTGAACGTTCTGGGAGACATCGGGGATGACAACCTGCACTACGATGCCAATACTGAGCCGCATGTGAACCTTGGTTGTGTGAAGTGCAAGAAAATCGTGGATGTTCCCTCGGACCTGGCCGGGCAAATATCAAAAAACATTTCCCGCACCTCGGGATACAAGTTGCTGGGAGCCAGGATCTTATATTACGGGATTTGCAAATCCTGCCAAGTAGAGCAGGGATTGTTAATTACATAAATTCTGAAAACGAAAGGGAGAATAATAATGGAACAAGCATTAACCAACGCAACACCCATGCCGCGCATCGGAGAAAAAGCACCCGAGTTCAAGGCAGTCACCACCCAGGGCGAGATCAATTTCCCCTCCGATTACAAAGGAAGCTGGGTCATCCTCTTCAGTCACCCGGCAGATTTCACCCCGGTGTGCACCTCCGAGTTCATGACCTTCGCCTCACAGGAAGAGAAATTTGCCAAAGCCAACTGCAAGCTGGTCGGCCTTTCTGTTGACGGCCTATACAGCCACATCGCCTGGTTGCGCACGATCAAAGAGAAAATTGAATACAAGGGCATGAAAGATGTTGAAGTCAAGTTCCCGTTGATCGAGGACATCACCATGGAAGTTGCCAAGAAGTACGGCATGATCCAGCCCGGTGAAAGCTCCACCAAGGCTGTGCGCGCTGTGTTCTTTGTGGACCCCAAGGGAATCATCCGCGCCATCATCTACTATCCGCTCAGCCTGGGACGCAATTTTGATGAGCTCTACCGCGCCCTGATCGCCATGCAGGCAGCCGATGAATTCTCCATCGCCACCCCCGCCGACTGGCAGCCCGGCGATGACGTCATCGTTCCCACCGCTGGCTCCTGCGGTGTCGCCAAGGAACGCATGGACAACAAGGTTGACATGCACTGCTACGACTGGTTCTTCTGCACCAAGAAACTGGACAAAGAAAAAGTCCTGTCCGCCATCCTCAAGAAATAACGAGTCTTTTCAATATAGCCCTGGCAACATTGCCAGGGCTATTTTTAACCAGATTATCCAGGTTAAACCGCTTATCGTCGGCAAATCCTATTTCTCACGAGCAGGATCAAACCAATCACCAACAGGAGAAAACTTGCCCCAACGGCAAGCCATTTCAACGGTGTAAAAATGGGAGCCAAAAGTTGCCCCGGTGGACAGGGCGTGGGATATCGGAACATGACCAGGGAAGTGGCTGTGTTTTCCAAAAAATCCAGAAGCATGGCAGCAATTGGGAGCAGGTTCAAGAAACGCCATTTTGAGCCGATGGGCAGAACCTTGTTGAGCAACCAGCTTGCGGCTGTTGCCAGGAAAAATGTGTAGATCAGCGGGAAAGCCACGTCAAAGGTCCAACGGGCTTTCAAGTATGCCTGGCGGCCCTCAACGCCATACGCCCCCGCCAACTCATACAACCTGGAGCCGGAATAAAAGAGCGAGGTGTCCGGCGAACCCGTCCCTTGCGAGTATTGCTCAGCCAGGGCACTCTGCCCGGGGAGCGCGAGCGCGCTGAAAACAAGGAATACAACCAGGGCAAGCAGCAAGACCCACCCCTTGGAAACCCGATAAAGGTACTCTGAGATCTTTTTCATCATTTATTTCCTTATTTGAGCAAGGAAGAGGAGAAGTTAATGAAAGCTTCCACATCCTCAAAATTGGACATGAGACCCACTGATGCCCGGACCGCCCCTGAGGCTTTGTTGTTGATACACAAGCGGAATTCATCGTAGGTCAGGCGTTGCTCGTGGTCCGGTCGTGCAAAACAGGAGGTTAGTTCCGATGAGGATATTTCCAAAGCCAGTTCTCCGGCACCCGGGTTACAGAAGCAACCCGTGCGGATGGAAATATTGGACTGGCTTGCCCGTTCTTCGATCCAGCGGTGATCGATCACGCGTCCTTGCGCGTCAATGAAATTCATCGCCACCGCCCCACCGCGTCCTTCGGTATCCACCGGGCCGTAGATCTTCACCAGAGGTAATCCGTTGGGATGCTTCAGATCAATGAGATTCTGGAGCAGCCAGCCCACCAGGCAACTGACGCGGTTGTGTATCACCTCCATGCCAATGGTTTCCAGGAAATCAAGACCTGTTTTGACCGCCGGGATATTCAGGTAGTCCACTGTGCCGTCCTCAAAAGCCGCCGGCGCGTCAGCCAGGTAATGCTTTTCACCCTGCACAGATGCCACGGTAATGGTCCCACCGGCAAACCAGGGTCGGTGTAATTTGCTTAATACCGACCTTCTGGCCAGGAGAGCGCCCACACCCGTGGGGAAACCAAACATTTTATAGAAGGAGATGGGAATGAAATCCGCCTTCCATCGCGAAAGGTCCAAAGGGTTGGTGGGTGTAAAAGCAGCAACGTCCAGCAGCACGTCCCAACCGTAGGAGTGCGCCAGCTCGATCCACTCCAGGGGATGCTGCACTGAGGAGAAATTGGATTGGGCAGGATAAGCAAACAGGTTGTTGCAGCCTGATGTTCCGGAACCCAGATATTCCCGCAACCGCTCCTCATCCACCCGCATACGCGGCGGCATGACCGGGATGTATCGCACGCTGGCGCCCTTTGCCAGCGCGTACTCACGAATCCCATTGACTGAGTTGTGATTGTCAAAGGTCAACAAATAGTTGCACTCCTTGCCGAATGGATACGCTTCGCCCACCAGCTTGAGAGCTCCGCTGGCGTTGGAGGAAAAAATCACCACGTATTCATCCGCTGACGCATGGAAGAAATCCAGTATTTTCAACCGGGTTTGCTCAACCATAAGCGTCGAGGCACGCGAGCTTGGATTGGATGAATGAGGGTTTCCATAAATACCCGAAACCAGTTGCTGTTGATGCGCCAGTACCTGTGAATCGGCATAAAGCCCGCCGCCTGTGTAATCGAGATAAACGTGGTGTTGTTCATCAAGCCTGGAAAAATCCCTGGCTCGAATTTCATCGATCAACCGGGTGGTAGCATATTGAGGGTATTGTGTGAGAAATTGTTGTAAGCGGGAATTGTTCATAGGCAGATTAAACCACATTATTGAAAACCTATCAGCCCGGGTCGTATATAATTTATGTATGTTCACCATTGAAGAGTTGGCTGTTCGACTGCAGGGAGTGCCGCAATTCAGGGAGTTACCGTTGGAAGTGGTGCTATCCATCGTGAAATCCGGGGACATGCAGCACTTCCACAAGGATGAGTATATTTTTCACGAGGGAGACCCCTGCGCGGGCATGTACGTACTGGTGCAAGGGCAGGTATCCCTGTGTAAAACCGGACCGGAAGGGCAGATCAGCCTGCTAAACGTTCTCTCACCAGTAATCATGTTTAATGAAGTGGCTGTACTGGATGGAGAAGTCAACCCGGTGACAAGTATTGCCACTACAGACGTGACCGCCTGGCGCATCACACGCAACGCCTTCCAGGAGATGATGCTGCGCATCCCCCAGATCGGCATCAGTCTGCTGCAGGTGCTTGCCAGGCGCAACCGGCTGTTGATCGCCCATTATGATGACCTCTCTTTCCGCTCAATAGAAGCTCGCATGGCCAAATACCTGGTGGAGTTGAGCAAACAGGGCAAGGTCACAATCTTCCGCAAGAACTACCCCATCAAAGCGATTGCAGCACGGGTGGTAACCACGCCAGAAGCTGTGAGCAGGACTTTGAAAGACTTCCGCATCAACAATCTGATCACCTGCGATCGTACTGAGATCACTATCACCAACCTTGCAAAACTGGTGGCTCTCGCTCAGATCGAATTCTGATCCATTTCTTCCATTTGATTAAAGTCAATGACTTAAATGTCACTTGGTTGTATGCTGTAGGTAGCTCAATCCACTGAAGGAGTGAATTATGCATTGGTTTAACCAAAGACTGAAATTTCTTTTTGGGTCGACAAAAGGGTTAATCCTGGTCGGCATCGCGCTGGCTGCCATTATATCGGCGCTATTCGGAATGCTTTCAGGTCCGATGGCTGATTGGGGAGTCAAGGACGTGGTCGTGCGCGCACTGAAAATCAACCTGGAACCCGCCGAGCGCGAGGGAAGGTTGATCATCCTTTATCACACCCTGGCGATGATCATTGTGGCCGTTGAAGTGTACATGATCACTGACCTCATGAAAGTGAAAGAGACCTTGAGGCTGGTTATCAACGGAATGATCACCGCAGGTTACCTGCTGGTGATCATTGGTGGTCTGCCTTTCGCATACTGGGGGCACTCCTGGCCGCTTCATGGATTGTACATCGCTGGTTTAAGCCTGATATTCTTTTCCGGTTGTCTGTTGCTGTTTGCTTTGTGGCCCTGGCAGAAGGCATACCGAATCACAAACAAGGAATACGCCCATTCCCGCAAGGGAACCGACATGGAGAGGGTGGCTTTCTTTGCCATGGCTGCCACCACATTGATCTCCTCCATTTTTGGAGCGATCCCGGGATCCTACTTCGGCAATGGTTTCGAGGTTTTTCTGGCGGAAAATGTTGTCCGTGAACCGGTCAAAACCGCCCTGGACCTTTCGGTGATCGGTCACCTGCACATCATGCTGGCACTGGTCGCCATCGCGTGCGCACTGATCATCGGACGCTGGATGGACTTTAAAGGCATTTTGCACAAAATCGCGATGCCTTTGTATATTGTTGGTTCGATCGTGCTTTCGCTGGGAACCTGGCTGGTAGTTTCTTTTGAGGATATTGCGCATTTCATTATCTATGGCGGTTCAACCATCGCCATGCTTGGAGCGCTCCTCCTGGTTATCTTCTCATGGAACAAACTGATCCGAGAAGGACTTGAGCGCAAAGGGTTGAAAAAAGGAAACTTCTTCCAGGGAGTTGCCGCCCTGGTGAGTGACCCGGTTAGGTTCGGTCCCACCTGGCAGATGGTTTTCATGAACTTTACGGTCAGCGGTATTGGAATTTTCACCGCTGTTAGGCTGGATGAGATCTTTCGTAACTGGCAATTCATGGACGAACGCTCCATCCTCACTGGTCACTGGCACATCCTGGGCACTCTCACGGCCACCATCCTGCTGCTTTATTATGCTGACTTGTCGGGACTTAAAGGCAAAACGCGCAAGTGGTTTGGCTGGCTGGTCATCATTTTTTCAGACCTGGCTTTCGGTGCGGTCACTGTATACGAAATGCGAAGGTTGATCACCCCTGAGGGACCTCAACAGCCTCTCATCAACAAAACCACGATTCTGGGTGACATCGGTCTGGTCACTCTCCTTCTCGTTCTGGCAGCCCTGATGGGCTGGCGTTTGATAGACCTGTTCAAAAAGAAAGGAAGGTGGACAAAGGAAGTAGACCACCGCCTGAGCAAAAAAGAGGAGGTGAGCAAATGAAAAAGGTCATGTTTACGCTAACCCTATGCCTCATTGTTCTATCGGCTTGTAGCCCTGTGGACTTTTCCAGCCTACCCCCGGTGTTTGAGACGAAAATTGACCCGAATGCATGGGTACTTATACCAGCCGGAGAATTTCTGCAAGGCCAATTCGATAAGGAAACGGTCATTGACTATGATTACGAGATCATGGTCACGCCTGTGACGAATGAGCAATACGCTGCCTTCTTAAACGCCGCTCTAGCGGAAGGCGCAATTTCCATCAACGGGACACAGGTGGAAGGATTCTACCCTGGGGACCCGTTCAACAACGGGCGGCACGAGGTGGAGATCAAAGCAGGTAATTACATATATATCCCGATAGAGGATGAATTTTTACGGCTTTCATTTGATGGAAAATCCTTCGTAGCTATCCCGGAATGGAAAGACCACCCCGCGACAATGGTTTCGTGGTTTGGGGCAAAAGGGTATTGTGAGTATAATGATTGGAGGTTACCAAGCGAATTGGAATGGGAGAAAGCCGCCCGCGGTACGGATGGTCGTGCTTTCCCGTGGGGTAACGAGATCGCGAGAAACAACGCCAACTTCACTTCCAGCCGCGACCCTTTTGAGGATATGTCCACATTTGGCTCCAGAACCTCACCAGTTGGTTTCTACAACGGCTCCAGTTACGATGGGTATCTAACCCAGGCTTCCACGAGCCCTTATGGAGTCTACGACATGGCAGGCAACGTATGGCAATGGACAGCAAACGTCTATCCGCTTCAGCATTACCGCTATCTGCGCGGCGGGAGCAAAGATGTTTATGAGAACAACCTCAGGGTTTGGGTTCGCAACAGTGCCATCCCCACCTACACCAGCCCAAGCTTCGGTTTTAGATGTGTCCGGCAAATCGGTGACTGAATCATGAACATGTTGATCCGCAAGATAAAAGGATACTGGCCGCTTTTCAAGAGCCTGCAAACAGCCCTGCTCACTATCACGGGTGTGGCAGGTTACATGAGCGCCAGGTGTCCGTTTACCCACTGGACCACCATGGTAGGGCTAGTCCTCTCGTTGCTGATCGCCATTAGCGGTAGCACCGTCTTGAACATGTGGTACGACCGTGATATCGACCAGGTGATGAACCGCACCCACCACCGCCCCATCGCCCGCGGTATTGTCTCTCCCCGGGAAGCGTTGATCCTTGGATTGACGCTCTCATTCATTGGGGTCACCATCGCCGCTTTTCTCTCACCGCTTTACGCAGCCCTCATCCTTGCCGGGATCCTGTGTGACGTGGCTCTCTACACCATCCTGCTCAAACGCCGCACCTGCTGGTCCATCCTCTGGGGCGGAATCGCCGGCGGGTTGCCCATCCTGGCAGGCAGAAGCCTGGGTATCGGCAGCATTGACCTGGTGGGAGTGCTCATGGCTCTCTCAATCCTTTTCTGGATCCCCACGCATATCCTCACTTTCACCATCCGCTACAAACAGGATTACGCCCTGGCGGGAATTCCAACCTTCCCCAGCCGGTATGGCGAGCAGTTTACCCGCACGATCATCGCCCTTTCCAGCATCATTGCTGCGATACTGGTCATCGCCAGTGCCTTCCTCATTGGCGTCAATGAAGGTCTGCTCAACCTCCTGGGGTTTTTCTCTGGCGCGCTGCTTATCCTGGCCGTCCTGGTGATGATACGCCCGTCTTCACGATTGTATTACGGGTTGTTTAAGTTTGCGTCTCTTTACATGTTAACCAGCATGATCTTGCTGGCAATTTAGTTCTGATAAGGAGAATGAGTATGAAACCTGAAAGCGGATTTTCCAAGTTCATGCGTTTTATTGGGATCCTGTTCATGTCGCTAACGGCAGCTCTTACGGTGCTGGGCGGGGTTGGCACCTCCTGCGCTGCGCTTTTCCCGACCAAATGGGATAGCATGGCTCCCCTGGCTCCCTTCCAATGGCTCTACATCCTGTACGTGCTCGTCACCACCGCGATTGGTGTGATGGGAATACGTGCAGTGGTAATGCTGGTAAAAGGCAAACCGGGTGGTTTCAAGGCGGCAATGACCGCCCTCATCCTGGGTGTGGTAGTGGGTCTAATTCACATTCTCACGTCCCGCAGCCTGAGGGGAAGCTCAATGCCAGTGGATGCGGTGGTGTACATTACCGTGTTAACCCTGGTCATCTTCCTCATTTTCCGCATCCCCGCCATCTGGAAGGGTGTGGACTACAGCAAAGCCCCGCGCAAGGAAAGTAAAAAATCCGGTGGAGCAGCAGCAATTATCGTCGGGGTTTTATGCCTCACCATCCAATTCATGATGGCATCCACCCATACCTGGACAAACGTGAATTACGCCGACGCTTTCCACGGCGCAATGACCTTCATCGGCAGCGGGTTGATTTTTGCAGGTGCAGGTTTGATGATCAGTGCGTTATTACCCGAACGCGCTATTGAGAAATCAAAAGTTTTCCAGTCCTAATTTACTTTTTCTTCCAAACAGGCTGACCTTTCATGGGGTTAGCCTGTTTTAAGTTTCATTCAGAAAATGGAATGCCACCCTTACCTGAGATGGACAGTGAGGGTAAGATTGAAAATAGTTGGAACTCGTGAGACACATCCGATCACCGGGTGACCTGCCAACTTAGCAACCACGACCAACCCGCGGGGTTAACCTCACTGGATTCAATATATCCTACCTGATTGTGGAGATGTTTTGCTATATTTATTCCTTGTTTCTCTCGTATGGGCTTTTTCGTTCGGGCTGATCAAAGGCAACCTGGCGGGCGTTGATTCCAACTTTGTGGGTTTTGCCAGGCTGGCTGTGGCATTACTGGTTTTCCTGCCATTCCTCAAGTTCAGAAAAATCCCACGCGGACTGACAATCAAACTGGCAATAACTGGAATGGTGCAATTCGGTTTAATGTACCTGACGTACCTGGCAGCGTTTAGAACGCTAAAAGCTTACGAAGTCGCCCTATTTACCATCTTCACTCCTATTTTTGTAACTCTGATCGATGATGCACTGGCAAGGAAATTCAATCCCCTGCACCTGGTGACCGCCCTTATCGCAGTGGCCGGCACCTGGATCATCGAGGGCGGTTCGATCCAATCCCCCGGGGTGATCAGCGGTTTTCTACTGGTGCAGGCTTCAAACCTCTGCTACGCCTTTGGACAGGTGTATTACCGGCGAATCATGAGAACAGCAGAAGGGTTCAAAGACCACGAGGTGTTTGGTTATCTCTATCTTGGGGCAGTGATCATCACCGCCACGGCGACCGCGCTGCTTGTACCTATTTCTTCCATTACCCTTACCATAAAACAATTGCTCACTATCCTCTTCCTGGGCGTGGTGGCATCGGGTATCAGTTTCTTTCTGTGGAATAAAGGCGCAAGGCTGGTCAACGCGGGAACACTGGCGATATTTAACGACCTCAAAATACCGCTGGCTGTGGTTGTCTCATTGTTGGTTTTTGGTGAACAGACTGATATACCCGCCCTACTGATTGGCGGCGCGATTGTGATCCTTTCGCTGGTGGTCAACGAGATGATATCCAGAAGACAGGAAAAACCAACTTAATGGATGGGGCTGCCTAAAAAGTAGGCAAAAGTTAGTAAAACAGAAAAAAAGAGAGACTGG
>CAYVTF010000029.1:0-23822 GCA_964454565.1 uncultured Anaerolinea sp. | reverse complement strand
TTAAAGAACAATGGATATTTCTGACTCAAATTTACAGAAAAAAGGTTGCGTGATCTTTTTTTTTTCAGCATACAACTTATTTTTATGTTTGACCAGTTAGCTCTTCAAGTCTTTGTGTATATGTACACAAAATACTTGTGTATATAACTCCAAGGATTAAAAGGTTACCCCCTCTCCTTTACTAAGGAGAGGGGGCGCAGGCGGTCGCGGTTTTTGCACACCCGAGCGAAGCGAGAGGTGTGAGGTGCTTTATCCCCCCTCCACGATCCTGATCTCTTCCTCGGTCAGCCCGTACAACTCGTACACCGCCCCTTACTGTCATTGCGAGGAGGTGTTTTTCCGACGAAGCAATCTCCAACGAAGCACAAGGTCCTGAGTGCTTTTCCCAGTTATCCTACCCATCCAACTATTCCTTGAATTGCAGGTCCCATAAATCCTCCCAACCTGGATTCACCGAATTGATCATAGTAAACCAGTTTATGAACATTGTACTTTGCCGTAAATCCCGGGTAGACCTTTTCCCGGTGTTCCAGTACCCGGACATAAAGGTCACTGGTCACACCAGTATACAACACGGTATGGTGCTTATTGGTGAGGATATAGATGCAATACGAGTCTTCTAATGGTTCCATTTATGAACTCCTTGTCATTGCGAGGAGGTGTGTTTCCGACGAAGCACAAGGTCCTTGTGGCTCTTACAAGGAATCTCCAAGAAACAATGATCTTGTTGGGGATTGCTTCGGCAAGTGCAGCCTCGCAATGACAGGTCACCCCCCCTCCACGATCCTGATCTCCTCCTCGGTCAGCCCGTACAGCTCGTACACCAGCCGGTCAATCTCCCGGTCCGTGGACGCGATCTCCCGCGCCAGGCGCTCCTGCTCCTGCGGGGTCGCCGGGGTGAGTTTGTGCAGATCAAGCATTCTAGTAACCAACGAGACTATCATGTCATGGCCACTAAGATCTGTGGTATTTAGGAAATCAATATCCCGGATTGGAAGTTTATCAAGATCAACTTTTTTAACTTGGGCAATACTATTCTTATTTGTCAGTGACTTAGTTTGAAAATACTTATTTAACAACTTAGAATTTAATACCCCTAGAAAATACAAGCAATTCATTTTTGCTGTTTTGTTAAATAGAAAATAAAGTGATTGTTCTGGATAAACTCCGGAATCATCATATGTAGCAATGATCTTGTCCCCTGTTTTCCTCAATAATATCTTTGGTATGGCACCTAATTTTTGCTTGTCTGTGGTTCGTCCGGTAATATTTTTCTTCTCGAACACAAAATAATATGTTTTTATAAACCTATATCGATTGATACTGTCGCCTTTGATGACTGCAATCTGTTTATCGTTAACACGATTAGGTGTTATTAGAGTGGATTTTCCGCCAAAACCGGAAGTTGTCTGAAAAAAGTAGATTAAGGGTCGAGTCATTGAGGTTTCAATTTTTGAAATTACTTGTTCTGCTTCTGGGTTTTCGTAATAGAAAAATTTTAAGGTCTCATCGGTTGAATAATCATTTTGTAATCGATAAATTTTTCCTTTCTTAAATTCCGATACTACTATTCTATGATCTAGATTATTTTTGGATTTCGTAAACACAAAAATCAGGGTGTCTGCCGTGATGTTAGGAAATGGAGGTTTATATAATAAAATATTAATCTTTGTCTCAGATAGAATTCGCTTCCGCAAATTTACAAATTGACTATTAAATCCTAGTCTGTCTGGAACAATGAAACTAAATAATCCATCAACTTTTACCAAATTTATCCCTTGAGCAACAAAATACTCATACATGTTAGGCATGTACGAATTTCCATTGAATTGTGTAATCAAATATTGAATTTGACTTTGTGAACATATCTCGTTGCCAAATTTTCCAGTTAATGATATCCACGGCGGATTCCCAATCACCGCGTCAAATCCGCCCTGTTGGAATACCTCCGGGAACGCCCGCTCCCACTCGAACGGGTTCACCCGTTTTCGCTCCTCCGGTTCAACGGTCAATCGTCCCTCAAAGTAATCCTCTCCGATCAGCGAGTTGCCGCACTGGATGTTCTTCCCCAAATCCGGCAGCACCCGCTCAAACCCTAACGATAACTGCCCGCTTTCTTCTTCCAGCACCTTAAGCAGCAGGCTCAGTTTCGTCACTTCCACCGCCTGCGCGTCAATGTCCACGCCGTGGATGTTATTCACCAGGATTTCTTTCTTCTTCTCGGTGGTTAGTTTATAACCACCTGTGACCTGAACCAGGGCAGGGTTCTTACCTTTCGCCCACTTCTCCGGGTCGTTCTCCGTGTACCATTTCAAGTGCCAGTCCAGCAGGTGCTGGTACGCCCCCAGCAGGAACGAGCCGCTGCCGCACGCCGGGTCCACGATCTTCAGCTTTTCCGCTTCCTCCGGGGTCTTGCCCTCCAGCAGCTTGCCCACCGTGTTGGTCACGATGTAATCCACGATGTACCTGGGCGTGTAATACACCCCGCCCGCCTTGCGCACCTCCGGCTTTTCTTCCACCTTCGCCTGGTGCCCGGGGGTGAGCCGGATCACCTTTCCCAAAAATTGCTCGTACACCTGTCCCAAAATCTCCACCGGGATCTCCTTGAAGATGTACGGGCAGGGGTAATAAATGCTGTTGATGATCTCTTTCAGCACCTTATCGTCGATCTTCAGTCCCGGGGTGAACGTGTCCGCCGCGTTGCTGTTGCCTTTTTCTTTGCTGAAGTGGAACAGCCCGGAGTTGTATTTCACGTCCGCGCGTTTGAACAGCTCCACCAGCTGGGCGTAGATGCCTGCTTTGCTGGCCATGCTCTTGAGCTGTTCTTCCGGTTCAATGCCCCTGTCTTCGCAAATGCGCAAAAAGATGATGCGGTCGATGGTCATCTGCACCGCGTAATTCAACTGTGCCTCGTCCGCCACCTGCGGGTTGCGCAGCGCGATGTTGCGTGCCAGTTCGTTGCGCCACTCGCTCATGTCCTTCAGGAACTCATCATCGACTTCGGTCGTGCCCTTCTTGCCTTTCGAGCTCTCCGCGTAGCGGTCAAACGCCCCCCTCCACACCGCGTCCTTCGAGAGGATGCCCGCGATCTCGTCCCACTTCTCCACGTAATCCGTGTAGCGGTAGAACAGGTCCCGCCCGGTCGCCGCGCTGTCATTTGGGTTTGGCTTGGCCTTGCAGTTGTAAATGGCGAGCTCCTCAAAGTCCGTCAGCACCGAGAGCGGCATGTGCGCGTTCCACGCGTACCTTCTCAGTTGGTAGGCCGGGTGAATGTCGTACTGGATGTCCACCCTGGGTTTCTTGGCTTCCACGTAGAACTTGCGCTCCCGCCCCACCTTGAAAGCGTAATCAGGTGCTTTGGAGGTCCCTTCGATCTCCAGCGAGTCCTCCACCACCACCTCGGCGTATTCCGGTGCCAGGCCGTGCTCGTTATACACGTCCCATCCCAGCGCGATGAAGAACTTGTCCAGGAACTCCTGCCTCAGCCGCGCCTCGTTGTACTTGCCCGAGCGGTAAGCCTCGCGGTTCTCCTCAAACTTGGCAACCAGTTGCTTGATGACTTCAGGTGCCGGCATAATCTCTCCCCGTTCTCAATCAATGTTCATTAATTCTATACCGGATTCTGATTTTGAACCCCCGGATTCTTTTGCCCTTTGAATCCGGGGGTCTGCTCTAAACACAGCTTTCTTTTGCACTTTGAATCCGGGAGTCTGCTCTAAACCCGGCCATCTTTAAAGACTTGTTCCCATCAATATTCAGGTTCCACGCTATCCGTTTTCCTGCCTGAATACCAATGTCTGATTACCATTCACTAATTACCCTTCACTGGTCCCTTTTACGCTTCTCCGTTCTCGTCTCTCGAGCATCATTTACCCCTTGACACGTGTTGTATAATTAATATATAGAACATTATTTCTATGTCCATTTCCCTTTTAACCTTATTGCTCCCCCGCGATAAGGATTTTTCCATTCCAAGGAGAAAAATGTCCGACCAGAACCGCCCCGATTTCAACCCTGATGACCCTGCTTTCTGCCAGTGGCTCAATGACCACACCATCCTCTTCGATTTCAATGCCCTGCCTGTTGATGAAGGCTCCCGCCAGGCAAAGGCAAAACGACACAAACATAAACAACCATCCTCTCGTTCTCGTGGAGGTCAGCCCGGTAATTCCAACGCCCTGAAATACGGCTTTTACTCCCGCCGCCTCCCCGCCCGCGAACTCGACGGTCTCGACCAGACCACCGCCAACTCCCTCAAGGACGAGATCGATGTCATGCGCGTCTTCTCCCGCAAGGTCGCCGAGCTGGGTTCTGACGTGGATGAGCTCGATAAAGCCACCGACCTCCTGCGCGTTCTCTCTCTTGCCACCACCTCCATCAACCGCCTGGTCAAAACTCATTCCCGCATGCCCGATCCCCTCATGGACCCCGCCGCCCTACTTCGTCAGTCCCTTCTCGAACTCGAAGACGAATGGCCCGAACTCAAAGCCTTCGGCGACCAGTTCCGCAATAAACCCGATAAATCCTCTCCGTCCTCATCCAATGGCTCTACAACCTCAAGTTAAGTAGTGCGCGCTATGGTTTTTAATAACTTACCCGTTCGTACATTTCGATTCCGTTTGTGTGGTTCGTGTTCAGCCTTGCTCTTAAGCCTTATCAGTGACCTCCGTGTTATCCGTGGACAGATTGATTCGTTTTTATTCGATTTTAAATACGAATCCTCTCCTCGGTTCTCGCTTCTCGGTTCTCTGTTCTCTGCTCTCAGTTCTCGTCTCTCGTATCCTGGTTTTCCTGTTCCCAAATCACTACTCACCAAATCACTACTCATCAAATCACTACTCACTCATCACCGGCAAAGATTTATGGTATCCTTAACCCCGCGCCCGGATGGGACCGGCGCGGCAGAGCCCTGCGAACCCCGTCAGGTCCGAGAGGAAGCAGCGGTAAGGAGGATACCCTGGGCGCCGCCGGCAAACCTATCCGGACGCACTTCATTTCTTGAGGCAACGCATGCAAACACCCCCCACTCCCCCCGTGTGCAATTACGAAGGCTCCGATTACCAGACCAGCTTCTGGGACAAGGGCGGACGCGCCTATGAGGACGGCTGCGAAGCCGTGGCGCTCAAGCGCCTGCTGCCAAAGAATGGAGTTCATTTGCTGGAGCTGGGGGCGGGCGCCGGGCGCAACACCCCGCGCTACAGCGGCTACGGGAAGGTCACCCTGTTGGATTATTCCGTGACGCAACTCTCACAAGCCCGTGAACGACTGGAAATCCGGGCGGAGGATACAAGGGCGGAGCGACGCTCCGCCCCTACAAGTGACCGGTACCGCTACGTGGCGGCGGATATCTACCGCCTGCCGTTCGTGGAGGGCGCGTTCGACGGCGCCACCATGATCCGCACGCTGCATCACATGGTGGAAGCCCCTCGCGCGCTGGGGCAGGTGCGGCGCGTGCTGGCGCCGGGAGCAACCTTCATCCTGGAATACGCCAACAAGCGCAACATCAAGTCCATCCTGCGCTACTGGCTGGGCAAACAGAAGTGGTCGCCCTTCACGCCGGAGCCGGTGGAGTACATCCCGCTCAACTTTGATTTTCACCCGCGCACCATCCGCCAGTGGATGGCTGAGGCGGGTTTCAGCATTGAACGCGCGCTCACCGTGAGCCACCTGCGACTGGGGCTGCTCAAGCGCCTGCTGCCCACCCGCCTGCTGGTGTGGCTGGATTCGCTCTTTTCGCTGACGGGCAACTGGTGGCAGCTCACCCCCAGCGTGTTCCTCGCCGCGCGCGCAAGCGCGCGCGGCGAGGCAGCCGTGGAGGGCGGGTTCTTCGCCTGCCCGGCCTGCGGCAATCCCCTGGCGGATACGCCGCCCCTGCTGCGCTGCACTGCGTGCGGCAGGGAATACCCCGTGATCGACGGCATCTACGACCTGCGCGTGGACCCGCCCGCCTGGGCGGAGTGAGCATGGCTGACTCCCTGTTGGACGACCTCAACCCCCAGCAGCGCCTGGCGGTGACCGCGGCAGACGGTCAGACGCTGGTGCTGGCCGGCCCCGGGTCCGGCAAGACGCGCGTGCTCACCCGCCGCCTGGCTTACCTGATCGAGCGCCAGGGCGTGCCGGCGTATGACATCATCGCCGTCACCTTCACCAACAAGGCGGCGCGCGAGATGGAAAGCCGCGTGGTGAACATGGTGCAGCAGAACCTGGAGGGCATCTGGCTGGGCACCTTCCACGCCATGTGCGCGCGCCTGCTGCGGCGCGAAGCCAATTATCTGCCCTACAAATCGAACTTCGTCATTTTCGATTCCGACGACCAGTTGAGCCTGGTCAAGCGCGCGCTGCGCGAGCTGAACATCGACGATAAGACCCACCGCCCCACGGGGGTGCACGCGGCCATCAGCGCCGCCAAGAACGACCTGCAGTTGCCCGCCGATATGCCGCGCCGCACTTACCGCGACGAGGTGGTGGCGCGCGTGTACACCCGTTATCAAGAGCTGCTGGTGACCAACAACGCCGTGGACTTTGACGACCTGCTGCTGCTGGCCGCCAGGCTGTTGGAGGAACACCCGGGCGTGGCGGAGAAGTACGCGCGGCGCTTCAGACACGTGCTGGTGGACGAGTTCCAGGACACCAACATGGCGCAGTACACGCTGCTGAAGCACCTGGCGGGACATCATCACAACATCTTCGTGGTGGGCGATGAAGACCAGTCCATTTACCGCTGGCGCGGGGCGGATTACCGCAACGTGCAGCGCTTTGAAAAGGATTACCCCCGCTGCGAGAAGATCCTGCTGGAGCAGAACTACCGCTCCACGCAGAACGTGCTCGACGCGGCGCGCCAGGTGATCGACCAGAACCGCAACCGCACGCCCAAGCACCTGTTCACCGACAAAGGACCCGGCAACAAGCTGGTGCAGTTCGTGGGGGTGGATGACATCGCCGAGGCGGCCTTCGTGGTGGATACCGTGCAGCAGTACCTGCATGCGCGCAAGGCAACGGCCAACGACTTCGCCGTGATGTACCGCACCAACGCCCAGTCGCGCATCATCGAAGAGGCGTTCATTCACGCGCAGATCCCCTACCGCCTGGTGGGGGCGCAGCGCTTCTATGGCCGGCGCGAGGTGAAGGACATGATCGCCTTCCTGCGCCTGGTGCAGAATCCAATGGACGAGGTGAGCCTGCTGCGCGTGGTGGGGGTTCCCCCGCGCGGCATCGGCGAGAAGTCCATTCTCGCCCTGCAGCAGGCGGCCTTCCAGGCTGGCGTCAGCGCCGGCGAGGTGCTGCTGGAGCTGGGCAGCCGCGGGCAGGATTCCCCTTACTGGATGCAGATCGTGCGCTCGGCCGCGTTGCTGGCAGACTTCGGCACGCTGCTGGGAGAGTGGCAATCAATCAAAGACCAGGTCTCGCTGGTGAACCTCTTTGACCGCATCATCAGCGACACGGGTTACGAACCGTACATCAACGACCAGTCGGATGAAGGCAACGACCGCTGGGAGAACGTGCAGGAGTTGCGCCGGCTGGCCTACGACTTCCAGGAGAAGGGGCTGACCGAGTTCCTTCAGAATTTGGCGCTGGTGTCCGACCAGGATACCATCCCCAGCGCGGCGGAAGAGGAGGAGCCCGGGCGGGAGAAGGGGGCGGTGACGCTGTTGACGCTGCACGCCGCCAAGGGTCTGGAGTTCGGGGAGGTGTTCATCATCGGGTTGGACGAGGGACTGCTGCCGCACAGCCGCAGCCGCGACGACCCGGAGGAGATGGCCGAGGAACGGCGCCTGTTCTACGTGGGCATGACGCGCGCCAAAAACCAGCTCTACCTGTTGCGTTCCGAGCGGCGCTCCAGCTTCGGCACCTGGGAGTACAGCGAGGCCTCGCGCTTTTTGGATGATATCGACGAGCGGTTGATCGTCAGCCAGGGCAAGCGCAACACCAGCCGCCGGGACGCCCGCCTGGACGACATGCGCTGGACCACCACCGGGGTCTCCACCGTCCGTCGCGCGACGTACCCGCCTTCAGCGCCTGCCGAGAAGGAGTCCAAATACAAGGCCGGCATGCGCGTGCGCAGCCCCAACTGGGGTGAGGGCGTGATCCTGGAGAGCAAGGTGGACCCCGACGGCGAAGAGACCGTGGACGTGCACTTCGCGTCCGTGGGTTTCAAGCGCCTGCTGGCTTCGCTGGCAAAGCTGGAAATTGTTTAGAAAACGGGGCGCGATAGCGCAGTTAGCGCAAATAACGACTATTAACTGGCGTAATTAGCGCTAATTCCGCTTGACGCCGCTTTCATTATGAGGTAAAGTGTATCTATGCATATTCCTAGGGTTCTCATTGAGCGTGTCATTAATAAGCTACAAACCTCAGATAAGGGTGTGGTTATCTATGGAGCCAGGCAGGTTGGAAAAACAACATTGGCGAATGAGGTAATCTCGCGCTTGGGTTTGAAGACCTTGGTGGTTAATGGAGATCAAACGCGCTTTCTTGATCTTCTGTCCAGCAGGAGTTTACAAACACTACAGTCACTTGTTTCTGGATATGAATTGCTGTTTGTGGATGAGGCCCAAAGAATACCCGAGATTGGGGTAAACCTGAAAATAATCCTGGACAATATTCCTCAGGTAAAAGTTTTAGTCACTGGTTCCTCTTCTCTTGACCTTGCCAGTAAAATTTCCGAACCGCTTACTGGCAGGGTTTGGAATTATCAATTATTCCCAATTTCATTCCTGGAATTATCCGGTTTATTCAATCCTGCCGAGCTTGATGAAACTCTAAGAGAGAGGCTCATCTTTGGCTCATATCCAGATATGTTCTCAATGAAATCTGATAGTGAAAAAACCGAATACCTTCAAAACTTGAGTGATGCTTACCTTTTCCGTGACTTGATCGAATTTGGAGGGGTAAAGAACTCCTCCAAGATTCGTGACCTCTTAAAACTCCTGGCATTTCAAATTGGGTCAGAAGTATCGTTAACTGAATTGGGAAGTCAACTTGGCATGGGAAAAGATACCGCTGCCAGGTATATTGACCTACTTGAAAAATCCTTTATCGTTTTCCGAATAAATGGTTTCAGCCGAAACCTTCGAAAAGAAGTAACCAAGATGGATAAGGTGTATTTTTACGATCTTGGGATTCGAAATGTATTAATCGATAATTTAAAAACCATGGAGAATCGGGATGATATCGGCAAATTGTGGGAAAACTTCCTGATTTTGGAACGTATGAAATACATGAAATACTCTGGGCACCTGTACTCTCCATACTTTTGGAGAACATATACTGGTGCTGAGATCGATTACGTTGAAGAAAAAGGTGGCTCGTTGTCTGGGTTCGAGTTCAAATACCGGAAAAAAGAAGCCAAAATTCCCCGGACTTTCCTTGCCACATATCCCAATAGTAATTATTCAGTCATCACAAAAGAAAATTACATCGATTTCATTATCTAAGAGCAGATGAATTACCTTTACGCCGCTCTTCCCATCCTGCTCGTGCTTGCCCTGATGCTGTTCTTCAAACGCGGCAGCCACCAGGCGGGCTTTGCCGGATGGCTGGCGGGCATCGTGGTGGCAGCGCTGGCGTTCGGGCTGAACTGGGACGTGTTCTGGGTGAGCCAGGTGAAGGGGCTGCTGCTCTCGCTGAACGTGTTCACCCTGCTTTGGCCGTCCATACTGATGTACTTCCTGGTGGACGAGGTGGGCGGCATCCGCGCCATCGCCAACGCCCTCTCCCGTGTCGTGCCGGAAACCGGCTGGCTGATCGTGGTGCAGGCATGGATGTTGAGCGCGCTGGTGGAGAACCTGGCGGGCTTCGGCATGCCCATTGCCATCGTCTCACCCATGCTCATCGCCCTGGGGGTCAACCCCATCAACGCCGTGGCTGCCAGCGCCATGGGGCACAGCTGGGCGGTCAGCACCAGCGGCATGGCCCTCTCCATCCGCACCCTGGCGGACGTGAGCAGCACCGATGTTGCGGCCATCTTCCCCACGGCGGCGCTGCTGCTGGGCGCGGCCACCCTGCTCACCGGGCTGGGGGTGGCTTTTGTGCTCGGTCAGATGAAACAGTGGTGGCGCGTGCTCATCCTCGGTACGGTAGTGGCCCTCACCCAGTTCGGCGTGGGCATGTTGGGGTTGGTGCAGATCAGCTCCTTCGTGGCTGCCATCGTGGGTGTGGTTGGCGGCATCCTGCTTTGCCGCTGCTCGAGCGGGGCGCTGAAGCACATCAAGGTGGATGGCGCGCTCAAAAGCGGTCTGTTGGCTTACGGCATCCTCATCGCCGTGGTGCTCGTCATCTCCCTGGTCAGGCCGCTCAACGATTGGCTGGCAGGTGTCACCTGGACGCTGCAATTCCCGCAGGTAGCCACTGGCACCGGAATGATCACCCCGGCGGGCGGGGGATACCTCTTCAAGCCGCTGGTCAACCCGGGCACCATGATCCTGCTGTCGATCCTCCTGTCTGCGCTGCTGTTGCCGGCGGTCAGCCCCTGGCTGAAATACGACTTCAAATACGCCGCCTCCGCCCTGGTCAAATCAGCCACGCCCGCCAGCCTGGGCACACTGTTCATGATCGGCCTTTCCACCGTGATGGAGCACACCGGCATGACCGCGCTCATCGCGCAGGGGTTGAGCAGCTCCATCGGCGCGGTGTACCCGCTGATCGCCCCGCTGGTGGGCATGCTGGGCGCGTTCACCACGGGCAGCAACACCAACTCCAACGTGCTCTTTGGCTTGATGCAGAAGAATGTGGCCGGGCTGCTGGGCATCAACCCGGTGACGCTGCTGGCAGGTCAGACCACGGGTGGCGCGCTGGGCAGCATGATCGCTCCCGCCAAGCTGGCGGTGGGCTCAAGCACCAACGCGGCACGCGGTCAGGAAGGCAAGGTGCTGCTCCTCACCCTGCCTATCGGGCTGGGCATCGTGGCAATCATCGGGTTAATCGCCTTGCTTTTTGTACGATAATTGGTTGTTTTAGGTTTTCAATCCACAGATCTTGCGCGAAATAGCTTTTTCCCTTGACAGCAATCCAAATGATGATATAAACACGTCTATGTTTAATTTGTCTGCCCTGAAGCACCAAAAGCATACACACGCCAATCCCCTGAAGGGAACCGGGCGCTGTTTTGCTTTTGAAATAAATTAAGAGCAGATCGCAAAGTTTTTCTTAAAGCCCTCCCTTCAAAGGAGGGCTTTTTATATTCCGGAACACCTGGAGGTGAATTGAGCAAAATCGCCCGACCTTACCAAAGCAACCAAAAAAACTAAAGGAGAACTCTGATGAAAAAGAACTTTACCACCGCACTTGTTTTGATCCTCTTATCCGCATTACTCTTAAGTGCCTGCCAAACCAATAACGTGGCTGCACCGGGGTGCCTGGGTTCAGCAGATAAAGCCCTGGTGGACTTGAATTGCGAGGAGATCACCATCGCCGTTGAGAACGCTTATCTGCCATTTAACTACATCTCCGCCAAAACTGGCAAGCCCGGCGGTTGGGATTATGAGGCATGGACGGATATTTGCACCCGTCTGCACTGCTCTCCAGTGTTCGTGGAATCCGCCTGGGACGGCATGATCCAGTCAGTGGCACAAGGGCAGTACGACGCCGCGGGCGACGGAATCACCTTCACAGAAGAGCGCGCGCAGCAGGTGGATTTCTCAATGGGCTACATACAGATCAATCAAAGGCTGCTGGTGCGCATGGGCGAGACCCGTTTTGATAGCATCGAGGATATTGCGGCCGACCCCAACCTGGTGCTGGGAACGCAGCTGAACACCAGTAATTACGAAACCGCCACGAAATACATTTCCGAAGACCGCATCAAAGGATTTGAGCAATTTCCCTTCGCCGTGCAGGCACTCATTTCAGGTGACCTGGACGCTGTGATCATCGACGAGATTGTGGGCATGGGCTACCAGGGGACGAACGCCGACAAGCTTGAGCTGGTGGGTCCCACCATTTCTGGCGACGAACTCGGGTTCATATACCCGAAAGGCAGCACCTTGAAGGGTCCGGTGGACCTGGCGCTGCAAGCCATGATGGACGACGGCACACTGGCAAAACTGAACGAGAAGTACTTTGGTCCCGATTTCAACATCACCTACGACGATATCCAGTAAACATCTCTGACACTCTCCGGGCGGGAAGATTTCCTGCCTGGAGAGGAAAGGCGCGAACTCATGGCACAACAATACACGCCCGGTATTCCGGTCCTCAGGCCGGAATCAGCCATAAGGCGGATGAGCCGGCGGGACAGGCTGCGAAACTTCCCGTGGTGGCTGGCGGGGATAGGACTTATTGCCGTTATAACGCTCATCACCATCAGTACGCAGGAAAATTACCGGTCGTCGTTTATGTTTATCAAAGCCGGGCTGGGAGTGACCATTTCCACCACGATCAGCGCTTTCCTGGCAGCGCTTCTGCTGGGATTGGTGACCGGGCTGGGCAGGATTTCCAATAATCTGGCGTTCAAGAACCTGGCAACCTTGTACGTGGAACTCATCCGCGGGGTGCCGATGTTGGTGCTGATCTTCTTCATTGCCTTCGTGGGCGTCCCGGCGGTCACCAGCGGACTACAAGCGCTGGGGGGGGTGCTCAGCTCCGCCGGCCTGATGGGGATTGGTGCAGCGCTATCGGCTTCGAGCAATAGTGAGGTACCAATGAACCTGCGAGCGGTGATTGCCCTCTCGATCACCTACGGTGCCTTCCTGGCGGAGGTCTTCCGCGCAGGGATCGAATCCATTGACCGCGGACAGATGGAAGCCGCCCGTTCGCAGGGGATGAGCTATGGACAAGCGATGCGCTACATTATATTACCGCAGGCTGTGCGCAACGTGCTGCCTGCTCTGGGAAACGACTTCATCTCAATGCTGAAGGATTCCTCACTGGTCTCCATCCTGGCGGTGCGAGACATCACCCAAATGGCGCGGTTGCACGCGGGAGCCACATTCATGTTCAAGGAAGCCTATCTTACCCTGGCAGTGCTTTACCTGACCATGACGATGCTGCTTTCTTTTGTGATCAAACTGGCTGAGAGAAGGTTGCGAAAAAATGGACGACACTGAGCAGATGGTTGAGATTCGGCACTTGAGCAAGAATTTCACCGGGGTGGAAGCGGTGCAGGACGTGAGCCTGAGTCTGGAGAGGGGCAAGGTGATGGTCATCATAGGTCCCAGCGGCTCGGGTAAGTCCACCCTGCTGCGCTGCATCAATCAGTTGGAGGAGCAGACGGCGGGTGAAATTTACATCGACGGAGAAAAGGTGACCCGCAGCCAAAAGCAGGTGAACGCGCTGCGCTCTGAGATCGGAATGGTCTTCCAGCACTTCAACCTGTACCCGCACCTGACCGTGCTGGAGAATATCGCCCTGGCCCAACGCATCGTCAAGGGCAGGTCCAAGCAGGAGGCGCGGGAAATCGCCATAGCCCAATTGCACAGGGTGGGCATCGCGGAAAAGGCGGGGTCCTACCCGGCGGAACTTTCCGGCGGGCAGCAGCAGCGCGTGGCAATCGCGCGTGCCCTGGCGATGAACCCAAAGCTGATGCTATTTGACGAGCCCACCAGCGCGCTCGACCCCGAGATGATCAAGGAGGTGCTGGACGTGATGCTGGAGCTGGCGCAGGCGGGTATCACCATGATCGTGGTGACTCACGAGATGGGTTTTGCGCGAGCAGCAGCTGATTTAGTGGTCTTTATGGACAAAGGACAGGTGGTGGAAACGGGCGCGCCGGAGGAGTTCTTCCGCCAGCCGGTGCAGGAACGCAGCCGGCAATTCCTGGCGCAGATCCTGAATCACTAGGGGGAGTAGTGACGTGCGGAGCTACATCCCCGTCACAGCGCGCTGCACGAACGTGAGCACTGCCATGATCAGGAACAATATGATGGAGGAAATCTTCCAGCCAGTTCCCGCGTTGGAGGCGATGCCCACCAGTCCACCCGCCCCGGCGAAGAACAGCACCACGTAGGTGATCACCACCCAGCGTGTATGCCGGAAGTCGATCTTCAGGATGTAGTCCAGCAGCAGTTCCACCAGCAGCCATAAAAGGATGGCGGCGATTTGGATGTAGTAAAGGGCAGGACGGTGTTCAGCCGGCGCTTTGATGAGCAAATAGACCAGAGGAATGGACAGCGCGAATTCAAGGTAGCCAATCAAGTGACCGATGGCCGGCTTTCCCGCCAGGCGGGCGACAAATACAAAAGAGGCAGACACCATGAACACAATTGCAGTGACTGCCCCGATCAAATGGGTCTTTTCCATGGGAATCCCTCCATTGACATTATACAGTCACCGTAGAGTGAGGATGATAACCAATAAGTGACTTGCCGTTTTTTTTGATTAGAGTGGAGAATGTGTAGGGGTCGAGCGCCGCTCGACCCCTACGATCTATTGTTGTTACATCAGCCCATTCCAGGCGAGGATGTCCTGCAGCACCTGCGAGTTATACTCCTCGATCTTGCCGGCGTCGCCCAGGCTGGTGATGAGGGGGTCGATGGGTAACTGCAGCCATGAATCGGTGCCCACGGAAGCAGCCAGCTCCTGCGCGTGGCTGGGTCCGAAGATCTCATGCCGCCCTCCGCCATCCGGGCAGGGGTAGTAACTCATGTTCTCCACCACGCCCAGCACCGGGATTTTCACCTGCTTGAGCATGGAGACCGCCTTGCGCACCACCATGCCCGCCAGTTGCTGCGGAGTGGAAACCAGCACCACGCCGTTCACCGGCAGGGACTGCATCACGGTGAGCGCTGCGTCGGAGGTGCCGGGTGGCAGGTCCACCAGCATCACATCCAACTTGCCCCACAACACGTCATTCCAGAATTGCTTGATGGCACTGGCAATAAGCGGTCCGCGCCAGATGACCGCCGCGTCTTCGTTGGGAACCATCAGATTAGTGGAAACAGCCCTGATGCCCAACTTTGTAAAAGCAGGCAGAATGCCCTGCTCGCTGCCGCGCAGACCGCCCGAGGCGAGTCCAAAAAGCTTGGGGATGCTTGGACCGGTGATATCAGCATCCAGGATACCAACCTTCTTTCCCTGGCGCACCAGCTCACAAGCCAGCAACGCAGTGATGGAGGACTTGCCCACGCCGCCCTTGCCACTCATCACGGCGATCACCCGGTCGATCTTATTGAATTGGTTCAACTTGGGAAATTCGGGCTGCCCTTGAGGCAGGATGGCTTTGCGTTCTTCATCCGTCATCGCCCCAAAAGTGACCTTCACCTCCTTCACGCCCGGCACAGCCATCACAGCCGTACGCGCATCACTCTCCATCTGGGTTTTCAACGGACAGCCGGGGATGGTGAGCGCGAGGGTGAAAGCAACTTCTCCAGCGGGGGAGATCTTCAGGTCGCGGATCATCTTCAGTTCCACCAGGTTTCGGCCAATTTCGGGATCCAAAACCCGGGATAAAGCGTCTAATACTTGTTCTTGAGTGATCATTTTGCTCCATTTCGATTTGACGTAATAAACAACGCTAACAACGAACTCAGGCGCTTATTATAACAATGATAAGCAGGAGGTTCAAATGAAACAGATTTTTGGGATCATGATGCTGGTGATGTCTGCCATCCTGGCGGCAGGGTGCACCGTCACGATCAACCTGGGAGAGCCGCCGGCGGAAGTACCGGTTGCCACGCTGGTGAAGGAACCCACGCAGGCGCTGCCCGTTCCAACGGTTGAGATCCTGCTGCCCACCGATGCCCCCATGCAGGCGGTTACGGTTTATTTCCTGAACGGGGAGCGGTTCGCAGTGGGGACAGAACCGTATGAAGACGCCTTCACACGCTATGTACCTGTCGGCAGTGACCTGCCGCGCGCCGTGCTGGACCTTTTCTTCCAGGGTCCGACCGATGAGGAACTTGCACAGGGTGTCCGCGTTTGGACCAGCGGCTTCACCCATGTGCGTGAGATGACGGTTGAAAACGGCATCGCCCGGGTGTACCTGGGCGACGTGTGCGCCAACAACGGCGCGGCCTACTCGGTGGCAGCGTTGATCATGAAAAACCTCAGCCAGTTCCCCGAGATCACCGCGGTGAAGATCTATGACGAGAACGATTCCACCCTTGACCCGGATTCATCCGAAAGTTCACTGCCTTATTGCCTGGAGCCGTAAGGCAGGATTTAGAAACATAACAATCCCGGCCTAAACACCGGGATTTTTCGTCCCTGCTTGGTATAATGCAGGCATGGAATCCACCCTCCTGGTCATCATCCTGGCTGTTACCCTGGTTTTCTTCGCCTTCACCAGGTATGTTGTTGCCCGCATTTCGCAGAATCACTACGGTCAGCGCGCCGATTTCTTCCACCGTTACCCGGTGAACGAAGGGGATGTGGTCTTCCTGGGTGACAGCATTACCGACGGCGGCGCCTGGGAGGAGCTGTTTCCGGGCGTGCCGCTCAAAAACCGCGGCATCAACGGGGATACCACCATCGGGGTGCTCAACCGCCTGGATGATATCCTCCGTTCCCGCCCGAGAGCCATCTTCCTGCTCATCGGCACCAACGACCTGCCCTGGTTTGAGTACCGCAGCGACCGCGCCATTCTGCGAACTTACAGCCAGATCCTGGACAGGTGCCATGAGCAATCACCGCAAACCCAGGTATATGTGCAATCCATCCTGCCGCGTGCCCGCGCTTACACCAAGCGAATAGAACGGCTCAATGTTCAGCTTGAGCAACTGGCTTCTGTGTGCCAGTGCCCCTACATTGACCTGTACACTTCGTTCGTTGATTCAAAAGGGGTTTTACGCCCGGAACTAACCAACGATCACCTGCATCTGCTGGCAGCCGGTTATGCCCGCTGGGTGGAGATCCTGACCCCTTACATCAACGACTTGTTTTCCCGAACCTAGTTTTTCCACCCCCGCTGCCTTTTTGGCTATTTTGGGGTGCATCCAATGGCAATAATCGGGGTTATTCTTATTACCTGACTGGTCATACTCCCTGCTTCATTCTTCTCATCCCTGATATGTCCTTCAGCACCGGCAAAAATGTGTCTTTTAGCCGATGTGACAAACGCATACATCCATTATGCTCAACTCACAAACTAACCAGAAAGTTGGATCCTGATTAATGGTGAAATTTACTGAAAAGCTGATGTTTGGTCTTTCAAAACCAGTGGTCAAAACCTACACGGGCACGATGCTCAAGATGGACGTGAACCGCAAGTACGCGTTTCCCGCGGGAGCCAAGATCATCGCCCCCAATCACCCCAGCACGACTGACCCGTTTTACATCGCCGCGATGATCGGTTCGCAGTCCTTCATCATGATCAACGATGTGCTGTTCCAGGTTCCCATCCTGGGAGAGTACCTGCGGCGCTCCGGGCACATCCCGGTGAGACCCGGACATGGACAGGAAGCGATTGATGAGGCACTGGAACACCTGAAAGCCGGACACACCATCCTCATCTTCCCCGAAGGGCTCATCAGCCCGCTCACCGGCGGGTTTCACCGTGCCCGCACGGGCGTGGCACGCCTGGCAATCGCCAGCGGCGCGCCGGTCTTCCCGGTGGGCATTCACCTGAACAAGGAACGCATCTGGAAAACCTGGTCCACTGTGAAAGGCAAGGCTGAACCGGGCTACTGGTACCTGCGCGGCCCCTACAACGTGACAGTGGGCAAGCCGATGCGCTTCAACGGCGACCTGGAAGACCGCGAACACGTGCAGGACGTGGCGGAGCGGGTTATGCTCAAGATCAAGCGCATGGCTTACGAGAGCCGCCAGCGCTGGTACCGCACCACGGGTAACTTCCCCGGCGCTATCGAAACAACTTAAACGATATTGATCAACACGAGAGACCGCCTTGTCAGGCGGTCTTCCTTTTAATGACTTTCTACTCGCGGCTGCCAGCAGCGGTGCTGTCCTGTTATTTCGAAAACTTTCGGTTTATCCGCATGTGCGTACAGGGAACTAAAGGTACAATTACTACAATTACTCTCGACTGGAGCCACGAATGAAACCTCAAACCCTGATCAGCACCCCGGGGAAATTACTCAACTCTGATGGAACACTCGCCCAAACCGGTTGGAGCCCGCTCCCTCTGCTGGACTGCAACATGGAAGACACTCATGTTTACAAGTCGAAAGCCTTTCAGAGCCTGCGATTAAAGGTCTGGGATTACTACGCCATTACCACGCCCACGCATTTCTTCTCCTTCACCCTGAGTGATGTAGGGTATTTAGGCATGGTCTTTGCCTACGTCATCGATTTTGAAACCGGTGAGTACAAGGAACAGACCCTCTCTCTGCCCTTAGGCGGCGGGGTGAAGCTGGCACGTAACAGCTCAGCTGGGGTAAGCGAATACCGCAAGGGAAGCCTCTCCCTCAAGTTCAGCGCGGAAAGCGATTACCGCATGCTCTCAGTACGCTGGCCGGGGTTCGGCGGCGGTGTGCTCAACGCCGAGGTGGCCTTCTCCTGCCCGCCGGAACACGAGTCCATGAACATCGTCATTCCCATCCAGGGCAAGCGTTACTATTTCAATCGCAAGATCAACTGCATGCCAGCCCGCGGCTGGGTGGAATACAAGGGTATACGCCACGAGCTCATGCCCGATACCTGCCTGGGCAACCTGGACTGGGGACGCGGGGTTTGGGAGTATGATTCCTTCTGGGTGTGGGCCAGCGCCTCTGGGTTCCTGCAGGACCGCCGGCGCATCGGGCTCAACCTGGGCTTTGGCTTTGGTGATACCAGCGCCGCCACCGAGAACAGCGTGCTGGTGGAGGATAAGCTGCACAAGCTGGGTGAGGTCAAGTTCACTTACGACAACAAGGATTTCAAGGCACCCTGGAAGATGGTCTCACCGGATGGACGATTGGAACTGACTTTCACGCCATTCTTTGAACGCGTGGCCAAAACCGACGCACTGGTGCTCAAGAGCGAGGTGCACCAGATGTTCGGGCGTTACAACGGCTTCGCGGTACTGGACGACGGGGAACGGGTGGAGATCAAGGACCTGATCGGCTGGGCTGAAGAGCACAACGCCAGGTGGTAATGAGGCAGATCATTTCACAGCCCTGGAAATCTAGGGCTGTTGTTTTTAAAGGGGTGTTTGTTCGCCGGTACCTGAAGCATCGTCAGGCTGGGTAGGTACAAGTTCTGGCGGCATTTCTTCCCCCTTGTGATCCTTCTTCTGCACTCTGGTCATCAGGAACCCCATAAAGCCCATGGCAAATTCAATGAGTGTATAGAGCAGGCGGTGCACAATGGTGATGGTGCCCAGTTCCGCCTGCGCCGCCAGCCCAGAGAAGATGGCCAAGCTGACCACCTCGCGCACACCAATGCCGCCGGGGGCAAAGATGACGATGTACCCGGCCAGGTAGCTGATGATGTAACCGCCAACCGTGAAGAGCAGGTCATCTTCGTTGAGGAAGGAAAACAGGAAGAAGAAACTGACCCCCATGGTGAAGTACATGAGGAAGTGGCTGGCAAACAGGCGCAGGGAACGCACCAGCGAGCGCCCGGGGGAATCCTGCTTGTGGCTGATGCGCTGAAAGATGAACAACCCGACCAGCCAGATCACGATGGAAAGCCCTGCCAGGGTGAGCATCAACGGCGCGGGCAAGCTGATGCCAAAGCGGTCGAGGAGCGGACGCGGATCCCCCAGTAACAGGAAGAACAGACCGCCCATGGCGCCGCCAAGCACCACCCATACGTTCTCCAGGAAGAAGGCTTTGCCCATTTTCTTCACCGTCAACTGGTTGCTCTTGTAAGCGCCAAAACGCGCCGCGAACTGCCACACCCCCCCTGGAACATACTTGCCGAGCTGGGTGATGGAGATGAGGGCAAACATCTCCAGCTTTTTCGGTTTCCAGCCCACCTCTTTCACCGACTCGCGGATGAGGTCCACGTTCAGCAGGCGGGAAATGATGATGAAAAGGGTGGAGAGAACCAGCCCCGAGGTCTTGATGGTGCCCAGGTAATCAAGCGCGGACTGGTAATTCCTGACAACGTAATACACCCCCGCGGCGAGGACGACGACCATCCACGCCCACTTGAGGATGTCGATAAACTTATTCTTCTTCAAGCCATCTCCTGCGGAAAAACCGGGTTACCGGTCCTGCCTGTCTTCGCGGTCATAATACTGTTTTTTCTGGAAGTAGAGCAGCTTCTCCTGGTTCATGCGGATGCCCACCAGGATATCCGAGAGGAAACCCAGAATCCACAACAGCAACCCGATTGAAAACAGGTAGATGCCAATGAAACCCACAAACTTGTAGGGAGTAAAGCTTCCGGCAATGAGGAAATGAATGAGGGTGAAGACGAGCCCGATGAGCCCAAGGGCCATGGCTGGCAGACCCAGCAGGAAGAAGAAGCGCAGGGGTTTGTAATCACGGTAGGCACGTGTGATGATGCGCAGCGCCTGGCTCAGGTACTGCACCAGGTTATTGGCCACCTTGGACTTGCGGTCGGGGAAGTAGCGCACCTTTACCGGCACCGAAGCGAGGCGCAGGCGCTTGAACCCCAGGTCCATGATGGTCTCGTGGCTTATGGTGTACTTGCCGGAGAGGTTCAGGTTGAGCATGGCCTCACGAGAATAGGCTCGGAACCCGCTGGATACGTCCTTCAGGTCGGTGCCGGTGAGCCAGTTGATGAGCCGCGTCATTTGCTGGTTCCCCCAGAACTTGACCTTTGACATGTACTCCGGCCGGATGGCCTTTCCGTTCTCCTCGCTGAAGCGGTCACCGGCAGTGAAATCAGCCTGTCCGTCGAGGATGGGCGCGATGAGCTGCGGGATCTCCGCGGGGTCAAATTGCAGGTCTGCATCGATGGACACGGCAATATCCGCCTGGTGCTCCAAGGCATACTGCAGCCCGGTCTTCACCGAAGCGCCCATGCCGCCGTTACGGGAATGGGAAACCACCACCGCCCCGGCCTGCCGGGCGACTTCTGCCGTGGCATCGGTCGAACCGTCATCAACGACCACCACTGTTGCTTCAAGATGCTGATCTGCAAAGGAGGGCATTTTACCGATGACTGTGCCCACCGATGCTTCTTCGTTGAAAGCCGGGATGATCACCATTAATTTTTTCATGATTTAATTCGCTCCATATTCCAGGTAACCTGCCCGGACGTGCTGGTTCTTACCTGCGGACAAACAGGTATAAAAGTTTTCCGTTGTTCTGGAAACGGTCATAGTCTTCGGTAAGCGCGGTGCGTACAGGTTCTGGTAGCCCTTCGGCTTCAAATTCCGCCACGGTCATCACCACATAATCGGGTTTCTCGGTGTTGATGTATTGCGGATCACCCCCGAGGACGTTGGTTTCTTTCACATCAGCAGTGGTGAGTCGGGCATCGAAGTACATATTGTACAACCCGATGAATTCCGCGTAGCGGCTGCTCTTGTTCAGTCGCCATAAAGCGCCATCAAAGACGAGGATCTTGTCTGCCGGGCGCAACTGGAATTGCTGCTCAAATGCCGTGTATATCTGCAGCCGTTCTTCCATTTTATTCACATTGGGCTGCAACTCAAAGTAGGCATTTGAGTTGAGGCTGAGGGGGTAGCGGATGAAAATACCGAAGATCAGCAGCGGTATGAACAGGGTCTTGAAAGAGAATTTTTGGAAGAAAAAAACCACAGCGATCAACACCAACAGGGTGATGGGGTAGATGGAAGAGGCCAGGTACTCGGGATAGTTGTAGGGGCCCATGGTGCTGGCTTTCATCAGCAGGTACCTGCCGCCCACCAGCAGCAGCGCGGCCACAAACCCCGCCGCCGTCAGTTTGAGCAGGTCCTTCCAGGACTGGAGCCTGGGATGCTGCATCAACTGGGGGGCAAAGGCGCAGATGAGCGGCAGGGCGGGGAAGATGTGCCGTTCCACCACCCCCCATTTGCTGAAGCCGATGATGGCGCTGAGGATAAATACAAACGCCAGGGGAACAAGCCAGGGGATGCGCAGAGGAACGTCCTGCTTGTCCACCACGCGCGCCCCGGAAAGGATGTACGCCAGGAAGAGGTAGAGCGCGCCGTTGAACAGGTAATCGGTGAACCAGTTGGCGATGGTCTTGGATTCCTCGGCAATGTTGGTATCCACGTAGGTCGACTTGAACTTGAAGTACTCCTTAAGCCTCAGCCCGAACCAGGGATCCTTGAGGAAGATGCCATTGAGGATAATGAAGAGAACGATCCCTGCCAGCACACCGAGCAGTACAAATTCCAGGCGCTTTAAAAACAAGCCCCAGTTGACCTTGCCGTCCGCATCGAACAGGAACCCAATGAACAGCACAGCCAGGGCAAGCGTGGTTTCCTTGGTACGAAAGGAGAGGAAGAATAACAACCCAAAAAGCACCAGCAGGAGGGGGGAGCGTTTTTCAGAGCGGAAATAGAGAACGTAAACCAGTACTGTGAGCGCCAGGAAAAAGCCAGCGGCAATATCCACCGCGGTGTTGCCTGAATTGGCCGCCAGGATGGGGATGGATAGGTAAAGCAGGGTGGCGACCAGGGCATGCACGATGCTGGCAGAGCGCACCGCCAGGCGCGCGATCAGGTAGGTGAGCGCGGCAGAGCCCGCCACCAGGAATCCCCAGTAGAACCGCACCCCGGTGAGGGGGTCCGGCGCAATTGCCATGAATAATTTCTGGAAATAAATATGAGTGTAGCGGTTGAGGATGAAGGTGTCCTTCACGTTCATCAAACCGTTATTGATGTACATCACTTCGTCAGACTTGACCGGACCTCCGGCAAAGAGTGAGAGGAAAATGCCCAACACAATGAAAGCTGCACCTGCCAGGATTCCCTCTGCCAGTTTCCACTTCCTGTTGTTGAGTACAGGGTTGTTCGTTTTTTCCATGATCGATAAGCTTCCTGTTTACAGAATCGCCTAAGTATAAAGGATACTCCCTGATTTTATCAGCACCGCGCGTTTAACGGGATGGCGAAAAAACACAACCCCGGCGGGAACCGGGGTTGTGAAATCGATCGTAAAGATTCGTTTAGACCCAACCACGGAGCTGCATGGCTTTGACCACGCGGTCAATTGCCACCATGTAAGCGGCATCACGGGTGTAGGCATTGGCTTTGAGGCTCATCTCGAGCACGCTGGCAAAAGCGACTGACATCTTGGTATCCAATTTTTCAAGCACTTCTTCCTTGGTCCAGTAGAAGTTCATATCGTTCTGGACGCCCTCGAAATAGGATACGGTTACACCGCCGGCATTGCACAGGAAATCGGGGATGACGAAGACTCCCTTGGCTTTCAGAACCTCATCTGCCTCGGGGGTAGTGGGTCCGTTGGCGCCCTCTGCCAGGATCTTCACCCTGGGGCTGACGAGCTTGACTGTGTCACCATTCACCTGGCCTTCAAGGGCAGCCGGGATCAACACGTCCACGTCCTTGGTGATCCAGGCGCCGCCATCTTCGATGACGTAGCCAGCAGACTTGGCTTTGGCTTTATCCACGGTGCCGTACTGGTCTGTGATGGTCATCAGGAAGCGCGGGTCAATACCATCGGCTTTGCTGACCGTGTAAGAGACCTTATCTTCGCGGTCATAATAGGAGATGCAAAGCACCTTGCCCTTGAGCAATTCGATGAAACCAATGGCAGCGTACTGCGCCACGTTGCCGAATCCCTGGATGGCTGCGGTGCACTTGGAAGAATCGAGATTGAGGTGTTTCATGGCTTCGCGCGCGGTGATGATCACGCCATAACCGGTCGCTTCGGTGCGGCCGAGGGAACCGCCGCCGCCGAGCGGCTTGCCGGTGATGGTGCCGGGGGTGTATTGCCCAACCAGCTTGGAGTACTCATCCATCATCCAGCCCATCATCTGCGGGGTTGTGCCCACATCGGGTGCCGGCACGTCCTGCCGGGGACCGATGTTACGCCACATCACGTCCACCCAGCCGCGTACCA
>CAYVTF010000028.1:0-24641 GCA_964454565.1 uncultured Anaerolinea sp. | reverse complement strand
AGAACAGTTCACTTTTAAACTTTAAATGGTTCACTTTTGAATTTTAAATAACACACGTAAATTTGTGATTGACATCAGACCCCGATTCACGTATAATTCCGCTTGCAGTTGATCTTTGTGAAAAGAATGTTGTGAAGAGGTGAATACCTAAATTCTGTATCGCCCCCGAGTACCTTCTGGATGTTTCGCGAGGTTCGACTGTGAGTAGACAGTCGATTTTTTATCCCCTGGCGAAGGGAGGTGAGGACCATGGCTTCCGTAGTTTTAAGACCCAATGAATCACAGGATTCACTGCTGAAACGGTTTCGTAAAAAAGTGGTGAAGAGTGGTGTGTTAAGCACCATCCGCCGCAAGCGCTGGTTTGTTTCCAAGAGTGAAACCCGCCGCGTTGAAAAAAAGAAGGCCATCCGCCGCATCAAACGCCGCCAGTACACGAAGGTGGGTGAATAGATCGGTTTTGGTAAGTTCAGCCGATAGGCTGGAAAGGAGTTTTGATGGCCAAAGAAGAGGATAAGATACAAGTCGAGGGCGAGGTCATTGAAGCCTTACCGGGAACTCAGTTCCGGGTGAAGCTTGAAAATGGCCACGAGGTTCTCGCCTATCTCTCCGGACGCATGCGCAGGTACTACATCCGTATTCTGCTCGGTGACCGGGTGAAGGTGGAGATGAGCCCCTATGATCTGACCCGCGGACGCATTGTCTTCCGCAAACGCAAAGACGAACAAGTGGGCGAGACTATTGCATAACCACTAAAAGAAATTATCCCCGGCTCTCAGATGAGACCGGGGATTTTTTATCTTCATTCTGTGTTCAGGTTAAAAACTTGGGAATTTTCCGTATGGTGGAATAGAGATTTACAAAAAGTAGAGGTGAATCATTCACCTCTACTTTTTTATCTTGCGTCTTTGCGAGAGACGGATTTTTAAGTTCTTACTCTTTTGGCTCTTCCGGCTTGGTGTAAGCCATGGCTGCCATTTGCTTGTAGAGTTCCCACTTGCGGGCGGCGAATTCACCGGCTTCAGCCATCAGCATCTCGGCGCGGGCTTCATCGCTCTGCACCAGCATGCGGTAACGGGTTTCGTTGTAGGCGTAATCCTTCACGGCTACGGTGGGTTCGCGGCTGTCAAGCTGCAGCGGATTCTTGCCCTGGTCTGCCAGGGCGGGGTTATAGCGGTAAAGCGGCCACAGACCGGTTTGGGAGAGCAGCTTCTGCTGCTCCAGTCCCTTGGCCATGTTGAAGCCGTGGGCGATGCAGTGGCTGTATGCCACGATGAGCGACGGACCGGGGTAGGCATCGGCTTCGAGGAAGGCTTTGAGGGTCTGGTTGTCGTTGGCGCCCATGGCCACGTTGGCCACGTACACGTGCCCGTAAGACATGGCCATCAGCCCCAGGTCTTTTTTGCCCAGCCCCTTGCCCCTGGCGGAGAACTTGGCCACCGCGGCCAGCGGGGTTGCCTTTGAGGATTGCCCGCCAGTGTTGGAGTACACCTCGGTATCGAGCACGAGGATGTTCACGTTTCTTCCGGAGGAAATCACGTGGTCCAGGCCGCCGTAACCGATATCGTACGCCCAGCCATCGCCGCCGATGATCCACACGCTTTTCTTCACCAGCGCGTCAGCCACACCCAGCAGCATGAGCGCCCGGTTGTGTTTGCTGGAAGCTAGTTTTTCTTTCAGGGCTTCAACGCGTTTGCGTTGTTCACGCACGCCGGTCTCGGTGGATTGGTCAGCGTTGAGGATATCTGCCACCAGCGTGTCGCCCAGCTCTGCTCCCATTTCGGTCAGCATTTCGCGGGCAAACTCGTTCTGCTTGTCCAGCGTCAGGCGCATGCCCAGGCCGAACTCGGCGTTGTCTTCAAACAGGGAGTTCGCCCAGGCGGGGCCGCGTCCCTGGTTGTTCACCGCCCACGGGGTGGTGGGCAGGTTGCCGCCATAGATCGAGGAGCAACCGGTGGCGTTGGCAACGATCGTGCGGTCTCCGAATAGCTGGGAAACCAATTTAATGTAAGGAGTCTCGCCGCATCCCGCGCAGGCACCGGAGAACTCAAACAGCGGTTCGATGAGCTGTGAATTTTTGACCGAGTTGGGCAGGAAGAGGTTGGGGTCAGGCGCGGGCAGCGACAGGAAGAAGTCCCAGTTCTTGGCTTCTGTTTCGCGCAATGGCAGCTGCGGGGACATGTTGATGGCCTTGCGCAGCGGGTTCTGCTTGTCGCGCGCGGGGCAGGCTTCGGTGCATAGACTGCAGCCGGTGCAGTCCTCTGGCGCCACCTGGATGGTGAACTTCATGCCTGGCAGTTCTTTGAACTTGGCGTCAATCGACTTGAAGGTTTCCGGGGCGTCTTTCAGCAGCGCCGGGTCGTATACCTTCTCGCGGATCACCGCGTGTGGGCAAACAAAGGCGCACTTGGCACATTGAATACACAGGTCGGGTTCCCACACCGGGATCTCCAGGGCGATGTTCCGCTTTTCCCAGCGCGTGGTGGCGGTGGGGAAGGTGCCGTCCACAGGGAAGGCGCTCACCGGGAGTTCTTCTCCGTTGTAGGCGATGATCGGTCCCAGCACGTCCACCACGAAATCGGGCGCCTCAGCCGGTACCGGCGGACGGCGTTTGATCTTGCTGGTGGCAGCGGAAGGCACCTTGACCTCGAACAGGTTGGCCAGGGTCTGGTCTACGGCGTCAAAATTCTGCTTGACCACCGCTTCGCCGCGTTTGCCGTAGGTTTTCTTGATGGATTTTTTGATCTGCTCAATGGCCTGCTCGCGCGGCAACACACCGCTGATGGCAAAGAAGGCCGTCTGCATGATGGTGTTTACGCGTCCGCCCATGCCGGTCTTGGCGGCCACTTCATTGGCGTTCACCATGTAGAAGCGCAATTTCTTTTCGATGATCTCCTGCTGCACTTCCACGGGCAGCTTGTCCCACACCTCGTCCTGGTCGTACACGCTGTTCAACAGGAACACAGCTCCGGGGGCGGCGTACTTGAGCATATCCAACCACTCCAGGAAGGAGAACTGATGACAGGCCACGAACTGGGCATCTTCGTACTCGATCAGGTACGGCGCGCGGATGGCATTCGGACCAAAGCGCAGGTGAGAGATGGTGACCGACCCGGATTTCTTGGAGTCGTAATAGAAGAATCCCTGGGCATCGTTGGGGGTGTCTTCGCCGATGATCTTGATCGAGTTTTTGTTGGCGCCCACCGTGCCGTCGGAACCAAGCCCGAAGAACACGCAGCGCACGGTCTTGGGATCCGCGATCTTGAAGTTGCGGTCATAGACCAGGCTGGTCATGGTGACGTCATCTTTGATGCCGATGGTGAAGTGGTTTTTGGGATCCTCTTTGAGCATTTCATCAAAGATGCCCTTCACCATGGCGGGGGTGAATTCCTTGGAGGATAGCCCGTAGCGCCCGCCGATCATGCGCGGGGTGGTCTTGAAGGGGGCTTTTCCGGCAGCCAGCGATTCATTGATGGCAGTGACCACGTCCAAGTAAAGCGGTTCGCCAATGGCGCCCGGTTCTTTGGTGCGGTCGAGCACGGCGATGGTCTTCACCGTGGCGGGCAGGGTGGCCATGAAGGCGTCCACTGCGAATGGCCGGTACAGGCGCACGTTCACCACGCCCACTTTTCGGCCGCTGTTGTTGAGGAATTTCACCGTTTCCTGGGTGGTTTCAGCGCCGGAACCCATGATGACGATCACTTCAGTGGCGTCCGGGGCGCCGGTGTAGTCGAACAGGTGGTAGGCCCTGCCGGTCAGTTTGGCAAAGCGGTCCATGGCTTTCTGCACGATTTCAGGGGTCTTCAGGTAGAACGGGTTGCAGGTTTCGCGCGCCTGGAAGTACACATCAGGGTTCTGCGCGGTGCCGCGGATGACGGGGTGCTCGGGGGAGAGCGCGCGCTTGCGGATATCAATGATGTAATGTTCATCGATCATGGCGCGCAGGTCATCGTCACACAGCCGTTCGATCTTGTTCACTTCAGCCGAGGTGCGGAAACCGTCGAAGAAGTGCACGAACGGAACCCGTGCTTCCAGGGTGGCCGAGTTGGCGATCAACGCCTGGTCCTGGGCGGTCTGCACCGAATCGGAAGCCAGGAAGGCAAACCCGGTCTGGCGGGCGGCCATCACGTCAGAGTGATCGCCATAAATGGAAAGGGCATGCGCTGCGATGGTGCGCGCCGCCACATGGAAGACAGTGGGGGTCAGTTCACCCGCGATCTTGTACATGTTGGGGATCATTAACAGTAAGCCTTGCGAAGCCGTGAAGGTGGTGGATAGCGAGCCGGTCTGCAGCGCGCCGTGCACCGCGCCAGCCGCGCCGCCTTCGGATTGCATTTCCATCACCGAGGGCACTGTTCCCCACAGGTTCTTCACCCCCGCAGCCATCCAGGCGTCGGCGTGCTCGCCCATGCTGGAGGATGGGGTGATGGGGTAGATCGCTACAACCTCAGACAACCGGTAGGCAACGTGCGCAACCGCTTCATTGGCGTCAATCGTGATTGATTCTCTTTTCATGGTTTTCTCCGGAAATAAATGGTTTACAGGCAAAAAAACACCTTGATTCGCTAAAGGTATTGGTACGATTATAATGCAAAAATTGGGGAATTTGGCCTATGGGGTGGGGTTGAAAACGGATGCTTCATCACCACTCATTCGGATACTACGTTTCCTTGTCGTCTATTTAATTGTCCGCAACCGTTTTCAACCCGCCATTCCCCCCACTTGCAGGGGGGCGTTGAAAACGGATATTCCATCGACACCCATTCGGACACAAATATGCTTTCCTGTCGCTTATTTAATTGCGTGTGACCGTTTTCAACCCACCAAAATTTACCAACAACCCCTGAATATCTTTTACCACCTCCGTTCCATGGGGGGGCAGTTTTCCACACCGGGTTGATGTAATCTATTCTTTTTTGTTGATAACTTCAATCGCCGCTTTTCCAGTCACGTGTTCGATCTGGATCTCTGCGGCGCAGAAATTGTTCCACTCACGCTCAATTTCCACTTGCCCCTGCGGAATAAACCCGGGAGAATATTTCTCCACCAGGCATTCCATGGCATGCTTTCTCTCGCCTTCTTCTGTGAGGATCCTTGCTCTGCCAAAAACAATGGCACTGCTGTAATGCGTAGTAAATGCCTCTTCAACCACGTCGTCTGCCTTAATCACGCAGAAAGATACCCTGTCATCCTTCTGCAGGCTATCCAGTTTGTGCCCCGCCCTGGCAAAGTGAAAATAGAGCTTTCCGTCTTCATACGCGTAACTCAAAGGGACGGCGTAAGGGTAGCCATTATCTCCGGCCACAGCCAAAACGCCCGATGTGCCTGATCTCAATATCCCGATCGTTTCCTCATCAGACAACAACTGATTTTTCCTTCTCATTTCTCTGAACATAGATTATCCTCCGCCAATCACTTCCAATATCACCTCAAATACTTCTCCGCCAGCATCAACACCGCCAGGCTCTTGCTGTCCTCGATCTCCCCTGCCGCAACCATCTTCTTTACATCTGCAACCGGGATCTTCACCAAATCAATGAACTCATCAGCGTCCGCGGCCAACGGGTCGTGCCTCAACCCCCGCGCCAGGTAACAGTACATGTATTCGTTGGCGTAACCCGGCGTCATGTAGAAATTCCCCAGGGGGATGATCTCCGCGGTGGACATGCCGGTCTCCTCGCGCACCTCACGCTCAGCTGTGCGCAGGGGGTCTTCGTTCTCCTCCACCTTGCCGGCGGGCAATTCCAGCAGGTAGTCCCGCGCGCCAATGCGGTACTGGCGCACAAAGTACACCAGCCCCTCATCATCAACCGGAAGAATGGTGACCGCGTTCTGGATGTCCACAAGGTCGTAATCGCGGTTCTTGCCATCCGGGAAGGATAAATTCACCCGCTTAACGGTGAACAGGGGCGTCTTAAAAATTTCCGTTTCTCTATTGATCTTGTATGCCATGGGGGACTCCTTGCTTAAATTATACTGGCGGTAAGTTCATCCGCCAGCATAATACTGGCGGGAGAAATCCCCGCCAGTGAGCTTACATCGTTCTTGAAAGGTGGTTTAGGGGATGTAAATGACCTGACCGACCTTCAACTTGGCGCCGCTTTCCAGTCCGTTGGCGGCATAGATGGTGTTGGGGTCCGCGTCACCGAACGAGCAGGCGATGCTGCCAATGGTGTCGCCGGCCTTGACCGTGTAGGTGGTGGGGTGCGCCTTGAGCGCGCGTTCACCCGCGAACGACCCGCCCTGCGGGATCTTCAGTTTTTGGCCGATGGAGGTGCTGGAATTCAACCCCAGCCCGTTCAGCGTGAGCAGTTCAGAGATGTCCACGTTGAATCGGCGCGCGATGCAGTAGGGGAACTCGCCGGCTTTGATGGTGTAATTGGCCGGGCGTCCGGGCGTGGGCGTGGGATAAGCCACCATCGTTACCGTGGGGGTGGCCGCGGCGGGCTCGGGCGTATCAATGCTGAACGCGGGCGTGGCTTCCCCTGCCGGCACTTCGGTACCTGCGGCTGGCACCAGGGTGAGCGCCGCAGCGGTTTGCGTGCCTTTGAGAATATCCACCATGATCTCCGGCTTGGTCGCCACCGGGAAGGGGATCTCGCCTTCGGTGGTCGCGGTGGGCACGGGGGCTTTGGAGGCCGGTCGTTCGCAGGCTGAGAGCGCGAAACTGGCAATCACGATGATGGTAATGATCACAAAGATTTTCTTATTCATCTAACCTCTCCTTATGCAGGCGTGAACCTGCCTTTTGCCATGCTGATTTCTTATGATACTATACTCTCAACTTTTCACATAGTAGCACATCGAGGTCTTTACGTCAATTAGCGACGGTAATGGCTTCGGCGGTAAGAATTCACCCACAAATTCAGGAGTAACGCATGAACATCTACTTTTCCTGTTCTATCACCGGCGGACGCAATGAAGAAAAGATTTACCAGGCCATCGTCGCCCACCTGCTCCAGGTCGGGCATGAGGTTCCCACGGCCATCCTTTCCTCTCCCAGCGTGATGGATCTTGAGCTAATCGAAGAGCCCGTTGAGGTCTTCGAGCGCGACATGGCCTGGCTGCGGGGCTGCGATGCGCTAATCGCCGAGGTATCCTCCCCCTCACACGGCGTCGGTTACGAGGTGGCTTACGCCCTTTCCCTCGGGAAGCCGGTGCTGTGCTGTTACCATCGCCATAAAAAAGTTTCCAAGATCATCACCGGTAATACCACCCCGGGCTTATCCAGGGGTGTTTATGACACAGAAGCTGAAGTACTGCGCCTGGTGGGTGAATTCTGCGCGGGAATGAAGGTTTCAGACCTGTAATATTAGCGTTGTATATGAGTCGCCTCATTAACTATTGACATTATTCCTTTGAAAAGCATACAATTAAATCATGGAATATAAGGACTATTACAAGATTCTTGGCGTGGATCGCAAGGCCAGCGCCGATGAGATCAAGAAATCTTTCCGCAAGCTTGCCATGAAGTACCATCCTGACCAAAACAAGGATAACAAACAGGCGGAAGAAAAATTCAAAGAGATCAACGAAGCCTACGAGGTGCTCAGCGACCCCAAAAAGCGCGAGCGTTACGACCAGTTGGGCAGCTCTTACTCCGATTGGCAATCGCGCGGCGGCAACCCCGGCAACTTCAACTGGGAGCAGTGGACCAGCGGTCAGCGCGGGCGGACCACCCAGGTGAACCCGCAGGATTTTGGTGACCTGTTTGGCGGCGGCTTCTCCGATTTCTTCTCAGCCATCTTCGGCGGTATGCCGGTGGGAACCCGCTCCCAACCCCGCCAGCAGGCAAGGCCTATGGTCTACGAACAAAAAGTCCAGATCACGCTCGATGAAGCCTATCGCGGCACCCAGCGCGTCTACCAGATCGACAACCGCCGTATCGAGGTGAAGATTCCCCCCGGTGCAAAGACCGGCACAAAAGTGCGGGTGAGCGGCGGCGGACCTGCGCAACCGGGAGCCCCGAAATCAGACCTATACCTGGTGCTGGAAGTGTTGCCAAACGAGAGGTATTCCGTCAAAGGCGCAGACCTGACCACCGAGGTGTCCATCGATCTGATGACCGCGGTGCTCGGGGGTGAAGCCAAGGTGAGCACCCTTTCCGGGGATGTGAGCCTCACCATACCACCCGGCACGCAACCCGGTCAAAAGTTCCGCCTGGGTGGACGAGGAATGCCGAATCTAAAGGCACCGCAAACCTATGGCGACCTGTACGCGCAGGTGAAGGTGGCAATCCCGCGAAAATTAACCGACAAGCAACGCCAGCTTTTTGAAGACCTGAAAAAAGCTCTTTAATAAACAGAGGAAAAAATGAACAAAAAAATCACAGTCGTAATTGCTGTACTTTCTTTACTCGTATTGATGGCCTGCAGCCTTGTTCCGGATCTCAGTTCCCTCAAGTCGCTCGTTCCCAGCGCAACTACAATTCCCATCGTTGCGCCTACGCCCGCCCCGCAGATCATCGTCAATGCGGACGATATCGCCTCGACGGACCTCATTCTCACCAGCCTTTATGAGAAGGTGAACCCAGGGGTGGTCTTCATCTGGGTGCAATCCAGCGCTGGTGAAGGCTCCGGTTCGGGGTTTGTGTACGACAAGCAGGGGCATATCATCACCAATTACCACGTGGTGGAAGGTGCTGAAAGTGTTGAGGTGGACTTCCCCAGCGGCTACAAAGTGGAAGGCGAAGTGATCGGCACGGACCTGGATTCAGACATCGCCGTCATCAAAGTGAATGCCCCCGAGTCCGAGCTCTTCCCGCTGCCTTTGGGTGATTCCGACCAGTTGAAGGTGGGGCAGATGGTGGTTGCCATTGGCAATCCCTTCCGCCTGAATAGCACCATGACCCTGGGCATCATCAGTGCCAAGGGGCGCATCCTGGATTCCATCCGCGCCGGGGCTGACCAGGTGAGTTCTTACGCGGCGGGTGATACCATCCAGACCGATACCTTGATCAACCCGGGCAATTCCGGCGGTCCGCTGTTGAACCTGAGCGGCGAAGTCATCGGCATTAACCGTGCCATTCAAACCACCGGCTTTACCAACGAGGGCGAGGCCATCAACACCGGCATCGGGTACGCGGTGTCGATCAACATTGTCAAAAAAGTGCTGCCTTCCCTCATCGCCACCGGTACGTACACCTACCCGCTTTTGGGGATTTCCAGCACCAAGCAGGATCTCACCCTGGCGCAATGGCGGGCTATTGACGATGCCCAAACCACGGGCGCGTATGTCACCAGCGTCACCCCCGGCGGGCCGGCTGATCAGGCAGGCCTCATTGGCGGAAACACCCCCACCGCCATCCAGGGATTCTACAGCGGCGGCGATATCATCATCGCCGTGGACGGGAACCCTGTGCATGTATATGGCGATTTGATCAGTTACATTTTCAAGAACAAGGAACCTGGCGACCAGGTCATGCTCACCATCCTGCGCGATGGGCAACAAAAGGAGGTACCGCTCACCCTCGGAAGCCGTAACTAAAGTTTATTCATTCAATATTCAATAGTTTTAGAGGAGGTGTCTATGTTCACGGAGACAAGTCTGCGGAAGATCAAGGAATTTTCCGCCAACGACCCGGTAGTTACTCTGTATTTGAATACGGAACCCAACCGCGGTAACGCTGATACCCACCGGCTTCGCTTACGCAACATGCTTAAAGATATACCTCTGGATAAAGACGTTGAAGCAATTGAAAAATTCTTCAATTACACTTACGATTGGTCGGGGCGCTCAGTGGCTGTTTTTTCCTGTGCTCCGGCCGATTTTTTCTACTCGTTCCCGCTGGCTGTACCGGTAAAGGATTTTATTCAAATTGGTTCAAAAGCAGCCATCACACCCCTGGAAGACCTGCTAGAGGAATACAGCAACCTGGGGGTGGTGCTGGTGGATAAACAGGGCGCGCGCCTTTTCCATTTCCACCTGGGCGAACTGATGGAGCAGCAGGGATTCCTGGGTGACCTGGTGAAACAGGTGAAATCAGGCGGTTCCACCTCGGCTCACGGGCTGCGCAGAGGTTCAAAGGATGGATCCAAAGGGGTCAACGAAATCATCGACCGCAACCTGAGGGAAATTGCCGAACTGGCGACGCGCTTCTTTGAGTCCAAAAAGGTGCGGCGCATCATGATCGCCGGCACGGATGACAACATAGCGCACTTCCGCTCCATCCTGCCCAAATCCATGCAGAGCCTGGTGGTGGACACGTTTGCCATGAGCATGACCGCGACGCATGCCGATGTGCTGCAGAAGGTGCTGCAGGCGACCCAAAAAGAAGCCTGACCTGGAAATTGATAAATAGAACGCGGTTCCATCAAATAATGGAGCCGCGTTATTGTTTGAGTATGAGCTGATGTTACAGGTTGTTGATCAGGGTCAGCAGTCCGCTATACAGGTTATTTAGGGCATCGCGCGATTTCAACAGGTCAGGTTCACCCAGATTATTGAGCGCCTCGTCCAGCAGGGCTGCAAACCCGGAGGTTGAATCTTCGCTCAACCCTGTAGCCTGCAGGTCTGCCAGGTCGGTCCTGGCAAAGGTGATGGATTGGCGGCTGGCGTTCACATCCAGCGATTGCAGCGCGGTGCGGGCGGCGTTCACATCCGCCAGGAATTTATAGGCGACCCTGATCTGGTTTGACCTGGTCAGTTCAGCAGTCTGCTCCTCGATCGTTGCCTGCGCTGTGGATAAGTCTCCGGCTGTGGTATCCAGCTCCGCTTGCACGTCGGTCAGCTTGTTATTGGCTATCTCCAGCTCACTTGTGAGAGTTGAAATCTGCTGAGCGGCATCTTCAGCGGCGGTTGCTGCGGCCTGTTTGGCAGGTTGATGCACGGCGAAGAAGATGGTGGCCATGCCTCCAAGGAAGAAGACTGCTGCCACGATCACCCAGGGCAGCACCTTGCTCCAGAAGCTCTTCTTTACGGGTGTTTCAGCGATGTCGCCGGATTCCGCTACCGGCACTGCAGCAGGAACGTCTTCGAAGAGTGGTTCGGTTTTCGCTTCATCAGGTACTTCAGCAGCTGGGGTTTCTTCAATCACTGGTTCTACGGGTGTTTCGGCTGGCTGGGTTTCCCCTGCCTGGATTTCTTCATCAGGGACCATGGTGACATCCTTTCCTTTGTTATCAGAATTACCAACACAATAATCATAACATTCTTTACAAAATCACGACGGCAGCCTGGATGGAAAGTGCAGTTATCTTGCGTGTGATAATGCCCCACGGGTTATAATGCGGTATATGGATTCCAATCCGGTTGAAGCAAATTCAGATAACCGCCAGATCGCCCGCGCTGCCGGCACGGTGATGATCGCCATCCTGCTGGGGCAGGTGTTTTCGCTGTTGTCCTCCATTTTCATCACCAACGCCTTCGGCACAGGCATCGAGAATGAGGCGTTCAACGCCGCCAACCGCCTGCCGGACATTTTGTACAACCTCATCGCGGGCGGCGCGCTGGCATCGGCTTTTATTCCTACGTTTACCACCCTGCTCACCCGCGGGGAGCGTTCCAAAGCCTGGGTGCTGGCTTCAGCCATTGCCAACATTATCACCATCATCTTCGTGCTGGTGGGGATTCTTACTGCCATCTTTGCCCCCTGGGTGGTGCGCAACATCCTGGCACCCGGCTTTACCGACCCGGTCAAGTTCAAGCTCACCGTTGACCTGGTGCGCATCCAGTTGCTCGCCCCGATCATTTTTGGCCTGAGCGGTCTGACCATGGGCATCCTTAACTCTCACCGCAGCTTCCTCTGGCCGGCGCTGGCGCCGATGATGTATTCCATCGGCAAGATCCTGGGTGTGCTCTTGCTGGCACCTTCCATGGGTGTCTACGGATTGGCGATTGGCGTGGTGGGCGGCGCGATCATGCACGGTCTCATCCAGTTCCCGGCCTTGCTCAGGCTGCCGGAACGAAAGTACACCCCCACGCTGGGGTTGCGCATGCCAGACGTGCGCGAGGTGGCGCGGCTGATGGGTCCGCGGCTGCTGGGCGTGGCGTTTGTGCAATTAAACTTCCTGGTGAACACCCGCCTGGCTTCGCTGCAACCACTGGGGAGCGTCACTGCGCTGGCGGTGGGCTTTGCCCTGATGATGATCCCCGAGGCTGCCATTGCCCAGGCTATTTCCATTGCTGCGCTGCCCACTTTTTCAGCCCAGGTGGCAGCCGGAAAGCCTCAGGAAATGCGCACCTCGCTGGCGGCCACGCTGCGCGGCATCCTGTTCCTGGCGGTGCCGGCTTCGCTGGGGCTCATCCTGCTGCGCGAGCCGTTGGTGACCGTGATCTACCAGCGCGGCGAGTTCGGCGCAGCCTCCACCCAACTGGTTGCCTGGGCATTGCTCTGGTACGCGGCCGGGCTGGTGGGGCATTCGGTGGTGGAGATCGTCTCACGCGCCTTCTATGCCCTGCACGATACGAAGACACCCGTTTTCGTGGGTGTCACTGCCATGAGCCTCAACGTGGGTCTCAGTTACCTGTTTGCGTTCCTGTTCAGCCGGGCAGGCTGGGTGCCCCACGGCGGCCTGGCGCTGGCCAATTCACTGGCAACATTCCTGGAAATGGGAGCGCTGTTGGTCTTCATGCGCCGGCGGTTGGCGGGGATAGAGGGACGTCACATTCTCAGCGGTCTGGCGCAGGCTTTGGCAGGTGGCGGGGTGATGGCACTGGCTTTGTGGGGCTGGCTAAGCCTCACCTCCATGTTGAGCATACCCGGCAATCTCTCTCCCTGGGTTACTGCCCTGGGCGGGATGATCCTGGGCGCGGCAGTGTATGGGCTTGTGCTGCTCGCACTGCGCGTTCCGGAAATAAAAATGGTATTGCGGGGAATCTCCCGCAGATTACAACGCAAGTCTTCATGATTAGAACAGAAAGGAATGTTCAATGAAAAACAACACAGGTCACGAGTTTATGGTGAGAACGCGTTATCAGTACATCAGCCCTTCGCCGCAGAACGAAGGACAGATCCCTCAACCCCCGTTGGAGCTGCCGCTGCCCGAAGGAGCAGCCCTTATCCCGTTGCCGCATCCTGCTGATGTTACTGTTCCAGCGATGGATCTGCGGACTGCGGTTGAGGGACGCAAAACTGTACGTAAATACGCCGGAACGTCACTTACCCTGGATGAGTTGACCTACCTGTTGTGGGTCTCGCAGGGGGTCAGGCGGGTTTCCTCCCGCCCTTCCACGGCACGAAACGTGCCCTCGGCCGGGGCAAGGCATGCTTTTGAGACTTACCTGCTCGTCAACCGTGTTGAGGGGTTGACAGCCGGGCTTTACCGCTACGCAGCGATCGACAACGGACTGATCAACCTTAATGCAGAAGAGGGTATTGCCGAAAGGATCGCTCATGCCTGCCTGGATCAGGCGCAGGTGACCGGCAGCGCAGCCACTTACATTTGGGTGGCAGTGGTGGAGCGCATGTTCTGGCGTTACGTGGAGCGTGGTTACCGCTACCTGCACCTGGATGCCGGGCATGTGTGTCAGAACCTGGCACTGGGGGCTGAACAGGTGGAATGCGCCATTTGCCCCATCGCCGCCTTCGATGATGAGCAACTCAACGGTGTATTGGGATTGGATGGAGAAGACCTGTTCGTGGTTTATCTGGCCAGCCTGGGGAAAAAACCATAAGAAACCGGGAACAGAGAAAACAGAACCGAGAGCTGAGAACCGAGAACAGTGAACCAAAAACGTTATAGGAGCAACATCACTTTTGATAGAATTCTTTTACCTCTTGATTGAATTTCCCATCTCAAATTCGAAAAAGAGTAATTCATGGATAGTTACTGGTTCAGTTAGTTCGTGGCGCAATGCTATGGAAATAAAGGACCAAACGCGTTGATCCGTCTCAAATCCCTGGCGTGGATCGAGGACAAAGGCGAGCTCTTCGTGGTGTGCAACCACGATTCTGTGAAGGGCGACGATTACTACCGTCCAATTGGCGGAAGTGTGGGCTTTGGTGAACGTACCCTGGACGCTATCCATCGGGAGGTTCGCGAGGAACTGGGGACGACCATCACCATTATCGGAGAGCCCCTCATCCTGGAGAATATCTTCACCTGTGACGGCAAGCCCGGGCACGAGATCGATTTCCTTTACCCCGCCCGGTTTGACGACCTGGCGTTTTACGAACGTAAACCCTACCTTTTGTGTGAAGACAGCGGGGAAACCTTTGAGGCGATGTGGGTTGGAATCGAGCACTGCCTGAACGGTCATCTCCGCCTGGTCCCTGAATTCCTGATTGATTGGTACCGTCGCAACGCGTATGGATAGCACGGGCTGTACAGCAAGTACAATCAACCCATGGCGGGTGGTAAAATCCTATCATTACCGGTAGGCATCACCACGATTGGATTGACCCATGACCTCGAACCCCATTACCCCTCCCCGCGCCAAACACGCGCCAACCAAGCCCTTCACTCCCACGCTTAGCGTGCGCGCAGCCGAACGGTTGCTGACCACGTTCCTGCGCGTGGCTTCGCGGGAATACCTGTCACTCAAACCTGCCAGCATTTCGGTGCTGCCACCGCCGATGGACGGGCATACTTACACCCTGTACGCTCACGTGCCTTTCTGCGAAAGCCTCTGCCCGTATTGCTCGTTCAACCGCTTCGTGCTCAACCAGGCGCGGGCGAAAGCGTATTTCAAATCCATTCGCGCTGAAATGCATCTCCTGGCTGACCTTGGTTACCGCTTCTCATCGCTTTATTTCGGCGGCGGAACGCCCACCATCCTGCCTGAAGAACTGGTTGAGACCATTGACCTGGCGCGCGAGTTGTTTGGTGTGCAGCAGGTCTCCTGTGAGACCAACCCCAATCACCTTTCTCCCACAGTGGTGGACTTGATCAGAGACCGGGTACAGCGCCTTTCGGTTGGAGTGCAAAGCTTTGATGACATGCTGCTCAAGCAAATGAACCGCTACGATAAGTTCGGTTCAGGGGAGCAGATCCTGGAAAACATCCGATACGCTGCTCCGCATTTCACATCGCTGAACGTGGACATGATCTTCAATTTCCCCAGCCAGACCCCCGAAATCCTGCGCGAGGATGTGCGCAAGATCATTGCCTCCGGCGCGCAGCAGACCACATTCTATCCGCTGATGACCTCCCCCTCGGTCAGCCGTTCGATGGCGGCCAGCGTTGGCGAGCTGAAACCCGGGCGCGAAGCCGATTATTACAGCATCATCACCGCAGGGCTCGCCGAGGATTTTACACCCATGTCAGCCTGGACCTTCACCCGCAGCGGCACGCAGATGATCGACGAGTACATTGTGGATACCGAGGAGTACGTGGCAGTGGGGTCAGGAGTGTTTTCCTACCTGGATGGCACCCTTTACGCCAGCACATTTTCCTTGAGCGAGTATGAGCGCAAGGTGGCAGCCGGGCAAATGGGCATCACTGGCATTCAGCGTTTCAGCCGCCATCAGCAAATGCGCTACAAAATGATGATGGACCTGTTCGGGCTTGACTTTGACCGGAAAGCTTTCAAACAACGCTTTGGGGTCAGTCCTGCACGGGGGTTATGGCTGGAAATGCTCTTCTTCAACCTGCTTGGTACTTTTGAAAAATCCAACCGCAGCAATCCTTCACCAACCGGCAGGTATCTTTCGCTGGTGATGATGCGCGAGTTCTTCACCGGTGTAAACCGCCTGAGGGACATCGCGCGTAAAGCACTGACCCCCCAGGACAGGGGAGAAACGGTTTAGGCGGGCATGACAGGAAAAGTCTTCAGGTATTTTCTTTATGGATTGTTTTCCCTCATCGGGATCGCGTTGCTGCCTGTGCTGGTGTTCTGGTTGACGCTCCAGTTATCTGATACCAGTAACGGTCGTTTGGTCTCTTCCGGTGAAACCAGGGAGTACCTGCTTTATGTCCCGCAGTCCTACAACCCGGAAAGCCCGGTGCCGCTGGTGGTGAGTATTCATGGTTTCAGTGACTGGCCGGCGCATCACAGCCGCATGACGGGTTGGAATAAGATTGCCGAAGAGGAAGGTTTGATCGTGGTCTATCCTTCCGGTACCGGATATCCCAAGCGCTGGCGCATGCCGCAATATGACGGGAATGAAGAGGGGACGATGAAAGACGTGCTCTTCATCTCTGATTTGATCGATGAGTTGCAGTTGAAATACAACATTGACCCCTCCCGCGTCTTCGTCAATGGTCTGTCAAACGGCGGGGGCATGTCCTACGTGGCGGGTTGTTTCCTTTCCAATAGAATTGCCGCGGTCGGCGGAGTTGCGGGATACTACAATTTCCCCCTGGAAAATTGCACCCCTGAGCGCGCACTGCCCACGATCGCCTTCCATGGCACGGCTGATCCGATCGTGAGCTATTATGGCAACAGGACGGACACCTCCGATTACACATCACCCAATGTTGCGGAATGGATACGGTCCCTGGCGCAATTGAACGGTTGTTCACTGGAACCAGCACAACTCGAGGCTCCTGAACTGGTGAGCGGGATCTGGTACTCGGGTTGTAACGGGAACGCTGACGTGAAGTTCTACACCATTGAGGGTGGCGGTCACACCTGGCCTGGCGGGAAACCCCTGCCAAAGTGGATAACCGGCATCACTTACAAGGATTTGCCTGCCACACGCCTGATCTGGGAGTTTTACCAGCAGCATCCATTGCCCGCCCAGTAAATCTGATCGAATAAATTCGCCTGCTTTTTGCTACAATCTAAGTGCCTGCCCTGCCCGGTTCCGTTCCCAGGAGGATCGCATGAAAAGGATTGTGGTTATTTGCCTGGTACTGGTTGTTGTTCTTTCCGCTTGTTCTCTCCCCTCAATTAGTTTGTTCAAAAAAATCATCAATCATGACCCGCCGGAACTGACCGTTGACAACTCCTACTTTGCCGATCTGGCTTGTGAGTATGATCCCGCCTGCCTGCCACCGGAGATGCAGCGTTTGGATCACCCCATCGGGATGGTAAGAGAGCCTTCCAGTATGTTGGGAGGACTGGACCCCGCATATCCTATGATTGTGGCAAGCACAGTGGTGCATTACGGTGAGGAGGAGTTTCCGGCAGTTTACATCAATAAATGCCTCGGTGATCAATACATTCGGTATGTGATTGTCGTGGAGGGTGAACCGCGGTTGGTTGATTCCGTTGAGCAGATGGCCGCGCTCTACGCCCCCATCGAATCAGAAAACGAAGCTTTGAGTTACGCAATTGCCACCACCGGGTTTTCAGCGGTGTACGATCTGCATAATTTTCCCCGGCCAAAAATCTACATGAACCCGATTGAGGAAACCTGCGTCTCAGAAGTAGAGGATGCCTACCTGGTACACCTTTTTTACACTTACCTGTGCGGATGCGGTCCGCACATCAACCGGGCAGTGGATGTTACCGTCCGGAAGGATGGCTCGATCTCACTTTCAGAATTTACTGAGGCGTACAGCGATCCCAAGTTGGACGGCATGTGCGTAGATTGAAGCTCGGGTGCACGGGGTAAGCCGGGTTTTCAAATGATATAATCCCAATATGCAAAAGAAGAAAAAGGTGCTCCTCGGTGTATTGGCCGTGGTAATCCTGCTCATTGTCGTCCTAAGCCTTCCGCCGGTCTGGTCGCGGGTGTCCTACCGTGTGAGCTCAGCCTACAGTTCGGTCAAATACTGGCTTTTCCCGCCTGAAAAATCAGTTTTTGTCCCGGGAGCCGAGGACGCGGGTTTTGTGCAAACCGCCGTGGCAGCCACCCTGCAGAGTTATTACAACACTCCCACCCCCGCGCAGACGACACCCGCCACGCCCGCTCCCTCCACGCCAGAGCCGACCGCGCAGCCTTCTCCCACACCCACAGCCCTGCCACCCAGCGCGTACCTGGGAGGAGTGATCCCCGAACCGCAGCTCTGGAACAATTGCGGCCCGGCAACGCTTTCCATGAACCTGTCCTACTACCAGTGGGGGAAGACCCAGGTGGACACAGCTGTATTCCTGAAACCGAACGACCGCGACAAGAACGTGATGCCATATGAGATGGTGGAATACGTGAACCGCTACACCTCCCTCCAGGCGCTGATGCGCATGGGCGGGGATCTGCAAACGCTCAAGACCCTGGTGATCAACGGTTTTCCCGTGCTGGTGGAAAAGGGGTTCGAACCGGTCAACCTGAAGAGGGAAGGCTGGATGGGCCATTTCAACCTGGTAATTGGGTATGACGAGGCGAAAGAGGTATTCATTACCCAGGATTCATACCTGCTAACCCACGACGAGTACTCCAGTTCGCTGCCCGGTTTTGAAGTGACCTATGAGGACATGATCGACAACTGGCGGGCATTCAACTACGTTTTCATCGTGGTTTATCCGCCTGACAAACAAAATGATGTGCTCAACGCGTTGGGCATGCTGGCTGACGAAACCAGTTCCTACCGGGCGGCTTATGAACGGGCTCTGGAGGAGGCAAACTCTCTGCCCGACATCCGTGACCGGTTCTTTGCCTGGTACAACGCCGGAACTTCAATGGTCTACCTGGAGGATTACGCCGGAGCTGCCGGGGCATTTGACATGGCATTCAGCATTTACCCCTCCATCCCCGAGGCTTCTCGTCCGTGGCGCATGCTTTGGTACCAGACAGGACCATATTTTGCTTATTACTACACCGGGCGCTACCAGGATGTGATCAACCTGGCAACCAGGACTTTGAATGACATGAGCGAACCGGTGCTTGAGGAAAGTTACTATTGGCGCGGCATTTCCTATTACGCGCTGGGTGACCGGGAGAACGCCTTAAGCGATTTTTGGCGAAGCGACAATGTGCACCCCGGCTTTCCGCCCAGCCTGGCCATGCTTCAGCAGCTTGGTGCATTGCCTTGATCATCAGCAGGATAACGGGGAATCATTGATGTTAAAAATAGTTCATTTCGCCGACGCCCACATCGATATCGTTGCCCACGGACGGCACGACCCGGAGACCGGGTTACCCATCCGCGTGCTGGACTTTTTGAAGTCCCTGGACGTCATCATCGACACAGCCATCACCGAAAAGGCAGACCTGGTCATATTTGCCGGGGATGCCTACAAGGACCGCTCGCCTTCGCCAACCTTTCAGCGTGAATGGGGCCGGCGCATCATCCGCATTTCACAGGCGCGCATCCCCTCGTTGCTGCTGGTGGGCAACCACGACATCAGCCCCGCCAGCGGACGGGCACACACCCTGCAGGAGTTTGATACCTTGCAAGTGCCGCTAACCCGCGTGCTTTACAAACCAGAGTTCCTCAAACCCGCCGACCTGTGGGGGTTGCCCCTGCAGGTGCTGGCTTTGCCCTGGGTATTCCGTTCCGGGCTGATGGCTTCCCTGCAGCTTTCCACTGCCGATGGGGATGAGGTTAATGAAGAACTCGAAAAACGGCTCACCGCCATCCTCGCCGAGTGGCTGGATCAACTTGACCCAGCGCTGCCGACCATCCTCATCGCGCACGGGTCTGTGCAGGGAGCGCTTTACGGCAACGAGCGCACCGTGATGCTGGGCAAAGACCTGGTACTACCTGGCGGTCTGGTGAAAGATCCCCGCCTGGATTACGTAGCATTGGGTCACATTCACAAACACCAGGATCTGAACCCCGGGCAGCATCCTCCCGTGGTCTATTCCGGTTCGATCGAGCGCGTTGACATTGGCGAAGCCGGTGATGAAAAAGGATTCATCATCGCCGAAGTCGAAAAAGGGAAAACAAGTTACGAATTCAGAAAAGTTCCCGGCAGGCGTTTTTTTGATAAGACCATCAAGTTAACTGAAAAAGATGGACTGATGGAGAAAGTTCTTGCCAGTCTTCCGGATGAACAGAACATCCCTGGTGCCATCATCCGCCTGGTCCTGGAATATCCGCGAGACCTGGACCTTTTCATTGACGAACCGCTGCTGCGCGAGAAATGCAGCAACGCGCTTGAATTTCGCCTCATTCGCCGGCCGGAGGCAGAAGCCCGCCTGCGATTGCCGGGTGATAGGAACATTGCCAGCTACACACCGTTGGAGCTACTGGATACTTATTGGAAGTCCGAGTACAAGGAGACGACCGGGGTGGATCACCTCCACAATCTGGCCGCCTCGATCATTCAGGCCGTGAGCGGCGAAGAACCTGCAGAAGGGGAAGAACGGAACAACTGATGTCCAACACTCTACTTGAAATCCTTTTCATCCTCATCCTCATCCTGATCAATGGTTTTTTTGCCATGTCAGAGATCGCCCTGGTATCCGCGCGCAAGACCCGCCTGGAGCAACATGCGGCTGAGGGCGACAAGGGATCCAAAATTGCCCTTGAACTAACCCATTCAACCAGCAAGCTGTTGTCTTCTGTGCAAGTGGGCATCACCCTGGTGGGCGTGCTCACTGGTGCCATTGGCGGCGCTACGCTGGCAGAACGTTTGACCACCGTGCTGGTGAAAGTGAAATGGCTGGAACCCTATGCCGCCACGCTCTCACTGGTGGTGGTTGTGTTGCTGACCACTTACCTGTCGCTGGTGATTGGGGAATTAATCCCTAAAAAGCTTGGCCTCAACAACCCTGAAAAGATCTCCTCGCAGGTGAGCGGGGTGATGCGCTTTGTTGCCCGCATCTCCTCCCCGGTGGTCCGGTTGCTCTCTGCTTCCACAGACCTGGGGTTGCGCATCATTGGTGTAAAACCTTCCAACGAGCCGCCCATCACCGAAGAAGAGATCAAGATCCTCATCGAGCAAGGTGCCAGGGTGGGTGTATTTGGAGAAGCCGAACAGGATATGGTGGAGAGTGTTTTTCGTTTGAACGACCGCTCGATCAATGCCATCATGACGCCGCGTACCGAGATCAGCTGGATCGATGCCAATGACAGCAAGGAGCAGATACTTAAACAGGTGCTGGAAAGCACTCATTCCCGCTTTCCGGTTGCCCGCGAGAACCTGGATAACGTGATCGGCATTCTCAATGCCAAAGACCTGCTCGAAGCTCACGTTTCCGGTAACGATTACGATATCCTCGACCTGGTGCAAAAACCGCTGTATGTCCCGGAAAATTCTCCCGCCATGCGTGTGCTGGAAATGGAACGCCAGGCGGGGGTGCACGAGGCGCTGGTGATCGATGAATATGGCGGTTTGCTGGGTTTTGTGACCCTGTTCGATGTGCTCGAAGCCATCATCGGTGAAATACCAAGCAGCGACGAGACATCCGAACCCGAGATCATCATCCGCGAAGACGGCTCTTACCTGTTGGATGGTCTGTTGCCCGTGGACGAATTTAAAGACCTGCTCGACCTGGATGAGTTGCCGGAAGAGGATAAGGTTGGCTTTCAAACGGTTGGTGGTTTTGTGATGAACCAGATCGGCTCCATTCCCACTACGGGGCAGCATTTTGAGTGGCTGAACTTACGCTTTGAAATCCTGGACATGGACGGGCGGAGGGTGGACAAGGTGCTGGTCAACCGGTTACCTGTGGATACACCCGCAGATGACTCAACGGAGAAGAAATGATCCTCGTCCGTATGCAGATCAGCGGTTTTCTATCCTATCTGCAAAAGGTGGATATTGACTTCACCCAGTTTGACCTGGCCTGCATCTCCGGTGCGAACGGTGCGGGGAAATCAACCCTGCTTGAAGCCATCACCTGGGTTCTCTTTGGAGAAGCCCGCCGTAAGGACGACGCTGTGATCAACCAGCGCGCGAACACCGCTGAAGTGACCCTGGATTTCGATTACGAGAATGCCAGCTACCAGGTTCAACGCAGCAAAACGAAGGATAAGACCACTTTACTTGAATTACGAATGAAGGATACGGACGGCAGGTGGATACCGCTAACCGAAGCCACCCTGCGAGCCACGGAAGAAACAATCCGCAAGACCCTACACCTGGATTACGAAACCTTCATCAATGCCTCCTTCTTCCTGCAGGGCAGGGCTGACCAGTTTACCCAGCAGCGTCCTGGTGACCGTAAGCGCATCCTGTCCGGCATACTTGGATTGGATATCTGGGAAGAGTACCGGGAGGAGGCCGTGCGCCGCAGGCGCGGCCTGGAAATGGAATTGACGACCGTTGAGGCCTTACTGGCGGAAATTGAACAGGAACTTGCCCAGGAAGGGGAGAGGAAAACCAGGTTGAAAGCGCTGGAAAAAGACCTGGCGGCAAAGACGGCTCTGTTCGAAGCCCGAAAAAACCTATTGGAACAGACCAGGTTAATTGCCGGTCACGTGACTGAAACCCGCAAAGCGGTGGAAAAACAGGCTGCGGAGGTCAACCGTTTGCGGGGCGAATTGGAAGCCAGGTTAAACGACCTGGAGCTCCGAAAACAGGAGCAAACGGATTACCAGGTTCAGCTTCAGCATGAAGCCCAAATCCGTAAGGACGTAGCACTTTGGGAAGCTGCCCGGCAGGAATTGGCCAGGTGGGAGAAGATCGCGGTCAACTTCCATCAGTATGAAAACCAACGCAATGGTCCGCTCTTGAAGATCGAAAGGGAACACGCTAGCCTGCAGCAGGAACAAACCGCATTGGCACAAAGAGACACGGAAATCAGCAAGCTGGAATCTGAAATGCCCGGGCTGGAAGAGCGTCTGGCAACCCTGCAAGCCGAGGTCACCCGCCTGAACGCCCGCCTGGCGACCCGCCCGGAGATTGAAGGCGAATTGCGCCGTTTGCAGGACACAAAGGTGCAGGCCAGGGCGGAAAACACCCAGCTAAAAGTGGAGATGGAAGAGATTTCGCTCAGGCAGAAAAATTTGCAGCAAATTGAAGGCGTGACCTGTCCGACCTGCGAAAAACCACTTAATGCCGCCGAAAGAGCCAGGTTGATCGAGGATCTGTTCCTGCGCGGGACGGCCAGGGGGGATGCCTTCCGGGCAAATTTGAAATTGATCGAAAGTTGTGATGCACAGATCAGGCAAAAGGAAAGCGAGTTACAAGACCTGACCAGGGCAGATGCATTGCTCAAAAACGAGCAGCGCAGCCATGACCTGCTGCTGGAAGAGCAGCGCAAGAGCCTTCTTGAAGTGGCGGCATGGAAAGCGAACGGCAAAAAACGGATGGAGGAAATCAACCTCAAGCTCACCACCGATGATTTTGCACAGGATGCCCGGGCTGAACTCGCCGTGGTTGATACCAGGCTTAAGGAACTGGGGTACGATGCTGCAGCCCACGCCCAGGTCAGGCAGGCCGAGCAGGAAGGCAGTACAAGCAGGGAGCGGCTGGTGCAGCTTGAGCAGGCCAGGGCAGCCTTGGTGCCCCTGGAGCGCGAGATCAAAGACCTGCAAAAAACCATTAACAGGGATGAAGCCCACCTGGCAACACTCACTCAGGATTTCAAAGCGGCGGAAGCAAAATTGCAACAGGAAGCCGCTGAGCTGCCGGACATACTTCTCCTCGAAAATGAATACTACGAGAGCCAGAAAGAAATGAAACTGGCGATCAACGAAGTAGGTTACGTCCGCAACCAGGTGGATGTGCTCGACAGGCAGAGGGAGCAGAAAGCTGCCAAAACAGAACAGAAAAACCAGCTCCTGGCACAGGTTGCTGACCTGAAGATCCTGGAACGAGCTTTTGGCAAAGATGGCATTCCTGCCCTGTTGATCGAACAAGCGCTGCCGGATATACAGGAGCATGCTAATGACATTCTCGACCGCCTGAGCGGAGGAGACATGTCCATCTCGTTTGAAACCCAACGTGAATTCAAGGACAAAAAGCGCGATGACCGGCGTGAGACTTTGGATATTCTCATCCGTGATCCGGCTGGAGAGCGGCCTTACGAGATGTTTTCAGGCGGTGAAGCCTTCCGCGTCAACTTTGCCATTCGCCTGGCATTGAGCCGTGTGCTTGCCCAGCGGGCAGGAGCCAGGCTGCGGACATTGGTGATAGATGAAGGTTTTGGCAGCCAGGATGCTGATGGACGCCAGCGGTTGATTGAAGCCATCAACCTGGTACGCAGTGACTTCGCCAAAGTACTGGTCATCACCCACCTGGAGGAGTTGAAGGACGCCTTCACTGCCCGCATCCAGGTGACAAAAACTGACGCCGGCTCGCAGGTTCAGGTGGTGGCAGCATGAGCCTGGTTCCTGCGCGCGTGGGATTGCAGCAGCGGGTGCTGCCGGAATACCGCATCCCGTTTTTCGATTCGCTGGCCACCAGTTGCCTGCAGGGGTTGAGCGTGTTTGCCGGCAATCCGCGCGAGGATGAAGCAATTGAGACAAGTTCAAAACTGACCGTGGCCAATTATGCACCCGCCCGCAACCTGCATTTGTTCTCCGGCAGGTTTTACCTTAACTGGCAGATGGGATTGCTGCGCTGGTTGCGTTCCTGGAATCCGCATGTGCTCATTGTGGAAGCCAATCCGCGTTACCTCTCCACTCCTCTTGCAGTGCAGTGGATGCACCTGCGCAACAGGCCGGTCATAGGCTGGGGATTGGGCACTGGCAGTACCAACCCGGTAGAATCCCTGTTCAGACGCCGTTTTTTGCACAGCCTGGACGCCGTGATTGCCTATTCCAAGGCCGGCGCGTTGCAGTACACAAATGCCGGTATTGATCCCCGGAAGGTATTTGTGGCTGCCAACGCGGCGGTCAAGCGCCCATCCAACCCGCCATACGCCAGGCCACTTCAATTCAAGTCCGGCAGACCAGAGATCCTCTTCGTGGGACGCCTGCAAGCCCGCAAACGCCTGGATGTGTTACTGCAGGCTTGTGCCGCCCTTCCAACCGGGATTCAACCCC
>CAYVTF010000027.1:0-29288 GCA_964454565.1 uncultured Anaerolinea sp. | reverse complement strand
TCATGGTCGCTAATCTCTCTTTTCCTTTTTTATGGGAATTTGATACAGTAACATTGGATTCTTATATAAGGAAAAACCAATTAGAAACCAGGGGAAAAAGCCCCAAAGGGGGCTCCGCTAGTGCTCGGTTCCTTATCTTTTGTTTAAATCAAAATTGACTTGTCTAATTAACTTTGCGCCAAGTTTTCTGTAAATTGGATTTTGAAAAATCAGTTCATAATTGTAGGTAAATGGGTCGTCTCGATGGGTTAATAAAAAAGTTCGTCCACTTTTAAAAAAGATATTCTCATATATACGCCTTGATGGCATTCCCAATGTAAATCCTCTTGCTAAATCACTATCATAAAAACCTCTACATCGTTCCATATCTCAAAATCTTAGGTTACCTTTATAATCTCGAAATGGTCCTTCCTGTAAATTTCCTATTGTGTACCCATTTTCTCTTGCTACCATTAAGACCACATTATAGACGTCTAACCAGTTCGTTTTGTAAATAGCACATTGCTCGGATGAATCATCATTTCCCGTTTCGCTCTCCTAATATTGGTATTTTCTCCAATCTATGAATTCATATCAAGACACATCAGACAATTTTTTATATTACTTGTCTTTTCGTACTACAAATTATTGATTTCCGATATTTCTTTCCAACGCAGCGCAAAGAGCTTTTTCGAAATCGTCTTGTACAACAATTAAAGATGAAGGATTAATTTCATCTAATAACTGCTCATTAATTGCTTTGTGTAAATCAATACTTCTTCGTAAACAGTTGTATGCGCCTTCTCTAGCCACAAAAGCAATTTCCGCACCGGTTAAACCAAATAGTTTTTTACTAAACTCATCTTTATTAAACGATTCTTCGATTGGGATATTTTTTGTTTGAATTTGAAAAATTTTCTTGCACCCTTCAAGTGATGGTTTTCTAATTTCGATTGAAAAGTCGAACCTTCCCGGTCGTAATAAAGCATTATCAATTAACTCTATTCGATTTGTAGACCCAATCACGCATACCTTGCCGTAATCCTCAACTCCATCCATCAATGTCAATAATTGGTTTACAAACCGTGACTCCAATCGCGCGTTTTCATTATCTGTTCTTGACTGAGCAATAGAGTCAATTTCATCAAAATATATTAAAGTAGGTTGCAAATTCTTTGCTTCATCAAAAATATTGCGTAAATTTTCTTCAGATTCACCATAATACTTATTAATTAGCTCAGGTCCGTTTATCAATATGAAATGAGCATTTATTTCATTTGCGATAGCCTTAGCAATTAAGGTCTTACCGCAACCTGGTGGACCGTGTAAAATAATTCCTTTATGTGGTTTTATACCTAATGTTAAGAATAAATCTGGGCGTTTTATTGGAAGCTCAATAATTTCCCGTACGGTTTCAATAATTTCATCAATCCCGCCAATATCGCTAAATGATACATTAGGTATGTTTATTAGTTTCTCTTCTTTGACTTCATCCGTTTCTTGAGGTTTAAGAGATAATTCTATAACCTTCGATTTGTTTCTAGGTTTAATTCCTTTCGCAATTTTTACAATTTCTGTACCAACTGTATTTTCCTCATAAATTATTTCCCAAGAAGAATCTTCATCAACTTTTATTTGTTCTGGTAAATCATCAACTATTAACCGAACAGTTTTTATATCAAAAAATGGACAGATTCCTAAAATGTTCTTCTCAGCTTCTCGCTCAAGAATATCAATAATCTTTGATTTATCGATTTTCCATTCATTAATAGAAACGAATTCCCCAAAATCAAACCAATATTTCTGAGAAGAATAATAGGAGTAATAACTAGCATTTGAGTCAAACTGACCTATGAAGGTAAGAAATCTACACCCCCAACCTTTTTTCCCATTTATAGTAAAACAATGTTCCTCTGGAATAATTGCCTTCTCATACTCACTAGAACAGTTGATTATTCGAAAAATGGGAAAAAGACTTGAATTGTCAATAACTTTACCGTCCAAACAGAGGTTACTACCCTTCCAGTTACCAACAATATTCCATAAGTCTGTAAATAACTTCTGCTTTTGTACGTACTCAGTCTGACTCAGAACAATCTTATTTGGTGTACTTTTGTCTTTTGATTCATAAAAGTAACTAAACTTTCTTGCAATTCTGATAGCATAAGGTAGATTTGATGAAGTTGAATTATTAAACTCAATTGTTAATTCAAAAGACATATCTTTTCCTTTTCTAACCCATACCAATGATAATTATTGTATAGTAGATTCGAATTTCGAAAAAGTATAGTCTTCTTATTCCTACAGATTATTTGAGATAATCGGTGTCTTTATTCTTACGCCCTACCCCTTTCATCTACCTGCAATTTTGATTCCAACCTGAATCCAAAGTAGCGTTAAGCCTTAATGGACTTTCTGCAAGGGCTCAAAACCAATTCGGGCAACTAATTAAAACTACAGCGTAATTTCTACCCTGGTCCCCGTGGCGTATATTTGCTGCTCCCCAAAAGTGACCTGTGGTGTGGACCAGCGGTAGATCCATTTGGCATCCGCCGAGGCCAGGTTAATGCAACCATTGCTGTTGGCGTGACCAAAGTCGTTGTGCCAGTATGTTCCATGAAAAGCCATACTCGAGGGCTTAAACCCATCAATCCCGCTTAAATTAAAAGTGAGCGCGAAGGGGCTCGAACCCTTAACCAACGGCTTAAAAGGCCGCTGCTCTACCATTGAGCTACGCGCCCATTTCTGGGAACGGCATGAATTCTATCACGCCAACCGGCAAAGGTCAATAAAACACGGCTGCTCCCTCCCCCCTGAAAGCACCGCCTGCTGCGTTTAGAAACTACCGCAGGAAGAAGGACAGAACGATCAGCACCACAAAGAACGAGCCCGCCAGGAGGCCGATGCGCTTCAAGTCCGACTTGACGTAGCTGTAATCGGGGTTGAACTCCGTGGTCAATGAGCGGTTGGAGGTAGTCCGGGGGGTGCTCACGGCCGCTGCCGGGGTCGAGGACTGGGGGGTGCTTAAGGAACGCTTTCTGTTTTTCTTTGGCATTCATAACTCCTATAAAAGATGATTGCGGTTTGTTTACTGCAAAATTCCCCGCACCACGATGCGCTTGTTATCCACAAGGTACGGGTAGCAGGAAATGAGGGTGATGCTGCTTTCAGGTGTGGCACTCAACAAATCCACCCGCGTGGGTTTGACGATGAGTGTTTCCGTGACAAGGTAAGTAAAAGTGCTGTCTTGCGTTTGGATGATGATCTCATCACCCGCTTCGAGCTGGTCCAGGTGGCGGAAGAGCTCGCCGAAAATATCATTGTGGGCCGAAAGCACCAGGTTCCCCGCTTCTCCTGGAGTGCCAGAACCGATGTGCTGCCCCACGCCCTGTTTCAATTCCTCCCAACCATCACCCATCACGATGGGAGCGTCCACCCCGATGGCCGGGATCTGCACCCTCAGCGCCTGCTGCGGACCCAGCGTGGGAGAGGGACGCACCTGGGGAGTTTCGTTCCCCGGACGCAGCTCCTCGGGGATCTCCTCCAGGTTGTAGCTGCTTTCGGTCCCCTCTTTCGGAGCCACGTGCCCGCCGGGTAAAACAACCGGGCTGGGGAGCACCTCAGGTGTGGGCGCAAGTTGTTCAGGTACTGCTGGCGCCTGCTGGTTCAGGTTCTGCAGGATCCTCACGCCGTGGATAATGAGGAAGATCAACCCCAGCACGGCGATGATCTCGATCACCAGCAGGGCGGTGTCAATGCCTTTGCGACGCTGCTGCCCGGATCCGCGCTGCCCCGCCAGCCCGCCCAGGGGATCCGCGCCTGCGTGCGCCACCCTGCCGGACCTGCCAAACTCATCCAAGCGGGTTTCGCGCTGCGCGCGGCGTTTCTCCATCTGGAGTTGTTTCTGTTCCTCAGCGGACAGGTCTTCATCCGGGCGCTTGCGTAGCACAGGCTGCCACCTTCATGATAGATTCGCCCCTCGATTATAACCGATTTTAAATCCACACCATTTTTTCCGCAGTCACACGCTGGATGTGCATCCGTGTTAAAATCAACACAAATAAGAGGAAGCCCATATGACAAAAAATTACCTGATCGACATGGATGGCGTGCTGGTGACCGGCAGGACGCTCATCCCCGGCGCTGACCAATTCATTGAACGCATGCGGACCTGCGGCACCAAGTTCCTGATCCTCACCAACAATCCCCTCTACACCCAGCGCGACCTGGAACACCGCTTGAATTCGATCGGTCTGAAAGTTCCCGCGGAGAGCATTTTCACCTCCGCAATTGCCACAGCCCGCTTCCTTCAAAGCCAGAACCCCAACGGCACAGCGTTTGTCATCGGCGAGAGCGGCCTCACCCAGGCGCTGCACGAGGTGGGCTACGTGCAGACCGACTCGCACCCCGACTACGTGGTGTTGGGTGAGGTCAATACCTACAACTTCGAACTGATTGCCAAAGCCATCCGCCTGATCAAGGACGGCGCCATGTTCATCGCCACCAACCCGGACGCCACGGCCCCGCTCGAAGCCGGCATCGTCCCGGCAACTGGTTCGCTAGCCGCGTTGATCGAAAAAGCCACCAACCGTGCCCCGTTCTTCGTGGGCAAGCCCAATCCCCTGATGATGCGCAGCGCCCTGCGCTACCTGAACGTGCATTCCGAGGACACGATCATGGTGGGCGACCGCATGGACACCGACATCGTCGCCGGCGTGATGAGCGGGTTGGATACCATCCTGGTGCTCAGCGGTGTTTCCACCCGGGAAGACGTCAAGCGCTTTCCCTACCGCCCCACCCGAATCCTCAACTCGGTGGCCGAGATCGAAATCACCTGCGGGTAATTCGCATTTTCCGGAGAACACAGCTTGCACGTCCACAATGACCAGGCGCTGCACAAGCGCTTTATCACCTCAATCATTCTCACCAGTCTCATCCTGGCCGCAGAGATCATCGGCGGCATCTGGTCCGGGTCACTGGCGCTGCTTTCTGACGCAGCCCATGTGTTCTCGGATATTTTTGCCCTTGGCCTGAGTTACTTTGCCCTGCGCCTGGCAAGCCGCCCGCCTGATGACCGGCACAGTTACGGCTGGCACCGGGCTGAAGTGCTGGCGGCGCTGGTGAACGGCGCTTCGCTGGTGGTCATCGCCATTGGAATCTGGGTGGAAGCCTTCAAACGCTGGCAGTCTCCGGTTGAGGTGCGCAGCCTGGAGATGATGATCATCGCCATCATTGGCCTGCTGGTGAACGTAGCGGTGGCTTTCATCCTCGGCGGTCATGACCACGGGGAGAGTGCATCGCGGGTGAAAACCAATCTCAACGTGCGCAGCGCCTTCCTGCACGTGCTGGGGGACCTGATCTCTTCGCTCGGCGTCATCGCCGCCGCCATCCTCATCCGTCTCACGTCCCAACAATGGATCGATCCTCTCGTTTCCATCCTCATCGGTGTCATCATCCTGGTCAGCGCTTACCGTGTACTGCGCAGTTCCCTGCACATCCTCATTGAGGGCGTGCCCGAAGGGCTGTCCATCAACAGGATCAAGGGTTCCATTTGCACCCTCCCGGAAGTGGAAACGGTGCATGACCTGCATGTTTGGAACCTTTCTTCCGAGCAGGTGGCGCTCAGCGCTCACGTGATCCTCTCCGACCAAACAAGCTCTGCACAAGAAGAAGTACTGGGCAGGATCCGCGACCTGCTGGAGAAAGAATACGGCATCCACCACACCACCCTGCAACTGGAGGTCACCCCTTGCGGCGGGGGACACGGGGGCTGTAACTGACATTTGTGGTAAAATCTAGTCGGGCAGGCAGAGCCACCAGTCTGACCCCATGAGACGTAGAGCCTCAAAGGTGCAATGCTTTCCGGATGACCCGGGAGAACGGACCTTTGGGTTTTTTTATTCTAAGGACATGCCCAATGCAGTGGGTTCGCGATTTTCAACCACAACCTGAACAGAACCGGCTGTACCGCACAGCCCTGTTCGTCACGCTTGGCGGCAACCTGTTCCTGGCGGTGGCCAAGGGCATCGTCGCCTGGATCTCAGGTTCTGCAGCCATCTATTCAGATGCCGCCAACTCGGTGTCAGACGTGGTCTACTCCCTGCTCATGGTGGCGGGGTTGTGGATGGCCTTGCAGCCGCCGGACCTCTCGCATCCGCAGGGTCATTCGCGCTTTGAACCCCTTATTGGGCTGGTCGTCACCGCCTCAATGGTCTTCGCCGGGTTCGAAGCCGCCCGCAATTCGCTGGAAAGATATAACGATAAAAGCATCGCCGCCATCGCGCTCGACCTGCCCACATACGTTCTGCTCTTCAGCGCCGCGGTCAAGGCCGGCATGTTTGTCTTCATCAAGCGCATCGCCAGCCAGCTGCAAAGCCCAACCCTCAAAACCACCGCCAGGGATAACCTGAGCGACGTACTCACTTCCGTGGCAGCCTTTCTGGGCGTTCTGGGATCCAACTTCATCCACCCGCTGGCAGACCCGGTGGCTGGTTTTGTCGTGGCTGCCTGGATCTTGCGCCAGGCATTCATGGCGGGCAGGGAAAACCTGGGATTCCTCACCGGTAAGGGCGCAACCAAAGAAGAGGTGCAGGATTTTGTGGCAGCCGCTGAATCCGTGCCCGGGGTGCTGCGCGTGCACCACATCATGACCGATTACGTCGGCCCCAAATTGATGGTCGATATGCACATCAACGTGGACGGCAATCTGACCCTGCGCGAAGTGCACAGCATCTCCGACAACGTCATTGCCAGGCTGGAGGAATTCCCGCACGTGGACCGCGCTTACGTGCACATCGAACCCCACGATTGGGAGGATTAGCGCCTTGTACCCACAATCATGCAATATTTTTTTCCTGTAGAATAAAAACATGAGCAGCCAGCCTCCCAGGTTTATTGACGAAGCGATCTCGGTTGAGTACGACAAAGACCCGGTGCGGGTGAAAACCCCCGCCTGTCCGAATGCCCTCACCTGGCGTGGCACTAAATTCAGGATCATGCAGACGCTTGAGGAGTGGAGCGACTTCACCCGCCGCGGCCGTAGCGCGCGCAACATGCGCCCCACTCACCTGTCATCAGCGGCACGCGCCGGCTCCTGGGGTGTGGGAAGGTTCTACTTCAAGATAGTTGTTGATCGTGGAGATGTTTTCGTGATCTATTACGACCGCGCCCCTGAAGACGTGGACAACCGCCTGGGACAGTGGTTCCTTTTCTCGCAACAGCCCGCCAATCCGCGTGAAGACAATCCGGACGCTCAACTACACTAATATTTACATCGATATTAATAATATTAACTATCCTATTGACATTATTAATTTTTATGATATTATTGTATTAGATTTTTGAATAATCACATTTGATTATTAAGTGATTCCAAAAATTGACCCTTCCCCGGCCTACCCATCAGGATACCGGGGTTGAGACGAATCAATAAATGGGATATAGGACAAAATTATGATCAACAAAACCATTAGCAAGTGCCCGGTCTGTGAAAATGACCTGGTCATCACCCGGCTCTATTGCGTCAACTGCGACACCACGCTTGAAGGGCACTTCGCTGCTGAGCACACCCCCTTTGGACATCTTTCTCCGGAACAGATGCAATTTCTGCTCACCTTTGTGCGTTGTGAAGGGCGCCTTAACCGCATGGAAGACGAGATGAACCTTTCCTACCCCACCTTGCGCAGCCGCTTAAACGACATCGTCCGCGCACTGGGATATGAACCCGGCAAAGACGAGGGTCCGGTGGTGCTTTCGCCCGACGAACGTCGCGAGATCCTTGAAAAATTAGATGAAGGCAAGATCACCTGGGAAGAAGCCCAGGCCAGGCTGCGCGGAGAACGGTACGTGGAACCTGCCAAAAATCCCGCAGCGGAGGTGAAGTGATGGCAACCAGTGAAGAACGCTTAAAAGTGCTCAAGATGCTCCAGGATGGCAAGATCACTGCTGAAATGGCAGCGGAACTGCTGAAAGCCCTGGATTCCAGCGGCAAAAAAGTCGAGCCTGACGATCATTCAGCCGTGTCTTTCGCCAACAGGAACAGCGGGCGATTCTTCAGGGTGCGCGTCACCGACACCGACACCGGCCGTACCCGCGTGAACATCCGGCTGCCGCTGGGCATGGTCAACGCTGGAATGCGCATGGGCATGCGCTTCTCACCGGAAGTGGAAGGCCTGGACGCAGCCCGCCTGGCGGAAGCCCTGTCCTCCGGCGAAACCGGTCAGATCATGGATATCTACGACGATGAGGACGGCGAGCACGTCGAAGTCTACATCGAGTAGCTCCTTCTGATCTGTCCTTACTCTCCTTCATTTTAAATCCCCTACTTGAAAGGTTTGGCATGGATACGAGTCCATATGTAGTGGAATCCGGATGGATGCGCCGGTTCATTCCCATCTGGGTGGCGCAGATCTTTTCGTTGCTGGGCAGCGGCCTGGTGCAGTTCGCTCTCGTCTGGTGGATCACCCAAAAGACCGGTTCCGCCACCCTGCTGGCCACCGCCACCATCATTGCCATCCTGCCCGATATCCTGCTGGCGCCTTTCACCGGTGCCCTTGTGGACCGCCTGAACCGCCGCCTGGTGATGATCATATCCGACGCGGCTGTTGCCCTCTCCACCCTTGCCCTCGCCTTGCTCTTTGCGTTCGACCTCATCCAGGTCTGGCACATCTTCGTGGTCATGTTTCTGCGTTCGGTAGGCGGCACTTTTCACTGGCCGGCCATGCAGGCTTCCACTTCTCTGATGGTTCCCGATAAACAGCTTTCGCGGTTTGCAGGCCTCAACCAGGCCATCCGCGGTGGCATGAACATCATTGCCCCTCCACTGGGGGCGTTGCTGATGTCGTTCCTTAAGTTCTACCAGGTCATCAGCGTGGACGTGATCACCGCGCTCATCGCCATCACCCCACTGTTTTTCCTGCGCATTCCCCAGCCGGTCAGGTCCCAATCTGCACCCGTGCTCAGCCCCAAAAGCATCCTCACGGATGTCCGCCTGGGTCTCCAATACCTGTTGAAATGGCGCGGCATGCTCTACCTGAGCATCCTGGCAGCCGTGCTGAATTTTATGCTTGCCCCAACCTCCTCGTTTTTACCGCTCATGGTCACCCAGCACTTCAACAAGGGTGTCTGGGAACTCAGCCTGGTGGAATCGGTATTGGGCATTGGTATTGTTGCTGGCGGGTTGCTGCTGGGAGCCTGGGGCGGCTTCAAGAATCGCATGGTCACCAGTATCGTTGGCATTATTGGCATCGGGGCAGGAATTTTCCTCTTCGGCGTAACGCCCGGCAGGTTTTTCTGGCTCGGAGTGGCGGCGATGGCCGTGATGGGGTTCATGGTTCCTATCGCCAACGGTCCCTTGCAGGCGATGATGCAAAGCAAGGTGGCACCGGAAATGCAAGGCCGGGTGATGGGATTGACCAACAGCATGTGCGTGGCCATGATGCCGATCTCTCTGGCAATTTCCGCTCCCATCGCGGAGTTCGTCGGCCTGGAGATCTGGTACTGGGTGGGCGGCGGTCTTGTCATGCTGATCGGTGCCGCAGCCTTCTTTATTCCTGACATCATCCAGCTCGACCAGGTGCAACGGGACGTATCCGCCGTGGCCATTGAAACGAATTAGGATACCTCTGGAAAACAAAGACCAGCCTCATCAAGAGACTGGTCTTTTAACTTCAGTGTAACAAGCCTAAATACCGTAAATGTCAGCGTACTTGGTCTTGAGGTAGCGGATGTAAGGCTCGGGGGTGATGCCGCTGCCCGTGACACGCTTCACCATTACCTGCGGCTCGAACTTGGCGCCGTGGCGGTGGATCTTCTCGCGCAGCCAGCCCAGCAGTTCGTCGAATTTGCCCTGGCTGATCTGGTCATCCAGGTTGGGAATATCGGCATTGATCTTTTCCCACAGCTGTGCAGAAACCAGGTTGCCCAGCGCGTACGTGGGGAAGTAGCCAAACATGCCGCCGCACCAATGCACATCCTGCAGGACGCCTTCACGATCCGTAGGAGGTACAACCCCCAGGTATTCCTGCATGCGGGTCTTCCACAATTCCGGCAGCTCCTTGACGGCGATGCTGCCTTCCATCAATCCGATCTCCAGTTCAAGCCTGAGCATGATATGCAGGTTGTAGGTCGCCTCGTCCGCTTCCACGCGGATGAGCGACGATTCCACCTTGTTGATGCCGCGGTAGAACTGCTCCATGGAGACGTTGCCCAGTTGTGTCGGGAAGATCTCGACCAGTTTGGGATAGAAGAACTTCCAGAACGGCCGTGAGCGGCCAACCAGGTTCTCCCACATACGCGATTGTGATTCATGAACCGCCATGGAGACACCGTTGGCCAGCGGATAGCGCCTGAGTTCCTTATCGATGCCCTGTTCATACAGGGCATGCCCGCCTTCGTGCATGGTGCTGAACAGCGCTGATGCTGCCCGTTCCGAGTCGAAGCGGGTGGTGATGCGCACATCATCAATCCCAAAACTGGTGGTGAAGGGGTGCACGGATTTATCCTGCCGGCCGCGGTTCCAGTCGTAGCCGAAACGGGTAATCACATCCACGCCAAAATCCCATTGCCCCTGCTCAGCATATGGGATGTGCAGAAACGAATCATCGATCACTGGCTTGGAGGCAATGGCTTTCAGGATTTCCACCTGTTGCGTCCGTAAAGGTCCAAAAATCGCCTGCACGTCCGTGGTTCTTCAACCCGGGTTCAAAATCATCCAGCAGGGGATCGTAGATGTGATCGTAGGGTTTAAAGAAGTCGGCGTATGCGCGGCGCAGGTCAACAATCTTTTCGAGGTCCGGTTGAAAGAGAGAAAAATCGTCCTTGGTCTTTGCCTCTTCCCAGGTGGATAGGGCAAGGGTGGTCACTTTTGCAAATTCTGCCACCCACTCGGTGGAGACTTTTACGTTCTTGTCATAATCATGCGCGGTGCGTTTGATCAGGCAGGCATCCACTGATTCCGGGTCCAGCGTCTCGGCATACGGCTTCAGTTCAGCCAATAGCTCTCCCACCTCGGGTGAGGTGAACTTCTTGTGATTCAAAGCTGAAAGGGTCTCCAGAATGTTCCCCCGATCCTCCGCCCCGCCGCGGGGCATGTACACCTGCTGATCCCAACCCAGCAGGGCTTCCGCCCGCCCGATGTCGGTGATCTCAACCATAATTTGCTTAAATCGTTCGAGCTTTTTCTGCATACCAATCTCCACGTGAATTTATTAAATCCTGCTACGCAACCTTCCAGCGTAACGGGCTTCCATTCAGACCTTTCAATACCTCTTCGCTTATATCAATTGCCGCCCGTTCCTGGGCTTCAACCGTCTGTCCACCAACGTGCGGGGTGCAGATGACCTTTGGATGTGCCACCAGCTCGTTAGCGCCCGGCGGCTCGGTGCTGAAAACGTCCAGCCCTGCCCCAGCCACCTTGCCGGAGTTCAAGGCTTCCAGCAACGCGGCTTCATCAATCACGCCGCCCCTGGCTGCGCAAACGATGAACACACCCTTTTTCATTTTCGCGAACGCGGCAGTGGAGAGGATTCCCTTCGATTCTGCAGTTAAGGGCATGTGCATGGTGATAATATCTGCCGAAGCGAGCAGGTAATCGAGGCTCACCGGCAATCCACCCCTGGCTTTGATCTCTTCAGCTGGCACAAGAGGATCATAGGCAAGGATCTGCATATCAAATGCTTTTGCCCGTGCTGCCACTGCAGCACCGATGCGTCCGAATCCGATCACGCCCAGATTCTTGCCGTTCAGTTCTGCACCTTCAAATTCCTTTTTGAGCCACTTCCCTGCCTTCATTGAGGCATCTGCTCGTGGTAATTCACGCACCACGCTGAGCATCAAAGCCATCGCCAATTCTGCCACCGCCACGGTCGTCGCCAGCGGGGAATTTACCACGGTAACGCCGTGCGCCTTGGCCGCGGCCAGGTCAATATTATCCACGCCAACTCCTGCGCGGCCGACTACCTTCAACTTTTTGCCTGCTTCAAAAACCGCCGGGGTCACTTTTGTGCGCCCGCGGACGATGAGCGCGTCATACTCGCCCACCAAAGTCATTAGTTCCTCTGCCGTGATGCCCGGTTGATCCACCACTTCGGCTGAGGTGCGTAAGATTGCCTTGCCCTTTTCCTCAAGACCATCTGTCAGCAAAACTTTCCATGTAGACATACCCTAACTCCTTTGTTTGTGATAAGTAACAGGGATTGCTTACTTAACAAAATTGTACTCGATTTCAAATTAAAGAAGAAATGCTCAACCCCTTCTAGGGGTAAAAGGAACCGGAGCGGTTGTGATGGTACAATCCTACTTATGGAAGAACTCAAGAACCCGGTTTTGGATCGTGTCAACCCGCGCATGCTGCTGGCAGAACCCCTGCAGCGCTGCCGTTTGGAAGACTGCAAAGGCGCCTGCTGCGTGTTCGGGGTCTGGCTGGATCCGCGCGAGGTGGATGACATCATCCGGAACTCCGCCCTCATTCTGCCGCACATGCCACAGGATGCGCGTACGCCTGGTGAATGGTTTGCTCCAGTCGAGGATTTCGATAAGCGCAGCCCAAGCGGCAAAGTGATGCACACCGCGGTGGAAACCCGCCCGGAGCATTACGGCGGCACTGCCTGCATTTTTTGCCTGGAAGACGGCAAATGCGCCCTGCAGGTGGCTGCCTCTGCCAACGGGCTGCACCCCTGGCGTTTCAAACCCTACTACTGCATCCTGCATCCCCTGGACCTGGATGAGGACGGCAGGATCACGCTCGACAAGCCGGAGGAAATGGTGAACGAACCCGGCAGCTGCGTCAGGTCCGCCGGGCAGCCCATTCCCCTGGTGGATACCTTTGAATCCGAGTTCCGCTACCTGCTGGGCGACAAAGGATACGAAGCCTTGAGGTTGATCCGTTCACAGTCCAACGCGGGTAACCACGAATAAACGTGATGAGAATTCCTTGGTATTCAGCTCGTTTTATTCTATAATAAGGTAGTAATTATCCAAATTGAGAGGTTGGCTTTGTTGAGAAATCTGGGTATCATTTTCATTTTATTGGTCTCAATTTTCGTTCCGTTTTTTCAAAATAACACGGCGCCTGTTCAGGCAGCCTCTGAAAACCTCACCCAGGATCCCGACGCGGCTTTGTGCCTGCCTGGAATGGACTCCATGGATATTGAGGACTGCTTACAAGCCGGACCCGATGCGCGGCTCAAGGAACTTGCCAGCCAGGGCATCACCTTCCCGGAAAAGCCCATCGTGGCTGGTAAGACCCCGCGTGACCTGGCTACAGTCCCGTTCCAGTATGGTATCGTCACCCCCGAGGAAACCCCCCTCTACGATTCTTTGGAAAGCATCACCAACAAGGAACCCTCCAGCCTGCTCCCTGCCGGAAAGATCAAGTATGTGTCATTGAAGAATTCAGCCGAAACCCCGCAGGGGGTGTATTACCAGATCGCCACCTCCAAGTGGGTCAGCGCCGAGTACGTGCGTAAGGTCGGCGTGCAGAACTTCCAGGGCTTTGTTTTCAAACAGAATCCGGATTTCATCTTTGGCTGGGTGATCAACAACGACACGGTTGCGCGTTCTGCTCCCGGTTATGCCGCCCCGGAGACAGGCCGCATCTTCTCCCGCTTTGAGATCATCCGCGCGTATGATGCGCAAGTGGTCAACGACGTGGAGTGGGTGATGGTGGGAGTGGACGAATGGATCGAACACCGCAACGTGGCACGCGTGATCCCCAATTACGCCCGGCCGGAGGGCGTGACCGTGGACCGCTGGATCGAAGTGAACCTTTACGAACAGGTGATCTCCGTCTACGAAGACGGCAACCTGCTCTTCGCCACCCTCATCTCAACCGGGGTGGACCCGTTCTTTACCCAGCCGGGAGTCTTCCAGGTGTACAAAAAGCTCGAGCATGACCCGATGAGCGGCGCTTTTGAGCTGGACAAATCAGATTACTATTACCTCGAGGACGTACCTTACATCCTCTACTATGACCAGCTGCGCGCGCTGCACGGTGCTTACTGGCATTCGCTGCTCGGGTACCAGCGCTCTCACGGCTGCGTTAACCTCTCCATTGCCGACGCGCACTGGCTGTACGATTGGGCCAACGTTGGAGATTATGTCTACGTGATCGACCCCTCAGGGAAAACCCCCACCGACCCGGCTTTCTACGGTGCCGGCGGGGTTTAAAAGCAATCCTGAATCCTTAAAGAATCCAGGATTGCCGGTTTTTCTGGTATTATATATTGAATTCGGTCGGTAATGTCGCTATGATATATAGTGATAATTGTTGTACCACTGTGTCCATTTATTCATTATGAGGAGAGGAACCATGAAGACCAAGTTAAGCATCATCCTGAGTTTGAGCATTGTATTTATCCTGGTCTTTGCCACAGGCTGTGAACTGCCCGGCGGCAAAAATTCGCAGGAACCGGTGGTGATCGTTGTCACCGCAACGCCGAGCGATTCAGGTGGCGGAAATGTTGTAGTCACAGAGCCCCCTGCCCCGCCCGCCACGGAACCGCCTCCTCCGGCCGCTACGGAACCCCCAGCTCCGCCAGCCACCGAACCCCCTGTGACGGACGCCAAGTTCTTCACCGAGGATTTTTCAACTGGACTGGATAATTACACGACTTTTCAGATCAATGAAGCGGGAAGGTTGCTGAATTCGATCACTGAAAGAGCCGTAGTTAAAGCGGAAGGTAACAAATTAAGATTTAATTTCAACGGAAAAGATATCTGGTACTATGCTGTCTACAACAAGGTTGAGTACGACAACGTGAAGGTTGAGTTGGAAATTGAAAACCAGGGAGTAAACAGCCAGCGGGTTGCCCTTGTTTGTCGCTACAGCAAGGACCTTGGTTTCTACGAGTTTGATATCAGTGGCGGCGGCTTATGGGAACTCTATTATTATGACGCCCTGATGTCCAAGGGCTACAAACAAATCGACAACGGAGGTTCCGAGTTCATAAAAATGGGTAAGGATACCAATGTATATGCGATGAGCTGCGTAGACGACAAGATTTCCTTATTCATAAATGGAAACCTGATCAAGACTGTAAAGAGCAAAGATCTCAAGAGCGGTCAGGCAGGGTTTGGTGTCAGCTCTTTCAATGCCCTTCCGGTCATCATGAACATCAACTATGTAAAATACAGCGAACCAGATTAAGCCAATCATTACAAAAAAGCGGGAGAGTTACTTACACTCTCCCGCTTTTTTATCCAGCAAACATCTTTGCCAGGGCGATCATCCCGAAAACCCCCGCCGATAGTAACAAGCCAATCAACACGTCTTTGTTCTCCCTGGAATCAGCCAGTTTGTACCCCGTGGTCGTGGCCTGCACCTTGAGCAACGGACCGGCAAGCCAGGCAAAAACCGCTCCGCCTGCCAACCCTCCCATGTGACCCCAGTTATCGATGCCCGGCTGCAAACCCAGGACCAGGTTGACTACGATGATCAGCCCAAGGTTCATCAACATCGACCTCGCGCGGGGTCCAAAAAGCCCCTTGTTACGGTAAATGAACACCGCCTCAGCCGCCACCAGCCCAAATACCGCTGTGGAGGCGCCCAGTGACGGGTTGGGCGATAGCAGGAATGAAAGCACATTTCCCGTAAACCCTGCCACAAAATACAAGAGCAAAAATCGCCAATGCCCGTAGAAGCGCTCAAGCGAGGGTCCAAGCGATGAGAGGGCATACATGTTGAAGCCAATATGGATCAGGCTGCCGTGCAGGAACATGGGTGTGATCAACCGCCAAACCTGCCCATCCTGGATCAGATCATTGATCTTGCCGCCTAAAAGAAAAGGCAGGTCATAGGAACTGCCAAAATATCGCTGCGAGAGCCACTGCACCAGGTAGACCAGCACCGTGATCCCGATCAGCACATAGGTGACAACCGGTTTTTCAGCCGCGGGTTTTACCCGCACCGGCACCTGCACCATCCCCGGCTGGGGAGGTTCCGGCATTTCTCCGTCTTGATAGCTCATTAAAAGATTTTCCTCGGGGTCATGCGGTGATGCTCAGCATTAATGATAGCCTCAATGTCATCCACAGCTTTATCCAGCTGTTCATCCTCGTTCACCACAAAATAATCAAAAATATTCATCCAGTCACGTTCGCTATAAGCGGTATCCAGCCTTTTTTTGAGTTTTGTGCTGGTCTCAGTTTTCCTTTTGATGAGCCGCCGGCGCAGTTCCTCGATCGTACGCGGCATGATGAAGATCAGCAGCGCCTGCGGGTACAATTCCCGGATCGTTTTAGCTCCCTGCACGTCCAGCTTGAGCACCACGTCCTTGCCCGTCTTGATGGCATCCTCCACCTGGCTGCGTGGAATGCCCTTGTGCTCATCGTAGACAATGGCATGTTCAATGAATTCCCCACGCCTGATGCGTTCTTCAAACTCCTCCGGAGGATAGAAAAAATACTCCCGGCCGTGCACTTCGCCCTCGCGGGCAGGGCGGCTGGTGGCGGTGATGACAAAGTGCAGCGGCAACTGGCGGGCTTTTAATTCCCTGATTACCGCGTCCTTGCCCACCCCGGATGTACCGGAAATGACGATGAGCAGCGGGTAACTCTGGGTAGATTCAGAATAAAGCGTTTCAGTCATGGGAATCCCTCAAATACATATAAAGTTCTTATAACCGAAGATTATAATGTAGAAAACTGAAATTCAGCCGAGGGTTGATGCCGTATTACGATTTTCGCTGTCTGGAATGTAAAAAAAGGTTTGATGTATTCCTTACCTATGCGCAGTACGATGCCCATCAAACCACCTGCCCGGCTTGCGGTTCTACCCGCGTGGAACGTGTCATCCGTAAAGTACGGGTCACGCGCGGCGACAAGGGACGCCTGGCATCATTATCGGACGACGCCAAGTTGGACGCCCTGGATAGCGACCCGCAAGCATTGGGCAGGATGATGCGCGAAATGAAGGATGAAGTAGGGGCAGATGACCTGCCGGAAGAGTTTGACGAGGTGGTTGACCGCCTGGAAAAGGGTCAGTCCCCGGAGGATATCGAGCGGGACCTGCCTGACCTTGGTGAGTGAACCTGTTGTACCTGTTCTTTACAAAATTCCCCCGGGATAATTTCGGGTGGATGTAAAAACGATCACTTGACAGCCTCTTGAAGCTGGGCAAAGGACCTCATTCGGGCCATCTGGTTTAGAAAGTTTTCCAGCGAACCGGCCTGCTCCCGCAGCTTACGCACAGCCGGACCCACCGGATCCTCGCCAGCCGCACCCCCGGGAACATCCGCGTAAGCTCCATAAAAGGCGAAGTAAGCCTGGTTCAACTTGCGGATCATGTAACCATTCTGCACAAAGAAAGCCCGCCGCTTTTCCATGTATTCTTCAGCCTCGGCAACCTTGCCAGCCGCGAGCAGTTCATCAACTTTGATCCGCGTCAGCCGCATCTCCTGCCGAAAGTCGAAGGGTTGTTGCGGAGGCGCCAGGGCTGCCAGTGGACGTACTGACGCGCCTGATACCATTTCCGGGTAGTAACGCTGCAGCACGATCTGGCTGATCTCGGTTCCTACAATGGAAGCCGTTGTCTCGTTCATCGTACGCAATTCCGGGGTCTTATCGTAGCGGATGCCCAGTGGATGCAGTGTGAGGAAGTTATGCACCCATTCGTGGGCGATCGTGTCTAAGGTCCAGCGTAAATCAGACGTACGCTGAACCATTGTGGGGTATACTCCGATGCCACCAACGTCGACCACCAGCGAGGAAGCGCCCATGGAGGTGTCCAGTTTTTCTTCGAGCGCAGTGATCTCTTCCAGGGTCAGGTCGGCAAGCAGCGAGATGTTCACCTCTTGTTGAATTGATTCCCGTGGAGAAACGATCAAAGCCTTGGGGAGTGGTGAGGAGTGAAACAGCACCGGGGGCAGCGCTTGCCCGATGAAACGGATTCCCTGTTCTTTGAAAACGGTAGCCACCTGCTGCTGCATCACAGTTTCTGCCATTGGCGCCAGCGTGACCAGCGCAGCCTCCAGTTCCTCCTGGTAGCTCAACAAAGAAGCTGCCGCAACCTGGGGATCTTTTACAGAAGGATCTGTATAAAAACGCTCAATGGTAGCCTGGGTGAGCTCCAGTTCGCGGATCAGTTCAAAATAGCGCAGCACGATTTGATTTTGAGTAGAGGCTGAAACAAAGTGGTTGAGGTTGATCTGTGATTGTCCGGCTTTCTGCGAAAGGGCTTTTGAGGTCCAATCAAGATAATCATACTCAATCCCCAGGGTGTAGCGCCTGGCCTGTTCGACAGGCTCATCATAAACGACCTCCGAAGTGGTGAGGAAAAACCCCATCAAGAGGATGAGCAGTAAATAAACCGGAATGCTTCGCAAGAACATGCAGAAATTATACCGTGTCAAAACGCGCGATTATTTGAAAGTAGCCTGCTGAATGAGAAGAAACGGAAGGTTTGAATGAAAAAGAAGAACTCAAAGAAATTGTATTGGATCATCGGAGTCGTTGTGGCAGTGCTCGGCCTCACAGCTTATTTTGTCATTACTGCCAACAACGCAAAAAAATCGCTGGTGGCTGACCTCCAGACGGTAAAAGTGGCAAAGGGAGATCTCACTGCCATCGTTGGAGCCACAGGTTCTGTGCACGCCAGGCAAAGTGCCATTCTCGCCTGGCAAACTTCAGGTCGCCTGGAAACCATCAACGTCGAGGTTGGCGAGAGTGTAACGGCTGAAACCGCCCTAGCCTCCCTGCTGCAGACCTCCCTGCCGCAATCGATCATCCTGGCTAAAGCAGACCTGGTTACCGCAGAAAGAAATCTCGAGAACCTCAAAAATTCCAGCCTCGGTACCGCCCAGGCGCAGCTGAACCTGGTCAACGCCAAGGATGCCTACGACAACGCGCTCTATTACGGGTTAAAGGAAAACCAGGTGCGCTCCTCCAACCAAAACAAGATGGACGAAGCGAAAGCATCTGTGATCCTTGCCCAGGACCGGGTGGATAAAGCCCAGGACTTCTACGACCGCTTCGCCAATGAACCCGATAGCAGTATTGCAAAGGCAAACGCCCTTAGCAACCTGGCAGCCGCCAAGGAAAACCTGCGCATCGCCGAGAACACACTCGCGCTATATACCAATCCCCCCGAAAGCATTGACGTTGAGATTTCCCAGGCCAAGATTGCCGTGGCACTTGCCCAATACGAGGATGCCCAGCGCGAATGGGAACGGCAAAAAGATGGTCCCGACCCGCGGGACATCGCCGCCCTTGAAGCCAGGATCGCAGCCCTGCAAGCCACCATTGGCTTGTCTCAAATCACCGCCCCGTTTTCCGGCACCGTTACGGAAGTTTCCAACCTGGTAGGTGACCAGGTCAACGCCGGAAGCCCTGCCTTTCGCATCGATGACCTTTCACAGCTCCTGGTGGACGTGGAGGTGCCTGAGGTGGATATCAACAGGGTAAAAGTTGGACAGACAGTGCAACTCACATTTGATGCCATCACTGCCGCCCAATACGAGGGGAAAGTGAGCCAGGTTGCCCGCGTAGGAAACGAGACGGGAGGCATTGTTAATTTCAAAATTACCATCGAAATCCTCAACCCTGATGACCAGGTGTTGCCGGGAATGACCGCTGCGGTCAACATCATCATCACCCAGTTGACAGATGTACTTACCGTCCCCAACCGCGCAGTCAGGTTGTTGGATAACCAACAGGTTGTGTATGTGCTGCGCAACAACACACCAACCGCGGTCGAAATTGTCATCGGTGCTTCTTCTGATTCGGTAAGTGAGATCATCAGCGGCGATATTAAGATCGGTGATTTGATCATCCTCAACCCCCCGGTTGACTTTTCAAGCTTTGGTTCTGGAAGACCCTTTTAAGGGATAAAGAATGGACAATGTCATTCAAACCCAGGATTTAAAAAAGATATATCACATCGGTGAGGTGGATGTGAACGCCCTTGCCGGTGTGACATTCAGCATTGAACGAGGGGATGTCGTAGCCATCATGGGTCCTTCCGGTTCTGGAAAATCCACGTTGATGAATCTTCTCGGCTGCCTGGATCGACCCACCAGTGGTCATTACTCCCTTGACAATGAGGAAGTATCGGAACTCGATGATGATCAACTGGCTGACATCCGCAATCGAAAAGTTGGCTTTGTGTTCCAGAGTTTCAACCTGCTGCCACGGGCCACGGCATTGGCAAATGTAGAACTTCCCATGCGCTACGCCGGTGTCATAAAAGAAAGAACCGATAGGGCTGCCGCCGCGCTTCAGTCCGTGGGGTTGTCAGACCGCATCCATCATAAACCGACCGAACTATCTGGCGGTCAGCAGCAGCGCGTGGCCGTTGCCCGTGCCCTCGTCAACAACCCTTCCATCCTCATGGCTGATGAACCCACGGGAAACCTGGATTCCAAATCAGGCGCAGAGATCATGGACCTGCTGCTCACGCTCAACAAAGAACGCGGCACGACCTTGATCATCGTCACGCACGACCCGAATGTAGCAGCGCACACCCGGCGCATCATCCGGTTGATGGATGGGCTAATCGTGGAGGACACCCAATGAACCTCGGACAGGCAATTATTGAAGCATTGGAGAGTTTGTACTCCAATAAACTGCGGTCCGGACTCACAATCCTGGGAATCGTCATCGGAGTGGGAGCTGTGATTGCCATGCTGGCAGTTGGTGTTGGCGCGCAGGACACAATCACCGGCACCATCAGCGGCATCGGCAGTAACCTGCTGTTTGTGATGAGCGGCAATTCCACGCAGAACCTCACGCATGAAGAACCCTTAACCCTCGATGATGCGCAGGCTTTCCTTGATCAATTCCAGGCACCGAACATCGCGGCTGTTGCGCCGGTGGTGAACGGCAACGTCACCGTCTCGGGTGGTGGTGAAACCACCAACACGCAGGTGGTTGGCGTCACAGCCTCTTACGGAAGTGTGCGTAATTATGCGGTTACTGAAGGCGAGTTCATAACCGCCGACCAGGATCTCGGCCGGGCTTCAGTGGTGCTCCTTGGCACTGACGTTGCCGATGCCTTATTTGACCGGCGGGAAGGGCTGGTAGGAGAAACTGTTCGCATTGAAGGTCAACCGTTCCGCGTCACCGGTGTGCTCGAATCAAAAGGTGGTTCATCTTTTGGATCACAGGACAACGTGATCATGGTCCCGCTCAGTTCCGCTCAGGCACGTCTGGTACGCCGCAACAAAAACAGGTTGGATATGATCCTCGTCCAGGCCACAACACCGGAGCGTATCCAACTTGCCAGCGATGAGGCTGCTGCGATCCTGCGCAACCGGCATCGCACCAAGATCGGACAGGACGACTTTACCATCTTCTCGCAGGAAGATTTCGTGTCCACCGCAAAAACCATCACCGGTGTGCTCACCGTCTTTCTGGGCGGTATTGCGGGCATCTCCCTTCTGGTAGGCGGGATTGGCATCATGAACATCATGCTTGTATCCGTCACAGAACGCACGCGTGAGATTGGTCTGCGTAAAGCCCTTGGTGCCCGCAAACGGGATATTCTCATCCAGTTCCTCACGGAATCCTCACTGCTCAGCCTCTTTGGAGGCGTGCTTGGCATTGGTCTGGGCTGGTTGATCGCTTACATCGTAGGCCGCATCGCTGCAGCCAGCGGAACGCCTTTCTATCCCTCAGTTGGGCTCGACGCCGTCCTGTTAGCAACCATCTTCTCCACGGCGGTCGGGTTGTTCTTTGGGCTCTATCCCGCCAACCGGGCTGCCAACCTGGAACCTGTGGAAGCACTGCGCTACGAATAATCGTAATTAAAACAAACTGGCTGCCGACCATGGTTTAGGATCGGCAGCCAGTTCTATTACTTGAGCAGACCGGTTTTCACCGCATCCCGCTCAGCAATTCTTTAGAGCGGTTGTTCGGGAATCACAAACATGAGAATGAGGTAAGCCAGCAGGGTTCCGCCAACAAAGATCAAGCCAAGCACAAAAAGCAGCCTGACCAGGGTTGGGTCGAAGTTGAAATACTCTCCGAGGCCGCCGCATACCCCGGCGATCTTGCGGTCAGTGCGTGAACGATAAAGCTTCTTATTTTGAGTGTCCATTTTTTCTCCTGTGTGTATTTTCATATAAATATACGAGTGCTTGCCGTTAAAGTTGCAGCCCGTTGAGCAGAAACCCTGTCAGTGGGTTACAATGAAAGTGAAGCTGCATGTATTGGAGGAAAAAATGGCAGAAGCTAAGTTTATGGAAAAACAGAAGGTCCTGAAGTTCATCCAACTGGTACCCTTTGCCGAAGAAGATAGGAAGAGATGGGAGCAAGACCTGGAAGCCAATGACGTTTCCGAAACGCTCCTGGAGGAAATGCACAAAAAATTGCTCGAAATCCCGGCTGATAGATTTGCCAGTGACTGGATGCGTGTGAAATACAGCACAGAACTGACCAAGATCATCAAGCAATGGCGCATGAGCCTGGCAAGCAAGCATTTCAGGCGCGGCCGTTAAACAGCCCACACACCATAATTCCCGGTTTTCGCCGGGAATTTGTGCATTAATCCAGTAAAATCAACAAATCATCGGAGTGGCTCCATTGAAGACCAATCTACGCGATCGACTGACATCAGATGTTTTCCTGTTCCTGGCGGCGCTCATTTGGGGGTTTGGGTTTGTTGCCCAAAGAATGGCAACTTTCCACCTGGGTTACTTTGGATTCAACGCCTTGCGCTTCCTTATGGCCGGTTTGGTCATCCTGCCATTTGTGATCAAGCGTTTTGCCAATTTCCGGAAAACCTATGGCTGGGTATTGGCAGCCGGGGGTGTGCTCTTCCTGGCCAGCACGCTGCAGCAGGCCGGACTTGAAAGCACATCAGCGGGGTCAGCCGGGTTCATCACCGGGGTGTACGTGGTGCTTGTTCCCATCATGCTCGCCATTTTTTGGAAGAAAAAAACCTCGGCCGTAACCTGGATCGCTGCCGTGGTGGCCTTTGCCGGCACCTGGTTGCTCAGCACAGGCGGCTCCCGGGTGACCGCGTCCGCAGGAGACTTGCTCATCCTGGCCGGGGCTTTTATGTGGGCGTTGCACGTGATCCTGGTAGGAATGGCCGTCAGGCGCATGGATGTTTTTGCCTTTTCCGCCAGCCAGTTCCTCGTCTGTGGGCTGTTGCACCTGTTTATGAGCGGGTTCGTGGAACCCCTGACCCTCATCGCGGTCAAGAACACATGGCTGGCTCTGGCATACGCCGGCTTGCTTTCCGCGGCGCTGGGTTTTACCTTCCAGGCAGTCGGTCAGCGCAAAGCCCCGGCGGCGGATGCGGTTCTCATCCTCAGCCTCGAAGCCGTTTTCGCCGCCATTGCCGGAATTCTATTCCTGAAAGAGTCGATGAACTGGATCCAGCTGCTCGGCTGCGCCATCATCATGGGGGCCATCCTCTTTGCCCAGTTTGCCGGCAAAAAAGCGGGCGCTCAGCAGTGATTTCTTGACACTGCCATCTGGCTGTGTTAAAGTAGCATCACAAATCAACCAAACGGTCACAAGCGATTTATTTTGAGCCTATCTGTCATCATCCCCACGTATAACGAAAAAGAAAACCTGCCTGTACTGGTGAGGCGGTTGCAGCAATTACCCCTTGAAGATCTACGCATCCTCATCATTGACGACAACAGCCCCGACGGCACCGGTGAGCTAGCCGACGCGCTCGCCCAACAGTACTCGGGGAAAATTTCAGTAATGCACCGCCAGGGAAAGCTGGGATTGGGCACTGCGTACATCGCCGGCTTCAAGCACCTGCTGGAAACCCCTGTCGATTACATCGTACAGATGGATGCCGATTTTTCCCATCAACCGGAAAAGATCGTGGAGTTCGCCAGGGAAATTCCCGCCTACGACATGGTACTCGGTTCCCGCTACATCCCCGGCGGAAGCCTGGACGAGACCTGGCCTTTCTGGCGCAAAGCCCTCTCCACCTTTGGCAATTTATACGCCCGGGTAATCCTGGGCATGAAGGTCAAAGACCTCACCGGCGGGTTCCGCATGTGGCGGCGCGAGACCCTGGCTGCCATCCCTCTGGACGAGATCCGCTCCAACGGCTATATCTTCCAGGTGGAAATGGCCTACGTGGCTTCAAAACTTGGCTTCAAGTTCAAGGAAGTGCCCATTTACTTTGCTGAACGCAAGTACGGGCAATCCAAAATGAATCTGTCTATCCAGTTGGAAGCTGCCATCCGCGTGTGGGGTTTGCGCGCGCGCTATCGTGATTTAAAACCCGTCAGGTAGAACCAACTTTTGGGGGAAATTTTTATCCGGATTGCGGCAGGATGCTGGATCCGTCCACTTCGCCCGCCAGGGTACGCCATTCCACCAGGTCAAGCGTTTGCGCCCTGCGGGCAGGGTCAATCCCCGCACGGCTCAGCAAATTTGAAGCTTCATCACTTGAAATGTGCAATCCGGCGGCCATGGTATTGCGCAGCATTTTCCGCTTTTGCGAAAATCCGATCTTGACCAGTGTGAAAAACAGGGGCAGCATCCGTGAATTGATGAACGGTTCTTCATAAAGATCCACCACCAGAGTGGCGGAATCCACTTTGGGCGCGGGGTAGAACGCCCCGGCAGGAATGTGTGCAGCGATGTTGGGACTGCCAAATACCTGCACGCTCAATGCCAGCACCGATAGATCCCCCGGCTGCGCGCAGATTCGTTCCGCCACCTCCTGCTGCATGGTGAGCACCATCTTCGAAGGCTTCAATCGGCTTTCCAACAGGTGGCGTATGATGGCGGATGTGATGTAGTAGGGGATGTTCGCCACCACCACGTATCCTGCTTCGGGCTGCAGGTCCGCCGGGTCAAGCTCCAGGATGTCTCCCTGGAGGACCTCCACGTTGGTGAACCGGGCGGTCACTTCACGCAGCACCGGCACAAGGTGGTGGTCGATCTCCACTGCGGTCACGCTTTTGGCACGGGTAGCCAGGATGCGCGTCAGGCTGCCCAGCCCCGCGCCGATCTCCAGCACGGCTTCATTTCCGTGCAGCCCCGCGCAATCCACAATGCGGGTCAGGGCATCGTGATCCACCAAAAAGTTCTGCCCCAATCCTTTGTGAGGATCGAGGTGATGCTTCCTGAGTAAAGCGCGCACGTCGAGCTGCGGGAGGTTTATGGCAGCACCCCTGTAAATGCCGGCGGAGCGGGCGAGAGGAAGTAAATAGTTACGTTGACAGCTCCCCAGGGTACGTAATCCGCATCTGTATAACCCAGGTCGATCCATTTGGTAGTTCCGGGATACGCACCAATATCCGCGATCGTACCCACTCCGTAGCCCGGCACGTAAATGGTGTAGCCTTTGAAGATGTCATACCAGGAACGGCTCACTCCGATTACGCCTTTTTGTACCGGTAAGCCGAGCGCGGTGTATCCGTAACAGGTGCCTGTGCCTGACCTGCAGGGAGAGTATGAAGTGACAACCACGTCCACCGCCATGTAATAAGTGATCGGTCCATTTGGTGTGTCAATCACCTTGTCGTTGATGTTCGATCCATAGTGGATCACCCGCGCAACCGGGCTGACGAGCATGATCTCCTCACCCACTGAACGGGAAATTTCCACACCATCCTCATAGCGCACGCGCACCCGGGTGGCTTTTACCCCATCCCGGCCTTCCTCCATCACCACCCGCTCGTTCACCTCCAGCTCGGTATCTCCCACCATGCGGGTTTCAAACGGGATCGTGGTCTGTTCAAGCAGCAGTTCTTCCCGCACCCTCACCACGCGGATTACCCCATCAGCGGGGACGGGCTGGCGCTCACCCGGAACAGAATAGTCCAGGTCCTGCAGCAGAACGCCGGCTTGTTGTAACGCGCCTGCCACTGATTCGGCCGCAGTGTAGGTATTGATGGTTTTGCCATCAACTTTGATCTTCACCGCACGAGCTGAACGGATGACAACATCGGTAAACGCTTTAAGCGGGGTGTCCAATGGCGGGTTCACAAGATCAGCACCCCTCACAAGGATACCCTCCCTGAACAGTGCTGCTCCCAGGGTTTGCGCGCTGGTCTCGAAGGAAAACACGTCGTCGTCGTGGTCCACCTGCACCTGCACAGCGGGGTAGTACTGCAGCGTCAGGTCACGCACGTGCCCGATGTTGGCATCCATGGCAACCCAGTCACCATTGATTTTTACGCCGTCCCACGGGGAGGGTTCAATGCCAAAATGCTGCAGCAACTCCGCCGGCGTTAGCGCCGCGCTCTTGATCTGGTGCGTTTGTCCGCCGGGCTCGAGCCGCAGGCTGACCGTCCTGGAGCTGTTCAACTCCACTTCGGTCGCGCGCGAGAGCCATGAACTGGCAGGCGGAGAAACCCGATCCTCCGGGTAAATCTCGTATCCGGCGCTGCGCAGCACGCCTCTCACCGTCAGGGCTCGCGTGAATACCTCCACGGGTTGTCCATCCACGAGCAGGGTCACCATTCGGCCCATCAGCAGGTAACCCGCCACGATGCCAGCCAGTGGGATCAAGAGCAGAAGAGCAAGTCTGATTTTTCTGTTCATCAAGGCGAATTCTAACAGATAAACCTCCCCCTGTTGTCAAGGGTTGTTCTCACCGCGTCCCTTTACGGTTAAGGTTAATCGCAATACGCTAATCAGGGGATGCTATAATAACTTTCAACACTCTATCTGCGTTCATCCCACTGAATTGTTCACAAAAGGAAATACACTATGCCAACCCTCACCATCTTCATCATCCTGCTCGCAATCCTGTTCTTACTCGCCGCTTTCATTCTCGTGCGCACGCTTCTTTTCACCCGTGGCTCGGCCGGCGCTCACATCAATTTCGACCCGGATTTGCCGGAGCTTGACCTTGACCCTCTCGTGCCAGCTGAACACCTTTCCAGTGTGATCAAGATCGAAACCATTTCGCATGAAGATCCTGCTGAAAACGACCGTAGTACCTTCACCGCCCTGCACAGGCAACTGGAAAAGATGTACCCCAATGCCCACCGGGTGATGACCCGCGAGGTCATCGACAATTACAGCCTGCTCTATACCTGGCCGGGCAAAGACGCCTCCCTCGAGCCGGTGGCTTTTATGGCTCACCAGGATGTCGTCCCGGCGGACGTGAACACGCTCGACCAGTGGACGCACCCGCCCTTCTCCGGGACCATCGCCGATGGCTACATCTGGGGACGCGGCACGCTTGATATTAAATCACAGTTGATCAGCATCTTCGAAGCCGTGGAAAACCTGGTTGTCAATGGCTTTCAACCTGAGCGCACGGTGATGCTGGCCTTTGGTCACGACGAAGAAGTGCTGGGCACAGGAGCCAGGTCCATCGTGGCTCACCTGCAGGAAAAGGGGATCCGCCTGCAATCCGTTGTAGACGAGGGCGGCGCGGTATACGACGGTATCATACCCGGCATCAAGGGGTACTCCGCTACCATTGGCGTAGCTGAAAAAGGTTACTTGTCTCTCAAATTCACGGTCAAAGCCTCCGGTGGACACTCCTCCACCCCCCTGCCCGAAACTGCCATTGGTATCCTGGCACGGGCAGTGGATAAGCTTCAATCCCGCCAGTTCCCGTACAAGGTCAGTGCCGTAAAACCGCTCTTTCAAGGTCTCAGCCCGGCAGCTTCGCCCGTGATGCAGATTGCTTTTGCCAACCTTTGGCTCTTCAGGGGGTTGGTCCGCCGAAAATTGGCGGCTGACCCGCAAACGGCTGCCACCATTCACACCACCACCGCCCCCACCATCTTTCATAGCGGCGTCAAGGATAACGTGCTTCCCAGCCTGGCGGAAGCGGTGGTCAACTTCCGCATTCTGCCCGGTGAATCCATCGCACAGGTTTGTGAACGCATCAGGAAAGTGATCGATGATGAACGCGTCACCTTTGAACCCCTGCGAGGAAACGCCTGGGAAGCCTCTCCTGTCTCCCCCACCAGCTGCCCCGCTTACCGTCACATTACCTCGGTGATCGATGAATTGTTCCCAGGTACCGTTTCCGCACCTTACATCATGCTGGGCGGCACAGATGCGCGCAACTACTACGCGGTTTCCTCGCAGGTCTACCGCTTTAACCCGGTGATCATGCAAAAGGAAGATATGGATCGAATTCATGGCATCAATGAACGCTTGTCCATCGAAGGCATGGGCACCCTGGTGACCTTTTTCTACCGTCTCATTCCGCGCTGGTCGTCAAAGGACATGTAAGAAACATCGCGGGGTACCTGGTTGGTACCCCTCGAGTTTTAGAATTGGATGGTCAACCGGACCACAAAACGGTCCACGGCGCCAAACTTGTACTTGTAATCTTCATCACCGCGCATGAAGTCAAATTCCTGCCTGCCGTTCTCGTTTGCCCACTGGAGGAGAAAACCCAACAGCACCCACCCCGGGGAATAGGACATGAACGCGCGATCCAGCCCGCTGTTATACACCCAGATGCGGTTAAGGTAATCGAAACTCAGGTAAGCCGCTGCTTTTTTCTCACCGATCGTTAGAAATGCCAGTTGCAGGCAGCCTTTGTCAAATGAGCAGCGGATCAGCTCTTTCATATTCTCGCGCATCAATGGGGTGAGAAACTTCGCTTTATCCTCGTCCTGCGCCATTAAAACCAGGAAGTCGTCCCCGTCTTCCTCAAGCTTGTCTGGATCGCTGGTAATGTAAAAGCTGGCAGGCACTTCTGCCTCAGCCGCGCGGCGCATCTTGCGCCGGATCTCGTGCCGCTGCTTCTTATCGATCCCTTCGAGGTACTTTTCCCAATCCCCGGGAAGGGGAATGTAAGGACAATGCTGCAGATTTTCTTCGCTGACAACCAAACCTTGCTGCTGGCTGGCTTTGGCCAGTGCCTGCAACGTAGGTGAGGTTTCAAGGATGTTGTACAGGTCCACCTGGCAGGCGTTCCCTGTTGTAACAAACTTTTCCTTGATGAAACCCAGTAATCCACTGCAAAAACCTTCCAGGTCCTCCTGGCGGCAGATCAGGTCCAGGTAATCGCTGATCTCAATGCTGCCCAGCAGCAGGAGCCTGCACTTCCCTGCATCGCGGACAACAAAAAGCGGTGCGATACCCGCCAGTCTTGCGCCTTCCCTGGCGACGATGATCGCCAGCCTGGAGTCCAGCGGCCACTCACCGCCGCCGCGCGTGTTCCACCAGGTTTGCAGGTACTCAAAGCGCAGGAACGGGACATGCGAGGTGCTCTGGTCCAGTAGATTGTTCCATTCGTCTTCCAGTTCGTGGGGAAATTCTTCGTAGATTGTAAATTCCATGAATGTATTATACCTATGGAAAAGCAAATGGAAGGTATCTCATGATACCCCTGAGATTTTATCAGACCGCCGTTCTTTATCGATTACGCAACCTTTTTTCTGTAAATTGAAGTCAGAAATATCCATCGTTCTTTA
>CAYVTF010000026.1:0-29770 GCA_964454565.1 uncultured Anaerolinea sp. | reverse complement strand
CCCAATTATCTCAACCTGGCGCAGTCTCTCTCTTGACTTTCAAGACAGCATCTACTTTCTGGTAATGCTAAACGAGCGGATAAACCAAGGCTCAACGGCAATTTCTGTTGACCTTATCCTGGAAATCCAGGCCCTGGTCACTATGGGGTTGTTGCCTGCCCACGAGATCGGCCGGTTCCGACAGAAGCCAGTGGTAGTCAATGACCCGCGTACGGGAAGTGTCGTTTACCTCCCACCAGACCATGACCAGGTGAGAAGACTTGTTGCTGACATAGTTGATTATGTGAACACCAATGAGAGAAGCGTTGATCCACTCATTCTTGCAGGGATATTCCACAAACAGATGGTCATTATCCATCCGTTCATGGATGGCAATGGCAGGACCACTCGTCTTGCCACGAAAGTGCTGCTGGCGAAGATGGGGCTTAATACCTTCAACCTCTTCAGCTTTGAAAATTACTATAACAAGAATGTGACCCGGTATTTTCAGTACGTTGGTGAACGAGGAGATTACAACGAGCTGGCTGGCAAGGTCGATTTTTCAGCCTGGCTGGAGTATTTCACCGGCGGGCTGATCGACGAGTTACTTCGGGTGTCGAAAATGCTGCCGGATGCCGAAGACCGCCCTGACCGTGTACTTAAACACCATCACGCCAGGTTGCTCGAGTACATAAAAAATAATGGTTTTATCAACGACCGGATTTACAGGACGCTCACCAACCGGGCGAAAGCCACACGGACGCTGGATTTTAAGTGGTTGATCGGGATAGGCCTTATCGAGCGAAGGGGGAAGGGAAAAGCGACGTATTATGTCCTGCGTGATTCAACAGGCGATAGATCGTGATTTTTCCAGAGTCTCCTGCATGGTCAACGTCATGATGAGTGCCTTGACCGAGGAAGGGTTTGTGGAGCAAACCAAACAACAACCCGGCCAGGTTCACGTGGATAGATTTGTGTAAGTAGTAATTCACTAATTTTTGTGCAATTCCAGTTATTGGGCGCGTCGGTGACGCGCCCTACTGTATAATTTAACAGTAATTCCGTTTCTTTTCGAATGCCCATCTGAAGGAGGCACCCCCATGACCACATTAACTACCGAGAAACCGCGCTACCAGATCAAGCAACCCGGGCTGCTCTCGGAACGCGTACGCTGGCTGCGCGACTACTACTTCGAGGGGGTGAAGCGCAAGTGGAACAACGAGTACATCTCCTACACCACCGGCACTCCCTGGGATTTCCAGTACAACGAGCTCTCCTTCTACATCGTCCCCGAAACCTACTTCTACATTCCCACTTTCCGTTCCTCCTTCAAGCAGCTCGCCAAACCCGTGGCGCTTGCCCCTGGCTTTTGGAGCCTCAGCCTGCCGGAGCGCCGCGCCTGGTTCCTGAAAGAGGTGATGGTCAGGTACCACCCCAAAGAGATCCTGCCCGGTGACCTGCTGGCCGGGGCGCGCTTCAACGTGATGATCTCACACTGCCTGACCGAGAAAGAAACGAAGCAATACGACAGCATGATCTACGGCAAGAAGGGGGCCAGATCAGCCATGCTGTGGTTCCACAACCACGGTTACGGCAACACCGGCGCCACCAGCGGGCATCTTGTCCCCGGTTACGCGCGCATCATTGAGCACGGCTGGAAGGCAGTCAATGCCGACCTGCAGCAGCATTATGATGCCCTCTCCCCCGAAGACAAAAAAGGAAAGAAGGGCGCACAACTGCGCGCCATGCTCACCTCCTCCACATTGGCGCGTGACCTGGCGGCGGAGTATCACACGCTGCTAATAAAACTGGCAGATCAAGAATCTGACCCCGGCCGCAAAGCCGAACTGGAACAAATGGCGCTCAACCTCTCCCGCGTGCCCTGGGAACCGGCCACGACCTTCTGGGAAGCGCTTCAGTCACTGTGGCTGACGCACATGCTCATCATGTCCGACGAGAACTACCCCGGACCGGGCGTGTCCTTCGGGCGCATCGACCAGTACCTCAACCCCCTGTGGGAGAAATCCCTCGCTGAGGGCATGCCGCGCGAGTTCGGCAAGGAGATCCTCAAGTGCTTCTGGGTGCATGCTAATACCGCCTATGACGCCATGATCCAGACCGGCGGCAACCAGGGCATCACCGCCGGGTACGGGCAGCTGCTCACGCTGGGCGGCATTGGCGCGGGCGGCGCTGACATGACCAATGACCTGACCTACGCCATGCTGGAGGTCATCGACGAGATGACGCCCATCCTGGAGCCCAAGCCCAACGTGCGCCTGCACCGAGGCACGCCGGACAAGCTGCTCGACAAGGTGGTGGACATGATCGCCACCAGCCAGGGTGCACCATTTTTATTGAATTTTGATGAGCGCTCCATGGCGGGCATGATGCTGGAAGCGCGCAAGGCTGGCGTGGAGCACCTGATCCACAAGGACAACGTGCACGAGTACGCCCCGGTCGGCTGCCTGGAGAACACCATGGTGGGCAACGACCGCTCTGGCACGGTGGACGACAACCTGAACCTGCTGAAGGCTGTGGAGCTCGCCCTCACCGGTGGCTATGACCTCCACCCCGTGCTCGACCCGCTCACCGGAGTTGCGGATAAAGCCCACCGCGACGGTCCGGACACGGGCGACCCGACCACCTTCACTACCTGGGAGCAATTCTGGAACGCCTACGCCGAACAGACACGCTACATTGTGCGTAAGAGTGTAGAAACCTACGAGCGCTCCGAAGAGATCCGCGCCCAATATTTCCAGACCCCCTACGTCTCCTGCCTGGTCAAGGGCTGTGCCGAAAGCGGCAGGGACATCAACCAGGGCGGACCCGAGCTGAGCTTCGTCACCATCGAGGGCGTCACTTACGCCACCACCGTCGATAGCCTGCTGGCGGTCAAGCACCTGGTCTTTGACAAAAAAGTGTGCAGCATGCAGGAACTGGTGCAAGCGCTGCGCGATAACTGGAAAGGGCACGACAAGCTGCAGGCCATCGCCCTGCACAAAGCCCCCAAGTACGGGCGCGACGATGACGAAGCAGATGCCATGGCGCAAGCTGTGATGGAACTCTGGACGGAGGAGACCTGGAAACACAAGACCAAGTCCACCAACCGTCAGTTCCGCCCCGGCATGCTCAGCTGGAACTATTGGATTGCCTACTCTGATATATTGGCTGCCAGCCCGGACGGGCGCGCCAGGGGTAAGTTCCTCTCCAACGCGCTCTGTCCCTCCAATGGCGCGGACATCAATGGTCCCACCGCCAACGCCAACTCGGTGGGCAAAGCCCTGGGCGGCAGGAGCGCTGAAGGCAAGGGCGACTGGGAGGAATACTTCAATGTGCTGCCCAACGGTGGCAGCCACACCATCACCTTCAACCCCTCCATCCTGCGCGACCCCGAGCACAAGCAGAAGTTCAAGGCTTACCTATGCGGGTACATCGAGAACGGCGGCAGCGCGCTGCAGATCAACATGCTCAATGCCGACATGCTGCGCGACGCCCAGAAACATCCAGAGAATTACCGCCACCTGCTGGTGCGCGTGACCGGCTACAACGCCTACTTTACCCAGATCGGCAAGGAACTGCAGGACGAGATCATCGCCCGTGAAAGTCACCAGATGTAGAGTATGACCGAAGCTGACAACACCATCACCGGCACCATCCTGCATCTGCAGCGCCTTTCCACCGAGGACGGACCGGGCATCCGCACGACCGTGTTCTTCAAGGGCTGTCCGCTGCGCTGCGCCTGGTGCCATAACCCGGAGAGCTTCAGCCCGAAATTGGAAGTGCAGTGGCTTTCCAGCCGATGCATCGGCTGCGACTCCTGCGTGGACGCCTGTGAGGAAGATGGGTTGACGCATGACGTGGAAGGCATCCATCGCGACCGCACGGTGTGCATCGTCTGCGGGCGCTGCGTGGAAGCCTGCCCGGCTGGCGCCATGGAACTGCTTGGCCGGGAGATCACAGTGGCTCAGTTGGTGAGCGAACTGCTGAAGGACCGCGCCTATTATGAAAAATCCGGGGGCGGCGTCACCCTTTCCGGCGGTGAGCCCGGCCTGCAGCCCGCGTTTTCTGCCGCGTTGATGCGCGCTCTCAAGGCACAAGGCATCCACCTGGCGCTGGATACCTGCGGACTGGCCAACCCGGAACAATTCAAGGAACTGGTCTCGCTGGCAGACCTCATCCTCTTTGACATTAAGCTGATCGACCCGCTGGAACATGCGCGCTGGACCGGCGTGGACAACGCCCGCATCCTGGCAAACCTGGAGATGGTACGAGAGATGGTGCAGGCTTCAGGGGGAGAGAAGAAGTTGTGGATCCGCACACCGCTCATCCCCGGCGCTACCGCAACCGAGGATAACCTGCGGGCGATCGCCGCTTACCTGCATGAGCACCTGGACGGCATCTTTGAACGCTGGGAACTATGCGCCTTCAACAACCTGTGCCGCGACAAGTACGAACGCCTGGGCATGGAGTGGACCTTCAAGGACACGCCGCTGATGACCGCAGCCGAACTGGTACAGGCGGGTGCATGGGCCAGGGCGAACGGTCTGGACCCGCTGCGCGTGCTGGTTACCGGCGCAGCCAAAGTCACCGAAACGGTGGAATCGGAGAATTAATTCACGAAATAATTCAGGAGAGCCATGAACACAACAAGATACCCTCACACGAGTTTTTCAGAAGAAGACATGCTTGACCTATCTGCCGCGATGAAAGTGGGTATCCTGGGCACGGTGACCCCGCAGGGGCTGCCGCACCTGACGCTCATCACCACGCTGATGGCATCCACCGCGGAGCGCATGGTGTGGGGGCAGTTTATGGAGGGCATCAGCAAGAAGCACGTACTGCAGAACCCCAAGACCGGCTGGATGGTGATGGGGCTCGACAAGACCTTCCGGCGCGGATTCGCCGACTACGAATCCGCCAGCAAGGAAGGCAAGGACTACGACTTCTACAACAACCTGCCGCTCTTCCGCTACAACGCCTACTTCGGCGTGCACACCGTTCATTACATGCGCCTGGTGGCGCACACCGGCAAGTACCCCCTGCCCATGAACCGCATCATCCCGGCTGCCATCGGCACCATGCTCGCCAAGTCCCTCTCCCCCAAACCGGGCAGGGCGGAGGTGATCAACCAGTGGACCAAAGCCTTTTATGACAAGATCGACAACCTTAAGTTCCTGGGTTACGTCAACGCCGAAGGCTACCCGGTGATCATCCCCTGCATCCAGGCGCAAAGCCTGGACCGCGAGCATATTCTCTTCTCCTTTGGCGCTTTTGGTGATGAATTGGAGGAAATTCCCGCTTACACACCCATGGCGGTGTTTGGCATGGCGCTCACCATGGAGGATGTGCTGGTGCGGGGTACCTACCAGGGAGCAAATCGCATCGCAGGCATCAAGTGCGGCGTGGTGCAGTTGGATTGGGCATACAATCCCATGCCGCCCGTCCCGCTGCAGATCTACCCGCCGGTGCCGGTGCAGACGGTGACGGAATTCTGATTCTGGTGGGCATTTGGCATTCGTGATGCTCGTGGTGCAGGCTACTCCGGGGGATTACCGGGATTGGGAGTTCATCAGGGGTTGGGCGCAGGATTTGGGAAAGAAGATGTAACAAAGACCTACTAGAAAGACAAAAACATGGTTTGAAGGGGTCGAGCCCTTGGCTGCGCCAGGGTGCAAAGCCCGCGACGACGCTCGACCCCTACGGGTATCACACAACCAACCCTTGGCTACAAAGCCATTCGTTCCAACGATTTTGCTTTGGTCAATAATTTTGTTGACCAAATGATCAGAACGATTCGCGTAATTCGCAGATAACCGGTTTTCAAGTACAATAGCCCTCTATGAAAAAAGCCATCGTCTTCGACTTCGGACAGGTGCTCATCGATTGGAGTCCCTATCACCTTTATCGCAAGCTGCTGCCTTCGGACGAAGCCATTCGCGAATTTTTGGAAGAAATAAAGTTCGGCGAGTTCAACCCGCGCATGGATGCCGGCTATCCGTTCGAGCAGATGCGCGCCGAGGTCGTAAGCCAGCACCCTGAAAAACGCGACCTGGTAGACGCCTTCTTCGCGCGCTGGACCGAGTGTTCCGGTGAACCGATGGAGGATTCGGTGCAGATCATGCGTGAGCTCAAAGCGCTGGGGTATCCTGTCTACGGATTGAGCAACTGGAACGCCGAGACGTTCGCCATGGTCAGTCACCGTTACCCCTTCCTGGGTGAGCTGGATGATTACCTAATCTCGGGTATTACGGGGTATGCCAAGCCCGGCGAGGAAATATTCCGCATCTTCCTGCAGCGTGTTGGGCTCAAGGCAGAGGAATGCGTGTTCATTGACGACTCCCAACCCAACGTGGATACCGCCCGCCGCCTGGGCTTCACCGGCATCCTGTTCACCTCCGCTGAGCAACTGCACGCTGAGCTGGTTATCCTCAAAATTCTGTAGACTTTCCTCCCGGTAACCAGTTAACTTTGTACAACTCATTGTACAAAGCAAGTGATGCGTCTATAATAATGTTAATAAATTCGGAGGAATTATCATGTCAAAAGAAAAAGAAATCGCAAAGCAAGATGTTGCACTGGATACCAGGATCAAGAAACTGCGCCGTTTCAACTTGATCATGGGTTTTCTACACCTGGTGCAGAGTGTTTTCATGTTTGTCATCACGCTGGTGATCGACACCCCCGGTGAAACCTACCCGGTGTTCTCAAACTACCTCACTTTCAACCGCGAACTGGGCGGGTTGGTGCCAAATCCCCAGCAGATATGGGATGCCCCTCTGGGAATCGGCGTGGCTCTCTTCCTCTTCATTTCTGCCGTTGCCCATTTCTTCCTCTCCACCTTTGGTTACAAATGGTACGCAAAGGTGCTGAAGCAGGGTATGAACCCGGTGCGTTTTTACGAGTATGCCCTTAGCTCTTCACTGATGATCGTTCTCATCGGGCTGCTGGTGGGCATCAACGACATCGGCGCCATCATCCTGGCCTTCTTCGTCAACGCTTCGATGAACCTGTTCGGCATCATGATGGAATATCATAACCAGTATACGAAAAAGGTCAATTGGACCTCCTTCATTTATGGTTGTATCGCTGGAATTGCCCCCTGGATCGTGATTTTCCTGTACTTCATGGGCGCAGTCAATTCAGGCGACGCCAAACCGCCCGCTTTCGTCTACGCCATCATCCCCACCCTGTTCGTCTTCTTCAATATCTTCGCCATCAACATGGTGCTGCAGTACAAGAAGGTTGGCCCCTGGAAAGATTACCTGTACGGAGAACGCGTCTACATCGTCCTCAGCCTGCTTGCCAAGACCACCCTGGCCTGGTTGATCTTCTCCGGCGTCTTCGCCCCCAGCCTCTAAAGATCACTCAACAATTAAAAGGATTCTCTTCTTTACTGAGGGGAATCCTTTTTATGTTAAGATTCGTACAGGAGCGAAATAATGAGAGATCTAAATGAAATCTTCCTGGAATTGCGCGGTCTGCTGGCGCGTTATTCCCCACCCTTCCAACCGAAAACGGATAACGAACGCTGGTATGACTTGTATTCCGTCAAGGACCTGATCATCGAAGGTCGCAAGCGCAAAGAGGTTTATTTCGCGGGCATTATCATCCAGAAATCCTACGTGGGATTCTATTTCATGCCAGTGTATGCCGAGCCTGAGGTGAAGGCATTTTTCAAGCCTAAATTGCTATCCAAACTCAAGGGGAAATCCTGCTTTCACATCCGGGACCTGACCCCCGAGCTGCGCGAACAGATCAGCGAAGCGCTGGAACGCGGTTTCGACCTCTACAAAGAGCGGGGGTGGGTAGAAAATAGAAAGTAGTGAATAGTGATCAGGGAATAGGAAGTCCTATGTACTCATCCGTTTTTCCTTATCCCTATTCACCAATCACAAATCCCCGATTTTAAATCCCCAGTCACGAATCAGTAACCCGGCACCTGCTGCGTGATGCAGTGGATGTTCCCGCCGCCGAGCAGGATCTCGCGGGCGTAGACGCCCACCACCTTGCGCTCCGGCAGCAGCTCGCTCAATATTCCCAGCGCTCGCTCATCCGCGGGGTCGCCAAAGGTGGGCACCACCACTCCCCCGTTGCAGAACACAAAATTTACGTACGAAGCCGCCAGGCGCGCGCCCTCCGGCCGCGGGTAAGTGCCCTCCACGGGCAGCACGCCCAGGCTCTCCTCGCGGGTGATGGTCACCGGGCGTGGCAGAGGCAGCTTATGCACCTTTAGCGCGCGTCCTGTTGCATCCACAGCCGAACGCAGAATGTCGTAATTTTCTGCCGAGATCTCGTATTGCGGATCCGAACGGTCATCCGTCCAGGCCAGCGCCACCTCACCGGGACGCAGGAAACAGCAGATGTTATCCACGTGCCCGTTGGTTTCGTCATTGAAAATGCCGCGGTTAAGCCAGATGAAATGCTCCACCCCCAGGTGATCCGCCAGGTAGTTCTCGATTTGTCCCTGTGTCAGGCTGGGGTTGCGGTTGGGGTTGAGCAGGCACTCACGCGTGGTCAGCAGGGTACCCTGCCCGTCCACGTGGATCGAACCGCCCTCCAGCACCAGCGGCACCCTGTACCGGCTGACGCGTTCAACCCTCGCCACCTTTTGCGCCACCTGGTCATCCAGGTCCCACGGAAAATAGAGGCCGCCTTCCAGCCCGCCCCAGGCGTTGAAGATCCAGTCCACGGCGCGGACCTCACTGGCGTTGCTCACGAATGTGGGACCGCAGTCCCGCATCCACGAATCATTGTACAAAAGCTCCACCACCCGCACTTCCGGGGACAGCTGCTCCCTTGCGCTTTGATAAAGACGCGGCAATACGCCCACGCTGAGGGGCTCAAAGCGGCTGATGGCTTTGGCTACTTCTGCAAACGTCGCCTGGGCGGGTTTTGCATGGTTGCGCCAGTTATCGGGGCGATCCGGCCACAGCATCCACATCCCGCTGTGCGGCTCCCACTCGGCGGGCATGTGAAAACCATCTGCGCGCGGGGTTGAGTTCAGCAGTTGTGACATGGGGGTACTCTCCTACGGGTCAGTCAGTTCGTTCCGTCACCGGGAGTTGATTTTCTCCAGGTATGCGCTGACCTCATCGAAATAAGCCTGTTTTTCACTTGCTGCCGATTTCTGTAAACGCGGGTAAACCAGCCACACCAGCAAACCCTTCTCGGTGTGCAGCCGGTTTTCCGCCTGGTCGTAGATCACCGATTGCGGGCTATCCATCACCTCATCGGTGGCTTCCACCCCGCGGGATGCCGGCAGGCAGTGCATGAACTTGCAGTGAGTCGGTGCCTTCTTGAGCAAATCCATATTGACCTGGTAAGTCGGCATGAAGGCTGCCCGCCGTTCGGGGATCTCCGCTTCCTGCCCCACCCACCACCACAAATCAGTGTAGATGTAATCCGCGTCCTTCACGGCATCCACCGGGTCCTCGGTCAAGCGCACAGTTCCCCCTGAAACACGGCAATTCTCCTCTGCCCACTCCAGCCACTGTTGCGGTGCCTGGTATTTTTGCGGCGCGGCGTGGGTGAAGTGCATTCCCAGCCGGGTGCAGATGAGCATCAGCGAGCTCAACACGTTGGTGGCGTCGCCGATAAAGGTTACTTTGAGGTCTTCCAGTTTCTTCCCGGGTTGGGCGTGTTCGATCATGGTCAGCACATCGCACACCACCTGGGTGGGATGGTTGTAATCGGTGAGCCCGTTGATCACCGGAACGGTGGCGTCCTTTGCCAGCCCGAGGATGGTTTCGTGCTTCAGCGTGCGCGCCATGATCACATCCACGTAGCGCGAGATCACCCGCGCCGTATCCGCCAGTGACTCGCGCACCCCCAGGTGGATCTCGCCGGGCTTGAGATAGAGTGCGTGCCCGCCGAGTTCGGTGATCCCCACTTCAAATGAGATGCGCGTGCGCGTGGAAGGTTCCTCGAATAACATCGCCAGCGAGGCGTCTGGCAGCAGCTTGGGGCTTGCACCTGCCTTGTCTGCCTTCTTGATCATGCGGATCAGCTCGATCAACTCCAGCAGTTCAGCCTTGGTAAAATCCTGGGTGTCAATAAAATGTTTGAGTTCCATAGAGTCTCCTTTTGGTGGGTTAATTTCGGGAGGCTTACTCGTCCCGGTCCATGTTTCCGTCGGTAAAATCCCTCACGTTCATGCCCTGCTGCCTTGCCCGGTCGATCACCCGCTGGAATAACGGGTGGTTCTCGCCTTCTCGCTGATAAAAGTGAACTTCATCAAAGAAAGACAACCTGGTCATAAAATTGCTCACAAGCTCTTCAAACTCACTCTCAGTAACAGAATCAGGGGGTTTGCTGTACCATTTGATCCGTTCATCCCTGAAGACCACGCCATAGCGGTCTGAGAAGATGGCCCAATAATGTTGGTGCTCATTGCAGTATTGGATGAACCGTTGCAACCCGGGCGATGTGTAAAGCAAGTCCGGGGTGGTTTTCAAACCCGATACCTCATATTCCGGGTCCTTGTCCCGTGAGCAGTGCGTGATGTAAATGCGTTTGAGAACTTTTGCTTCTGTCATGTGCTGGCTGGTTTTTTAAACAGGATGGGGAAGAAGGGAAGGATGAGCAGCATCAACGCGCCGAAGATGAGAAAGGTGACTGGAAACCCAAGTGATTTGGAGAGCCCGCCGCTGATGCCCAGCCCGATACCCTGCCCCACGTTCGTCACTGCCATGAGGATGGAGTACATGGAAGCAGCGATGACCGGCTCGGTGTATTTCATTGCCAGCGCAAAGTAAATGGCCTGGCTCAGCCCATAAGCGATGCCGAAAAAGACCGCCACAATCCACATCATGGGCAGCGAGCCAACCAGCGCCAGCAGCACCATGGCCGGCAGCACCAATCCCAAAGAAACCAGCAGCGCCTTTTTGTTGCCCAGCCGGTCCATCACCCTGCCGCCCAGCAGCGCTCCCCCAACGCAGCCGATGCCCCATATGGTCGTCACCAACCCCGCGGTTGAAAGATCAATGCCAAGTTTCTCGCTGAACGCCGGGTTGACGATCTGGTTGGCTCCCACGATCACCAGGAAGACCACCAGCCCCACGCCGGCGGCTGCCAGCACAGGGGCTTTCTTGAAGGCTCTAAATGCGCCCCAGTTAAATCGCATCTCCGCGCTCCGCTTGATCTCCTTGATAAAGAACAACAACGGGATGGGAATGAGCGTGAGGATGGCCAGGAAGTAAAAGACCGCCGGCCAGGAAACATTCTGCGCGATGATGCCTGCCAGCGACGCCGCCACGATGACCCCCACCGAGCGCCCGCCCACCATGAACCCTTGCAGGATGCCTTTCTCGTTCTCAGGTGTCACGTCCAACGCCAGCCCGTCGGTGCAGGTGTCGTAGAAGGCCATGCCAAGTTGCAGCAGGAACGCCAGCCCGACGAAGGTCCAGTAACTCTTACCGGGGTTGATATTGGCCACAAGTAAAAGGCAGACGAATTGCACCAGTAAACCAATAAAAATGTAAGGCTTACGGTGTCCCAATTTAAACAAGTTGTACCGGTCACTGATAATGCCAAAAAGGATCTTGATCACAAACGGGATGAGCGCGATGGAGGAGAAGATGCCAACATCGGCCATGTCCAGCCCGTTTGACAGCAGGTAGAGCGCGTTCAGCGAGGCAAAATACCCCAGGATGGTCCCCTGGGTGAAGTAAAGCAGGGCAAACATGGAAAAGCGCATTGTTTTGCTTTGAGCGGTCATCTTATGTCCAGTCCGGTTCAGGTTTTTGGGTTAATATAAACTATTATACAAGAGGATAAACACGGAGGCAGGATGAGCGGTTCACTTTCAGGTAAATCAGTGATGATCACCGGAGCCACTGCCGGCATCGGGCTGGAAAGCGCGGTGGGAGCAGCCGGAGAAGGTGCTTATGTTATTGGCACAGGCAGGGATGAAGATCGGTGCGCTGCAGCCCGGGGGATGATCCTCCGCCGGGTTCCGGGGTCACGGGTGGTCTTCGCCTGCGCTGACCTGGCCTCGCAACAGGGAGTGCGCAGCCTGGTGGCACAGGTTCAAACCCTGCTCGGGCAGGACGGCAGATCCTCGCTGGACGTGCTGGTGAACAATGCGGGCACCTACTGCGGCCGCAAGACCTTCACCACCGACGGCATCGAAAAGACCTTTGCGGTCAACCACCTTGCCCCTTTTTACTTAACTCATTTGTTGCTTCCATTGATTCAAGCTGCTCCCGCCGGACGCGTGGTCACGGTCAGCTCTAATTCACACTACCATGCCACGCTCAACCCTGAACAGGTGAGCAACCCCTTGTTTTACTTTGGGCTCTGGGCTTACCAATCCTCCAAGCTGGCCAACGTGCTCTTCAGCGCGGAGTTTAACCGCCTCAACCCGAATCCTGAAGTACAGGCTTTCGCGGTTGACCCCGGGCTGGTGAATACAGACATCGGTCTCAAGGAAACTGGTGCACTTGCCCGCCTGGTGTGGAAGCAGCGCCAGCAGCGCGGCACAAGCGCCGATATCCCTGCGCGCACCATTCTGCATGTAGCTGCTGAACCGGGTTTGTTGGGTTCCGATGCGGTTTACTGGAAGGATAGCGCCCCGTTGCAGTCCGCAAAAAAAGCGCTTGATCCTGACCTTGCGCGCAGGTTGTGGATAGAGTCCTGCCGGCTGTGCAAAATAGGGGATTACTTTGCGGTACCTCCGGGCTGAGGCTTCGCCGAGTTAAGGCCGATGAATCTTCCATGCTCCAAGCTGCGTGGTATCGATATTAGTATTTCATTCTTGAACAAACGATCCACTATTTCACGCCGGCCTCTCCCCTGCCCCTCTCCATCCGGTAGTGGATGGAGAGGGGTTTGGGGTGAGGGAAGAAAACAACTTATTGCAGCAAGCTGCGGGGAAATGCCCTCTTTTGACTATAATTCACACATGCGCAAAGGACTTCTTACCAGTCTGTTGCTTTTGACACTCCTGCTGAACGGTTGTTCAGCAAGCAATAGTGACGCAGCCTATAAAACTGGAACGCTGCTTTACGTGAAGGAGGATCAACTCACCCTGCGTGAACTTGAGACGGGTACCTTTCGCGTGTTCGACAGCGCTGCCAAGTTCCTCGCGTCCGATGCGAGCGGGGCTTACCTGTCAGTTTCACCTGACCGGGCACACATCGCCTTTAATGGCTCAGACCAGTTATACGGCTGCTCCACCAATCACCCTGAGAAACCCTGCGCACTGAATGAACTTTACGGTTTTTTCCTCACAACAATTGCCTCTGACGAGACCACGATCATCGCCCCGTATGCGCTGGGACCGCTCAGCTGGTCTCCGCAGGATAACCTCTTTGTCTATTCCAGCCCCGATTTCAACCAGGTTCCCTACCGCACTTCCTTGAAGATCTCCTCGCCTGCGGGCGGCGAACCCTTTGCGCTCACCAGCGGTGAGCACCTGGATTCGCGTCCGTCCTGGTCCCCATCCGGCGAGTGGGTCGCTTTCCTGCGCGCGCCTTCCCCGCCGCCTGACCAGCCGGAGTGCGAGACCGGCTCGCTTTTCTATAACACCTGCACCGACCCGGACCTGTACATCATCCGGGCAGACGGCAGTGGCTTGAAACAACTCGTTACTCACGTACGCGTTCTTAACTCACCTTATAGCGCGCCCGCCTGGTCACCAGATGGAAAGACGTTGGCTGTCATCAGCGGCACTGACGCGGATAAAATTACCCTGGTGGAACCTGATAGCGGAAACATCACCATCCTCCAAGCCCCCGCTCCACTGACTTCACAACCCGCGTGGTCTCCCGATGGACAGGCCATGCTCTTCTTCGTCCTTGATGGGGATGAGAATCACGTATATGTTCTGGAGATTGGTAGTAATAACTTGATAATTGTTTCTCGAAATAATTCCAATGACCTTTACCCCGCCTGGTCACCTGACGGGAGCACGGTTTTGTACATCACAAAGAACCCGGACGGAAAGGGAACGCTGTGCATGCAGTCCCTTGATAACCTGGACCAATCTCCATGGGAATTCCTGGAGATCTCCCCGAAGTACGGTGTGATCTGGCTGCGGTGAATTGACCCGCAAACCCGCCCGGGTATTTATTTCTTGAAATAACTAATTAGTTTTCTTTTTCACCCGCAGAACGGCGATCTTTGTGGGGTAATTGAAAGGAGCAGGATCCACCGGCCAGCCAGTGGCTGTGGCCTCTACGTAACCTGCTGCGTCCTGCGGCACTGCTATAAGTTCCTCAATGCTCAGGTAACCGCTGCTGCAGAGTCCTTCCAGCGAGGCCAGGTAGTCTGCGCCGCTCAGGAACAACGCGTTGTTGACCGATACCAGCCAGCCGCCATCCCGCACCAGCGGACGCACCTTGTTGATCAGGCGCGCAGCTTCTGTCACCTGGTCGACCTTCCCCTTTTCGGTGATGGAAAAGAAAGGCGGGTCAAGCACTACGATGTCAAAACTCTCGCGCCTGGATTTCAATTGCCCCACACCCACGAAGAAGTCCACAGCTGTGGAATGCATCTTGCCCAGGTCCAGGTGGTTTAATGCAGCTGAACGCTTAGCCAATTCGAGGAACCTGGCGTTCCGGTCGATCTGCACCACCCGGCTGGCACCCCCTGCCAGCGCTGCCACCCCCAGGCTGCCGGTGTAGGCAAAGGTATTCAGCACTTCCTTCCCCGCTGCATGTTCTTTTAGCCACGTGCGCAGCCCGCGGGTATCCAGGTAAAAACTGGCGTCCTGGTTCAGCAGCAGGTCGAGCGCGTACGAAACCCCGTTCTCAGTGATTTGCCCGTCCGGAGCTCTGCCATAGACGATCTCCCCGTTTTTCAGGCGTACATCCAGAGAGGAGCGTTGTTTGACAACGACACATTTCGCAAATGGTAAGGTCATCACATAGAAATCACGCGTTGCTTGCGCCAGGTCCTCAGCTTCCTGTCCAATAGTCTTATGAATAAACACAACTATCGTCTGCCCAAATAGTTCAACAGAAATCTTGGGGAACCCCTCGCTGAAGCCGTTGAACAACCTGACCGCGCCATCCTGTGCTCCCTCAAGCAACTGCAGCCGCGGGGTTAGTGCTGCCTCCAATAACCCTGTTAGGGACTCTTCCCATGTATATCTCATGGTAGTAATTGTAACCGCTGGCAGCACAAATCCGGCACGCTGGCGGGCACATTCATGCCATAATATAGTATCTATCCTTTGGAGGAAACATGAACCCCACTCTCTCAGTCATTCACAACCGCCGCTCAGTCCGTAAATACGCAGAAACCCCGCTGACAGAGGCGGAGAAGGATGCCATCCTCGCCGCTGCCATGCGCGCCCCTACTGCCGGAAATATGATGCTGTACTCCATCATTGCTGTGGAAGACCAGGCGCTCAAAGACCGGCTGGCAGTCACCTGTGACGACCAGCCCTTCATCGCCAAAGCCCCCTGGGTGCTCCTCTTCGTTGCAGATTACCAACGCTGGATGGACCTGTTTGAATTCAGCGGTGCTGCCACTGCCTGCCTGGAGAAGGGGCTCTCCCCCCGCCTGCCCGCAGAAGGCGATCTGCTGCTCGCCTGTTGCGACGCGCTCATCGCCGCCCAGACAGCCGTGATCGCTGCAGAATCATTGGGCATCGGCTCATGCTATATCGGAGATATCCTTGAGAATTGTGAGATTCACCGTGAGATGTTTTCCCTGCCGCGTTACACCCTGCCTGTCACACTGCTTTGTCTTGGCAGGCCTTTCGCCGAACGCGAGGAAGTTCGCCTGAACAAACGCTTTGACCGCGAGTTCATCGTTCATCGTGATGTTTACAACCCCATCCCCACGAGTAACCTGCCACGCATGATGGAAACAGTGGCTCCAGCGCAGTATGCTGAAATGGACCCCATTGAACGCGCAAAATTGATGGCGAACAACATGTACACGCGCAAGTTCGTCGCTGAATTTTCGATCGAGTTAAACCGTTCAGTAAGGAAATGGATCGGAAGTTGGGCGGGAGAACAACCCATAGAATAGTTCTCTCTTTGAATATGCCAGGAGTAATTTAATCTGGTTTTTGACCTGGAAACGCTAACAGAATTAGTTGTGGAGGAAAAATGGCAATTCGAACAAGCCGCGCAGAAGGTGTTGCAGAAGTACTGGTGGATTATGAACGATGTACGAGCTGCGGGTTGTGTGTGGAAGTCTGCAAGGGTTATCCGCTCTACATGGAAGAGCACACGCTCAAGGTGGATCAAACCCGCGGGTTTGGCTGCATCGCCTGCGGGGCTTGCGTGGCGGTCTGTCCCACTGAAGCCATCCGCATTCGCGGTCGGGATCTGTTTCCCGAGGACGTGCTGCCGATTCCGGCCAGGGATGAGAGAACCGGTTACGGGCAATTGCAGGGCTTGCTGCTCTCACGGCGCAGCACCCGCCACTTCACCAACGAGGAAGTCGACCCGCAGCTTGTGGAAAAGATCCTCGCTGCAGCCGCCACGGCTCCAGTGGGGCTTCCCCCGTCAGATGTTGGCGTGCTGGTTTTTTCAAACCACCAAGCCGTCCGGCGCGTACGTGATTTCCTGTTGAAGGAAATGAGACCCTGGAAGTATATTTTTTCACCCTTGATGATCTTCCTGATGCGGCCTTTCATCAGTAAAGAGAATGCCCAGTTGTTCGGGGATTTCATCGCCCCGGCAGTGGAAATGATGCAGCGCAAAGCGGTTGAAGGGGAGGACTGGTTTTTGTACAATGCCCCGCTTGCTCTCTTTTTTTATGGCAGCGCCTATAGTGACCCGGCCGATTCGTACCTGGCAGCTGCGCTGGCCATGCTGGCAGGGGAATCCCTGGGACTGGGAACCTGCGTACTGGGATTCCCGGGCAGCGCGTTTAAAAACAGCGCTAAAGCTCGAAAGGAATATCACCTGCCTCAAAAAATTCAACCCGGGTTGATGGTCATCTTTGGTCATCCAAAATACAGCAACAGTCATGCCATCCGGCGCAGGTTTGCCAGCGTTTCGGTCTATGATCATTGAAAGCGGTATAATACCCGGCCTACGGAGTAACATGAACGCCAACATGCCCCTTGAATTGCAATATCCTGTCGACTTTCCACTCAACGTCATCGGACTGGATGAACCAGACTTCCCGCCTTTTGTGATCGAAATCGTCCGACGCCACATCCCTGATTTATTGGAAGAAAATATTTCCAGCCGCTTGTCTTCTGCCGGAAAGTACCGCTCTGTAAAATTCCTTTTTATCGCCCAAAGCCGGGCACAAGTGGACGCGCTCTACGAAGAACTGAGCAGCCACAAACGCGTGCTGATGATCATTTGACCCCCAAAACAAAACTGGCTGGTAAAGTTACCGGCCAGTGTTTCATTTTAATCATAATTCGGTTTGCTCATCCGCCCAGGGACAAACGGTTCTCTTCGCCGCGCAACAACCTTTGAATGTTCGCGGAGTGCCGCAGGAAGGCAAACAAAGTCAACCCCGCAGCCAGCACCGAGTAAGCGGTTGGCTGACCTGAGACCAATACGTACGCCAGTACACAGGAAACAAAAACCAGAGACCCAAGCGAAACCCAGCGGCTAACCAGAACGATAAGGATAAAGAGCAGCACAGCACCAAGCGCCGGTAGCGGAAACAGGAAGAGGAAGATGCCTGTCGTGGAGGCAATCCCCTTGCCGCCACGAAAGTTGAGAAAAACCGGGAAGTCATGCCCCAGTACCACCCCGAAGGCTGCCAGCATTGCGCCTACCTCACCGCCAAGCGCTAATCCAATGGCTGCAGCCGCGAGACCCTTCAACGCATCCAGCACAAAAACGCCAATCCCGATCTTCCAGCCCAACACGCGGATCACGTTGGTCGCACCGGCGTTACCGCTTCCCTTTTCACGGATGTCGAACCCGCCAAAGATCCTGCCGGCATAGTAGGCAAATGAGATGTTGCCGATCAGGTAGCCTGCAATTAATAGACCCAGTGAAGTCAATATTGTCATGAATAATCTAACACTTCAGACAGACCAAAAGTTACGAATCAAAGCTAAAACATGACTTTCGACATGGGAAATCGTTCTCCCTTGTACAATTTCATCCCGTCACCCCAAATCAATGTAATAATTGAGATATAAGGAAAATACCATGCCACAATCCACATCGATCGTCATTTTTGGGGCTTCAGGAGACCTCTCTCACCGCAAGCTCATTCCCGCCCTGTTCAGCCTGTACCGCAAAGGTCGCCTGCCTGCCCGCTTCAGAATATTTGGCACCGCCGGCCGATCATGGACCAACGAAGACCTGCGTCAGGCGGCTCGCGCCCAACTTGACAAGTTGAGCAGCAAGCCCGTGAATGAGTCTCTTTGGAAGGACTTTGAACAAACGATCACGTACCAGCCCGGTAACGCGTCGCTGCCGGAGACTTTTACAGCCATCAACGCCAGCCTGATTGCCGCAGAACAGGGTCCCGCTGACCGCTTGTATTACCTGGCAACCCCGCCGGAATATTTTCTAGAAATAATTAATGGGCTGGCTGCCGCGGGCATGCTTTCGGAAGACGAGGGATGGCGGCGCGTGGTGATCGAAAAACCTTTCGGCTCTGACCTGGAAAGCGCACGATCACTCAACGAAAGCATACACGCGGTGCTGCGCGAAAACCAGGTGTACCGCATTGACCATTACCTCGGCAAGGAAACGGTGCAGAACATCCTGGTGGCGCGCTTTGCCAACACCATTTTTGAGCCGGTTTGGAACCGGAATTACATCGACAACGTGCAGATCACCGTGGCTGAAACGGTCGGCGTGGGCAGCCGCGCCCGGTACTACGACAAAGCCGGGGTCATCCGCGACATGTTCCAAAACCACCTGATTCAGCTCCTCACCCTGGTTGCCATGGAGCCCTCCAGCTCCTACAATGCTGACGCCCTGCGGGATGAAAAACTCAAGGTCATCAATGCCATCCGCCCCATCAAAGCTGCTGAAGTCGGGCAGCACACAGTGATGGGTCAATACAGCGGCTACCTGCAGGAGGCCAACGTGCCAGTGGGGTCCCGCACAGCCACCTACGCCATGGTGCGCTTCTTCATCGATAACTGGCGCTGGCAGGGAGTGCCGTTTTACCTGCGTTCCGGCAAGAAAATGGCGGACAAGGTCAGCGAGATCATCATCCAATTCAAGAAACCCCCACACATGATTTTCCCCCAGAACCTGGACCTGGAAGGGTCTTCCAACCTGCTCTCCATGTGCCTGCAGCCGGACGAGGGCATCCACGTCCGTTTTGAAACCAAGGTGCCCGATACTATAGCCCAAACCCGTTCGGTCAACATGAACTACCATTACAGCGATGTATACGACAAACACGCCATTCCTGAAGCCTATGAGCGCCTGCTGCTGGACGTCATCACTGGCGACGCTTCGCTTTTCACCCGGGCTGACCAGACCGAACTATCCTGGAAGCTTTTTGACCCCATCCTGGAGGGCTGGGAGAACCCCGCTGCCCCTGCTCCTATGGAATACGAACCCGGAAGTTGGGGGCCTCCCTCCAGCTACCAGTTCATTGCTGCAGACGGTCGCCAATGGGTGCAGATCTGCGGAGAGCACTGTCACGATTCAGAGACCGCTGAGCACGAAGAATAAGTAAGTAATACAAAATTGATCCCTCTTCTCAAGGGATCAATTTTTATCAGTAAATAATAGGGGAGGTTACTTAATGATCCCACACACGTTCAGGAACTCGGCCCGCAGAGAGGGGTCATCCGCGTACACGCCACGGAAGACAGTCGTGCGCGTGGCCGGGCTGATCTCGCGCACACCGCGCATTTCCACGCACATGTGCTTGGCGCGAATGAACACCGCCACGCCGTGCGGTTTCATCAACGACTCCAACGTGTCCGCGATCTGGTAGCCAATGCGTTCCTGCACGGCAAAACGCTTGGTATATAGCCTTACCAGACGGGTGAGCTTGGATATCCCCAGGATGCGTTCATCTGCCACGTAACCAAGGTAGGCTTCACCGTAGAAGGGGAAGACATGATGCTCGCACAGCGAATGAAAATGGATCGGGCCTTCGATCACCTGGCTCAAGCGGCAATCGGGTTCTCCGCGGCACTCCCGCGGGAACGATTTGATCAGCTTGGGGTCACCCTCGTAACCACTGGTCGACTCGATCATGGCTTCCAGGAAACGACGCGGGGTCTCGTGTGTGGAAGGTGTGTCGATATCCATCCCCAGCGCGCTGAATATCTCCGCCATATATCCCTCGTATTTCTTCAGATCGTCCGGTGAAATACTCCGGCGGTTAAGCTGTAATAATTCGTCTACTGAAAAATCATCAGAACTCGTGTCCATCATTCTCTCTTTTCTCGTTTAGAGTTACGTGGGTATTATATCCTTCTAGAACTCAGTCCAATGCCAACATGTATAAGGTGAGAATTACCGATAAGAAAGCTTATCGTCTCAAAGGCCTGTGCAAACCCTGGTCTGACCGGTCAATTGGCTTTCATACCCGGTGTGTTCAGCCACAAAAGCCTTCCCTTCGGGTGAAGCCAGCCAGGCGATCAGTTTTTGTACTACCGGGAGCGAACCGGTTTCGTGGTGCATCACCAGGTCGTACCTTTCCTGGTTGAGATAAATGAAATCCAGTCCGTATGACGCGGCGGCGATCTCCAACCCCACGGCAGCATCAGCGCGTCCTTCGGCAACCACCCTTGCCACATCAGAGTGCGTCAGGCATTCATCGGTGTATCCGTTGATCTGCCCGGCGGAGATTTTCTCCTGGTTGAGCATTACATCCAGCCACACCCGCGTGCCCGACCCCGCCTGGCGGTTGATGAACTTCACGTCCTGGCGAATCAGGTCCTTGAAGCCTTGAATTTTCAATGGGTTTCCGGAACGGACGATCAACCCCTGCCGGCGCTCTGCCAGGGTGACCACCAGCATTTCCTTGCCTGGAAATACCCGGCGGATGAACGGCAGGTTATACTCGCCAGATTCAGCATCCCACAGGTGGCTCCCGGCGATGTCCGCTGAGCCATCCGCCAGCGCCATCAGACCGCCCAGGCTGCCGGAGTAATTGAGCGCCAGCGAGGCATTCAGCTCCTGCTTACCGAAATACAGGTGTGCCAGGTCGGTTACCACCCAGTCATGGCTTCCCGCAAAGCGCAACTGGTTACCGGCAGGTTTTCCAGGTTTGCTTGCCGAGGAGCGCCAACGGTCCAACGCCAGGTCCAGGGCACCCTGGATCTCAGCCGGGATGTACCCGGCGGTGATGGTTTCAAGCAGGAACGCCTCTGCTTTGTTCACCAGGGCGGCCCGCCTCAGGGTTTCGTTTGAATGGCTTGCAAGGGTGCTAACTGTCCCCGCCACCCGCGTTCCGCGGCCAGCCTGGCTCACCAGCAACCCTTCTTGAGAAAGCATCTGGTAGGCGCGCTGTATCGTGCCGGGTGTGCAATCCCACTCCGCGCACATCTCCCGAATGGACGCAACTGCAGCCCCGGGTTTGAGGGTTCCATCCAGTATCTGCTTGCGGAGATTTTCAGCTATCTTCTGGTACAAAAAGGATGCGTCCATACTTCAATTATAGCTTTTTCTGTTTAATGAAAATGAAAATCCACCTCCTGAATGCACTTGAACCAGAAAGTGCAGTCGGTGAATGCTTAGATCACAATGAGGATACCAAGCTGTAGGGCAGCCGCTGTCAGAATTGCCAGGCGAAACAAGTTGTTGCGCGTTTTGTGGCGGAACACCATCATCCCCAGTCCGCCGCCCAGGGCACCTCCCACGAAGACCAGGAGCAGTAATACACGCTCCGGGGTTCTCCAGGTTCCGCGGATCGCCGCGGACTTATCCAATCCCCAAACCACAAATGTGACCAGGGACACGATAAGGATGTAAACCAGGTAAAACAGGGACCCGACCATGTTTTTTCTCCAGTAGCCCGAGATCAAGAGTAGCACAATTTCTTCAACCCCGCGATGCTCACTTTTTTTTCTGGCAAAAATATGGAAGTGTGCCGGGGTGGAACCAAAGAGGGTTGATGTAGGTTCGCATCAACCCTCTGCATCACTTATTCCAGTTGAGCAATCCTAGGAATGCTTCTGCTCAAAGTCCTTGAGGAACGCCACCAAAGCCTCAACACCTTCTTTGGGCATGGCGTTGTAAATGGAGGCGCGCAGACCACCAACGCTCTTGTGACCCTTGAGATTATCAAAGCCCGCCGCCACCGATGCCGCGACAACCTCAGCATCCAGCTCCTTGCTGGCGGTAACAAACGGAACGTTCATTACAGAACGATATTCTTTATCCACGGTGCCTTTGAACATGGCACTGTTATCAAGGTAGTCATACAGGATGGCAGCCTTTTCTTCATTGCGCGCCTGCATGGCAGCGAGACCGCCCATATTGAGCAGGTACTTGAACACCTTACCGCAGACGTAGATCGCCCAGCAATTGGGCGTATTGTACATGGATTCGTTTTCGGCGTGCGTGTCGTAGCGCATGTAGATGGGAGTTCTTTCGTCCAGGTCCTTGCGCACCAGGTCTTCACGGATGATGGTGATCACCATACCAGCCGGACCCACGTTCTTCTGCACGCCGCCATAGATCAACCCGTAATCCGTCACATTGCAGGGTTTCGAGAGGAACATGGAGGATTGGTCAGACACCAGCACTTTCCCCCTGGTATTGGGGAGGTCGCGGTAGGTGGTGCCGTGGATGGTTTCGTTTTCACAGATGTACACGTAGTCCGAGTTCTCCCCGATCGGCAGGTTGGAGACATCGGGGATGTAGCTGTAGTTGCGGTCCTTGCTGGTGGCCGCCAGTTTGATCTCACCAAAGTGAACAGCCTCCTTGTACGCCTTCTCAGACCACGCGCCGGTGACGATGTAATCCGCTACGCCGTTCTTCATTAGATTCATCGGGATCATCGAAAACTGCAGGGTGGCTCCTCCTTGAATGAAAAGCACCTTGTAATTTTCCGGAATGCCCATGAGCGTGCGCAGATCTGCTTCAGCCTGATGAAGGATGCCCTCGAAAACCTTGCTGCGATGGCTCATCTCCATCACGCTCATTCCGGATCCCTGGTAGTTCAGGAGTTCGTCCCTGATCTCTTCGAGAACCGGCTCTGGCAACATGCTGGGGCCTGCAGAAAAGTTGTACACACGATCGTATTTCATACTGCGTCTCCTGTTTAATATTTTATTTTTACTCACTTTACGGCTGGATAAAAACCATAGAAGTGAATCATGTTCATGTCTTCAGGTATGTCTGCGAAGTGGTCTCCCACCCCTTCAATCGTCAAATGAATGCCGTGGTCTGGCGCGTATACGATTAGTGTATCATGAGCAGCAAAAAAAGGAAAATCGGTAGGTGTTACTTGATGCGGGTCAATCAAAAAAATAAGTTGGGTTATTCAATAATGCTGATTGCATATTTCAGGGTGGCAACAAAAAAGTGATCGACTACCTGATTGAGTTTTTCGTGAAACGCTGAAAAAAGATCCGGGGGAGGAAAATCACCCCGGATCGATCATTGGGACAAATTAATAAGCGGTTACATACTTACTTCCTGGTGAACAACATGTAAGAAGAAAACGGACCATAATACCCGTTGTATGCCCGAATCTTCCACTTGTAACTACCGGCTTTCAAGCCAAGCGCGGGGTTAGGCAGGAAGATGCAGTTGCTAATCCCGCAGGATGAAGAAGGAATCTCGAGACTTTTTACCGTCGCACCCGTTGCTGTCTGTAACACCAGGTTGTATTTACTCGCTCCGGGAATTTTCACCCATTTAAAGGTTGGATTACCAATATATACATTCCCTTTGGGAGATATTGGAGCCGGAGGATTCACCTTGTTAAAAGCTTTTAGCCCACTGAATGCACCCCAAATCCCATTAAAGGATTGGATTTTCCACTTGTAGGCTCCATTTTTCAAGCCTAAAACCGGTGAGGGAGTGTAACTGCAAGTGGTAGTAGTACAGACAGGCGCAGCAATCAGTTGTTTCAAGACAACCTGGTTATTCGCGTCATACAGAATGAACTGATATTTCGTCTGTCCTGCCACTTTTGTCCAGATGAATTTCGGATTGGCGCTTGTGGTTGAAACTGCAGGGAATTTGGGGACTGGCGGATTTAGTACGGTAAACGTCTTGAACAACCCGTATTCACCCCAGAAACCAAAGTAAGCCTGAACGCTCCAGGTGTACTGATTGTTGGCAAGCGCCAGGGAGGTGGGAAAGGTGAAGGAACACTTGGTAGTTCCACAAACCGGTGAAGTAACTTCTTGCTGCTTGAAGATTGTTCCCCCTTGTTTGATCAACAGTCGATACTTCGTTGCACCCGAGGCGAGTATCCAGGTGAACTTGGGATTGCGGCTGGTGATTTTTCCTGCAGGGGTGGCAGGCAGAGGAACAGCGAGATTCGTGAATTGGAGATTGTCGCTGAAGTCGGAGAAAACCCCGCCGCCTTTATCTGCCCGGACTTTCCATTCATACGCTCCGGGCTGAAGATTCAGCGAGGGAGTGTGCGCAAAGCTGCATTCACCCGAAGAACAATTGCTTACAGGAACGGAAATGTTCAATATTTCCGTTGTTTCACTTTCTGTAACAGAAACTCCGCCCTCGTTGAGGTAGAACGGTCCGCTCCCTACCGAAGAAACCACCAGGTTGTACTGCTCAGCTCCGCCAACCGCCGACCAGACAAAAGTCGGGTTCAGGGAGGAAATCGTCCCGCTGGGTGCCTGGCCAACTGGACGAACAGGAGGAGCAGGCACTCTCATCGCCGGATCGCCAAATAAAAGGTACGTGTCCAGAAGGTCCAGGTCCGCATTGGTGGCAAACAGCGCCAACTCTCCAGCCGTGGTGGCCTGACCAAGCGTTTCTACGCCATTGATTAGCAGGGCAGTTAAGAATCCCCGGTTCAGGTAATCATGAGCGGCTGTCAAACCATCGCCGGTGGCCGACCAACTCGCCACTGCTCCGCCGCCTTCCTTTCGGGTCAGCTTCTCTGCAATCGATTCATAGGCCGGGGTTGTGTGGATGAAGTAACCATCCTGACAGGTCATGGCCAGAACTATGGGTAGTTTTCCTCCATTAGATAGAAGGGGTATATCGTTGGTGGTGAGCAAATCTACATTCGCCCACCCCCCGTACCAGCCATGACCAATATAGTTGACGATGAACTTGCCAGCGCTGATTCCATCACGAATTGCCGCTCTTGCATCTGCGAGGTTGGTGTGTGTAACGTTATAATAAACCTTCTGCTCGATCAGGTTATCAGGCACGCAGCAATCCAATACGTCATCCGAATACTGCGCGAAATCTCCGGCACCATCAGCCATGTCTGCCACAGCCAGCACTTCCTTACCCCAGGTACCGGGAACCGGAGCGGTTTCGTAATTAATGATCTTGTTTACGATCGTTGCGGCTTCTGCCGGGCTATTGACCGATAACCTGCCCAGCATCATATCCGCCAGGTTGTCACTACCGGAAAGGGTTACGTAGCGGTTATCTGTTGCTGTCTCACGGATGAACGGATCCCACGGTCCGAGGTTGGTGGGGATGTAATTCACCCGTCCTGAGCCGCTGTAATTCCTGGGGTCGTAATTTGCATCTCCCAACAGGACGACATACGAAGGTGCAGGAGCCGGCCATGACGTATAGGTATGAGAAAGGAAGCTTTTTATGGGCTCCACTCCCTCGATTCCGTAACCAAATTCGTCGTAGATGTCCTGTACATCTACGAGCTTTGTACTTAAGCCTTGTGAAGCCCGATGATCCACCATTGCTTGCGCCGCACTGGAAAAATCGGCGTGTGTGATCAAAATATAATCCACAGCGTTGGAGGGTGATGCCAGCGAGGAAGGTGTGTCCGCAGTGATGGAGTCCACTGCCCGGTACGATGAACCTGTCATTACCCGATAATCGGTGCGGGACGAAACTTCATCTTGAAATTGAGCTTTATGCGGGGAACCTGCCAGCGCGCCTACGCCGGTTAACCTGATTACAGCCAGGGGATCGGTCACATCAAAAGCAGCATACTGGTCAGTGCTGAAACCATCTATTTCATATTTCCAGGTTCCAATATCCGAAAAAGAAAACGCGAGCTCATCACTTTCAGCCACAAAGTTGTTGGCGTAAGTCAGCTCAGCCCAATCAAACCAAACCGTATCCGAAGCACTCCCCGTGCCTCCACCAAATTCAACCTTCAATTGGTTAATTCCGGGCGTCAGGATTCCCGGCAGAATATCCATTTCAACCACCTGCCAGGTGATGCCGTCCCATTTATATTCCCCGATTTTATTGTTGTTCACATAAATGATGGCATGATGGTCTGGATTGATATTTAAATCCACAAAACCAAGCATGGATAGCTTTAATTTTGCCGGTCCAACATACGGCAGCCCTAAGGTGAAGCCGTAGGTCCAACTGGGAATGCTGGGAGTATAGTAATAATTCCAGAACCAGCGATCCTGGTTTTCGTCACCGGGGGCAAATCGGATGTAGAAACTATTGTCCTCCATGTGACGAAACGCCTCATAAGAGGAGGGGATAGCCTCCGTTGACCCGGGCGGAACGGCTACATCGCGGGTTCCCATGCGCAAACCATCCGCCTTATCATAGGTCAGCCAGTAAATATTTTTTTCAGAGTACTTCGTCTCATGAGCCTGTCCAAAGAAGAGAACGTAATCACCGTCATCAAAACTGCCGTCCTCTGCACCTTCCACAAAAATACTCACTTCGTTACCCAGGTTGAATAACTGAAGCATATCAGGGTCAAGTGTTTCTACAGGCAAGCCGGCATTATCCAGCTCTGTGTAAGTCAGTTTATAGATCCCCTCGTCCTTCACCTGAATGCGCCAGCCCGGAGCTGGAGGTTCCCAGGGGAGACCGCTCAGGGCTTCAACGGTGGGCTCACTTGTTCCCAAACCCTCCGTCTGACGCCAATTGATCGCAGATTCGTAGTTTAATAGCTCACCACCCAGGAGTTCATTGTAAATGTCAGATTCATTAGCAAGCGATCCTCTCATGGGCGATGTTGACCCGCTAAACGAGACAGTTACGGTTAAGGACTCATACACCGTTAATTCAAGCGTTTGCGGGTTGAACTGTACGGGATTCACAGCGATGCCAACAACACGCTGTTGACGAAGGACGCCATCATTGGAGACTTCAGCCAGGTCAGCAGGATAGGCGGAATTTTGAGCATAGATTTCCGCGTCCTGTTTGTAAGAAAAGACCTTTTGCATTGATGGTTGGGGATCAACCTCATCCGACGGTGCTCCCCAAATCACATCCTGTGTCATTACTGGTTGAACAGGAAAAGACAGCACCTGTATGTGACTTACCCCGGGAGTTACCTGTATTCCAACCTCTGCCCCAAACGGAACTCCCAGTTGCTCCACGCGCATGGGAAGAGCAGGTGCACCCGCCCGTGGCATTGATGACCAGCCAGGCAGTGAAACACGCGTGAAGGAAACAGAATCATGTACCACCGTCTCCAATGATAGATCCTGCCATGGAATACTGACTTCAAAAGTAACGCCAGCGGTAGAAGAATCCAATAATCGAACATTCGGTTCCACCACTGTACCTTCATCCGCCTGGGGATATGTATCAAAATTGCTGGTTTGCGTTGTGGAAAATTGGTTAGCCCTGGCAGGCGTGACTACAGGAAAAATAAAGACCAGTACTATTACCAGCGATAAAAGTCGTCTCACGTGTGTCATCATCAGGTTTTTACCTCCAACCCTGGCTCGCGGGATGCGTTAAATTCGCTAAGGATTGTTATGATCACCCCCATGGAACCGGATATACCATTAATTAAGGCGCCACTTTTGCCTTTACCGGCCCATGTAGAGTAGGATTACCGTAAATATCTACATCCTCAAGCCAATAGTAGTATACCTGATTCATTTTGATTTTGGAATCAATGAATGAGTAACGCGCACCCGTCAGACTGCCCGGATGAACCAGCGACGGGATTAGTTCAGCGTTAATCTTCGTCCGTTTCCCTTTGTAGGTGGTTGACCTGTAGATATTGAAACCGAGGTTTTTGTCTTCACTGGCGGTCTGCCATCTCACCTGTATCGTGTTACCCGCTGGTTTGGCGGTCAACCACTTCATCCTGACGGCTGTCGGTGTGACGGTAACAAATATGGCTGAAATTGCACCATAGTTACCATTCGCGTCCCTGCCGCGCACAAAAATGATGTGCCTGGTGGGGCTTAGCGGAGATGTGTTGATTGTGCCGCTCACGTTCTCGGATGTGGTGTTAAAGGTCCCGTCTACCGCAGTCATCGGGATGGCCACGGCACCGGTCATCCACGGTGGAGTGTCAATGTAATATTCTGCTGCTGCAATTGGCTGCACGGCTTCGGTACCGTTTGAGTTGTTATACCTGGTATCGGTGATGGTGGCTGTGAGGGTCACCGAAGTGCCCCCTGGAACCGTGTTGTTGCTGAGCGCCAGGTTAATGGCATCGGGACCAAGAGGTGTCTGGTAAGGAGTTCGCGCCGTTTTTGCCGCGTAAATCAAAGCAGGCAGGTTGCCTGGCAATATTGTGTCAGTAAAAGTTGTGCAATTTTCAAGGAACTCAGTCCCCAGTTCAAAGGTATATGAAGCGATTCCCAACTCACCGTAGGAATAGTCAATGGTCCCCCCGGAAGCAATATACAATCTTGTGGTTATCTGCCCGGATCTATAGCCGTTGAAATATGCCAACTTCCGCCCGAGCGTTCGAAGTTGGGTCGCATTGGGTGGAGCCGTATACGTGTATCCCCAGGGCCAAATGACAAGCCCTGCCGCACTATGGAGATCCAGGTACACACCGGTGGTGGTCACCGGAGCAGCATCATTTGCATTTCTCTGATCAGGAAAGATCGAGGTTAAATAGTTTTGTACCACTTGCGTTTCAGGTTCTGATCCTGCTGAAGGTCCGCGGTATGTTGTGTCGCAAGGATTTGTGCTCGACCCGCCAGTTCCCCATTGATAAGCAAAATTGCGATTCAGGTCAGTTCCATATGTCGTGGTCGTGTTACATCCATCGTCGCGGTCAGTGTTCTTGCGCCATAGATTGGTGCTGGCTACTTCAGCTTTCTTCCTGCCATCAGGATTGATGTAAAACATGAAATGGATCTCGTTGTAATCCAGGAGCCAGGTCACGTCCGCATCGGTGTTGTAATTGGTAACAAGGTACTCTGCATAGCGGATTGCCAGTTCGGCAGTGGTGTACTCGCGTGCATGGATGGCAGCTGAAATGAACAGTTTCGGTTTATCACCGGTGATGGCTGAGTTTGTCAGTTTCAAGATCATCATGTCGTAGCCAGCCAGGTCAGGATTGGTGGTGGTCACTTTCTCCCATGAATCCCCGATGTCAGTCCAGGTTGCCAACCCGGGGTAACTGGAGGCTAAGGCGGCAGCAGAGGAATAAGTCTCTTCAACAGTGCGGTAACAGGCATACCCGGGTATGCTGCCAATTTGAGTTCCAATGATACCTGTAGGATTAAAGTGACTGGTCAAAATTTCGTCAATCTGGGTCCTGAAACCCAATCGCCGAATTTCAGCAATCCTGGAACTCTCTATCGCCACCAGCACATATTTCTGCTCAAGGTTGTTGTACTCAAAAAGGTCATAAGCAGATAAAAGCTCAATGTCCCTGATGTTGTTGTAGAACACCCGCACCACCACGATCTCTGGTTCTTCAACACTAACCGGCTGTGCTGATGCAATAGCTCCATTAAAGCCGATGGTTGTCAATGTTAACATCAGTGAAAAAATAACAATTGAAAGTTTTCTTTTCATCTGTTGGTGTAACATTCTTTCTGTAAAATGCTGAACCTTAACAAAAGTGGTGAGTC
>CAYVTF010000025.1:0-30674 GCA_964454565.1 uncultured Anaerolinea sp. | reverse complement strand
TTGGGCGGTAGACACTGTAGCTTTCCTGCGACAATGCCGCCAGGATGTGGGGGCGTTGCACAAACGGGTAATCGATCGGCTCGTCGGATACCACCAGGTTCACGCTCGATGCCCCTCCGCGGGCTTCAGGTCCGTACGATTGGGTCATGACCGCTTCAAAGTCGCTGTAAATGGTGAGAGCTTTGCCGAGCACGAACCCCACCAGGGCGACTCCCTGTCCGCCAAAGCCGGAGATGCGGATCTCGGTCCTCATGCTTCCCCCCGCATTATTGGTTGATAAGCCGGGCGGTCCCGATCAACAAATTTGCCCACCAGAATTGGCTGCTCTCCGCGCAGGTCGATGGAGAGGTCATCCATGCGCACATCCCCATCCTGCACCAGTTTACAGCGTGTACGGTACATTTCCATCTCCTCCAACCCGTCCTTGATGTCGTTGGATTTGCCGAATCCGATCGGGCAGGGGGCCAATACCTCAATGAACGCAAAACCGGGTTTTCTGAACGCGTCAAGGATGGCGTCCTTCACTTGCCTGGTGTGCAGGGTGGTCCAGCGGGCGATGTAGTTCGCGCCCGAAGCCGCTAATAGATAAGGCAGGTTGAACGGTTGTTCGGGGTTTCCGTAAGGGGCGGTGGTGCCGATGGCGCCGTGAGGGGTGGTGGGTCCGAATTGCCCGCCTGTCATGCCAAAGTTGAAGTTATTGATGCAAATGACTTTGACATTCACATTCCGCCTGGCGGCATGGATGAGGTGATTCCCGCCGATGGAAACCAGGTCGCCATCGCCACTGAACACCGTCACCATCAATTCCGGTTTGGCCAGTTTCACTCCCACGGCAAAGGGGATCGCCCGCCCATGCGTGGTGTGATAGGAATCGAGGTTCATATAACCCGCCACCCTGCCCGAACAACCGATGCCCGACACGACCACGTGTCTGTCGATTTCGATGCCGGAATCCAGGATGGCCTGCGCGTAACAACGCATGGCGATGCCAATACCGCAGCCGGGGCACCAGATGTGAGGCATGCGGTCAGCGCGGATCATGTCGTCAAGGGGGTGAGTGTTGGCTGTGATGGGCTCTGTCATGCGGAAGCCTCCCGTATGGCAGCCAGTATGGGCTCCGGCGGGATCATCGCACCACCGGCATGAAAGACCCCTTTCACCTCTTTCCTGCTGCACCGTTCCACTTCACGGCTCACCTGCCCGAGGTTCATTTCTGCGACAATAACTTTTTTAGCCTTGCCTGCCAGGGTTGCCACCAATTCCTCAGGGAATGGCCAGATCGTCACCAGGCGCAGGAGCCCGGCCTTGATTCCCTCGTTACGGGCTTCGCGGATCGCCCGCCTGGCGGACCGGGCGGTGCAGCCAAACGAGATCACAAGTATTTCAGCATCTTCCAGGTTGTACTCTTCTGTGAAGATGAGGTCGTTGCGGTTAACGTGCACCTTGTTCACCAGCCGGGTGACCAGTTCCTGGTGCGCTTCAGCGGTCATCAACGGATATCCGCGCTCATCATGGGTCAGACCGGTGTAGTGAATATGATATCCTTCGCCGGCGTGAACAATGGGAGGCACCAGGTCGGCATCCTCAGCACGGAACGGCAGAAAACCCTCCCCCGGTGCTTCAGTGGGGTGTTTGCGATCCCAGCGTGTAATCTCTTCTGCAGGGGGGATGACCACCCGTTCCACCATGTGCCCTACCACCTCATCAGCCAGCAGGAACACTGGCAGGCGGTAGCGGTCCGCTGCGTTGAACGCCAGGATGGTGAGGTCGAACATCTCCTGCGGAGACCAGGGTGCAAAGGCCACACAGCCGTAATCGCCATGTGAACCCCAACGAACCTGCATCACATCCGATTGCCCGGGCATGGTGGGCAGGCCTGTGGATGGGGAGCCGCGTTGGACATCAACGATGACACATGGGAGTTCCATCATCATTCCCAACCCGACGTTCTCCAGCATCAGGCTCAAGCCTGGGCCGGAAGTGGCGGTCATGGCACGCGCACCGGCAGCCGAAGCCCCCAGGATGGCAGCGATACTGCCTAATTCGTCTTCCATTTGGATAAAAACGCCGTTCAGTTCCGGCAGCCGCAGCGCCAGGTGTTCCGCGATCTCAGTTGAAGGGGTGATGGGGTAACCGGCAAAGAACCGGCAGCCGGCAGCAAGCGCTCCCTCGGCACAGGCTTCGTCGCCATTCATGAAATGCCTGCCAGCCATGTTTGGATCAACCGGCATTGGCTTCTCCCTCGACCGGTAAAGTGAAGATAGCAAACTCAGAGCAGATGATGGTGCAGAACCCGCAATGAACGCAGGCGTTTTCCTTGCCCGGGGCGATGGCCGGGTAATGGTATCCCTTCGCATTCCGGTTGGCGGAGGTTTCCAGCACATCCTCCGGGCAGAAATGCACACACAACTCGCAGCCTTTGCAGCGGTCGGGTATCAGGTACACCTGACCGTGGGGGATGGAGATCTTGTCCATGTTGAGAGGTCTTCTGGCGAATACTCTCATCAGCCAATCCTTATAATTCAACTGTGAATCGGATCGATGACTTAATTATACAGAAGATGGGAATATGTCAAGCCGCTTTAAGCAGCGAGCAGGATAACGGTGAAAACCATCATGTTTGTGAACAATCCAAAATGGGCGTGAAGTCCTGAATTACTCGACCTGGCAGGTTTTGCAGTAATAGACGCTGCCGCCAAGATAGGATTCCTTCAGGATCGGCGAGCCGCATTCCGGGCAGGGAGAGCCATTGCTCCTGGCGGACATGAGTACCCTGTAACCGCCGGGTTTATTGAAAAGGTCTTTTTCTGTATCCCTCCCTCCGAGGAGGGTCATCTCTTTGAGGGTAGCTTTCATGCCAGCAAAAAGGTGAGCTATTTGCTCATTTGTCAGACTGGAAACCTTCTTCCGCGGCGAAAGCCTTGCATTCCAGAGGATATCCTGCAGGACGCCGTTTCCCAGGCCGGGGATGCGCTGCTGGGTGGCCAGGGCGGCTTTTATGCTCAGTTTTTGAACCTGTTCGTCCACCAGCATTTGGTTGAAGTAGGCTTGTGTAAAGGTCTCATCATCGAGTGGAGATGGTTTGTTTTTCGCGGCCAGGTAGTATGAATTGTCGTATACGTCTACGGCCGGCCAGCTGCACAATCCACCATACATTTGCACGGAGGCTGAAAGGTGGCTGCCACCCTGGAAGGCAAGCAGGAGTTGGTGCTTTTCTGGAAGCGGCAGGGACGGGGGATGAAACAACAGGTTCACGCCATCACTGAACAACAACGTGTTGCGAGTAGTCTTCACTTCCACCATCCCGCCCCAGGCCCTGGCCGTGAGCACTTCATCACCAGTGAGCCTGACGGCGTAGTCTGCCGGATCGCCGTAATACCAGGCAAACTTGTGCGGGCTTGAGGCAGCGACCACCTGAACAATCTTTATTCCTGTTAACGTGGCGTTGATTTGACCGGCAATTGTTTTGGCTTCGGGAATTTCCAGCATGGGTGTGCCTTTCCTTGTTGACCGAATTATTCTAGAAATATTATACGGATAAATCTGAAATTAGTGAGTACTATGTCTTTTTTGTGAACTGGCTTGGATAACGGGAAAGGTTTACAGGAAGATAGTTTGGCGCTAGAAAAGTTAAGTTGAGTGGAAGCCTTGATTTTTTCCGGAGCGCCAGATATAATACATATATGCTGATATCCATATATATAGATTAGGGATAAATATGGTTGACCCACAACTCCGCGACGAAGTGATGAAAATGCACGCCCAGGTATGTGCCGCACTGGCAGATCCTACGCGCATCCTTTTACTTTATAGCGTGGCGGAGCAACCCCGATCCGTGGGAGACCTGGTCAAGGCATTGGGCGTTAGCCAGCCCACCGTCTCACGGCACTTGCAGAACCTGCGCGACAGACGCATGGTAACTGCCACACGTGAGGGTCAAAGCGTTTATTATTCCCTGGTTGATGCGCGCATCATCCAGGCACTTGATTTGCTTAGGGCTGTGCTGGCAGACACCCTTTCCTACCAGGCAAACCTGGCGGAACAGGTGGATATCACTCAAAACTCCGGAGGAAACGAATAAATGAAGACATTCCTGATTCTTGGTGCGGGTACCGCAGGAACCATGATGGCCCACGAAATGGCCAAAAAACTCAACCCGAATGAATGGAAGATCATCATGGTGGACAAGGATGACGACCATTTTTATCAGCCAGGTTACCTGTTCATCCCCTTTGACATCTATAAACCAAAGGATGTAGTCAAGCCAAAACACGGTTTCATCCCGCGTGGCGTTGAATTCATACTCTCTGAAGTCGAGCTCATCGAGCCGGACAAGAACCGCATTACCCTGGTTCAGGACAAAAAGGTCATCAATTACGATTACCTGGTGATCGCCACTGGCGCAGATATCCGCCCGGATGAGACCGAAGGCCTCAACGGGGAAGGATGGGGTAGAAATATCTTTGACTTTTACACCGCGCATGGTGCCACAGCCCTGGGCGAATTCATGAAGAAATGGGAGGGCGGCCGCCTGGTGGTGAACGTGGTCGAAAATCCCATCAAATGTCCTGTGGCTCCGCTGGAATTCCTGCTCATGGCGGACTGGTGGTTCACCAAGCGTGGTATGCGCAACAAGGTCGAACTGGTCTACGCTACACCGCTTTCCGGTGCGTTTACCAAACCTACATCTTCTGAAGCACTAGGCGGATTGCTCAGCAAACGCGGGATCAGCATGGAAACCGACTTCTACGCCGGTTCAGTGGATGCAGGGGCGAACACGCTCATCTCTTTTGACGAGCGTGAAGTACCCTATGACCTGCTGGTCAGCATCCCCACCAACAAAGGCGCGGATGTGATCAAGCGCTCCGGTATGGGCGACAGCCTCAACTTTGTACCCACCAAGAAAGATTTGCTGCAATCGCAGAACTGGGAGAATATCTGGGTGCTGGGTGATGCCGCGAACATCCCTGCTTCAAAAGCCGGTGCCGTCATTCACTTCCAGATGGACATCGCCGTGGACAATATTCTGCAGCACATGGCCGGCAAGGAAATGACCCACAAGTTTGACGGACACTCGCTGTGCTACATTGAAAGCGGTTATAACAAGGCGGTCATGATTGACTTCTCGTATGATCAGGAACCGATCTTCGGCAAATACCCGTTCCCTGTGGTTGGACCGTTCTCGCTATTACGCGAGTCGTTCATCAATCACCTTGGCAAACTCGCATTCCGTTTTATGTACTACGACATGTTACTCAAAGGCATTCCTGTCCCGCTGCCCAGCAGGTTCAGCATGGCAGGTAAACATAAATAATCATTAACCCAAATAGAAACCATCAGGAGGAACGTACAATGGCATCAAAAGTAATCGCAGGTAAGGAAGTCCAGGTCAATGATGAAGGATTCATGACCAACCCGGCTGAGTGGACCAGGGAAATCGCGATCGAAGTTGCAAAAGAAGAAGGCATTCCCGAGCTCACAGAAGCGCACTGGAAAGTGATCGAGTTCTGCCGCGCATCAGTTGTTACAGGCGGTGGGGCATCCCCCACACTCCGCGCCATCACCGACGGCGTTGGAATTACCACAAAGGAACTCTTCGGATTGTTCCCCAAGGGACCCGCCAAGAAAGTTGCCAAGGTTTCTGGCCTGGGCAAACCCGAAGGCTGCGTCTAATCACTTCCAACCCCGGGCTGAAGCCTGGTGGACCACTCTATAAATAACGAGGAAAAAATGACTGACGAACCCCGCAAGATCGCGTTTATTTGCTCCAAAGGCAACCTGGATATGGCCTACCCGGCGCTCGTGATGGGTTGGGCAGCACTGGGTAACGGCATTGATGTGACCATCTTCTTCACCTTTTGGGGGATGGACATGATCAACAAAGCCCGCATCGATCACCTTGAGATCCCACCCATTGCCAACACCAGCATGAAGATGAACATGATGGGCATCCCTGGATACATTGGCATCCCGCAGATCTTTGGCATCATCCCCGGCATGACCGCCTTTGCCAGTTGGTTGATGAAGAAGAAGATGAAGGGTCTAAAAGTTCCGCCGGTGCGCGAATATATGCAGATGTTGGTGGATGGCGGCGCAAAATTTTACGCCTGTAAAATGTCCGTGGACATGTTCGACTTGAAAAAAGAAGATTTTATCGACGGTGTGATCGACATTGTCACTGCTGGTGACTTCATGGACATGACCGAAGGTGCCCAAATCGTCTTCATCTAGTTGATCCAGGACTAAAAAATCTAGGCTGTACCTTTGTTAGGGTACAGCCTTTTCTTTTTACTACCATTCATCCCCTGATATCGTACCAAATTACTGGTTACCGATCACAATTTTTAATTTATTTCCATTCTCCCACGAGTGATTTGTGTGCTGCCAGGAACTCCTCCACCAACGGTTTGGCACGGGAGTAAGACAGCACCAACGGGTGTGCCATCAAGGCCTGGATCGCCAATGCCTCCGACCTTTCGCGGATAGCCTCAACCGCCAGTCGCTCGTAAGCTTTTACCGCCCGCATCAGTGCGAACTGCGGAGCTGGAACTTCGCCAATGGACAATGGATGCACGCCTTTCTCATCCACCCTGCAACTCACCTCGACCACATCATCATCCACCATGCCGCTTATTGCGCCCCGGTTGGGTACGTTCAGCGCGGTGTAGGTGGGTTCGCCGCTGCCGAGGGCTTTGATAATTGAGCATGCCACTCCGGCGTAACCTTCCCCGGCTTGCGCGGGGATTTCGGCATCGTAGTCATCTGCTAACCCGGTTTTCAGCGCAGGTTGATTGCCATGCGCGTAGTGCATGTACGTGGCTCCGCGGCGTTGTTCGTAGCCAAAAAAGGCTCTGAGGGCACGCTCAGGTTCGCGCTCCACGCCAATGCCTTCGAGCTGGCTTACCAGGAGGCGGTTGAGTTCGACGATTTCCTCGCCGCGCGTCATGGGTTCCGCCTGGATGGATGCCAGCGCCTGCTCCGCGTAATGGTAGTAATAAAGATACTCGTTCAGGTGCATCCCTGCCTGGCGCACCAGGTCAGGGTTGAAAGGTGTTTGCCAGTTCTGTAAAAATTGCGGGTCGAGCAGGGCACCCGGGAGGAGGTCTTCTCCTTCCAGGCTGGCACTGCGGCACCAGGAGAGGTGATTGAGACCAAACACCTCCGCCCTGATCCGGCTGGGTTCCACCCCTGCCCAGGCTGCAATTGCCATCTGCCCGGCGTTTGCGCCATCGCAGATGCCTATCACCTGCTCATATCCGGCATCACGCAGCGCCTGGGTGACCAATCCGGAAGGGTTGGTGAAGTTGAACATCCACGCGTTTGGACATACTTCCTTCATCAGGCTGGCGTACTCCAGTATGGCGGGAATGCTGCGCATGGCCATCGAAAAACCGCCTGCCCCGGTGGTTTCCTGCCCAAGCACGCCATGGCGCAGGCAAATGCGTTCGTCCGTGGCGCGACCCTGCTCAAATCCCGGGCGGATGGTGGTGACCACATGGTCAGCGCCGGTCAGCGCGGTGCGGGCGTTGAGAGTTGTTGATGTGGTAAAGGGATCACCAGCGCGGTGAACCAGCTCGCGGCACAATCCGCCAAACAAGGAAAGCTTGCGTTCATCAATATCCAGCAGCACCAGCTCGTGCACGCCCAAATGCTTTTGCCAGCGTAAAAGGGTCATCACAAATAAGGGGGATCGAACTCCGCCGCCGCCAATGAGCACTAACTTCATACCATCCTCCCATTGTAGTTTTTCAGCTCCTCCATGGTGATGGCGACGGTGGTGCCGCCCTGCCGGGTGGTGGAGAGTCCTCCGCAGATATTTCCATAGCGCAGGCAGGTGTCCACGTCCTCCCCATTGATAAACCCTGCCAGGAACCCGGCGTTGAAAGAATCGCCGGCACCGGTGGTGTCAACGGCAGCCACTTCAATCGCAGGGGAGTGCCAGGTGCGTGAGCCCTGTCGGGCGTAAGCTCCGCGTTCACCGCATTTGATGATCACCATCGGGCAGATATCAGCCAACTTATCCAGTGCGTGAAAGGGGTCGCTTTCACCAGTGAGTTGGGTGGCCTCCGCCAGGTTCGGGGCAAATACATCTGTCACGCGCAGCAAATCAGTGATGCCCGCGTCTTTAAGGGTGAGGGTGGTGTATTCACAATCGGTGAAAACTTTTACCCCCAGGCTGTGAATGTACTCCACCAATTCCCTGGTTTCCTCCGAGCCATCAAAGGGCGTGTTGACCACCCAACGCGGACGTTCTGCGCTGATGATGTCTTTTTGTGTTCTTCCGCCGGGTGCCGGGTCGGTGTAGCTGATAAAGCCGCGGTCGTGAGAGAAGGAAAAGGCGAGACTCATGCTGCGGTAGGGTTGGGGATGTTCCTGGAACAAGGACGTGTCAAGGCCGTCCCTGGCGGCGCACTCGCGCACGTAGTGGCTGAAGAGGTCATCTCCAAGTTGCGCTGCCCAACGCGTGTGCACGCCCAAACGGGTGAGTTGGGTGGCGAGGATGTAAGCGCCGCCTGGGCAGATATCCAGAGACTGTCCAAAGATATCCGCTCCCAACCTGGGTATCTCATTTAAACCGGTGATGATGAGGTCGCAGAAGTAGTCACCAAAAAGCAGCACCTCGCAACCGTGTTCTTTATCTCCTTGATGCATGCCCGTCTCCTGATGCAGAATCTCATCTCCATTATAGATGAAATGGATGTCCGCATGGATCGACCTCCATTTTATCGTTTAATCCGGGATTCCAATCAAAATCGGTATAATCAATGATAGAGATCCAGCTCACATACTCGAACACAGGTTGATATCGATGAAAAGACACTTATTTCTTGCTTTACTTTCAACTCTTTTATTGTTCCTGCTGGTTTCCTGCAAACCAGCTCCCGCCGGGGAACCAACTGAGAAGAAAACGCCAGCTCCTGCAGGAGTTGTTGCACCGGCTGTTAAGCCGGGCCCAGCCCCTGAAGTCTTTGCTGAAGGTGCCCGTGCGCGCTATTGCGTAAAGGATTTCTGCCTGATCATTGAATTTCTGCAGGATGACCTGCTGCACGCTGAATACGCAGAATTGGGCGGGGAACACGATCTCAGTCAACCGATCGCGGTCTCGCCCCTGGTGAACAAAACCGATTATCCCGGACCGGAAGCCTTCTCGGTTACACCGGATAACGGGCTGGCAACGGATGCCCTGCGCGTTTATGTTGATAAAGATTTATGCATCAACGTGGTGGATACGAAGCGCGAGCCCGACTGGCAGTTTACCCAGTTATGCCCCACTGACGTCGAGGGATTCCGCAAACACCTGTCCATCGTATCCCCGGATATTACCGACATCTATGGTCTCGGGGAGCAATTCATCGAACCAGGAGTGATGGATGGCAACTGGTTCGGCAAGGCGCGCTTCCCGGGTGTGGACCAGGGCAACGCCATGACACCATTCGGCAATGCCATGACCGGAAATGCGCAGTTTTCCATTGCGTATTTCCTGGGGGCATCTAACCTGAACTTCGGCCTCTTCATCGACAACCCCGCGGTGCAAACCTGGAACTTCCGTGCTGATCCGTGGGACATCAACATCGCCGGCAACGCGATCCGCTTTTACGTGTTCAGCGGACCGGACCTGATCGACCTGCGCCGGGATTACATGAACCTCACCGGTACCCCTCCTGTGCCGCCGAAAAAGATGTTCGGCTTGTGGGTCTCTGAATACGGGTATGACGATTGGGCAGAACTGGAAGATAAGCTGGCTTCGTTGCGCAAAAACAATTTCCCGGTGGATGGCTTTGTGCTCGATCTGCAGTGGTTTGGCGGCATCACCTCCGGTTCTATCGACAGCCGCATGGGCAGCATTGATTGGGACGAGTTAAAATTCCCTGACTCTGCCGGGCATATTGCCAAGTATGCCGAGGATGGTGTGGGGATCATTTCGATCGAGGAGCCCTACATCAGCGCCGGTTTGCCCGAATACGCTGACCTGGCTGAAAAAGGTTACCTGGCATTGCAGAAGGAAAATGGTGATCCGGTTTACCTGGAGAGCAACCCCTGGTGGGGCATCGGCGGTATGCTCGACTTTACCAACCAGGAAGGTACCAGCTACTGGCACGACCTCAAGCGGCAGCCCCTGGTGGAAGACGGGATCATCGGTCACTGGACCGACCTGGGAGAGCCGGAGGCGTTTGACGCCAGTGCGTGGTACGAGGGTTATACCGATGAATATGGGGAGTTGCACTCCGACTTCGAGTTACACAACCTGTACAACTTCTTCTGGAGTAAAAGCATCTACGATGGCTATTCCCGCAACAACGTCACCCAGCGTCCATTTATCCTCTCGCGTTCCGGTGCGCCGGGCAGCCAGCGTTTTGGCGTGAGCATGTGGTCTGGAGACATTGCCTCCAACCTGGATAGCCTGGCTGCTCACCTGCAGGTTCAGGGGCATATGTCACTCTCCGGTATCGATTACTTCGGTTCCGATATTGGCGGTTTTAACCGTTATGCCCTGGTGGGCAGTATTGACAGCGTGTACACGCCCTGGTTTGCCGCAGGAGCCCTGCTGGAAGTGCCGGTGCGGCCGCACACGCTAAACCTGTGCAACTGCAATGAGACCTCTCCCGACCGTGTGGGCGATGTGGAAAGCAACCTGGAAAACATCCGGCTGCGCTATGAATTGAGCCCTTATCTCTACTCGCTGGCGCACCGCGCTTACCTTTACGGTGAACCGGTCTTTCCTCCCCTGGTGCAATACTTCCAGGAAGATGAACAGGTTCGCGAGTTGGGCGGGGTGAAAATGATCGGTCGGGACATGCTCGCGGCTTTCTCCGCTACCCTGTTCCAGGAATTTATGGACGTCTACCTGCCAGCCGGGGTGTGGGTGAACTACCATACTCATGAACGCATCATCAGCCAGGGAGAGATGATCACCAAATACCCGTTGAAGTGGGGAGCCACCTACCAGTTACCCCTGTTCCTGCGCGCTGGTGCCATCATTCCGCTCATGCATGTGGATGACCAGACCCAGAACATCATGGGCAAACGCTCAGACGGGAGCCTGCGGGATGAGCTGCTTCTGCGCATCGTGCCCACCGCCGAGGGAAGCAGCTTCACGCTATACGAAGACGATGGCGTGAGCACGGCTTACATTTCCGGTGCTGTGCGCACGACTCTCATCTCCCAACAGCAGGAGAAAAAACGAATCACGGTGACCATTGCTGCTGCCCGGGGTACGTTCGAAGGAGCGAACACAGAGAGGGACAACATCCTGATGCTTGATGTGGATGACCCGGGCACACCCTCACGCGTGACAGTGAACGGCAAGAACCTGCAACAGGTTCAGTCCCAGGTTGAACTATATGAGGCAGATTCTGGCTGGTTCATGGTTTCAACGCACACCCTCATGGTCAAAACAGGCGTGCTGGATATCAGCCAGGAAAAGATCATCAAGATCGCGTATTGAGCAGTATCTGCAGTTAACAACAAAAAGGCTGACTTCGACAGTCAGCCTTTTGAGTTAAGATTCGTTCTTACTTCTTGACAGTGATGTCCACGCCGTCCTTGATGACGTGCAGCGGGTAATCGTGTGACCACAGAGCTTCCCACACTGAGGCTGCGTCCAGGATGACCAGGTCAGCGTTACAGCCTTCCTTAAGACCATAATCCTTGATGCCCAGGGCTTTGGCTGCGCTGGTGGTGATCAGGTCGTAGAGGACTTCCAGCTCCGGGCGGCTGATCATGTTCATCAGGTGCGCGGCCAGGAAGGCTACTTCCTGCATGTTGTTGCGTCCGAAGGGATAGTAAGCATCGGCGATGTCATCCTGCCCGAGGGCAACGCTGACGCCCGCTTTGTAGAGTGACTTAACGCGGGCATAGAGAGGTCCGGTTTGCGGGTCTGAAACCAGTCCCATGCGCGCTTTTTTGAGCAGAGCTTCGATCTTGCGGTAGTAAGGTTCAGGGTAAAGCGCCATGGCCCGTGCGTGCTGCACGGTCACACGGCCTTCCCAACCTTCGCGCAGGGTGGTCACTGCCAGCATTTCCAGTGAGCGTAAGGTGGGGTCTCCTGCGTCGTCGATCAGCATGGAAACATCCTTGTTGTACTTTTTGGCCAGGCGGAACATGCGGTCGATGTGCTCCTGCGAGTCCGGATCGGTGTATTCGATCCAGGGAATGCCGCCAACCACGTCCGCGCCCAGTTTGAGGGCTTGTTCCACGTATTCCTCAGCACCTGGGTCCCTAACCACGCCGTCCTGGGGGAAGGCCACAACCTGAACCTCCACGCGTCCCTTGTATTCTTCGCGGGCTTTTAGCAGGGCTTTAACGCCTTCCAGTTTGCCGGTGGTATCGGTGTCGGCGAAAGCGCGGATGTGGGTATTGCCGTAGCGTACTGCCAGGTCGAGGGCTTTGCGCACGTTCTGGATGATCCACTTCTCGTCGTATTTTTCCTTCACCTTGGCTGCCAGTTCGATTGCGGTCATCGCGCCGCCCATGTCTCCATCGGTGTAGGCGCTCAGTGCGTCATCATCCATCATCCCCAGGGTGTACACCTTGCACAGGTGCAGGTGACCGTTGATGAAGGAGCCTGTCACCAGGTTACCAGCCGCATCGATGGTGGATTTTGCCTCTCCATCCACTTTCTCGGCGATCTTCACGATCTTGCCTTTTTCGATCGCAACTTGCATCAATTGCGAACCGTGTTCGCGGGTTTTTGCGTTCTTGATCAAAATATCATAAGCCATGGTCATCTCTCCGTTTGTTATTTGGATTTCTTAAGTTCCTGAACCATTTTCTGCGCGATGAGTGCTCCGTCACGAATGGGTTCGTACCCCGTGCAGCGGCACAAATGCTTGTTGAGCGCGTTTTCGATCTCTGTTTGGCTGGCATCCGGGTTCACTTCCAGCAAGCCAAACAGCTCCATCACGATACCGGAGGTGCAAAAGCCGCACTGGATTGCACCGGATTCGGCAATGGCTTTCTGGATGGGGTGCAGTGTGGTGCCTTTGGCCAATCCCTCCACAGTGAGGACCTCTGCATCGGCGGCCTTTGCCGCGGGTGTGTTGCAGCTCTTGATCGCCTTGCCGTTCATCACCACCACGCAGGTACCGCAGGTGGAGTTATCGCAGCCGCGCTTGGTACCCGTGAGGTTGAGCACGTCGCGGATCACGTCCAGCAGCATCATATCGGGTTCGTATTCGATGGTGCGTTCCTGACCGTTGACCGTAAAGGTAAGCTTTTCAGTCATTATTTCGACTCCTTTCGCGCTTCCAGCGCTTTCTTTACTTTATCCGGGGTGAGGGGGATCTCGTAGAAATCCACCCCAATGGCATCATATACCGCGTTCATGATGGCAGGAGCTGCGCCGATGACGGAATGTTCGCCAATGCCGCGTGCTCCAAAGGGTCCAATCGGGTCGGGGGTTTCCACGAACTCGATGGTCTGCGCCGGGGCTTCTTTGTAAGTGGGAATGTGATATTTGAACAGTTGCGGGTTGGTGATGCGGCCTTCCTTGTCGAACTGCACTTCTTCATACAGGGCAGCACCGATTGCCATGGTTACGCCGCCCAAAACCGAGCCGCGGATCTGCAGCGGATTCACCACTTGTCCCACATCGAACACCGAGTAGAAATGATCCACCAGGATCTTGCCGCTTTTCTTTTCGATGCGCAGGTCAACACCCTGCGCGCCCATCGTATAGGTCACGCCGATGCTCCCCTGACCGTTTTTGTCCGGGTTGGAGTAGCGCGGCAGGCGGGCATCCGCCACGGACTGGGCGAGTTCACCGATGGTGATGCCGTCATCGGTGATGTAACCGCGTGCCAGGTCTTTGGTGGCCACGCGTATGGCGGGGTCATTGCGCAGCACAATGTAATCACCCTGGTATTCCAGGTAATCTTCATCGGTTTTCAATACCTGGGCTGCAGTTTTCACAAGTTGCGCGATCAGTTTATCCGCAGCACGGATGATGGCACGACCGCCCTGTGTGGTGAACATGGAACCAATTGTCTGCCATTCGTAAGGGGAATACTGGGTATCGATATCGTTGTACACGCGCACGCGTTCAGGGGCGATCTTGAGTGCTTCAGCCGCCACCTGGCGGATGACCGTGCGCAAGCCCTGTCCGGTTTCGGCACCGCTCATGTTGACGTTCACGCTGCCGTCCAGGTTCATCTTCATGTAACATCCCTTGGTGGAGAAGGGTGCTCCCTTGGGGGACTTCATCACTGTCACCAGTGCACGGCCATAAACATACTGGTCGTCTTCTTTGGGTTTCGGTTTTCCAAAGACCATGTCCTTCACGCGCGTGGCGCATTCCAAAAGGTTGCCGCTGTGTTTCCACATGGTTTCGCCCACCGCGTTGACCTTGCCTTCGGAAAGGAAGTTCTTCTTGCGCAGTTCGAAAGGATCCATCTTGAGTTCACGCGCCAGGAGGTCCATCATGCGTTCCGAGGCAATCTGTGATTCCTGGTGACCATAGCCGCGGTAAGCGCCCACGGCGGGAGTATTCGTGTAGACTGTGTAACCGGTGAGATCACAGTGTTTGAACTCGTAAGGGCCAGTGGAGTTATGGGTGGAGGCGATGGTGACATTCACTGCCGTATCTGCGTAAGCCCCGCCCGAGTGATACAGGGTGGACTTGATGGCTACCAGGGTGCCATCTTTTTTGGCCCCGATTTTCATCTTTGTGCGGATGCCGTGTGCGAGCAGGGTGCTGGTGAAGTCTTCCTCGCGGGAGGCCATCCATTTCACCGGACGCCCCGGCACAAAGCTGGCGATCCATGCGATGGTCTGTTCGGTGGTGATGTCTGATTTGTATCCGAAGCAGCCGCCAAGGTCCGGGGTGTGCACGCGCACGTCTGCCACCGGAATGCCATAGGAATTCGCCAGGTCTTCACGGATGATGAACGGGCAAATGGAAGTGGACCAAACTTCGATGGTCCTGTCCACGTGGAATTGGACGATCGTGCCGTGCGTTTCAATGGCAGCGCAGGAACCCAGGGGGTAATTGAATTCGCCCTCCACGATCACGTCTGCTTCATCGAAGCCTTCTTCTCCGCGGCCTTTCACCAGGTGGTAGGTATTGGCTACGTTTGTGCCGGGAGTCTCTTTCAAGGTTGGCAAGCGCCAGTAGTTTCCCATGTCCTCATGAATGAGGGCGGTTCCGGGTTTCATGGCATCGAGCGCATCTGTGTACACCGGTAAAGGCTCGTAATCCACCTTGAACTTGGCCAACGCTGCGCGCGCATGGGCAGGGCTGTCAGCGATCACGGCAGCCACAGGGTCACCGATGTAGCGCACTTTATCCACTGCCATGGGCTGCAGATCTTTAATGTTGTCACCATAGCGGAACTTGCAATCCTTGCCGGTGACCACTTTCACCACGCCCGGGCATTTCTCCACTTCGCTGGCATCGATCTTGAGGATGCGGGCGTGGGCGTATTGCGGACGCAACACGGCCGCATAAAGCATGTCCGGCAGGCGGATGTCATCCAGGTAGATGGCTTTACCGGTCACCTTGTTGATCGCGTCCGGCCGGATGTAGGACTTACCAATATACTTGTATTTCATTTATAAACCTCCTGCCGCCTATTCGCGGCGATATGCTTTTAGCAGAGCGGATGGTGCTGAAACGTTCCGCCCCGCCAGGGTTAAGGCAATGATCGTGACGATGTAGGGTAGAGAAAGGAACAGTTCGTACGGCAGTTTGAATCCCAGGGTCTGCAGGCGCAGTTGCAGCGCCTGAACGCCGCCAAAGATGAGGGCTCCCCAAAGAACATTGATGGCATTCCAGTTGGCAAAGATGATGAGCGCGATGCATACCCAACCGCGGCCAGCCACAATGCCGAATGTGAACGAGCCAAGCTGAGCGAGGGTGAGAAACGCCCCGCCAACTGCCATTAAAGCACCGCCAATTGCCAGTGCCCGGGTGCGGATGGTATAAACGTTCAACCCTGCGGCATCTGCTGCTTCTGGGTTTTCACCCACCGCGCGGATCTGCAGTCCGAAGCGTGTTTTGCGCATCACCCACCAGACCAGCGCGATCATGGCGATGGCAATGTAGGTCAGCAGGTACTGGTTGGTAATGGGCGCAAGCGGATTGGAGTCCGGAAGAATCTGTAGCATGGGGAAGGAATCAATTGCCGGGGGAACCTTGTTCTCGCCAAAAATCAGGCGGTACAGATATAGCGACAACCCTGTTGCCAACAGGGTGATGCCCAACCCGGAAACGTGCTGGTTCACACCCAGGCGCACGGAGAGCAGTGACATGAGCAACCCTGCCAGTGCACCCGCAATTATGGCTCCCAGAAGTCCCAACCAGAGCGATCCGGTATTGGCCGCCACAGCAAACCCGGTGAAGGCACCCAGGAACATGGTTCCTTCAATACCCAGGTTAAGAACGCCGGAACGTTCACTGAACAACTCACCCAGCGTGCCAAAGATCAGGGGCGTTGCCACACGCAAAGTGGCGGCAATCAATCCAACGATAAACAGGGGGATATCCATTACTTTACCCTCCGGATGCGGTAATTTTGCAGGACGAATAGCGAGAGCGTTACCAGCAGCAGCGTGGATTGAACCACATCACCCAGGTAAACCGGTACGCCCATGGCGCGGGAAACAGTCTGCGCGCCGGTGTCGATCAACCCCAGGAAGAGAGCGGCCAACCCCACACCAAACGGATGCAGCCCGCCGAGGGTGGCGATGATGATGCCGGTGTACCCCAACCCGTCAGAGATGGCGTCGATGAGATGGAAATGGATACCGGCTACCTCGCCGGCTCCAGCCAGCCCGGCGATGCCGCCGCTGACCAGGGCAACCGTCAACATGGTTTTGTTCACCTTGATGCCTGCAAAGTGAGCTGCTTCGCGGCTCATGCCAATGGCGCGCATTTTCAAACCAAAAGATGTGCGCTTGATGACGAACCAGGAGATCAAAAGGATCACGATGGCAAGGATGAATCCGAAGTGAAGCCGGCTGCGGGGGATCAGCTTGAAAAATGTGGTTCCCGCGGCAATTTCAGGGGATTGCGGCCACATGGACACAGGATCACGCCAGGGTCCGTTGAGCAGGAAGCTAGTCACGTTGAGTACAATGGAATTCATTAAAAGTGTCGTTACCACCTCGTCCACACCAAGCTTGACCTTGAGGATTGCCGAGGGGAACGCCCAGAGCATGCCAGCCGCGAAACCACCCAATACCATCAGGGGAATCCCGAGAATGGGTTGAACACCTTCCAGTACCATGCCCAGCCAGGCAGCCGCGATGGCGCCTGCGTATAGCTGACCCTCGGCGCCGATATTCCAGTAGCCGCTGTTGAAGGCAAACGCCACTGCAGCACCTGTCAACATTAAAGGAGTGGATTTCACCAACACTTCTATCGCGCTGGCTTTTCCGGCCAGTGGAGAAATGAGGAAATGATAGTAGGCGGTGAGGGGATTTGCTCCATCCAGCAGGATGATGATCGAGGTGATCAGGAAGGTGACCGGAATGGCGATCAGCGGGATCAACGTGCGCATCCAAACAGGAGCAGGAGCGCGTTCAACTTTGAGTTTAGACATCAAGTTCTCCTTTCCTGTTTATGCTTCAGATCCAGCCATCATCAGCCCCAGCTTTTCAGCCGTGGCTTCCTGGGCGGAAATGGTGCCGACGATGCGACCACCGTAGATCACTGCGATGCGATCGGAAAGCGCCATGATCTCTTCCAGGTCTTCAGAAAGTAACAGCACAGCCGCTCCGTTGTCCCTCTGTTCCAGCAGCTTGGTGCGCACGTAGTCCGTTGCGCCCACATCCAGTCCACGGGTGGGTTGGCTGGCGATCACAACGCGCGGCTTTTGGCTGAGCGTCCGCGCCAGCATCACTTTCTGCATGTTGCCGCCGGATAGAGTTCGCACACTATCCCGCGGGGAGGCTTTGATCTGAAAGCCTTTGATCAAGGCTTCGGCGTTCTTTTGGATGCTTTCCTGGTCGAGGATGCCATTTTTCACGTAAGAATTGATCTGGTCCAGTACCAGGTTCTCAGCAACAGACAGGTCACCCACCAGGTTGGCATGCCTGTCTTCGGGGATCCTTCCCACGCCGGCTGCGCAGACCACCTGGGGATCAGCATTTGTGAGGTCCTTGCCATTTACGGTCACTTTGCCGCTGTTAACCTTGTGCGTGCCGCACAAAACTGCAGACAACTCCGTCTGCCCATTTCCCGAAACGCCGGCCAACCCAAGGATCTCTCCCTGGTGCACTTCCAGTGAAACATCCTTCAAAGCGGGAAGACCTTTTTTGTCTGTCGCGTTAATCTTTTCAACCATTAACTCCAGCTTACCGCGTTCACGTTGACCCTGGCGGGTCACGCCGAAGTTTTCGCGTCCGACCATCATATTTGCCAATTGTTTTAAATTGGTTTCCGTTTTATTCACGGTACCAACCAGTTTTCCATCCCTGAGTACTGTAATGCGATTGCAGATATCCATCACTTCATTCAGATGGTGGCTGATGAATATGACTGACAACCCTTGCTTCTGCAGGCGGAGTAGCGCTTCAAAGAGGAGAGAGACCTCCTGCGGGACAAGCACTGCTGTCGGTTCATCCAGGATCAATACCCTGGCGTCGTGATAGAGCGCTTTCAGGATTTCCACGCGCTGCCGTTCACCCACAGAAAGATGCTTGATGAGCGCGCCCGGTTTGACCGGGATCCCATAACGCTCAGAGGCTTCGGCAACTTTCTTTTCAACCTCAGGAAGATTGACCGTAACGCTTCCTGTCTCGCCCAGAACCATGTTTTCAGCCACTGTTAAGGTGGGTACCAGCGTGAAGTGCTGGGTTACCATGCCAATACCCAGTCGAATGGCGTCTTTGGGGGCATGAATGACCGCTGGTTTTCCTTCCACCAGCACTTCCCCTTCATCCGCCCGGTACAACCCGTATAGGATGCGCATCAGGGTGGTTTTTCCCGCCCCGTTTTCTCCCAGAAGGGCGTGGATCTCGCCTTGTTCCAGGTCAAAATCCACATGGTCACTTGCCAACAGATCGCCAAATCGCTTGACGATCCCTTTCATTTGTACAGAGTGCATTCTTGCACCTCGGAATAAGATATTTTGCATTGTCGACCAGGTTATGAAAGCGAAGCCCCCTCCGTGGTGGAAAGAACTTCGCTTTCCTTTTACCCGATCGTCAGGTCTTTACACAATGGAAATATCAAGGCTTGTGCAAAGACCTCCAGTCTAGTTGGAGCCAGCGGGTTGGGCTTCGTCCACATCCACACGGAAGATACCGCTCATGATGTCAGCTTCCTTGGCTTTCACAGCTGCTAACAAATCAGCGGGGATTTTACCTTCGGTGCCATGGAATGAGGCGAGCGAAGCGCCGCCCTTGCCCATCATGGAGAAGTCTTTGAGGTCCTGTGCGGTGAAGGTACCAGCGGAAACCTGTTTGATCAGGTAATCCACGGTGGGATCCATGTTCCACACGGCGCTCGAGACAACAAAGTCAGGAGCCAGTTCGTTCTGATCGCTCATGTTGCCGAAAGCGAAGAGACCTTTCTCGGCCGCAGCTTCGATGACACCAAAGCGCTCAGCGTAGAGCACATCGGCACCATTATCGATCATGGCAATGGCGGCTTCCTTGGCAGCAGCGGGATCGAACCAGCTGTTGATAAAGGAAACCATGACCTCAACGTCAGGATTCTGGGCTTTGGCACCAGCGATGTAGGCATTGACGAGGCGGTTGACCTCGGGCACGGGCATGGCGCCCACAACACCGAGCTTGTTGGTCTTGGTCAGTCCACCAGAGAGCATGCCCATCAGGTAAGCGGGTTCGTGAATCCAGTTATCAAATACAGCTACGTTGGGTTCGCTGGGGCCGGAACCGGAACCGAAGGCGAAAGCGACTTCAGGGAAGTCCTTGGCCACGCGGCGGACAGCTTCTTCGTTGCCGAAGGCGTCACCCATGATCAGGTCGGGTTTCTGCTGTTCGCAGACTTCGCGCAGAACACGTTCCATGTCACCGGAATATCCGATGGCTTCCTGGTAGGTGTATTCGATCTTGCCGTCAGCCTGAGCTTTTTGCAGGGCGGCATGGATCACGCCATCCCAGGGCTCTTCGATCGGTGTGGCGAACGCGCCGAAAACTTTGAGTTTTCCGCCGGTTGCGCCGGTTCCCCCAGTGCTGCTCTGGCAGGCTGAAAGGACGAAAGTGAGTATAACCAGTACAGAAACAACAGCCAGTAATTTCTTAGACATCGTTCTCCTCCGAAAAAAAGTTAGTGGGTTTTCTACAACTTTAGAAGCATAACTGAATCGTGCCGATGCCACCTTCCTTTCCCTGGTTTCCAGTTTCAATAACTGAAGCTATTTGGTTTTCCCCTTGAGAATTCTGTACACTTTAATTATACAGATAATTATATGTATTGTAAGACAGCTTGCAAGAGATTGGTTACATTAAGCACCTTTTGTCAGTAGCAAAGGCACAAAAAAAGACTACCCTTCATTGAAGATAGTCTTTGGGGAATCAAAATAATTAACCTTTTAACGACCCCGCCATCATGCCGCGCAGGAAATATCGCCCGAGGAAAATGTAGACAAGCAGGGTTGGCAGCGCAGCCAACAGGGAGGCAGCCATTTGCAGGTTCCAGGGGATGTTGTTAATAATTACCACAGCAAAGGGAGTTTTTCATTCATGTTAAAATACGAGTACTCAATTATTTGGAGCGGTCCCACGGGCGCCTTTCTATTGATTGAATTCTGGAAAAACGAGTGGCATTCATGGCATCCATGTGGTATGTTCTGCGAAGTAAACCCGGCAAGGAAGGATTTCTTACGCGTCAACTTGAAACCCGCCAGGTAGAAGTTTTCTACCCGTGGTTGCGAGCCTATCCGGTGAACCCGCGTGCCCGAAAAATCAAGCCTTATTTTCCAGGTTATCTCTTTGTACATCTCGACCTGCAGCAACCTCTGCCAGTTCATCTTGAGCATCTCCCCGGAGCGGTCAACCTGGTGAACTTTGGGGGTGAGATTGCCCACGTGCCGGACGCCATCATCACGGCCATTCGCAACAAAGTGGACCAGGCTAATCTCGACCGAACCAATCAGTTAACCGGGTTCAAACCAGGGGACCCGGTGCGCATCTATACGGGTCTCTTTGAGGGGTACGAGGGCATTCTTGACACCACCCTTGCGGGCAGTGAAAGGGTGACCGTTCTCTTGAAGTTGTTGCAGAACACGAACATGAGGGTTGAACTCCCTTCAGGTTACCTTGAGAAGAAGAAAACAGGTACTTTGAGACGCCGTTCCTGACCGTGTATACCCCTGTCAGTTAGAATTTTATGATGAAGCCAGTGCTCGCAGTTTCTATTAATAGGTCAAAAAAAATTGACAGATAAAATTCTGGCCAGTAAAATTAAAAGTTAGCCGAACAAATCAGGTAGTACATCGAACACTTGGAAGGTCAATAAGGATAAGGGGATCCATGGGGAATACAAACAAAGCTGCGGAATTGATAGATCGAACTGTGAGACGTAGCACGAATCCGCCAGGCAGGACTTTGACCAATCGCTTCTATGTGAGCGTTGGCAAACGTGTCATGGATATTATTGGTGCCGTGCTTGTATTCCTGTTTCTTTGGCCCCTGTTCTTGTATATCGTAGCTGCAATCAAACGGGATTCACCTGGTCCTGTGTTTTACCGTGGTCCACGAGTGGGCAAGGATGGCAAGCCATTCGGGATATTAAAATTCCGTACCATGTATGAACGAGCAGAAAGCTATAATGGTTCACGCCTGACAGCAAATGAAGATGAGAGAATCACTCCCTTTGGCAGCTGGCTGCGGCGAACCAAGATAAATGAATTGCCCAACTTCTGGAATGTTCTGGTTGGGGAGATGAGTTTCGTGGGACCGCGTCCTGAGGACCCCACTTTCGTGGAGAATTGGCCAGCTGATGTTCGGCAGGAAATCCTGTCGGTGCGTCCTGGAATCACCAGCCCGGCTTCGGTGACTTACCGCGATGAACAAAAATTACTGGCAGGCACAAACATCCTCGACGAGTATCTGCAAAACATCCTGCCTCAAAAAATGCGCATGGACCAGTTATATGTGCGGCATCACAACCTGATGGGTGACCTGGATGTCATCTTCATGACCTTTATCTACCTTATTCCTGGCTTGGATAAGAAGGAAGTAAAAGAAAGTTCCCTATACCACGGTCCATTTAAACTATTTTCTGATAAATATTTAAGTTGGTTTGCCTCTGATTTTCTTGTGGCGTTCCTGGCCATCTCGTTAGCCACCATTATCTGGCGTATCCAGACGCCGCTGGATATTGGTTTTGGGTATATGGTTCTCTACGCTGCCGGCATAGCCTTTGCACTCGCCCTGACCAACACATTATTCGGCCTCAAGGATATTGACTGGCGCTACGCCAGCCCAACACATGTCCTTGATCTCACCCTGTCCACCTTTCTGGCAATCGGGGCAAGTGTTTTATTTATAGCCCTTCTGATTCCTGAAAAATCACTGCCCACTGTCCTTGCCATCCTGTTTGCCATGTTTTCACTGATCGGGTTTGTGGGTATGCGTTACCGGTTGAGGCTTTTCACCGGATTGGCTTCCAGGTGGATGAGAGCACGGTCTCAGTCCTCGATCCTTGGTGAACGGGTACTGGTTATTGGGGCGGGTGATTGTGCTCAATTGGGTATCTGGCTGATGGAAAAGAGTGACCTCTCTACTGCTTTCTCCATTGTGGGGATGGTGGATGACGATTTTTCCAGGGTCAATCAAAAGATCAATGGATACCCGGTGTTAGGTACCACTAATGAAATTCCTGATATTATTCAAAGGCACAGTATCGGTCTGGTCATGTTTGCCATCAATAAGGTTTCATCAAAAGACAAGGAACGGATCTTGTCGTTATGTAATCAATTTCCGGTGAAAATATTGATGATTCCTGACTTATTAAATGTAGTGAAGGATTACTTTGTACAACAGGCGCGAAAGGTGCCGCAAGCAGATGAGTGAGATATTAAAGGGAAAATCTGTTCTGGTCACTGGTGCGGGCGGTTTCATTGGCAGCCACCTGACAGAAGCGCTCGTGCGGTCAGGTGCCAGGGTGCGGGGATTTGTGCGTTACAACTCACGCGGTGACCCTGGTTTGCTTCGTATGTTGGATTCTCAAATCCTGTCAGAGGTAGAACTAATTCCGGGTGATTTGAAAGATGAAGACGCGGTCAGGCAGGCTGTTAAAGACAGTCAACTTGTTTTTCACCTGGGAGCCTATATTTCCATCCCTTATTCTTATAAACACCCGGCGGAAGTGATTACCGCGAACGTACTGGGAACGCTCAATGTCCTCCTGGCCTGCCGGGACCTGGCAGTGGAGCGATTGGTGCACACTTCTTCCAGCGAAGTTTACGGTACCGCCAGGCAAGTGCCGATCGATGAGAACCACCCGTTGCAGGGTCAATCTCCCTATTCAGCCAGCAAGATCGGTGCTGACAAACTGGTGGAAAGTTTTTACTGTGCTTACGGCTTACCAACTATTACCATCCGGCCATTTAATACCTATGGTCCACGCCAGTCAGCGAGGGGAGTGATCCCCACCATCATCACCCAGGCTTTAACTAATAAGGTTATCAAGCTTGGCAACCTGGATACCACCCGGGATTTTACATACGTTCAGGATACGGTTTCAGGTTTTCTGAAGGGGGCAGAAATGCCAAATGTTTCAGGACAAACCTACAACCTGGGAACCGGTGAGGAGATCCGCATTGGCGACCTGGCACACAAGATCGCCGGGATCATTGGCGCGGAAGTGGAGATCCGCCAGGAAAATGTACGCCTGCGCCCTGAAAAGTCCGAGGTGCTGCAGTTAATTTCTAATAATTCACTTGCGCGTCAATACCTGGGATGGACTCCGGAAGTTTCTTTGGAAGACGGCTTGGCACGAACCGTTGCCTGGATCAGGCTTAATCTTGATCAATACAGGGTGGGTAAGTATGAGTTCTGAGTCGGTCGTTCGAAAAGCAGTGGTACTGGCAGGAGGGAAAGGTCGCCGGCTGGAGCCTTACACACGCATCATTCCCAAGCCATTAATGCCGATCGGCGAAAAACCGATTTTGGAAATTATTCTGCGGCAGATGAAGCGGGCGGGCATCCGCGAGGTGACTCTCACGGTGGGGTACCTGGCGGACCTGATGCGCATCTTTTTCCAGGATGGCGCAAGGTTGGGATTGAAGATTGAATATGTCCAGGAGAAGAAACCACTGGGCACATCCGGTCCGCTGGCGAACGTGGAGGGTCTTGACGATACTTTCCTGGTGACCAACGGGGATGTGCTTACCACCCTCGATTTTGCTGAACTCATCGCTTTTCACAAAGAGCAGGGCGGCATCGCCACCATCGCCACGCACAAACGCAAGGTCGATATCAATCTTGGCGTTGTGGAACTGGATAAGGAATTGCGGGTCTCCAATTACCACGAAAAGCCTTCGATCGATTACCTGGTCAGCATGGGTGTGTACGTGTTCGAGCCGCGCATCCTGGATTACATTCCAAAGGAAGAGTATCTTGACTTTCCGGACCTGGTGTTGACTCTGGTTGCGGCAGGCGAGAAGGTTTCCGGTTACGTCTTCAGAGGATATTGGGAAGACCTGGGGAACCCTGCTGATTATGACCGCGCGAGCGCTGATTTTGAAAAAATGCGTGACCAGTTTTTACCGGAGGATTGACCTTTGAATTGGCTCGTTCCGTTATCTGATGTCGAATTTGGTCAGGAAGAAAAGGATGCCGTATTGGCGGTCCTGGATTCCGGATGGTTGACCATGGGGGCGGTCACCCAATCCTTTGAGCAGGAATTCCAGGCTTACACCGGAGCCAAACACGCTTTTGCGGTTTCCAATGCCACAGTAGCGCTGCACATGGTTTGCCAGGCTCTGGGGCTGGGACCCGGCGACGAAGTGATCGTTCCTTCTTTGACCTTTGTGGCCACCGCCAATGCCGTGCGTTACACAGGTGCAACCCCGGTTTTTGCGGACATCAGCGGAGAAAATGATCTCACCTTGTCCTTAGCGTCAATCAAGGCTGCCATATCCTCCAGGACAAAGGCAATCATGGTAATGCATTATGCGGGTTATGCCTGTGATATGCCCGCGATAATGGAATGGGCAACTGCCAACCACCTTCCAGTAATTGAGGATGCTGCCCACGCAGTGGGTTCCAGGCTCGAGGGCAAGCACCTGGGAACCTGGGGCGTTTCCGGTTGTTTTAGTTTCTTTTCCAATAAAAACCTGGCGACGGGTGAAGGCGGGATGATCGTGACGGATGAGGACGCCCTGGCGGATAAATTTCGCCTGCTGCGCTCTCATGGCATGACCTCGCTCACCTGGGACCGACACCAGGGGCACGCCTGGAGCTACGACGTGGTGGACCTGGGGTACAACTACCGCATCGACGAGATGCGCTCCGCCCTGGGGAGGGAGCAATTGCGCAAGCTGGACCGGTTTAATGCCCGGCGCAAGGTCATTGCCGACCATTACCGGGTGCTATTAAATGAGCAAGTCCCGTCAATCCTGGTACCGTTCAAGGACCATCCTGGCATTTCGGCACACCACATCATGCCTGTGCTCCTGCCGCGGGGAACTGACCGCCTGCAGTTCATGGAAAAAATGAAGGATCAGGGCGTTCAAACCAGTGTGCACTATCCACCCATCCATCAATTCACTTCATTCAAAGGCAATGCTGGTCTCAAGATACCGCTGCCGGTAACAGAGGACGTGGCCGCACGCGAAGTGACACTGCCTTTATACCCGGCGATGACGCAGGAGCAGGTGGAGCTGGTGGTCAACTCTGTGGCGAAAGCGTTTGAGTAATACCTCAAATTTAAACAGTCCAGTAAGCTGATTTCTTTACACAGGAAAAACATAACAACCCACTAAGGTAACTTGGGCTGGAAGATAATCGCTCGTACTCAGTAAATGGAAGTGGTAAAATAGACTCCGCGGGGGCGTGATTTTACTAATTGACCTACTCCCCTGATGTACAAGGCTGTCCTCTTACTTTTGGTGTTGAAACAGCGACCTCCGTCGTCTTAAAACAAGGAGTTTTAGTGCAAAACTGGACTGGCTTGCTTAAATCAGGTCTGAACCGCCAAATGCCAAAAGATCCGGTGTCTGGGACAACTTCCAGTAGCAGGAAGGTTAATTTTGCGCTGATCATTCCTTATCTAAAAAAGCATTGGAAGAGAGTGGTCATTGGTTCATGTGCAATACTTATAACTGCTTTATTGGCATTTCCCACACCTTTGCTCACCAGATTTCTTATTGATAGAGTTATTTTGGAAAAACACCTTGAATGGCTGGTGTGGGTGGTCTTAGGCTTCGCCTTAGTGGTCGGGTTGAGCACACTGGCAGGAATACTGGAGCGGTATGTGTTCAGCAGCCTGCAGGTGGATGTGTCAGTTGATCTTCAGAAGAACTTGCTCGATCACACACTCAAACTGCCCAAATCGTTCTTTGACGACAAAGAGGTAGGCTACCTCATGTCGCGCATGCAATCTGATGTAGAAGGCATATCCTGGTTCTTCTCGCAAACTGTGGTCTACATCCTCACCAACGCCCTCCGATTCCTGGGTGGGGTCGTCTTCCTGTTCCTCCTGGAATGGCGACTGGCAATTGCCGCGATTATAATTCTTCCCTTGTTGGTGTTCAGTGTGCGAGCATTCTCCAGGAGGATGCATGTGTTGAGTCATCATCGGGTGGAACAAAATGCATATGTCAACTCCAAGTATAAGGAAGCCCTTTCTTCTGTTCCTCTGATCAAAGCTTTTGTGTCAGAAGAAAATGAGTCCCGTTCCGTGATCGGGCAAGTTAAAACAGCCCGGCGAATTGCACTGGAGCAAACTGTGGTGGGGTCTGTAGCCAGTGCCGTTTTTAACCTTGTTCCGGGGATATCCAAGGCGTTTGTTTTGGTGGCAGGTGTTTACCTGGTAATACAGGGTAACTGGACTCTGGGTTCGCTTTTGGCCTTTCAATCCTACCTCGGATATGTATATGGACCAGCACTTTCGTTGTCAGGTATCAGTCTGGAACTACAGAACGCGCTTGTTTCACTGGAACGGGTAAATGCCTTGATGGGGGTTGTTCCTGAAGAGACGGGTGATAATGGGTTGGCAGTCTCGCACCTTGATGGAGAGGTAACCTTTAAAGAGGTTTCTTTTAGTTATGATGGATCTGAAAATGTGCTGGACAATATCTCCTTCATGGTTCACCCAGGTGAGCGTGTTGCTATAATTGGTGCAAGTGGAGTGGGGAAAACGACATTAATCAGTTTGATATTGCGTTTTTATAAACCATCCAGGGGAGAGATTCTGTTCGATGGTATTCCAGCCGGGGGGTACCAACTGCAAGCGTTACGCCAACGGATTGGGCTTGTCTCTCAACCCCCGATTATTCTTTCGGGATCAATCCGAAGCAACCTTGTTTATGGAAACACGGATGCAAGCGAGGATGAGCTTATCCATGCATGCAAGGCGGCGGGCATCTATGATTTTATTGTAAACCTACCAAAAAGATTAGAATTTGAGGTCGGAGAGAACGGAGTAAATTTATCTGAGGGGCAAAAGCAAAGACTTAGCATTGCCAGGGCACTGGTCAAGGATCCTGATATCCTCGTCATGGATGAACCGACTTCCGCATTGGACACACTGTTGGAAAGGTCAATTTTTGAGACCCTGCCGGAGGAATTAAGTGGAAAAACCCTGTTTCTGGCTGCGCACCGCTTATCGACTATTCAAAATGCAGACCGGATTCTGGTAATAAAAGATAAACGTCTGGATGGGTTTGGTTCACACCAGGAACTCATTGAGAAAAACGCATACTACCGGTCGATTTTTGCCTGATATTTATATCCGGTTATTTGATATAGTTAATTGATTGGGAAAGGATACAAGGATTTCAATGGAAAATGAACTAGAGGAACGAAGCAGTCTTGAAAGCATCCTCGAATACGGACAATTGCTGTGGCATTGGGCGTGGTTATTAGCGCTAGCAGCCTTATTGACTGGCGCTGCCACCTATTATGTTGCAAGCAGGCAGCCGCCAGTGTATGCTTCAAGAACCAAGGTGGTTGTCATTGCCGGTAGTAGTTCCATCTACGATACCAATGCCTCCACATATTACAGTCAAAGTTTGGCTGAAGTTTACTCTCAAACAATGACCAGCACATCAATTCTTGATAAGGTCTCTGAGCGGCTCGGCTACCCGGTGAACAGCTCCATTTCTGTCACACAGCTGGAATACAAACCAATCATCGACATACTGGTACAGGATGCCGACCCTCAGGTTGCCGCAGACGTGGCGAATACCCTTTTTGCCGTGTTTTCTGAAAAGGTGCTAAACGATCAAACAAGCAAGTATTCCGGTTTACGGGCGGATATTGAAAGTGATATTGCTGAGGTTGACCGGCAACTCGAAGTCATCAATGAAAAACTAGCCAATCTCTCCATAAAATTTTCTGACATTGACGCGGCTCAACGAAAGGCCGAAGAATCGCGAAATGTTGGAGTGGTTCCGGCAATTGTCCCCACCAAGGATCCTGCAGACATCGCGGAGCAGGCGAGATTGCAATTGGCCCAATCGCAATATCAAAACACACGCTATTCGCTCTATTCCAATTTGCAGCAATTGAAATACACAGAATCACTGGCGAAAAACTCGATTGACCAATTAAATCCAGCTATTCCTAACATGACGCCCGTTCGTCCCCAGCCCATGCGCAGCGCGATGCTGGCTTCTTTGGTCGGTTTGCTGATCGCTGCGGCAGTGGTATTCCTTGTTGCATTCCTTCAAGATGAGATCCATGATCCTGAAGAGATCACCCGCAAGTGGGGGATTCCTGTTTTAGGCATGATCTCTTCCTATAATTATCACCAGAGTCCGCTTGTTACCTTATCTCAACCTCGTTCTCCTGTCTCTGAAGCGTTTCGCTCATTGCGAACGAGTCTGCAATACTCCGGTGTGGACAATCCTTTACGCACGCTTTTGATCACCAGCGCCACACCATCGGAAGGGAAAACCTCGATTTCTGCCAACCTTGCCACCGTCATGGCGCAAAGCGAACGGAATGTCATGGTATTGGATTGTGACCTGCGACGTCCTCGCATACACAAAGTTTTCCAGGTTTCCAATCGAATTGGACTCTCTGATTATTTCATACGGACGAGCGATCGTATGGATGGTGTGATCAAGAAGACTGAAAATCCAAGAGTCTCAGTCATCACCTCTGGTAGCCTGCCCCCGAATCCCTCAGAATTGTTAAATTCAACCAGGATGAACGAGGTTATCGACCTGCTCTCACAGCATTTTGACCACATTGTTTTAGACACGCCACCTTTATTGGCAGTGACAGACGCGCTGGTGCTCGCCCCCCGGGTTGACGGGGTGATCCTTGTGATCGACCCTAAGCGTTCAAAACGGGCTGCAGTGAAACATGCCATAGGCCAACTCAAGAGTGTTAATGCAAATTTGCTCGGCGTTGTATTAAACAATATCAAGTCAAAGAACTCAAGGTATTACTACAACAAGAACTATTACTATGATTCAGAACACAAGAAAATAATTGACAGACCAACTGAGTCAACCAACCTCTAATAGAATGATTAGTATCACAGACTCTCTAAGGTCTGGTGTGAAACATTTGTTGCTTATGGATTTGGAAAATGGGTGATAAGGTAGAAAAACCATTAAAGATCACCGAAAAATCATCAGAGGATCGTGAAATTTGCCGTTACTTAGGGTCAATAGATGATCCTGCAACTGCAATTTCCTATTTTTCTGTCAATAATTGTTGTTACCATGCTGATCCGGTAAGCGTTGTTGGTTTTGAGCACCAGCAACGGTTTTGTCTTTCATCAGACCATGTAACCTGTCCCGTTTATCAAAAAGAAAGTATTGAGCCTTTCCCCAAAGAATACATCTACGAAGGACCCGGAATAAGTAAACCGCGGGCTTGGGTGCCTTTTGTAGGGTTAGCAGGAGTATTGCTCCTGGCACTGGTTTTGGGAATGTTGTTAAAAGTATTCCCTGTTCCGTTTATGCAACAGAATGACCTAGAACCTACTGTTACTCAGGCTGCAGTCATTCCTCCCCAAAACGAATTACCAACCATGTCAAAACCATCTGATACACCTACACAGTTGATTGCCACGGAAGCCATCGCGACTCCGAGCCCTACTGCACGTACCTATCATTTGCTGGAGACTCCGATTGGACAGGACTCGAGGCTGGTCATTCACCGTTTGCTTGAGGGTGAGGGTGTGAAATTACTGGCTTTGTTGTACGAAACCACGCCTGAGGCGATTCTGGCTGTAAACTACAACCTCCCTCCAGTCTTGTGGGTGGACTCAGTTATAGTCATTCCAGTTCGCACCAAAGATGTATCGGGATTGCCCCGGTTTAGTACGTATGAAGTGATCGAAGAGGGCTTGACGATCGAAGAACTGGCTGTTTCCATGCAGGTTAACCTGGGTCAGTTATTGCGATTCAATGACTTGCCCGAAGGATATGAGCTTTCTCGGGGGGAGTGGTTGTTGATCCCTCATTCTGATTAAACGGCTCATCTGTAACAGCTCCCATTTACCCACATTCCACACGAAGCTTTTCGTTGGTGTAACATTCTTTCTGTAAAATGCTGAACCTTAACAAAAGTGGTGAGTC
>CAYVTF010000024.1:0-30947 GCA_964454565.1 uncultured Anaerolinea sp. | reverse complement strand
CTTTTCACATCTGTGAGGTCCTATTCTGGCAAGAACAGCCAGAACCTACGCAGCAAAAACATGCTGCTTCGGGGTTCGAGCCCTATCGCGCCCACCTTGATTAAGCCACCCTTACAGGTGGCTTTTCACATCTGTGAGGTCTGTACTCTGGTAAAAACGACCAGAGCCTTCGGGTGCTGTCAAATTCAGCCAGTATCTACGAGTTCGAGCCCCGAGCGATTTTTGCGGGCCCTGGAGTGTTTTCTCCAGGGTTATGCGCGAGCGGTTATTGCGAATGCTGGCGTGACCTTCGCCAGTACCACCTTGATAAAGCCACCCTTACAGGTGGCTTTTCACATCCATGAGGTCTGTACTCTGGTAAAAACGACCAGAGCCTTCGGTCCTGGCAAGTACAGACCAGAACCTACGCAGCAAAAACATGCTGCTTCGGGTGCTGTCAAATTCAGCCAGTATCTACGAGTTCGAGCCCCGAGCGATTTTTGCGAGCCCTGGAGTGTTTTTCTCCAGGGTTTCGCGCGAGCGGTTATTGCGAATGCTGGCGTGACCTTCGCCAGTACCACCTTGATTAAGCCACCTTTACAGGTAGCTTTTCACATCTGTGAGGTCTGTACTCTGGTAAAAATGACCAGAGCCTTCGGTCCTGGCAAGAACAGCCAGAGCTTTCAGTCCTGGCAAAAACTGCCGGGAGCTTCAAATTCAAGCCACAAGCTTTTTTCCAGGCTTTAGGTCAATTCTCAAGGTAGCGCGCGAGCGATTTTTTCCAATACTTAGGAACAGCAAACAGCCTGCCTCGTGGGCAGGCTGTTTGCTTGATATATCAGATTACCTTACAGTAAATGCTTTGTAGGCTGAATAGGGTCCATAGTACCCGTTGAATGCCCGCACACGCCACTTATATCCGCCGGAGAACAGGCTGAGCGGAGGGTAGACTGTATAGTAACAGGTAGTTGTGGTGCAGGTCATTTTTGTGATCTCTATCGTTCCTACTAACACATCTGTGGACTTTCGCAACTCGATCATGTACTTCGTTGCATCCGGTATTTTAGTCCAGGTGAACTTGGGATTGATCTGATTTATTGCGCCAACCGGTGTTTGCGCAACTGGCGGAGCCAACTTGGTGAAAGCTTTCTTCGCGCTGTAATTGCTCCAGATCCCCTTGTAGGAACGCACTTGCCACTCATACTGGGTGTTGTTCACCAGCGCTAGAGAAGTGAATGGGGTGAATCTACAAGTTGCCACGTTTGTCTCAGTGTTCGTCGTGCAATTAGGTTTGCCAACAATCATGTCCCTTACAAGCTTGCCAGTCGATTTATTGTAAACACGGATTTCAAACTTGGTCTGGCCGGGAATGGTTGTCCAGACGAACTTCGGATTGGCCCACGTGGTGGTTTTGCTGGGCCAGAGGGTTACAGGGGGTTTGGCCTTGACACCGTGTGATACTGTTCTTGTATCCATTGCCCCATCTTTATCGCTGAGCTTTACGGTCACAGTGAAGATGCCTGGCAATTTGTACACGTGAGAGGGTCCAGAGCAGGTTGTGCCATCGACAATTCCTGCAAGTTCACCGCTGCCATCACCGTAATTCACTTTGCAGTCATAAGGCGCGTCATAGCTGCGGCCCGGGTCAACAAAGCTCGCACTGACCACAACCGTGCCGCCCACCACTGATGGCTCCCGCACCACAACCGGTGTGGCAAGGGTTGGAGCCACGTTGCTCACAGTAACTGTAGCGGTGTCTGTAGCTGTTAAACCGCCTGCATCGGTCACTTGTACAGTTACGGTGCGTACCGCCGGTCCGTCCACACCAACAAAGAAAACCGACTTCCCGGTGGTTTCAAAAGTTCCATTATTGTCCAAATCCCAGGCGTAAACGAGTGAGTCCACTTCTGCGTCAGAACCTTCAGCGGTCAACACTATTGGTTCTCCTTCATCAACCGCATAAGGTCCACCGGCATCCACGTTTGGTGCTGGGCTCAAATCAAGACCTATGAGGACTGGATCATGATCTGAGATCCGATACTCATCCGGTGCATACAGGCTGACAATCTGCCCGGGAGTCTTGAAATTGGTGTTGTAATCAAGCACCGATGGCTCATCAGAATTAATGTGATATGTACCCAAACCGGTCACCTGCCCGACAATTGAAGCCGAACCCAGGGCATGGTCCAGGTACCCCCATTGTCCATCAAATACATAAGAGTAGGCGTATGTACCCAGGTGACTTTCGATCAGATTGGTGTATCCTGCGGTTTTGATGGTGGTGATGGGGTCTTCCATCGCGTATGCGTTGTAATCCCCAACCAGCAGGATATCCGGATCGCCGATACCCGTTGGGTCACTCGCCAGCCAGTTCACCAGTTCGGTGGCTGCATTGACGCGCACCTGGTTGCAGTTCCCCTGTCCATCACCCTGATCCGGAAGGTCACAGGCTGATCCCTTACTCTTCAGATGATTGACATCCACAATGAAAAGCGCACCACTGGTATTCACCTTGAATGCCTGAGCCAGTGTTGGCCGGTTGCGGATGCCACTGTCACCACCGTTGACAAATGCATCGGTGTTCAAAACTGCCGTATCGCCTACTGGAGTAACTGTTCCTGGTTTGTAAATCATGCCCACCTTGATGGCATCTTCACCTAACGCATTCACCTGCCCGGTAGCCGTATCGGCATCAATGTAAGCGTAAGTACCCGGTCCAGCTGTTGTATTGATCTGATCCACCAGCATGGCAATGGCGCTGCTGGAATCATAGCCATCATTCTCGATCTCGGTCAAACCAATAACATCCGCATCCATTTCCAGGATGGCTTGCACTGTCTTCGGCCACTGGCGGTTAAATTCCTCCTCAGTATCCGCTCCGCGGCAATCGGTTGGATCGCCGCCAACACCCATGGTGCAGTTATCCGCGTTATCAGGAACACCATCCCAGGTATTGAAGTAATTCAGAACGTTCATACCCACAACTTTGACCGTTCCACCCACGTCCGGAGCGCTGGCTGGTCTTTCGTTTGTCGGTGCAAAGTTCACAAATCCGCCCAGGGCATTCACCGGCCGGATGCGGTAAGCATTCGGGCTGGCGCTGTTACCACCCCAGGTATAGTTGAGAACACCAATGATTCCCGCAGCGGTGTCTCCCCCCCGCAGGGTGTTGCTGGCACTCAATGGCAGCCCTCCGCGGCCGAAGACAATAGGATCTACATTCTGCAGGTTGTCCCCATCGTCCAGCAGGATCTTACGCAGGTTGTTTTCAGCCTGTAAAGCCAAAGCAGGAGCTCCCGGGGCAACCACGTTCGTGGGTTGGCTAAGGCGGCTTTCCAGAGATAAGGTTACCTGGCCAAAGCGACCAAGCAGGTAATGCTCGCTCACAACCAATGTCTGCGGAATACGCACAAGCATGCCTTCATAAGCTTCGAGAGCATCAACTGAAGCCAACGGGAATGTGATGTCAGTAGGTGTAATGCTACCTGTGCCGCAAGCGAGTGTACCTCCAGCGGGAGAGCTGATCTGTGTTTGTCCGTTATATTCACTGACCACACCTGTCACCCGCACCAGGTCTCCCAGGCTGACATTGTTTCGACCGGGGTTGTAAACGAAAATACCATCTGATGTGGCAGGGTTCGCATCTGCAACCGCAGCTGCAGATTGGATAAAGTACCCCCTGATCTGGCCAGAACCTGTGAGCGGTATTTCATAATCCCCAACAACCACACCCATCGTGGTGACAGTTGTGTCCGGATTGGGTGTTGCCGCCCCACTACCCTGCAGATCATGGATGGGAGTAAAGGGTTGCGTACAGTAATCTACCACTGTAAATCCCACTGAATAATCCGCTACCATTGTGTCCGGCGGATCATTACTGTCCTGGTCGTGTACTGCGCCCGCCAGGATGTTCAAAGTACAACTCTCTCCATCGGTGAAATTAACATCAGGATTGAGCGTGAAGGATGTTGGTCCTCCGCTAACTGCAGCTGTATGCGCACCACTCACAGAGCAGGTCAATGTAAACCATGGAACATCAAATGACACTGCTTCTGAGAAGTTCACGATTATGTTTTCTCTTACGGAGAAACCAGTTTCACCGTTTATTGGTATCGTACTCGAAACTGCTGGAGCTTGTTCAGGTACTGCGCAAATGACTGCAGTACTCGCGGAATTACGAGGGTTGGGGGATCCGACAGTGAAATCAGCTAGGTTGTTGTCGGTTTCTGTACAACCATTTCCATTACGCAAAGCCGCGGTTGTGTTCGATAAAACAGGTGTTGGAGTTGTCTCAGAGAAATTTGCAGTCCCATAACCAACCAGATCAATTATTAAAGCTAAGTCTGAAGGTGAGCATGGTGCAGTACTACTTCCATTGCAGGGTAAACCACTGGTTGAATTCACAAGAACGACTTTTCCTGAAGTACCACTGAGATTTATTGTGCCAGTTGCATCCTGTGTCGGTAAATCCATCCCAGTCGTACCACCAGCAAGTTTAACTAGATAGTATTGTCCCGGAGCAAGAGTCCCAGAAAGCGGTACTGGAGAGTTAGCGGAAAAGTAGCCTGTACCAGTCGCACTAGCATATTGCACTGTCAGCCCAGCCAACGTAACACTTGATGCTCCATGGTTATGAATTTCAACAAAATCATTCTTATAAGTTGCTCCACTATTTCCACCCCCACCATACACCTGGGAAATTACGACACTACTAGAGATAGCCTGTACGCTCTGAACCTGGATTGGAAGAAAACCAAAAATCATAACCAGTATCATCGCAAAAGAAATCATTCTCGCAATACTATTTTTCATCATATTCTCCTTTAGGTTGATCGTAAAAATGCGTTCCTTGCGGTAAAAAGTTCGCTCTTCCCTCCTTCTAAGAAAACCAGTTTGGAAAATTAATTAATAACTCTTTGGATAAAAACATTGTAGGGGAACTGGGAAATAATTACAAGTGATTTTCGGGTGATTTTCATCACACTCTGATGAACTTTTTCAATAGAATATCGTCTTAGAATTGGGATAAAATTGACCTTCTATGACTTCCTCAGCCCATTCACCCAGAATCGATCCTCCCCGGGATTACTCCATAAATCTCCCGACCAAAAAAATCCACAAGCGCTCCTCACGCTGGGTGGTCGGGTTCATCCTCATCACCGTTTTCTTCCTCTTCTTTTCGCCTATCCGCACCAACGTGCTGGTTATCGGTATTGACCGCACGCCGGAAGGCTCAGCCGCCGGGCGCAGTGACACCATGATCCTCACCTCCCTGCCGCCTGTTCTTCCCCAATTGAGCCTGCTCTCCATCCCGCGCGACCTGTGGGTCACCATTCCCGGGTACGGCGAGAACCGCATCAATGCAGCGCATTATTTCGCCGAACTCGAGCAGCCCGGCAGCGGTATGAAAGCCGCCGCGGGGGTCGTGGAGGCGAACTTCGGCATCAACGTGCCCTATGTTGTCCGCTTGAGGTTTGATGGATTGGTCAACCTGGTGGATGCCATGGGCGGGGTGGTAGTGGACCTGCCCAAAGACATGTCCGGTTTAACCGCCGGCAGGCACACCCTGGATGGCACCCAGGCGCTGGCTTTTGTGCGCGACCGTTCCGGCAGTGATGACTTCTTTCGCCAGCAGCGCGGACAGCTCTTCATCGTTTCAGCAGTGAAAACCATGCTCAACCCTGCCAGGTGGGTTCGCCTGCCCGCTGTGATTGGCGCGTTATTCCAGGCGGTGGATTCCAACGTTCCCCTCTGGGTCTGGCCCCGGCTGGTCTACGGTATCGCCTTCTCGGCCGTCAAAGGCTTCGACTCTCATGCCATCACCCGCGAAATGACCACCTCGTGGGTCACAGACCAGGGCGCCCAGGTGTTGCTGCCCAATTGGGACCTCATCCTGCCAATGGTGAACGAAGCGTTTAAATAAATGTTTTGGATCAATGAGAAATTTTAGCTGAGTTGCGCCTGCAGGTAAAAACGAGCAGCAGCGCGATGAGCAGCACCAACAACCCGCTCCCATCAAAGTAGATAAAGCGTAACACGCTGCTCTCAAGCACGGGGTGTTCCCCCGGCAGGGTAAACAGCAGAATACTTTCCCCCAGCACTCCGATCGCCTGCATCACCACGGCTTCCACCAGCGAGGTGAAATGCCGTAACGGATGCCACACTGCCACCAGGTAGGGGATGTTCCACATCAGGAACAGCAGTCCCATACCGCGGATCAACGCAACCCCCGGCTCCCCGGTCAACTCAAAACCCTGGTAGAAATTCTCCGGGTGCAGCATGAACGCAAACGCTGCCTGCAGGTTGAGGAAGGTCACAATCGCCACCAGGATCCTCGCAATCCAAACGACCTGTTTCTGTTTATTCATACCCCAATTATAGGAGGAATTTCGTTTTCTCAGACGATAACCTGTTTGAGATCATGGATTTTCAGCAACCTGTGGATAAAAAACAAAAAGGGGGTTGATTTTTTCCAAAAAATGGCTATTATTATATTAACTGGTATGACCTCTTACCAATCTCAACGATAGTTACCTGTAAAGGAAAACTCAAATGGTTGATTGGGAATCCCCCGTAAAGCCCGCCGAATTAGCTGAAAGCCGTCTGGTGGACGCCATTTTGGAAGGAAGTTTTCCGGTCAACTCCAGCCTACCGCCAGAGCGCGAACTCGCCGAAAAGCTTGGCGTCACCCGTCCCACCCTGCGCGAAGCGCTGCAGCGCCTTTCCCGAGATGGCTGGATCGAGATCCGCCAGGGCAGATCCACCCGCGTGCGCGATTACTGGCAGGAGGGCAACCTGCTCATCCTTTCTGCCATCGCCAGGCGGAAAAAGTCTCTCCCTGGTGATTTCATTCCCAACCTGTTGCATGTGCGCCTGCTGCTTGCTCCTGAGTACACCAGGCTGGCCATCCTGAATTCACCAGCCGATGTCCTGCGCCTGCTGCAATCCATGCAGAACGTTGCGGATTCCGCGGATGAATTCACTCGCGTGGACCTTAATTTCCACTACCGCATGACCATCCTATCCGGCAATCCCATTTTTACTCTCATCCTCAATGGCTTTGGAGAACTTTATCAATCCACGGGGTTGCGCTACTTCTCGCTCATTCAGGCGCGTGACCATTCACGTTCCTTTTACAAAAAACTGCTGTCAAGCGTGATGGCAAATGACGTGTTCCAGGCGCAGGAAGTAACCCGCCAGGTAATGGCAGAAAGCATCGATCTCTGGCACCTGGCAGAAAAGAATTCAGAAAACGAAATCAGGAGCTGATTATGTGGGAAAAAGGCTGGAAAGAAAAAACCTGGTCTGAACTGGACCGTGATTGGGACATCATCGTCATTGGCGGGGGAATCACCGGTGCGGGGGTCTTCCGTCGTGCCGTGGAGGAAGGCTACACAACCCTTTTGCTGGAAGCGGGGGATTTCTCATCGGGAACTTCGAGTCGTTCTTCGAAACTTGTCCATGGCGGTTTTCGATACCTGCGCAACAAACAATACAACGTTACCCGGGAATCGGTACGGGAAAGGGAATGGCTCCTGCGCGAGGCCAAAGGGCTGGTTAAACCACTCGGATTTGTCATGCCCTGTCCGCCAGACCCGCACACCGCCAGGCAGTATGCCCTGGGCGTGATCATCTATGATCTGCTCGCGCCCAAGTGGAATCACCGCTCACTCAACCGGGATCAGATCATCAAGCTCTCACCATTACTGGAAAAACCCGGGCTTGACTGCGGTCATCTGTATTACGATGCCGTGATGGATGACTCGCGGGTGGTACTGCGCCTGATCCAGGAAGGCGTGTCAGCCGGGGGCACGGCCCTGAATTACGCCCGTGTGGAACGTCTATTACGCTCCACCTCAGGGCAGGTCTGCGGAGTTGCCCTGCGCGATCATTCACGTTCCAACCTCAAGGATTTGGAGATCAAAGCGCGGGTGGTCATTAATGCCACCGGTCCCTGGAGTGATGATCTGCGTGCGCAGATCGGCGCTCCTTCACGCCTGCGGAAGCTGCGCGGTTCACACCTGGTCTTTGCGCAATCCCGGCTCAATATCCGGGACGCGGTGACCCTGTTGCACCCGGATGATCACCGCGCCATGTTCGCCATCCCCTGGGAAGGCTGCACCCTCGTGGGCACCACTGACCTGGACCACCGCTATCATCTTGCGAAAGGCGAACCCTTTGCCACACCCGCAGAAATTGAATACATCCTTAAAGCCGCCAATGCCACCTTCCCCTCATTGCAGCTCACACAGCAAGACATTATTTCCACCTTTTCGGGGCTGCGTCCAGTCATCAACACCGGTATCGCAGATCCTTCCAAAGAATCTCGCGAACATGTGATCTGGCAGGAGAATGGACTTGTTACGGTCACGGGCGGCAAGTACACCACCTTCCGCATCATGGCTGAAGCCGCGCTGCAAAAGGCGATGGAGCAGCTCTCCCGCAAGGTGAACCTTGGCAACAAAAAACGATACTTCAACAAACCAGCCTCCATCAGCGGGGAAACCCGGGTTTCTCCAGAGTCCCTCGTCTATTTGCTTGGCCGTTACGGAAGCGAAACAACCTCCCTGCTGGGTGCAGCCCGGGAGGATGAAAACCAGTCCATTGCTGACCTGCCCAATCTCTGGTCAGAAGTGCGCTGGGCAGCAAGCACCGGGGCTGTGGAGCACCTGGATGACCTGCTGCTCCGGCGGGTGCGCCTGGGCATGTTGCTGCCTGATGGCGGTATGGCCGAAATGGATCGCATCCGCACCATCGTGCAACCTGAACTGGGTTGGTGTGATGCTCGCTGGGAAATGGAATTGATCCGTTATCAAAACATTTATCAAAATTCCTACAGCCCCGCCCCACGGGGATTTGAAGAATAGGAGAGGCAAGCATGGCAAAACCAAAATTCAAACCCAACTGGTTCGATCAACCCACGCCCACCGGCACCTATCGTTCTCTCTTTAAGTGGGGTGATCCTGCCGGCTTCAAGCATCCCAACAGCGGACTTGTCAGGTTGATCATGGAAAAATTCCACCTGAGCCATGAAGACCTCGCCAATCCACGAAACCTTGGCCTCGAACAGATCGACCTCGAAATCCCGGTTTCGCTCGCTCTTGAACACCTGCAGGCTTTTGCGCAGATCTGCGGGGAAGAAAACCTGGCTTCAGACGCCTACACCCGGGTCAGCCGTTCCTACGGCAAAGCCATGATCGATGCGCTCAGGTTGCGGAACAAGATCATCGAAAATGTCCCCGACCTGGTTATTTCTCCGCGCAACAGCGCTGAGATCCAACAGGTCATCACCTATTGCGACGCACATCTCATCCCGGTTTATGTCTACAGTGCCGGATCTTCCGTCACCCGCGGCATTGAAGCCGTGAAAGGCGGCATCGCATTGGACATGAGCCACCACATGAACCGGGTGCTCAATTTCAATGAAACTGACCAGACCATCACCGTCGAAGCCGGCATGACCGGACCGCAGCTTGAAGACCTGCTCAACCACGCCCCTGAGCGACTGGGTGCCAGCCGGGCTTATACTTGTGGACATTTTCCTCAATCTTTCGAATACTCCAGTGTGGGCGGATGGGTGGTCACCCGCGGGGCGGGACAGAACTCAACCTACTACGGCAAGATCGAAGACATCGTCCTTGCCCAGGAATACGCCACCCCGCGCGGTCCATTCAAGACCTGTCCGCACCCGCGCAGCGCGAACGGTCCGGATTTTGACCAATTGATGATGGGTAGCGAAGGCGCGTTCGGGGTGCTCACCAGCGTGACGCTCAGGGTATTCCGCTGGCAGCCGGAGAACCGTGTCCGTTATAGTTATATGTTCAAGAACTGGGATGTAGCCATGCAGGCCTGCCGCGAGATCATGCAGGCGGAATTCGGCTACCCCTCTGTTTTCCGCCTTTCAGACCCGGAGGAAACCGATGTGGCGATGAAGCTTTACCACATCGAGGGGACACCCGCTGACACGGTGCTGAAAATGTTTGGTTACCAGCCCATGCAGAAGTGCCTCCTGCTTGGTCATACAGATGGTGAAAAGACCTTCTCCCGCAACGTGAACCGCCAGGTGCGGCGCATCTGCCGCAAGTATGGTGCGTTTAATATCAGCTTTGCCCCGGTGACCAAAAACTGGGAAAAAGGACGCTTCCGCGACCCCTATATGCGTGAGGACCTGGAGGACTTTGGCGTCCTCATTGACACCCTGGAATGTGCGGTTACCTGGTCTCAAATGAAACACGTGCACGAGCTCGTGCGCGGCTACGTCAAGGATAGGCCGGATACCATATGCATGACGCACCTTTCGCACGCCTATCCACAGGGTGGCAACCTGTACTTCATCTTTATTGCGAAAATCAATACAATTAAGGAGTACCTGGATCTGCAATACGGCATTCTCCAGAAGATCCAGGAAAGCGGAGCAGCCATGAGCCACCATCACGGCGTCGGCAAGCAAACCGCCCCCTGGCTGGAAGGTCAGATTGGCACCCCCCAAATGGACGTGATTCGGGCGTTGAAAAAGCACTTTGATCCAAACAACATCATGAATCCCGGTGGAACGCTCGGACTGGACATGAGCCCGGATCAGAAAAACAAGCAATGGAGCAAGACCCTGGAGGATTAACATGAGCGCTGAATACCTGCTGGCGATAGATGCTGGAACGCAATCCACCCGCGCACTGATCTTTGATCTGCACGGCAAGCTTATTGCCAGAAGCCGGGTGGTCATTGAGCCATATTATTCAACTGCCCCCGGACTGGCAGAACAGGACCCGGAGGTTTTTTGGAAAGCCCTGTGTGAAGCCTGCCAAAAGCTCTGGGCAATGCCCGGAGTGAACAAGGAAGATATCGCCGGGGTGTCCATCACCACTCAGCGCTCAACGCTGATCAACGTGGACAAGGACGGCGTTCCCCTGCGCCCGGCCATCCATTGGCTGGATCAGCGGCGGACCCCTGGTCTCAAACCGGTTGGTGGTGTTTGGGGTGCCCTTTTCAAACTTGCCGGCATGACCGAAACCGTTGCCTATTTACAGGCTGAAGCAGAATCCAACTGGCTGCAGCGGAATCAACCGGAGATCTGGGAGAAGACCCACAAGTACCTGCTGCTCTCCGGATACCTCACGTACCGCATGACCGGCAGGTTCGCCGACTCCATCGGTTGTACCGTGGCCTACATCCCGTTCGATTATAAAAAGCAGGATTATGCCGGGAAGTTCGACTGGAAATGGCAGGCCGTACCGGTGAGGAAGGATATGCTGCCTGAGCTGGTAAAACCCGCCGGGCAAATCGGAACCATCACACCCGAAGCAGCCGCTGCCACGGGCATCCCTGAGGGCTTGCCCCTCATCGCCGCCGCCGCCGACAAAGCCTGTGAGGTGATCGGGGCAGGCTGCCTGCACCCTTCCACTCCCTGTCTTTCATACGGCACCACGGCCACCATCAACACCACCCTGCTCAAGTATCTTGAAGTCATCCCTCTCATCCCGCCCTACCCCGCGGCTGTGCCGGGAGGGTATTCGCTTGAAATCCAGATCTACCGCGGATACTGGATGGTCTCATGGTTCAAGCGCGAGTTTGGCATGAATGAAGAACGCCTGGCAGGAGAACGCGGAGTGGAAACCGAGGAATTGTTCGATGACCTCGTCAATGCTGTTGCTCCCGGATCGCTCGGGTTGACCTTACAGCCATACTGGTCTCCAGGACTAAAAGTTCCCGGACCGGAGGCCAAAGGTGCCGTGATCGGCTTTGGAGACGTGCACACCCGCGCTCATCTGTACCGTTCGATACTGGAAGGATTGGCTTATGGCCTGCGCGAAGGGGCCGACCGGACCAGCAAAAAAACCGGTATCCCCATCACGGAAGTGCGTGTGGCCGGAGGCGGCAGCCAGAGCAAGGCGGCCATGCAGCTCACCGCCGATATCTTTGGCATCCCGGCGGTCAAACCCCACGTGTACGAGACCAGCGGTCTGGGAGCCGCCATTGACCTGGCAGTGGGATTGAAACTGCATCCTGATTTTGACACTGCCGTTAGGGAAATGTCGCACAAAGGCGATACCTACGAACCTCTGACTGAGAACCACAAGATATACGATGAGTTGTATAACCGGGTTTATCTGAAAATGTATAACCGGTTGAAGCCGCTTTATGACGAAATCCGGGATATCACAGGCTACCCGCCCAGAGATTAAAGAGCTTGTAATCGAGGTATTTCAAAGGCAGGTGCGGGTTTCATTACCACCTGCCTTATAAATATTCTCAAGGGTATTCACATTGTGAAGGATAAATTTCACGCTTGTCAGTCACTTTCACAAATATCTCGTCCGGTAATAACTCAAGTTTTTGGCCAAAATATTCATTGAGGATCACCCTGAAGGTGTTCACTGGAGTGATGGTGCTGTAGAGCTCAAAATCGCTGCCCGGCAGATAGTAAGCGCTGAGTATCTTGTGCTTGTCGAATCCTCCGGGAACGATGTGAGAACCATGGTCTGCCTGGATGACGATCACTGGAGCAACAGTTGACTGGTCTATCAGGGAATCCACCAGCTTCAGAATACGCTTGTTCAGGTAGATAACCGTATCCACGTAGTATTCTTTCTTGTCATCCGTAGGGCTGATGTAGCGGAAATCACCCTCGCGGTCAAATACATATGGCCCGTGAGGTGCGTTGATGTGTGCGTACACAAAGTAACTGCCTGCGGCTCCCGGAATTTTCTCCAATTCATCAAAAACGTAACGGGTCTGGTTGTACCAGAATGTGGAGCTATCCAGGAATTCGTTGTCCGAGCTCAACTCGAACCAGTAAGGAATGTGGGGGTACTCCGATGGATTGGCGGTATACATCTCAAACACGTAGCGCACCAGGGTTGTGGAAAGGTACAACCGGGTAAACTGCGAACGCTGCAGGTCATCCTGAAGTTCGGGGTCATTGACCACGTTGAGATACAGATCTGACTCACGCACGTCATTAAAAGCCGAGTATCCGCGTGCGGTCACATATTGGTATCCAAAAGGCCGCAATTGCTTGATGACGCGGTTTTTTGCCAACCTCCTCACCTCGTTCCCGGTTCCACCGCTCAGGTCGTCATCAGGAATGTTGTAGTAATCAAGATACTCGTAATTGAGGGAAGAGGTGATGGAAGATAATGTTCCGTCATAATTGGAATTGGCACAATCAGCGATGGAAAACCCGCGCTCCTACAGAGCGGAAAGGAAGCTGGAGTTATCGTATCCGTAGGTTTCCTGCAGAAAATCCGCCCGAGAATAGGCGTCCAGGATGATGTAATAGATGTCGGGTTGTTCGATTTCGTTTACGGGTTCCATCGTTTCTGCAACAGTCTTCTCGCTCATCACTCCTGTCTTTTGGATTTGGAAAAATAGGAGTTGCCCAACGTTGACGGACACCAGGACGAGTGTGATCACATTCAGGATCATGACTGAGGACGATGAAAAACGTTTGTAGAAAATAAAGAAGAATAACCCCGCCATAGCCAGGCCGGCATACCCGATCAGTAACTTCAGGTATCCAACTTCCAATCCCGCCAGGCGTACGCCATCGACCAGGTTATATACATGACCGTAGGAAAAGAATAGTAAAAAGAGAAATGCGCTGAAGTAACCTCCCTTGATTAGCGAATGAAAAGCAAGCGAGCACAACCCCCACACCAGCACAACTGCAGCAAGCGTCACCAGGAACACCGGCACCACAACCCTGAAGCTCACCTGCAGCCGGTTTTGCGCCCACAGAATGAGCAGCGGCAAAATGCCAAACAGGATGGCGAAGAATGGAAAACGGAATCCACTTGCTTGATTTTGCTTCAATCACCACTCCTGTATTCTTGAGTATCTATTAAGACTGGGAAAATTATACTGATGAATTGGGTGTTACGACAAATGAATTACAGCCTAGCTGCCCGCAATCAATCTATTTCAAGCAAATGATGTAAAATTACGTCTATCCACTCAGGAGGTGCCACGAATGTCATCCCATTTACCAACAGACCATAGCGATATCCCCATCAGGTTGTTCAAATCCGACTTTCTCGAATTCTTTTCACACATCAGCCCGGTGGTGGTGGTTGCCTTATGGTTACCGATTTCCCTTTTCTTTCTTATCCGTTCGATTGTCATTGCTCCAGAAGGTGGTTTTCCTCTTTACATTCCTTTGGGTTTTCTGCTAGGTCTCGTCCTGTGGACGCTTGGGGAGTATGTGCTGCACAGATTCCTTTTCCATTTTCCGGCCAAATCTGAACGAACCCAACGGTTCATTTTCCTCTTCCATGGGGTTCACCATGCGCAGCCGCAGTGTAAAACCCGGCTGGTAATGCCCCCGGTGGTGGCCATCCCCCTGGCTGCCATCTTTCTGGGACTTTTTTACCTCATCTTCGCCCTCATTTTCCGCGCACCGCAGTGGATTGGTCCGGTTTTCTCGGCGTTCCTCATCGGTTACCTGATCTACGACCTTACGCACTACGCCACTCATCATTTCCCCATGCGCAAAGGGTATTTCAAGTTCATCAAACGCTACCACATGCAGCACCACTACAAAACACCCGACGCCCGTTATGGAGTCAGTTCACCCCTTTGGGATTACGTATTCCACACTAAACCTGGATGACCTGCATGGAGTGGCTTGCCCTCCTCGTAGCGGTTCTTATCCTGGTCATGGGGATTCTTCTCATCAGTGCCATACCCCTGGTTTTCCGTCGCCATCCACAACGTAACCCGGGTGAACCAAACTGTGGAATCGAATACGACAATGTAAGTTTCACCACCAGCGATGGCATTCACCTGTACGGCTGGTGGTTTCCTTTTATGGCATCACAACAAACTATCATCCTGCTGCATGGATTCGCCGGCAGCATGGATCCTGACTTAAAATACGTCCCTGAAATTTCACACGACAGGTTTCAACGTGCTCATGTTTGATTTTCGTGCCCACGGTCGCAGCGCGGGACGGATCACCACCCTGGGTGCGCTGGAGCGCAAAGATGTTCAAGCCGCTGTAGGTTACGCCCTCTCCCGGGGGTCTTCCCGAGTCGGACTGTTGGGGTTCTCCATGGGGGGCAGGGCTGCTATTCTTTCTGCATCCTCTATTCCCCGGGTGAACGCTATTGTCTGTGACAGCGCCCCTGTCCGTTTGAGCACTGCGATCTCCAAAAAGCTGATCACCCAGAAGAATCCTGCCTGGCTAAGCCACATCGCGGCATTTCTGTCATTGGCGGGTGCCTCGCTTCTTTCAGGCATCAACCTTTTCCGTGCTGAACCCCTGCACCAGGCGGGTCGACTGTCAGGAATACCCACTTTGCTTATATATGGCGGGAAGGATCCTTACATCACCTCCAGTGAGATTGAGAGAATGGTGAGCGCCGCAGGTGAACATGCCCAAATCTGGATCGTCCCGGAAGCCGGGCACAGGGATGTGGAAAAATACCGCCAGGAAGAATACAAGCAGATGATCAAGGATTTCTTTCATAAGAACTTACAACTGCCACCGGAGGAATCATGAAAAAAGTCGATGTAAAGTACATGCTGGTTTTGAACGCATACTGGATCGGGTTGTCATTTATGTGGAACAGCCTGCATGTGACGATTTTGCCTGCCATACTCCTCAAGTACATCCCGGAAACCCAAAAGAACACCTGGCTGGGCTTGTTAACCTTTTTCGGCCTGATCATCGCCCTGGTGGTCCAACCCATTTCCGGTGCGATTACGGACAGGTGGCATTCAAAAATTGGCAAGCGCCGTCCCTTCATGTTCCTCGGTTCGGCAGGGGACCTGGTCTTCCTGCTCATCATGGGTTTCATTGGCGGACTTCCCGCGCTATTCATCGGGTACATCGGACTGCAATTCACATCCAACATTGCTCACGGCCCCGCCCAGGGTCTGCTTCCGGATGAAGTTCCGGCGGAACAATTGGGCATGGCCAGCGGCATTAAAACCGCGCTGGACATGCTGGGCATCATTATTTCATCCCTGTTGATGGGATTCCTCATTTCATCGGATAATCCTGACCCCAGGTTATCGATCACGGTCATCATCGCGTTGTTGGTGATATTCGCCAGTATTACCCTTTTCTTCTCAAAGGAAAAACCTTTTGAGCCGCAGGAAAAGAACCGCATCGACCTTTGGAAAACGATCAAAGAGGTTTTCAATTTCAAGATCGATGGTGACCGCAACTACTGGCGTCTCATCTTCAGCCGTTTCCTTTACCTTGTTGGCATCTACGGATTTCAATCCTTTGCCCAATATTTCATCCGCGACAAGTTCAGTGGCCAGGACCCGATCATGTTCACCCAGGTTGTCATGGGCTCCTTCGTGGTGGTTCTCATCATCTTCAGCCTGGTGGCAGGCAAGCTTAGCGACCGCATCGGACGCAAACGTTTGCAAACACTTTCTTCTTTCATTGGGGCTTTTGGGGCTGTGTTGCTCATTTTTGCGAAAACACCATTCCAGTTGATCTTCTTCGGCTCCATCATGGGCGTAGGCTTGGGAATTTTTCTCAGCGTCAACTGGGCGCTGGCTAATGAAATGGCTCCTGCGGGTGAAACTGGCAAATACATTGGTCTCACCAATATCGCTACTGCCGGCTCGGCAGCAGTTGCCCGCCTGGAAGGCCCAATGACTGACATTCTCAACAATGCCGCTCCGGGCGAGTGGTGGGGTTGGACCGCGTTGTTCGCCGTTTCCGCCCTGCTGATGCTCCTTTCTGCCTGGGCGCTGCGCAAGGTCCCTGAAACACGTAAACCAGCGTAATCGTTGACTACTTCTGAATTTCAAGGGGCATGCCTTTATAATAAGGGTATGCCCCTTAATATACTCACCTCCGGGTACCCGCACGAAGTCTCAGCGTTGATGCTATCGCTGCGTGATTTTTTGTTGCAAAAATTCCCGAATCTCGTTGAAGAAATTGACCTGACTTCAAGCATACTGGCTTACCGCGTCGGACCCGGCATGAAAGGTATTGCCTTCACAATTATCCCCTCTCAAAAAGGCGTCAAGCTGGGTATCCCCTATGGCAGTCAACTCGCAGACCCAGACCAACTTCTCGAAGGCAGCGGCAAATTGCACAAGGTCGTTCTGATCACCTCTCCTGATCAACTGAATACTCAAGCCCTAAGTGACCTGATTTGTGCATCCTATCATAGCGCACTTGCTCGGAGCAGGAAGGATAAAAGCACCGATGTCTGAAAAAACGATTTTCGAGAAATTGCAGCTGAAATCCGGCAGGTCACTCCTTGTACTCAATCCACCTCCGGGTTACCTGGAATGTGCCGGTGCAATTCCTGAAAACACAAAAATTCTACTCGAAAGAAGTCCTGCATTCATCGTCCAGGTATTCATCCGCAAAATGGAAGAATTCATGAGTTTTTTAGATGAAGTTGACGTGCTGTTGCAACCCGGGGCCATCCTTTGGGTCGCTTATCCCAAGCTATCTTCAAAGATCAAGGGCGACGTCAATCGCGACACCATCAATTCCGCTGCACAAGCACGCGGCTGGACCGGGGTGTCCATAATCGCCATCGATGAAGACTGGTCGGCATTAAGGTTGAAACGCGCATGACTGACCGTGTGTTCAGTTACCGCAGGGGTCAGCTTCACTCCCCCGTCTTCCTGCCCGATGCCACTTTCGGGGTAGTCCGTTCAGTGGACGCCCAGGACCTTGAGGGTTGCGGCGTGGAAGGGCTGGTGATGAACACCTTCCACCTGATGCAGCGTCCGGGTTCCAGCACAATCCAGTCGCTCGGCGGCTTGCATAAAATGACCGGCTGGCAGCGGCCAATCGTCACCGATTCAGGCGGATTCCAGGCATATTCGCTTATCCGCCAGAACCCCAGGTTCGGTCAGATCCACGAAAAAGGCATTTCCTTTGCTCCCGAAGGCAGCAACCGCAAATATCAACTCACACCCGAAAAATCGGTCCAGCTTCAGATCGGGTATGGTTCTGATGTAGTCATCTGCCTGGACGACTGCACCCACGTTAATGAGAACTACGAAGCCCAGGCCGAGTCTGTAGACCGCACCATCGCCTGGGCCCGGAAAAGTAAACGCGAATTTCTCAAGCTGGTAAATCAGAAAAAACTGTCCGACAGCGATCTTCCACGGCTCTTCGCTGTTGTGCAGGGCGGCGGGTTTAAAGACCTGCGCTCACGCTGTGCTGAGGCGTTGCTCGAAATCGGCTTTGATGGCTACGGGTTTGGCGGCTGGCCGCTGGATGACCAGAACCAGCTCCTTACAGAGATCATTGGCTACACTCGCCAGGTCATTCCGGAGGAATTCCCCCTGCATGCCCTGGGGGTGGGTCACCCAGAGAACGTCCTCGCCTGTTTCGACCTCGGTTACGACATCTTTGACAGCGCCATGCCCACCCGTGACGCCCGCCACGGGCGGTTGTACACATTCCTCAACCCTGATGAAGGCAAGGATTATGGATTGACGGGGAAATGGCTCAAATACCGTTACATCAACGATGAGGAAAACATCCGTGCCGATAGCCCCATCAGCCAATACTGCGACTGTCCCTGTTGCAGGCACTATTCAATGGGATACCTCCATCACCTGTTCAAGCAGGGTGATACCCTCTTTATGCGCCTGGCCACATTACATAACCTGCGATTCATGGTGCAGTTGACCGAACGCATCCGTAAACGGGGGCGCCATGGCGCAGGATGACTTGCTCGATCAACTTGTGAGCCTGGTGAGAAGTGGCAGCAAGTACAGGCACATTTCGGCCGTATTGATCAGGAACGTCGGGTCTAGGGAACTTGAAAAACGGCGAAATCTCAAAGAAGCCGTAAAAGCTACACGCAATAAACTTCACCAGGTAGGCGCTGCATACCAGGAATCGGCCATCCCGTATGCTCTCTGGACCAAAGAACTGCAAAACCTACCTGCTGACCTGGATGACCCGCGTGTTCGTGAGTTCATACTGCGCTGCCTGCCAGCCCATGCCTCCACACGTGAAAGGATCCCCATCCTTTCCCGTTTTTATGCCGAAGCGCTCGCTCCCATCCAACCTGTGGAGTCAATTATTGACCTAGCCTGCGGTTTGAACCCGCTGACGATCCCCTGGATGGGTCTGGCGCATGAGTGCAGGTACACCGCTGTCGATATCTACGAGGATCTGAAAGATTATCTGTCGATCTTTTTTGGGAAATTTCACATTCGCGGTGAATCAGTAAATTTCGACCTCACCCGGGGTGTTCCTCCTGTTGAAGCCCAGCTTACCCTGATCCTCAAAACCATCCCTTGCCTCGAACAGGCCGATAAAGACGCCGGAGCCAGGATCTTATCAAGCGTCACTTCTCCCAATATTCTGGTTTCGTTCCCTGCCCGCAGCCTGGGCGGAAAATCCAAGGGCATGGTACAGAATTACGAAAATCATTTTCAAGAACTCATCAGTGCGTTTCCCTGGAAAGTGACCCGTTTTGATTTTCCGGGTGAGCTTGTGTTCCTGGTGCAAAAGTAGTTTAAAGTAATGGCAAAAAAAACCTCTTCACTTTCTCCAGAATTCACGCACGAACTGGTTTCGAAACTCAGATTGGCGCGCAAGTACCGCCTGCTGAACATACCCTCGGAAACCATTACAAACCTGATCGAACAAAACAGGCAGGCACACCCTGACCCGGTTGATCTGGAGCAGATCGTGCGGCAGAAACTTCACAATCTTGTAGCACCCTACCTGGGTGACCCCGATTATTCCAGGATGATGCAGTGGTTGCCGGAAATTGCAGGAAGCAGAGAATCAGGAGAATTGGAGGACTTTTGTACCGAGGTGCTCAACTCCCACGCCTCCACCCGTGAACGCCTGCCAATTGTGGGAGCCTTCTACGAGAGCATATTTGCGGTCTCAGGTAAACCCCGCTCGATACTCGACCTTGCCTGTGGTCTCAACCCTTTCGCCATTCCCTGGATGGGACTTGCCCCGAATACGGATTACCATGCTTATGACCTGCACCTGCCCCGGGTGGAATTGATCAATGCCTTTTTCAAGGCCATTCATCAGGCAGGTCAGGCATTTCACGCAGATATCCTTGTTAATCCTCCTCAAGATATTGCTGATGTGGCTTTCTTCTTCAAGGAAGCCCATCGCTTTGACCAGCGGCATAAGGGATGCAATCGGGATTTTTTTACTGCTCTCAATGTTAAATACCTGCTTGTTTCGCTCCCCACACTCAGCCTAACATGGCGTCACTCCAAGGTCGACCAGGACCGCAGGCTGATTGAGCACGCTGTCAGCGGAACCAACTGGAACATACAGGAGTTGATTTTCGAGTCCGAAATTGTTTTCTGCATCAGGAAATCCACATGAAACGCAAACATCCAAAAACTACACCCACACGGTCAACACCTCCCCCATCAGCTATCGATGTGGAAGCCTTTAGGCCGTACCTGACAAGCGGTGAATTTTCCGCCCTACTGACAGAGATGGACCAAGCCTTGCCTCCTGCCATCCGGTTGAATCCCCTGAAAACCGGGCATACGTTCACAACCCAATTGGCTTCAAAGTTTGGCTGGAAGTTGGAAACGATCCCTTTCTGCGCATCAGGCTTCCGGGTGACCATCGGAGATGGACCAGCAGTGAGCAACGCGCTCGAACACAAGTTGGGATTGTATTACATCCAGGAAGCTGCTTCCATGCTGCCTGTTGAATTGTTTTCACAATTAGCGGATGAGGAAATCTGCCTCGACCTGGCCGCATCGCCTGGCGGAAAAACTACCCACCTGGTAAGCCGCTTGCAGGACCGCGGTCTGGTGATCGCCAATGATTCCAGCCAGGGACGCATCCAGGCGTTGCGCATCGTTCTTCAAAATTGGGGGGCAACGTGCGCCGCGGTAACGCGTTTCCCCGGGGAGAATTTTGGTGCCTGGTACCCCGAAGCCTTCGACCGGGTGTTGCTGGATGCTCCCTGCAGCATGCAGGGTCTGCGCACCTCGGAATCGCATGCCGTCCGCCCTGTGACTGAAAAAGAAAGCCATCAACTTGCGCAAAGGCAATTCGCACTGCTCACCAGCGCGTTGCAGGCCGCCAGGGTTGGCGGCGAGGTGGTTTACTCCACTTGCACCCTCCTCCCGGAAGAAGATGAGGGAGTGGTGGCAAGCGTCCTGAACAGGTTCAACGGCCAGGTTCTCCTGCTCGATGCACAGGTTCATCTGCCCACCCCCGCTCCGGGCATAACCAACCTTGGTGAATACCCAGGAGAGGATATGGCCCGGACGATCCGCCTCTGGCCTCACCGCTATCACACCGCCGGATTCTTTGCCTGTGTGCTTCAGAAGACATCCAGCCTGGACCTGCCCACCAGTCCGCCGCCTGCCCACGATATGGGCAAAGCGGGGTTTTTCCAGCTGAGCGCTTCTGAAACCCGCCAATTTTGCGGTTCATTTACTGAAACCTATGGATTTGAACTCGCGGATTACATGGAACACAACAAACGTGTTCTGGTTCGCCGGGCGGAAAAGATGTTCCTCTTTCCCCTGCAACTGCTCACCCGGTTTTACGGTCTTCCGGTACAGTCCGCTGGAATGCTGCTCGGGGAGCAGATGCCGGACGGGTTCATGCCTGCCCACGACTGGATCAGCCGGTTTGGCAGGGACTGCCAGCGAAATGTTGTGGTACTCGACCAGGAATCGGCAGCCAGTTGGCTGAGTGGGGAAAACCTTGACAATTCATTAAGCGGGGTGGAAATTACGAAATATCAGGTCATCCTGAACGAAGACAGGCTTGGTCTGGGTTGCGGAAAAGTTACCGGTAAAGGATTAAAAAATCTACTTCCCCGCCGACTGCTCTAATCCGAATCAAACTTATTCATCAATAGCGCAGCCGCCACAATCGCGGCTGTTTCCATGCGCAGGATTCTTCGTCCAAGGGAGATCGGGATATAACCCTGTTGAGCTGCAAGATGGATTTCCTCCTGGGTTAAACCGCCTTCCGGTCCAATTAACATCGCAACCCTCTGGATATCTTCAACGATAATTTCTTTCAACGTGATTCGATGTTCTGCTTCCCAGGCAACCAGGCATAACTCATTACCGCTTTTTCCAAAAGCAAGAGCTGCCTGTAAAGATTGTGGCGCCAATAACTCCGGCAGCAGACCGCGTCCACTTTGTTCGGCAGCCTCACGGATGATCTTCTGCCAACGGGGATACTTGCTTAAAACCTCACCAGGCTGTTGCACCAGCGACCGGCTGGTGATGACCGGCAGGAATGCGGCTGCGCCAATCTCGGTGCATTTCTGCAGCATCCACTCAAATTTTTCGCGTTGCGTCAGGCTTAGTAACATCGTCAGGCGCACGTTCGCTTCGACACTGCTGGTCTTGTGATCAATGATTTCACCAATACATGCAACGTCAGATACAACGGTCAGTCTTACCAGGAATTCATTCCCCAGGTTATCGAGCACCTGCACCTCTTTTCCGGGCTGCAACCTGAGCACCCGGGTGATCTGCCTGGACACATCAGCAGAAAAGTGAACTTCACCCTGTACGATCTCTCCTGCTCCTGCAAAAAAACGGTGCATTCCTACTCCGATTAATGGTTTTCTTCGATTATACTAGGCTCGCTAATGATTAATCCGACTGCACAGTCTTCAATTAAGAGCCTTTCCAGGACATACAAGTATCTCGATCTTGTGATGGCCTTATTCGTAACCGTGTTGATCGTCAGCAACATTGCCTCATCGGCCAAGATCGTGGACTGGGGTTTCTCCATTTTTCAGATACCCCTCGCGTTTGACGCCGGCACGATCCTCTTTCCGATCAGCTACATTTTTGGCGATGTGCTCACCGAGGTATATGGGTTCAAACGCTCGCGCCGTGTGATCTGGGTCGGTTTTGCCTGCCTGGCACTCACCGCCTTTGTCCTTTGGCTGGTACGCATCATGCCCGGCGAGGCCACCTGGGCAGCGCAAACCGGACAGGCAGCCTATAATAACGTCCTCGGTGGTATCAGCTCCGGCGGCATTGTGCTGGCGAGCTTGCTGGCATACCTCTTTGGTGAGTTCATGAACTCCATCGTCCTGGCAAAGCTAAAAGTGGCTACCAACGGCAAATGGTTATGGCTGCGCACCATCGGCAGCACTCTCGTGGGAGAAGGCGTTGACTCACTGGTCTTCATCTCCATCGCCTGCCTGGTGGGTGTCTTTCCCTGGAGCCTGTTTTTCACGCTGGTAGTCACCAACTACATCTTCAAGTGCGCAGTCGAGATCCTGATGACCCCGGCTACCTATTGGACTGTTGCTCGATTAAAGAAAGCTGAAAGTGAAGATTACTACGACCGGGACACCAGGTTCAATCCGCTTCCAGGTGGCTAACGGCTTAAGTCTTTTCCGCACCGGCTATAACAACTGAATACTCTCCACGCAGGGGTTCTTTTTGCAGTTCCACGATCACTTCTGAAAGGACACCGCGGTACATGGTCTCAAACTTCTTGGTCAGATCATTCGCCACCGCGCACTTGCGGTCACCGTAGACCGTGATGGCGTCGTTGAGAAAATCGATCAACCTGTAGGGGCTTTCGTAAAAAACCAACGTGTGCGGTGAATCCCTGTCGACCTCGAGCCAGCGCTGCCGCGCGCCGCTCTTGCGCGGCGGGAATCCGCGGAAGGTGAAGCTGTGCACCGCCAGTCCGGAAAGCACCAGCGCCATCACCAGCGCGGTCGGACCGGGAATTGCAGAGAGAGGAATGCCCTGCTCCAGGGCGCTTCGTACCAGGATGAAACCGGGGTCAGAAATGGATGGTGTACCCGCGTCGGTGACCAGTGCCACCGTTTTGCCCAGTTCCAGGAACTCCATCACCTTTGGCAAAGCCCGCTTTTCGTTATCTTCGCGAAAGGAGATTTGGGGTTTTTTGATCCCGAAATGGCTCAGCAGGAAACCGGTCTTGCGCGTGTCCTCGCTCACCACCACGTCCGCTGATTCCAGTGTTGCCAGCGCGCGTTGCGAAATGTCTGCCAGGTTGCCGATGGGGGTGGATACCAGAATGAGCATACTCTTTTTCCCTTCTGTGGCAGTATAACATGGAAGAAAACCGTCAACTTGATAAAAACGGTATAATTTGCCACGGAGACAAGCCATGACCACTTCACGAGACCGCGTCAACCCCGAAACCATTAACACATTGCCCAAACGCCGCCCGGATTGGATCAAGGTGCGCGCGCCTTCAGGGGAGATGGTGGAGCAGCTGCACGAGTTGATGCAGCGCAAGGCCCTGCACACGGTCTGCGAGGAGGCAGGCTGCCCGAACATGGGCGAATGCTGGGGCAGCGGTACTGCCACCTTCCTCATCCTCGGTGACGTGTGCACCCGCGCCTGCCGCTTCTGCGATATCAAGCACGGTCGGCCGGAGTCGCTGGATTGGTCCGAACCGGAGCGGGTTGCCCAGGCGGTGAAGGTGATGGAATTGCAGCACGCGGTCATCACCTCGGTCAACCGCGACGAACGCCGCGACGGCGGCGCGCCCATCTTTGCCGCGGTCATCCGCCGCATTCGCCAACTGCGCCCGGAGTGTTCGGTGGAAGTGCTGATCCCGGATTTCAAGGGCAGTGCTGAAGCGCTCAAGATCGTCATGGATGCCCGCCCTGATATCCTCAACCACAACGTCGAGACGGTGCCCTCGCTCTTCAAACTCGTGCAGCCGCTGGACCATTACGAGTGGTCTGAGGCTGTGCTGCGCAACGCCAGGGCGATGGATCCACAGGTGCTGACCAAATCCGGCATCATGCTCGGACTGGGCGAAACCATGGACGAGGTGAAAGCGGTGATGCGCGACCTGCGCGCCTGGGGTGTGGACATTCTCACCATCGGTCAGTACCTGCAGCCCAGCCGCAAGCACCTGCCAATTGAACGGTACTACACCCTCGAAGAATTTGCTGAACTGAAGCAGTTTGGACTGGCAATCGGTTTCCGCTGGGTGGAAAGTGCCCCCCTGGTGCGCTCCTCTTACCACGCCGCGGAGCAGGTTCGCGCTCTCAGAGGTCGGAGTAGGGATAATTACTAATTAATAAAAGGGTTCAATCCAATTTGACAATTTCGCGCTAATTCGCGGAAAGATCTGAAAACCCTACAGCTTGAGCACCGCCTTCACCGCCAGGTCGAACATCAGCCGGCGGTCTTCTGCGCGCTTTGACCAGCCGCGGCTTTCCCATCCTTCCGGCACCACCAGGTCACCGCCGTAGACGATCTGCCCCAACTTGACCTCGCGGAACTGCGCCACGGCGAAGAAAGCCGCAGCTTCCATCTCCACCACCTCGCAGCCTTCAGCCAGGCGGGCAATGCGCTTGCCGGGGGTCTCACGGTAATAGGCATCCGTTGTCCAGGTTTTTCCCAACCGGTATTCAACGCCGCTCTCCCGGCAGGCCTCCTCCAGCGCCTGGACGGCTGCCGGATGCGGTTTGACCTCGCGCGAGGGAGGTAGGTAGTGATAAGAGGTACCCTCGTCCCGCACCGCTGAAGTGAGGATGAACGGTGCCCCCGCGTCGATCTTGCGGTCCAGCACGCCGCAGCCTCCGCAGACGATGAATTTGGTTACGCCATTGGCGATCAATTCCTCCAGGAACCCGGCTGCCAGCGGAGCGCCAACGCAGGGATGAAAAACGGTGACCGCTTCCCTGCCGCTGCCGTAACGATACACCGGGAGTTTTCCCATCTCCGAACGCAGATGCCCAACCTCGGTCAACTCGCCCGCCTCCAATAATGCATCGAGCACATCCTTGAAGAAGCACAGAACCCCGCGCGCCGGCACCAGGCTGCCCACGCCAACCCTGAAGGGGTCAGGCATGAGGATGGACGTACGGTCTTCATCGAACTCGAGGATGGGCGCTTTTTTCATTGTGTTCCTTTCGGATCAGGGTCATATCCCACCCATTCCAAGCCAGGCACGTTCGCAAACCGTTTTGCCATGGTCTCCAGCGCCTGCAGGTTGTTGTCAATTAAGATGAAATCCCTCCCCAGCTCCAGGCAGGCCGCGCCGGTGGTGCCGCTGCCGGCGAAGAAATCCAGCACCATGCCGCCGGGGTTTGACGACGCCGCGATGATGCGCCGCAGGATCCCCAGCGGTTTCTGCGTGGGGTAACCGGTCTTCTCGCTGCCGTTGGTGGGCACAATCGTGTGCCACCAGGTATCAGTGGGCAGCTTGCCGCGCGCCGCCTTTTCCGGACCCACCAGCCCGGGCGCCATGTAGGGGATGCGCTCAATGTCCTCGTAGTTGAAGATGTAGTTCCCGGGGTCCTTTGCGTACCACAGGATGTTGTCGTGCTTGGTTGGCCACTTTTTGCGCGTACGCGCGCCGTAGTCGTATGCCCAGATGATCTCGTTCAGGAAGCTCTCCCGTCCAAAGATGCCGTCCAGAAGCACCTTGCAGTAGTGCACCTCGCGGTAGTCGATATGGAAATACAGGCTGCCGTTTGCGCTGAGCAACCGCCGGGCTTCCTGCAGGCGCGGCTCGATGAAGGCCATGAAGTCATCGAACTGGTCGTTATATTCCCTGGAGCCCAGCTTCACCGTCTCGTAGCTCCTGCCCTGGAACCCCACCCGGTCGCCGGTCTCGGAGCGCTGTGTGCGCAGTTGGGTGCGGGCCTGCACACGCCCGGTGTTGAACGGCGGGTCGATGTAGATCAGCTCCACGCTCTCCGCGGGCAGGCCGCGCAGTATTTCCAGGTTATCGCCATAATGGATTCGCTTCATGATTCCTGATTTTAGCCTGATTTTGGTTTTCGCGCAGCCTGCACACCAGTTATGCAAAACGGAGCACCCGTTAGCAGTGCTCCGTCTGATGATCACCCTCTGCGGCTATTGCGCCGGGTTCTCCCAATACTTGATCTCGTCGAACTTCACCATGTACTTCTCGGTGCCAGCGGAGCGCACGAACACGCCGAAGAAGCCGGCCTCGTAGGTGGAGTCATTCGCCTCGCCCTGCAGCACACCATTAATATAAAGCTTCATGTTCTTGCCCACCACCATCACGCCCAGGCGGTTCACCTGGTTGGCGCCGGTCTTCACGTCTTCCGATTTCTTCCAGTTGACCAGGTTCTCGGCCACGCCCTTGGGTTTGGCCTTGCCGTTCCACTCCCACAGGCGGTAGTAACCGTCGCAGGTAACCTCGAACAGGTAGCCCTGCTCGGGCTTGGCCAGGATGGGCACGCGGTAGATGATGCCGTAGCTGTCCTTTTCCTTGCACTCGCCGGAATTGACCGTGGCTTCAATGTATGAGTTGATCTGCTGTGCCACGGTGGGCAGGCGCCAACCCACGTACTTGGTCAGCCCGGTCAGGTTGAGGGAACCATCCTTGAACTTCACCTGCAGGTAGTCATCTGAATCGGTCGGCCACAGCCATTTCTCGTAGCTATCCAGCACATCGCTGCCGGTGGGCGCGCCCAGCCTGGCAGCCGGGTCGCCGGGCACCGTGGTGGCCGTGGCTGCCGGGGTTTCCGTGGCAGGCAGCTCGGTGGGCTGCGGCGTGGATCCCTCTTCGGTCGGCGGCACCGTGGTTTCAACCGGCGGCTGGGTGGGTTCCAATGTTGCCGTGGGAGGCACCTGCGTGGCGGCTTCGGTGGTGACGGTGGCCGTGGGCGGGAAGGCGATCTCGGTGCTGGAATTGGTCATGGTGGAGAGCAACTGCGCCACCTTGGTGGCCATTTCAGCGTCGCTCAGGGGTTTCTCGATCAGCCCCGGGGGGATCAGGTCGCAGGCTCCCAACAGTAAGGCGAACACAAGCAATAGCGGGATAAGTTTTTTCATGTAGTGCTCCTTCAAAATGTGGTGCGGTTTGAATTCTCAGCCCGCCTTGTAGCCAATCTTGCGTAAAAAGTCAGTGCGCCATCTCACGTCGGCGTCGCTCTCGATGCCCTTGGGGCTCTGCCCCTCCACCACGCCCATGATGCCGCGGCCGGTGCCGTTGTCGTACACGATCACGTCGGCGGAGTTGGCCGTGGCGCAGAAGACGCTGCATACTTCAGCCAGGTTCTTGATGCCGTTCAGCACGTTGATGGGGAAGTAGCCGTCGCCCAGGAAGAGGATGAAGCTGTGCCCCGCCCCGATGCGCAGCGCGTTCTTGCGCGCCAGCTCGGTGAGCGCCCCGTCGGTGCCGCTGGAGCGCACCAGGCAGGCGCCGGATGCCTCGCAGAACGCCAGCCCGAATTTGATGCCCGGCACGCTGCTCACCAGCAGCTCGTGCATATCTTCCACCGTCTTGATGAAATGCGCCTGTCCAAGGATGAAGTTGGTCTCCTCCGGTTTTTCGATGCTCACGCTCTCAAATTCCATGGCTGCCCTCCGCATGTTTTCTTTCATTTTACAGCCCAACTGCCCGCCTTGCAACACTTCACCTACTTCTTTTTCCGCTAATTACCGCGAATTAGTCTAATTAGAAAAACCATTTACAACCTTAAATCTTATCCACGAATTACACGAATTTTGCCAGCCTTTTTGGCATCCCGCGATTGCGAACTGTGCACCCTGGCGATGCTCTTTCGCCATGGGCATGAACGCAGTTCGGGAGCAGGGACTTCATTGATATCACGAATTTGGTAAAACCATTCTCAGGTCATTTGCAGCTCTTAGCTCTCCTGATTACTTATCACTACTCACTAATCACTGATCACCATTCCCGGTTCTCGGTTCCCGGTTCTCGATTCTCCGCTCTCCATAAGGTACAATTGGAGCACTTTGAAAGGACACCGTCCCCTTGTTTGAGATCATCTTCCTCGGCACCTCCGCCTCCGCTCCTTCGCCCAAACGCAACCTGCCCGCCTACATGGTGTCGCACGATGAATTCCGCTTCCTGGTGGATTGCGGGGAGGGCACGCAGCGCCAGATCCTGCAGTCGGGGCTCGGCTTCAAGCGCCTCAACCGCATTCTCATCACCCACGGGCACCTCGACCACATCCTCGGGCTCGGCGGTCTGCTTTCCACGTTTATGCGCTGGGAGAGCATCGACAGCCTGGAAATCTACGGCGGCGCCGGGGCGCTGGAGCGCGTGCACGACCTGGTGCACGGGGTGGTGCTGCGCGGAGCCCAGCCGCCCATGCCCATTTCGCTCATCCCGGTTCAGCCCGGTCTCATCTTTGATGGCGGCGACTTCACTGTCAGCGCGTTCACGGTGCACCACCGCGGACCGGATAACTTCGGTTACCTCTTCGAGGAGAAAGGCCGCCGCCCCTTCCAGGCGGAGAAGGCGCAAGCCCTCGGCATCCCGCCCGGACCTCTATACGGCAAACTCGTCTCCGGCGAAAGTATCACCCTGCCCGATGGAAGCCTGATCACGCCCGAGATGGTGCTCGGTGACTTCCGCGCCGGCACGCGCCTGGCTGCCATCGGCGACCTGGGCGAGACCGCCAGCCTGGAGACCCTGCTGCAGGGCGTGGACGGGCTGATCCTCGAAAGCACCTACCTCGAGGAGGAGCGCGACATGGCGCATCAGTTCGCGCATCTCACCGCCCGCCAGGCAGCCGAGTTCGCCAAACGCATCGGCGCCGGCAAGCTCATGCTCACCCACCTCTCCCGACGCTACCGCGATAAAGACGTCCTCGCCGAAGCCCAGGCAACCTTCGAAAACACAAGTGTTGCGAGAGACTTTGATAGCTTCTTCATAAAAAAAGATTTATCTTAAATAAAGAAGCTATCATCCTGGTTCCAATATTTATGGCGAAGCCATTTAAATAACCAGGATCGATTCTTATATTGTTAAAAGAGATTCGCCTCTCGCTAAAGCGCTTAGAACTCTCTCGCAAAGGCGCTAAGTAGTGCAAAGAACGCCAAGAAGATCAAAACAATTTATGATAAAACCTAAGATCTTACGCACGCAAAGACGCAAAGCCGCCAAGAAAACCTTTTTTTATTTGAAAACCTTAAATCTTTAATTCCTAGTATTTGGTTTTTGTTTTTACCAAATATATGTTCTTGACCTTCTTTGAGCCGCCTGTGCTGGATGTTTTTACCAGCATGGCGGCTTCCCTGGCACTTGCAGCCAGGGCAAGTGTGCTAGAATAAGTATTTGATTGTCGGTTTTCGGTTTTACTAAAAACAGGTCTTGAACTTCTTTGCGTCCCCTGTGCTGGATGTTTTTACCAGCATTGCATCTTGGCGTCTTCGCGAGAATTGGTCTTGTTGACTTTCACCTCCATCAGTGCTAAAATGTGCACAATCAAATAGCCCCAAAACGGCACTTCTATCCAGAGAGGCGGAGGGACCGGCCCGATGAAGCCTCGGCAACCAGGAACAGGTAACTGAACTATGGTGCCAATTCCGGCAGTAAAAGATCTGGAAGATAGGAGGGCAGCCGACAGTAACGTTGCCCCCAAAAGTATCACCGCCGGGGCAACTTCATTTTTAAAGGAGAACCTTACAATGTCTTCAAGCTCTTTCATGGAAAGTCCCAGTTACATGTTCACCTCCGAGTCGGTCACCGAGGGGCACCCCGACAAGCTCTGCGACCAGGTCTCCGACGCCGTGCTCGACGCCTGCCTGGCGCAGGACCCCCGCTCGCGCGTTGCCTGCGAGACCGCCACCAAGACCGGCTTCGTTCTGGTCATGGGGGAAATCACCACCACCGCCTTCGTAAACTTCGATGACCTCATCCGCAACGTGGTCAAGGGCATCGGCTACGACAGCAGCGCCAAAGGTTTCGACGGCAACACCTGCGGCGTGATGTCTGCCATCTCCTCCCAGTCGCCCGATATTGCCCTCGGCGTGGATAACTCCTACGAGGCCAAGGGCGGCGAGGTCACCGAAGAGGAGCTGGAGAAGATCGGCGCCGGCGACCAGGGTATGATGTTCGGTTACGCCTGCGACGAGACCCCCGCCCTCATGCCCATGCCCATCTACCTGGCGCACAAGCTCACCCGCCGCCTGGCGGAAGTGCGCAAGGCCGGCACCCTGCCCTGGCTCTACCCCGACGGTAAAAGCCAGGTGACCGTGGAATACGCCTACGGCAAGCCCGTGCGCGTGGATACCGTGCTGGTCAGCACGCAGCACTCCGCCGA
>CAYVTF010000023.1:0-30968 GCA_964454565.1 uncultured Anaerolinea sp. | reverse complement strand
TGACTCACCACTTTTGTTAAGGTTCAGCATTTTACAGAAAGAATGTTACACCAACTGAGTTTTAAGAGGTGTAGAATAGTAATTATCTTCCCGTTAGTATAATGGCCAAGGGAAATAATTAGATTTGGAGATTGAGCGGAATGAAAACTACACTGATCACAAAAATCTTTTCCAGGAAACGCCAGTCAGGCCCTGAGTTTCAAAATGACCAAACCATTCCGGCAATTTATCGCGGGAGCCAACACAAGGAAAAAGTTACTCCCAAAGTTTATCCAGGACAATTTACCATTGGCAGCGGTCAATCAGTGGGGATGCAGAGAAATCACAACGAAGATGCTATCTATTCCATGTCGAGTGTCATCGCAGACAAGAGCCAGGGGTTACCTTTTGCATTTTGCATCATCGCGGATGGGATGGGTGGACACAAAAATGGTGAGATCGCTTCAGGTGTGGCGATCCGAGCAGCCGTTCGTGTGGTTTATCAAGAGCTATACCTCAAATGGATACAGGATCAAGATGGAATCAGGGATGATGAGATCAAAAGTGTCCTTGAGAAGGCAGTGCAGGAGGCACAAAGCGTTGTACTTCGTTCAGCACCAGGAGGGGGAACAACTCTTGTCCTCAGTGTCATGATTGCTGAGAAAGGGTTCATCGCTCATGTAGGGGATAGCCGGGGATACCTGATCTCGGCAGATGGTGGAATGACGCGTCTTACCAAGGACCATTCACTCGTTCAACGCATGGTGGACCTCGAAGAGATTTCCGAAGAAGAAGCATTCAACCACCCACAGAAAAATGTGTTATTGCGGGCAATCGGTCAACCAGAGCCGTTCCCAGTGGACACATCCTCGTTTGAAATCCTCCCGGGTGGCAAACTGATATTGTGCAGTGATGGCTTATGGGGTGTGGTCCCAGAATCCGAGTTCAGCATGCTTGTTAACTCCCCTGATGATCCAATTTTGATTTCAAAAGCACTTGTCGATGCTGCAAATGCCAGGGGCGGACCGGATAACATTAGTGTGGTGCTGGTTTCCTTTCCATCCTGAACTCAGTTGCGCAACAATGGTCTTTGGGGAATATTTTGATATACTTTTGTCATCAGAATTACCTCATTGAATGATGGAATGGTATAAGAGAAAAACAATGGCAGATGAAACCCTCAGAAATAAAACAATACTAGTTGTCGACGACGAAGAAAGAATGGCGAGATTTGTGCGTCTCAACCTGGAGCATGATGGTTTCCAGGTAATCGAAGCGTATCGGGGATTGCAGGCAATCCAAAGCTTGCGTGATCGAATGCCCGATTTAATCCTGCTGGATGTGATGATGCCTGATATGGATGGATTTGAGGTCCTTGAAACCATACGGGAGGTAAGCCAGGTGCCTGTGATTATGCTAACCGCCAAGAGTGAAGAAGACGACCGCGTACATGGGCTGGAGCTTGGGGCTGACGATTACGTGACCAAACCTTTCAGCCCGAGGGAGCTGGTCAGCAGGGTGCGAGCAGTTTTGCGCCGAACGGAATCCACCGCGAACTCCGAAGAAGGGGTGATTGAGGTTGACGAACATCTCAAAATGGATTTTGGACGTAGGGAGATCAGGCTTGACGGCGAACTGGTAAAATTGCGACCCACAGAATACCGGCTCCTTTACCACCTGGCGCAAAACGCCGGTTGGGTGCTCACTTACGATCAGATTTTATCCAAGGTCTGGGGTTACGAATACAGGGACGAACCACATTACGTTCGGCTGTACGTTAATTATTTAAGGCAAAAACTGGAACAGGATCCTTCAAATCCTAAATACATATTGACTGAAAGGGGAGTCGGTTATCGTTTTGTGGATTACAAACGGAAGTAAGAAAGAAAATGTCACTTTTTTTGAAAATTGTGCTCTAAGTAAAAGATAAATTAATAATGGAGAAATTATATGATCACTGAACCTGTACATGTAACTGACCAGGCGTTTGAAAATACCGTCCTCAAATCAACCCTTCCAGTAATTGTAGATTTCTGGGCGCCGTGGTGCGGACCATGCCGCATGGTGGCACCCGTGTTGGACAAAATTGCGCAGGAATACGCTGGCAAGGTATTGGTTGCCAAAGTCAATACTGATGAACATTCTGAGAATGCGGTGAAATATGGCGTTCAGGGAATTCCAACCATGCTCTTCATCTCGAGCGGCAAGATAGTACATCGCCAGGTTGGGGCGTTACCGGAAAAAAACATCCGGGATATTGTTGATCAATTCCTCGAAGTAATAAAACAAGCCTAAACGAAGAGCTCATCTGATAACCAGATGAGCTCTTTTTCTATTCTTCTGAACCTCTTTCGATGTTTGCACCCAACAAGCGCAACTTTTCATCTACTCTTTCATATCCCCGGTCAATTTGATTGACATTTCTTATGATCGATCGCCCGTTTGCTGATAAAGAAGCAAGCACCAATGCCATTCCTGCGCGGATATCGGGGCTTTCCATCTTTTCCCCTGCAAGCGGTGTTGGTCCCTGGACGATGCAGCGGTGAGGGTCGCATAGTACGATCTGCGCACCCATGCCTACCAATTTGTCAGTAAAGAACATCCTCGATGGGTACATCCAATCATGAAACAAAACTGTGCCTTTGGACTGCGTGGCGATGACAATGGCAATGCTCATCAGGTCTGTGGGAAAGGCCGGCCAGGGCATCACATTGATCGTCGGGATTGCACCACCCAGGTCTGGTTCAATGATCAGTGGCTGCTCAGAGGGCACGTGGAGATCGTTGCCTTTTTCCTCCCAGGTGACACCGATCCTGCCAAGTACCAGGCGGATCATATCCAGGTACTCATTCCCCGCTTTGCGGATGAGGATATCTCCTTTGGTGACCACGGCGGCGCCAACAAAACTGATCACTTCAAGGTAATCCGGACCAATCTCAAACTCACCACCGTGTAAGCGGTCAACGCCATCAATATTTAATGTGTTCGAGCCGATGTTATCGATTTTTGCGCCAAGTTTGTTTAGAAAATGGCACAATTCCTGAATGTGCGGCTCACTGGCGGCATTGCGGATGATAGAATGGCCTTTAGCCAACACGCAGGCCATGATCGCGTTTTCGGTGGCTGTAACGCTGGCTTCGTCCAGCAGGATTTCGGCACCGGTTAACCCATTGGATCGAAATCGAAAGCTTCGGTCAAATTCAACCACCGCCCCGAGTTTTTCCAAGGCTAAGATGTGAGTATCAACCCGCCTTCTTCCGATTACATCACCCCCGGGCGGAGGGAGTTGGAATTCCCCGGTTCTCGCAGCCATTGGCCCTGCGAGCAGAATTGACGCCCGAATCTTACGGCAGAGGTCAGGGTCCAGGTCAGTTGGTCGTACTTCCTTTGCTTCTATCTTCCAGACATTTGGTTCGAGTTTGGTTATCGAAACACCCAGGCTTTCGATCAATTTGCCCATGGTGCGAACGTCCTGGATATCCGGCACATTTTTCAATATGACAGGCTCGCTGGTGAGCAGACAGGCAGCGATCAGGGGAAGTGCGGCATTTTTATTACCACCAGGAGTGACTTCACCTTTTAGAGGAGTTCCTCCATAGATAGTAAATTTGTCCACAATGACCTCCAGTAGCTTATTTTGAAAGTCTCAATCCAAAAAATTGATCCTTTAGTCAATTATAAAGGAAAGCCACTATTAATGTTTCAATAGCCAATTAAGGTATACTCACCCTATTCCAGTCTGGATCGAGGTAAAAATGGTCACAATAGAGCGCGTAAACCTGGATTCGAAATCGGCCGTAAACGATTTTGTCCAATTCCAGTTTGATCTCTACAGGGGCGTCCCACAATTCTGTCCTCCCTTTTTAAACGACATAAAACTGATGTTAAACAAGAAAAAACATCCTTTTTATGAGTTTTCTGATGGTGAATTTTTCGTTGCCCGCAAGGATGGGAAGATGGCAGGTCGAATTGGAGTGTTTGTCAACCGTCCATTCAACGAGTACCATCAAGTTCAGAAGGGTCAGTTTTACCTGTTCGATTGCATCGACGACCAGGAAGTAGCCAAAAAGCTATTTGAGGCCGCATTTGCCTGGTGCAGGGAGCACGGCTTGACCGAAATACTTGGTCCGAAGGGGTTATCTGCCTTTGATGGTTACGGAGTACTGGTGGAAGGATTTGAGCACCACCAGATGATGACCATGATGAACTACAACTTCCCTTATTATGCCAGGCTGCTGGAAACGATCGGGTTTGAGAAAGAAGTGGACTTTGTCTCCTGTTACATCCACAGGGAAAAGTTCACGTTGCCGGAAAAAATTCATGAGGTCGCAAGGCGGGTTATCGAGCGTGGTAGTTTTAAAGTGTTAGAGTTTTCAAGCAAGCGCCAGATGTTGAAGGAGTATGGAGATAAGATCGGTGAGCTTTACAATAATGTCTTCGTCAATAATTGGGAGTATTATCCTTTGTCAAAGGCTGAAGTGAAGATGTTGATTAAAAATCTCATGGAAGTGATCGATCCCAAGTTGATTAAGATCATCTCGTACAAAGAAAAGATAGTGGGCTTTCTGATCGCTTTTCCTGATGTTTCTGAGGCTTTAAAACGGCATGGCGGGAAGATCACACCGGCGGGCATCATTGATTTACTCCGTACGATGAAAAAAACCAATTGGGTTGCTCTCAATGGGGCCGGCGTCTTACCTGAATACCAGGGTAGGGGCGGAAGTGCACTTTTATATAGTGAAATGGAAAAAGTGATCAAGAATTATGGCTTTGAACATTGGGAGCTAACCCAGGTGGCTGAAACTGCTGTGCAAATGCGCAAGGACCTGATCACTGCTGGAGGTGAGCCGTATAAGAACCACAGGGTTTTTCACAAGCAAATTTGATCGACTCAAGACCTCGTGAGAGGTCTTTTTTTTACGACAGTTACAGCAGTTATAATAGACACAAATGTCTCTGGAGAATTGTGGGCGTTATTAATAAGACTACCTCCATATACCTTCTAGCTGCGTTAATAATTGCCATTGCAGTAGGGTTGACTTTTGGCAATCTTCAAATTGTGAGGGATTCGACATCCGGATTTGATTTTCAGGTGCACTGGCAGGGGGCACGGGATTTCTTAAGCCAGGGGATCAGTCCCTATCGTGATGTAGAGATCGGTGAAACCGACTTAACAACCGCTGAAGCTATCCCTGTTGAAGAAAGTACAAATCGGTTCCTGGCACCCCTGTTTGCACTGCTCATTTATATTCCGCTCGGGTTGATCAAGGATGTGAATGTCGCGCGTGCTTTGTGGATGACGATTCTTGAGTTTTGCCTGTTCGGTGCCGGGTACGTTGCGTTCCATTTGACGGGGGGGAGAAAACCCTTAATAATTGTCCTTTTGGTTGTGATGTACAGCTTGTTTTCAGCTCCATCTTTCACTGCGCTGGCGTCTGGAAACATGGGAATCTTTAGTCTACTCTGCATGGTTCTTGCCATTATGTTATTCGGCAGGAAGCAGGATGAAGCCGCTGGACTTGCTCTTGCATTCTCGTTATTTAAGCCTGATTGGGCTTACCCATTGGTATTGTTTTTTCTGATCTGGTCCGTTATTAACCAGAGAACGGGGTTGTTGTATTGGTTCCTCGGGTCGTTCATTCTGCTAATGGGCTTTTCCATGCTCTTGATCCCTGAATGGCCGATCCAGTATTTTAAGAGTCTTCTTTTGTTCGGAGCTAACAATCCCGTACTATCCATTCCGACAGAGGACCAATCGTTATTTTCTGAATTAAACACCAGGTTTGTGGTTGTTAAGAATATTTTGGTTATCGTAATTCTTGTTATTGAATGGTTTTTTGTGAGAGTAACCAGTAATCAGCGGTTTTACTGGTTGGCTGCCATCACCCTGGCACTGACCTCCTGGATAGGGGTTCGCCAACCGGCAGAAGCAGCGATCCTTTGCTTGCCGGGTTTCTTGCTTGCCCTCAGCCTCCTGCAAGCTCGCTGGAAGAATAATTCATTACCAGTTATTGCGATGTTGATCACCAGCGTTTTACTATTGGGCTGGGTTCTTTCAGATTTCTTTTTTGCAGCTATTTCCGGGGAAGTTTACCAGGTCTACTCAGGATTCGTTTTTCCATTGATGATCGTTATTATGTTGTATTGGTCACGTTGGTGGGTAGTGCACACGGCAAAAATGACCGACAATTCGTTGCATTGAGAATTATTTTCCGCACAAATAAATATCATTATGCTATACTTGCCCAGTTTGCGATAAAGTTCAGACATGGTCTGTAAAGCGAAGTGATTTTTCTGGATATCTGAAGTTTGGTAAGGAGTTCAATATGACGAAGACAATTGGAATATTAACTGGTGGCGGTGATGTCCCTGGTTTGAACCCTGCGATCAAATCTGTAGCGATCAACGCGTTTGAAAATGGTTACAAGATGGTCGGCATCAGAAGAGGCTGGGCTGGACTTCTTAAATACAACCTGGACGAACCTTCAACACATGATTATTACGTCAGGAATCTGACGAAAGAGGACGTGCGCACGGTTGATCGAACGGGAGGCACTTTTCTGCACACATCCCGCACCAACCCGCAAAAGGTAAAACCAGCTGACATCCCGGATTTTCTGAAGAACTCAAGTTATGGAAAAAAGCTGGATGAAAACGGGACGATGGATTATACCGATTACATTCTTAAAGTACTGGAACACTTGGGAATTGACACACTGGTTTCAATCGGTGGTGACGACACTCTTAGTTTTTCAGTAAGACTCAACAAAGAGGGATTTCCGATAGTTGGCATTCCAAAAACAATGGATAACGATGTATTCGGTACGGATTACTGTATCGGGTTTTCCACCGCGGTGACCAGGAGCGTGGACTTCATTACAAATATGCGTACAAGTGTGGGGTCACACGAGCGCATCGGTATCGTTGAACTCTTCGGAAGGAATTCGGGTGAAACGAGCCTGATCTCTGCATATCTCAGTTATGTGGATCGGGCGATTATTTCTGAAGTGCCGTTCAACATAGAGAAACTGGCGAACTTCCTGATCGAGGATAAACGTAACAACGCTTCCAATTATTGCATGATGACCATCAGTGAAGGGGCAATCATGGAAGGCGGTCTCGTGGTGGAAACCGGGGAAGCGGATGCGTACGGTCACCGTAAGTTGGGCGGCGTCGGAGAACAAACCGCTGCTGAGTTGAAACGCATTACCGGCCAGGACATCATGTATCAGCAATTGGGATACCTTATGCGCTCAGGCGCTCCGGATTCACTGGACCGTATGGTTGCCATGTCCTTTGGCAACCTGGCTGTGCAATTGATCAAACGCAATGAGACCGGGAAACTGGTAGCTTTACACGGTGGAAAATACACCACAGTTCCTATAAACATGGTGCTTGCAGGCCAAAAACGCGTGGACATTGCCAGTTTTTATGATATCGAACATTACCTGCCAAAGATCCGTGATTTCATGGGAATTCCCATGTTCCTGAGTTAATAGCTGTTATTTGGGATTCAGCATGCCAAACAACCCGCAGGTGATAATTCAAGGCCGTTACCAGGTGGTTCCACGCACAATTATCTTTATCTTCCGTGACGAGTTGGTGTTATTACAAAAAGGCGCGGAAACAAAAAAGATCAACCCCGGGTATTTGAATGGATTGGGTGGACACCTGGAAAGATCTGAGGATGTCCTTTCTGGTGCCCGCCGTGAATTAGCCGAGGAAGCAGACATTTCCTGCGAGGATCTACAACTGGCGGGAACCATCATGATCGATGTGGAAGAGAATCAAGGGATATTGCTGTTTGTTTTCACCGGGGAGAAGATCACCGGTGAGCCACATGGTTCAGACGAAGGACCTCTTCAATGGGTTCCAGTTGACCGAGTGGATGCAAACAAGGTAATGGACGATATTCCGGAACTAATCAGCCAGGTACTGCGATTCAAAAAGACCGGTGAAGTTTTTTTTGGGAAATATCTGTACGCTAGCGATGGACTGAGAATCGCTACATTTCATTCGTAATCTTTACACTTTGCGTTCGTAAAATACCAGCAGCGTGGACCCATATTTACGCTGGTCGAATTCTTGTAAATTCTTGAGTTCCATTTCCGCATACTCAATAGGGTGAATTTGGACGATCACCCAGCCGTCTTCTGACAAGGCCGCCAGGTTCTCATCGAGAAGGGTGATGGCTTGTTTCCACAGCTCTTTGTACTGAGGTGGGGCAATGTAGACGTAGTCAAACTGATGATTTGATGGAGAGGCAAGAAATCTTAAAGCGTCCGCTTGCATGACCTTTGCAGATTCTGTGGTTTTGGTCCTGACCAGGTTTTCCTTGATTGTGGCAACCGCTTTGCTGTTCAGATCCAGGAAAAGGCAGAATTTTGCTCCGCGGCTCAGAGCTTCGATACCCACACTACCAGTGCCGCCAAATAAATCCAGGAAGGTCGAGTCCACAATATCCGGTGCGAGGATGTTGAAAAGTGCTTCCTTGACCCGGTCAGTGATTGGCCTGGTGCTGTCACCGGGAACGGGGTTAAGCCGAATTCCCCTGGCTTTGCCGGCAATGATGCGTGGATTGCTCACTTTAGCCTGACTCCTCAACAGATTGCCTCAATGCGGAAATGTTGCTATGGGGTGCGATGATTGGCAGCACACAACCTGTACCCAATATGAAACGATTCCGATTAGTCAAGTTGATGGCTTTATGGGCTTCTTCGACAACCTCAGCCGGTTTTTTATAGGCCAGAGTACTCCACTGTTTCATACCGCCGCACACTGCTCCCTTGAACCAAGTTTTACCTTCAGCCAGGTTTGGCGGAGTTTCCTGGTCGTGCCAGTTGACTATGGACGCGGGCAGTTGGCTGAGTTCACGAAAATAAACATTCTTTCCGTGCAAGTGCAGCAGGTTCATCCAAAGACCTTTGGCTGCACCCAAAATCTCCTTGTCTGGCTCAATGACGTACTTTTCAAGTTCCGATTCATTGAGCAGGTGAGATTGACCGTGTTGGATGGCAAAAAAGATGCCATCAATACCCAGCTTGTTACATTCCCTGACAATTCCAAGTGTATTCTCCGCAATCCGGTTCAATCCACTCATGAGCTCAGCAGGGTAATTCCGCATGTGCGCCAATAGGGTGTCGTTGCCCGCAAGGTTTTTAGCCTGCGACATGGGATCAAAAATCGTCTGGATCACCGGGGTGTGGGATTCAACCACTGCGCGAACCTGGCGAATCGCTTCCAGTGTTGCTGCCAGGTTTCCCTCTGTGGGGGAGATCCTGGGCAATTTCAGCCAGTCACCCGGTCCCTTGATGGGTCGGCAGGTATAGTCCCGTGTGCCTTCAGGGTTTCCGCGCCATTCATCGGTTACCCCATAATCCAGAAGACAATAGGAGGATGCCGGGGTGATCTTCACAAAATCAAAATCATAAGTTTGCTGAAAGTGAATGATGGATCGTGAGAGTGTCGCAGGGTCCTGGTCATCGATAGGGAAGTGGCGCCACAAGGCAACTGGAGGACGATCCACAGCTGAGCCGGAAATGCAAGCCTGCATGCGGTCTCTATGATTCATCGCTCTCCTCCATTATTGTTGTGGGGGTCCGGAAAGTCCAGTACTTGTTGGCGAAATAATTCCAGAGCATCACCACGCCTATTACAATAGCGAGCGCAAGGTTGTGTCCAACAATAGTTGGGGTTAACAGGTTCGGTGTATGTTTCCCTGCCAGGGGGATGAGCAGCTTTTCCAACCAGGCAAACAACGGCGTGCGGATGGCCAGCCCGGCAAGGCTGACAATAACGAACTGTGTCAATTGCTTTGCAACGGGCTGATGACGTGTTTCCGGGAATGTCCAAACCCGGTTCCATATGAAGTTGTTGACCACTGCCAGGGAAAAGGAAATGACGCTGGATAGAACTGCAGACAATCCCAGTCCGGATGCCAGGAGGTTGAAAACACCAAAATCAATGACAGAACCGACCGCGCCGACTACCCCGAAGCGGAAAAATCGTTTGAGATCTAATTTTTGATTTGGGTTACTCATTCATTGATTGCTTTGATTGGAAATAATCGATCGTGGCTTTTAACCCATCCTCAAGTCTCACTTTTGGTTCCCAATTGAGTATCTCTTTCGCCCTGGTAATGTCCGGTTGACGCCGTTGTGGATCATCTCCCAGCCGTTTGTCCGCCTTGTAGGTGATGCCCGCCCGGTTACCAATCAGCTCGTTGATGCGTTTGGCAAACTCAAGGATTGAGATTTCAGCCGGGTTACCAATGTTGACCGGATAATGTTCATCAGACAATAACAGTTTATAAATTCCTTCGATGAGATCCTGTACATAGCAAAAACTTCGGGTTTGAAGACCATCTCCATACACAGTGAGTGGTTCATTTTTCAAAGCCTGGTCAATAAAGTTAGGGACCACTCTACCGTCGTCAATGCGCATCCGAGGACCGTAGGTGTTGAAAATGCGCACAATACGGGTATCCACACCATGGAAACGATGGTAAGCCATGGTCATGGCTTCAGCAAATCGCTTGGCTTCGTCGTAGACAGAGCGAAACCCGATTGGATCGGCGTGCCCCCAATAGGATTCGTCCTGGGGATGAACCTGGGGATCTCCATAGATTTCGCTGGTGGAGGCAAGCAGGAACCTGGCATTATTGGCTTTGGCAACCCCCAGTGTGTTGTGAGTGCCCATGGCACCAGCCTTCATCGTTTGGATTGGCAGGCTCGGATAACTAAAGGGTGATGCCGGGTTCGGGCTTGCGGGCGAGGCGAAATGTAGTACGGCATCCACTTTTCCGGGGACAAAGATGTAATTAGACACGTCGTGCTTTATGAAGGAAAAATTTTCATTTCCTGCCAGATGGGTCAAATTATCCGGGCTGCCGGTAACAAAGTTGTCCATTCCTATGACAGAGTGACCGTTCGTTAACAGCAGGTCACATAGATGCGAGCCAAGGAATCCAGCAGCTCCTGTGATTAATACTCTCATTACATGCCTCCACAGCACAATTATATTTAGGTGAATCCCGGTAACCCGTATAAAATGCCAATCAGCTTGGGTTATAATGGGACAAATTGTTTAACCTGGTTATTATAGCATGAGTGAAATCGACCAACCGAACCCGCTTATGGATGCTTCAGCACGGATTGAAGCACTCCTGTTCGTGGCTTCCATTCCGGTGACTCCTTCTCAAATCGCAGAGACTCTAAACCTTTCCATAAAAGATGTGGAATTACACCTGGAAGAATTGAGGAGCCATTACGCAGACCGTGGCATTTCCCTTCAGGCATACAGCGGTAAGTATCAACTGACGAGTTCCGCAGCATTTGCGCAGGATGTGGAAAAGTTCCTTGGATTGGAATTAACCACAAGGTTGAGCAGGGCAGCAATTGAAACCATGGCGATCATTGCATATCGCCAACCAATCACCCGACCAGGGATAGAGAATATTCGCGGAGTGAGTAGTGATGGAGTGATCAGAAGCCTGCTTTCCCGTGGACTCATCCAGGAGGTTGGACGGGCTGATGGACCCGGGAGACCGATCCTGTTTTCGACCACGATAGATTTTCTCCAGCATTTTGGTTTGAATTCGCTGGATGAACTTCCGGCGTATGAAATTGAGGAACCAAACCAACAGAAGAACGGATTATTAAAGGATTAATGAATGGCTGAAGAGAGAGTTCAAAAGATACTTGCCCGCGCCGGGTTTGGTTCACGCAGGTCCTGTGAAGAATTGATAGAACAGGGCAGGGTAATGGTTAACGGGAAGAAAGTGATCCTGGGACAGAAGGCAGATGCAGCAACAGACCGCATTCTGGTGGACGGGTCTCCGATCCCTCAGTTGAAACAAGCACGCTATATTGCGTTAAATAAACCCAGGTTCGTGTTGTGCGACAGGGTAGAAGGAGATACCAGGCGAACGGTGTTTGAGCTGGTTGATAATGGCCAGGAATTGGCAGTTGTGGGTCGCCTGGACTTTGAAAGCGAAGGACTGGTACTCCTGACCAATGATGGAGAGTTGCTCAACAGGTTGACGCATCCCCGGTATCAACATGAAAAGGAATACCGGGTGCTTGTGGCATCTCATCCGGACGATAAACAGATCGCAATCTGGCGCAGGGGCGTGGTACTGGAAGACGGTCATCGGACCTCTCCCGCCATCGTGGAGGTGGATTCCGCCTCAGGGAAAGGTGCCTGGATTCGTGTTGTCCTGAAAGAAGGTTACAAACGCCAAATCCGCGAAATGGCCAAAGTAACAGGTCTGTTTGTTGTAAAATTGGTCAGAACTCGAATTGGAACATTACGTCTCGGTAATCTGAAAACTGGTGAGTTCAGGAGCCTGACAACAGAAGAAGTGAACCGATTAAAGGAACTGGTGAGCGGTTCAAGGGAAAAACCGATCAGGCGTAAAAAAGAAGGTAGCTGAGCCACCTTCTTCATTTTCTAAGCCAACTTTTCTTCCAACTGCTTAATCAACTCCAGCGGGAATTGCTTTTCTTTCGCCCGTTTCCTCAGAAACTCCTTGATCTTGGTTCCACTAATTGCCGGTATTGGACTACCTTCTGCAGAGATGGTTGCCTTTTCGTTTGTAAATACCAGGATGGCTTCAGGTTCGAACGGAGTAATGTCGATGGATTTTTGTTTTAGCAGTTTGGAGATGTCTGTGATGGTATAGCGGACTTCATTTTCTGGACGGCCAATGTTTTCACCACCAAAAGTCTTAAGAAAGAAATTTCCTCCCTTTTGCTTCCATCGGTTGTGGTTTTCATCAAAGATGATCTCACCAGCCTGCTGCAGTGGGACAAGCCCCAGCACTCCAGACGGACCGACCAACAGGTGAGATACGGGGGTTGTGTAATGGTACAGCGTGTATTTGTCATCAAGACCTTTCAAAGCTGCAGTTAGCTTTTGGTCTGGCCGGGGAGACTTTCCCCACTTTGACATGTAAAAGTTACCGATCTGGAACATTAGAAAGCCAAGGATCAAGGCTCCAAATGTATAAGGCAGATATTTTTCTGCATTCTTTGAAAAGGATAGGATCATTCCACCTCCCAATACTGCAAGGCTCAACAAGGAGGTAATGTTTCCAATCCTTCCGTTGCGTTTGATCAGTTTGTCGTTAGAGATTACCTTCATGCTTCATCCTCTATTCGTTTTCTTTGGATATGGGTTGAGATAGTCTGGATTGAATTTCGCTCTTCAAGCTGCCGAGCAATCCGGAATCAATGGAGCGGCGGGCAAGTTTTACCGCAGAGACGAGCGCGCGGGAATCGGATCGTCCATGGCCAATGAACACCAGCCCATTTACACCCAGCAATAATGCTGCGCCTGTTTCCGAGGGATCCAACATCTTTTTTAGTTGACTAAAGGCAGGTTTTGCCAGGAGATAACCAATTTTGTTCAAGAATCTTGAGGAGATTTGGGTTCTTAGTGTTTCAATGATGAGTTTTGCCACGGATTCACTCGTCTTGATAAAAACATTACCGGAAAAACCATCAGTAACTACACAGTTCACCGACCCGGAGAAAACCTCTTTGGGTTCCACGTTACCATAAAAATCCAATCCGCTGTTTTGAATCAAAGGATAGGCATCTTTGACGAGCTGACTGCCTTTGCCTGCTTCCTCTCCGTTCGAGAGCAATCCAACTTTGGGGGATTTAAGATTGAAGGCTTTTCCGGCATAAACGCTGCCCATCACCGCAAACTCGAGCAAGAACTCAGGTCTGCAGTCAGCATTTGCACCGGTATCCATGAACACGCACTTGCCATTCCTGACCGGTATGATAGCTGCGAGGGCAGGGCGGGATATATTGGGTAACCTCCTGAGGATGGTCACAGCATTGAAAAAGGCGGCCCCGGTATTACCAGCAGTGACAAACGCCTCTGCCTTCCCCTCTTTAACCAGGTTGAGCCCAACAGCCATGGAATTATTTGGTTTTTTCTTGAACGACTCCACCGGTTTGTCTGTCATTTCAACTACGTCGGGAGCATCCACGATGTTCAAATTGCGAAAATCAATTGCGAGTTCTTTGCACCTGGTTTCAATAAGATCCATTTTCCCGACGAGTATTACATTTTCACCTGCTTTTCCTAACTCGGCAGCTGCCAGGATCTCAGGTGCAGGATAATCATCGCTTCCCATTGCGTCTAATGCGATCGTCATTCAGTCAACTCCTGTTAATAAATGATCATGGATAATGCGTGCTTGACATCCTCAAATTGGCGGTTATAATATCGGAGCGTTTGCGCTGGTGCTGGAATTGGCAGACAGGCATGGTTGAGGGCCATGTGCCGCAAGGCGTGAGGGTTCAAGTCCCTCCCAGCGCACTCAAACAGCCGCTTAGGGCGGCTTTTTTATTTCCTTCTTTCTACAATATAGCGGGCAATCTCGATCAGTGCAGCACGTTCAGCAGAATCAGGGAATTTCTCGATGAGTTTTACGGCTCGTTCCACAAACTGCTCGGCCACATTCTGGGCTTTCTTGATCGAATCGCTTGATATAACCGCAGCAACAAGTTTCTCAATGTCTGATTCATCAGTAACGCAATTGCCATCGAGCAAAGACTTGAGTGCAGGGTCTTCCGGATGGTCTTCGATGTAGAAAAGCATCGGAAGTGTGATCAAACCCTGCCGCAGGTCTCCACCGACAGGTTTGCCAATGGTGTTTTCATTACCGGAGTAATCAAGGATGTCATCAAGCACCTGGAACGCCATGCCCAGTTCGTAACCAAACTTCCGCAGCAGCTCCACCTGGCGGTCTTCTACACCGCTGATTATTGCTGCGCAATGCGTGGATGTTTCAAACAGAGAAGCTGTTTTCGCATAAATTCTGCGGTAGTAATCTTCAATATCCGTTGAACATCTGCTGGAAAACAGCTGGTTTACTTCTCCATTGACGATTGTCATTAATGTTCTGGAAAAGATGCCCATTACTTCGATGGATTTGGTTCGGTTTGCCATGTCTGCCGCGCTTGCAAAGACAAAATCGCCGGTGAGAACGGTGGCAGCAGGGGACCACTTGGAATTCAAAGTAGGGATTCCCCGACGCAGAATGGATCCGTCAATCAGGTCATCGTGTACCAGCGTAGCGGTGTGCAGCAATTCTATTGCCGCAGCCATGGGAATGATCAATTCATTGCTGGCATTTAGCATGCTTCCGACCAGAAGGATGATCGTGGGGCGGATGCGTTTTCCGCCGGACGATAAGATTACGGTTAAGGCTGATTTTAGGTCAGGATGGTAATCCTCCGCCTGGGCAAGCATGAGCTTCTCAACGGATTTTAGTCCTTGTTGGACGTAGGGGAGGGAAATACTGTTAGAAAGCAATTCAGACAATCCAATCAAATAATAGATTTGCGTTCCTTGTAGTGCTTTGGGCAACTTCTGTCAGGGCACAATCCTGCAATTCAGCGATCTTTTGTGCAATGACAGGTAAATTACCCGGTTCATTCCGTTTACCCCGTAACTTTTGAGGTGACAAAAACGGTCCGTCAGTTTCAAGAACAATACATTTTAACCCTATTTTACTAAATAGTTCGTGTTTTATTGACGCATTTGTATAAGTCACCGGTCCGCCGGCACCAATCAGGAAACCCAATTCGTAAACTTCCTCGGCCGCTCGATAATCTCCTTCGAAAGCGTGGAAGATTCCTTTGGCCGACCAGTTGGTCTCGTTACCGAAAATTACCCGCAAAATATCGACCAGGTCATACAATGCTTCCCGACTATGAATAATCATAGGTTTGCCGTGTGTCATGGCGATATCGATCATGGTCGTCAACAGGGATTTTTGGTCCGCTTTGTTATCTTTGCGGTGATAGTAATCTAATCCTATCTCGCCAATTGCGACCACTTTTTCGTGACTGAGCAATTCTTTGAGTACATGGGTCTGGTCAGTTTTATATGAATTTACATCGCTCGGGTGAACACCTACAGCAGCAAAAATTGGCGGATATTTGTCCGCCAATTGCACCGCCTGAGCGCTTGTTTCTAGGTCGACTCCAGGAACAACGATCTTGTTGACACCATTTTGTAGCGCCCGATTGATTACAGCTTCTAAATCATGCTGGTAGTTTGAAAAATTCAGATGGCAATGGGTGTCAATAAATTCCACTTAAGCCAATCCAGCAATTTTTAGACCGTCCTTTAAAATATCCGGGACGTTTTGTTTATGGGTGGTCTCACAATAGACTCGCATAATCGGTTCTGTTCCAGAGAAACGAATCAACAGCCAGCCGCCATCTTCCAGGTTGAACTTGAATCCATCGGTAGTGTTCAGGCTGAGCACCTTTAATCCGCCGATGGTAGCAGGTTTGGCATCCAGGATCATTTTTTCGCGGGTTGCCCGATCGCCTTTGAAGGGGGTATCTACTCGGTCGTAATAGTGAGCACCAACTTTCTCAAATAGCATTGAGAGCAACCCCGAAGGTTTTTTCCCGGTTTTCACCATGAAATCGAGCATGTAAAGACCCGCCAGGATGCCATCTCTCTCCGGTACGTTACCTCGAAACGCATAACCGCCTGATTCCTCGCCGCCGATCATGGCTTCGGTTTCGAGCATTTTTGGAGCCACGTATTTGAAACCAACCCCGGTCTCGTGAACGGGTACATCATATAGTTTCCCGAGTTTTTCGAGCATGCTGGTGGTGGAAAGTGTTTTAACGATTGGACCGCGCTCTTTGCGAATTTCAAGCAGGTATAGGGCGAGGAGGGCGTAGACCTGCAATTGATTGATGAACCTGCCATTCTCATCTCCAATGCCACAGCGGTCGGCGTCTCCATCAGTGATCAATAAGATGTCGCCATTGTGGTCAATGGTTGCCTGGAGTCCGACATCAATATTTGGTTGAATCGGCTCAGGTCGTTTCATTTCTGGAAAAATCGGATTTCTCTGGTCATGAATCTCTATCACCCTGGTTCTCCCACCTGAGAGGAGGCGCGTAAACCATCCGGCTCCGTTACCCCACATGGCATCCACAACGACCGTCAGTCCGGATTTTTTGATGGGGTCCAGGTCAATGAGGTCTGCCAGGTGAGAGATGTAATTAATCGACGCATCGAAAATCTTGATCATTCCTTTTGATTCAGCTTCAGCATAAGGAATGCGCTTTGCTTCCTCTTCCGTTTCAGGTATGAGGCTCTCGATTTCCTTTAATCCAGCCGGGTCAATCGCTCCGCCATGTTCGTTGCGGACTTTAAATCCATTGTCAGGAGCAGGGTTGTGAGATGCGGTGATATTAACGGCGCCTGCAGCCTGTTTATCTACCACGGCAAAGGCTATTACCGGGGTAGGGGTTGCACCCTCAGTTAGATAGACATTAATCCCATTTCCTGCCAACACTTCGGCCGCAGTCCGGGCAAAATACTCGGAAAGAAAACGTTTGTCGTGCCCGACAATGATCCATTGACCCTTTTTCCCCTTGTTCAGCAGGTATGAAGCAAAACCCTGTGTGCATCTGCGTACATTGGCAAATGTATAATCCTCTGCAATTGCACCGCGCCATCCGTCTGTTCCAAAAATGATTTTCTGATTCATCCCGGGCTCCTGTTGACTTAGTGTTTGACAAAAATATTATATCAGCCTTTACCTCGCAGCATTTCCGCATAACCCACATGCTATAATCATCTTCCTGGTGAAAAAGTGGATTTTATGAAAGGAAAGAATGCGAAATTGAGTGGAACAAAACCCGTTGTGGCTGTTGCCATGAGCGGCGGGGTGGATAGTTCCGTGACAGCTGCCTTGCTGGTGGACAAGGGATACCAGGTAATGGGGATCATGATGCGCTTGTGGGATGCAGATCCAGACCAGGAAGCAGCGAAGCTGCGTCGGCTTGAAATGGAGGAACGCGCTGCCAGGGCTGCTGAAAAAGTCGGAATTCCATTCGAAATTGTGGGCATGTCAACCGTATTTCGGAAAAAAGTTGTCGATTACTTTATTTCCAGTCAAATGAATGGTTCGACTCCCAACCCCTGTTTTGTCTGCAACCAGCACATCAAATGGGGAGCGTTATGGGAAGAATCCAGCAAGCGGGGGGCGGAATACCTGGCTACGGGACATTACGCACGGGTTCTCACTATCGAGAGCGGTAAATTTGAACTCTTTATGGGAGTTGACCAACAAAAAGATCAATCCTATGTGCTGGCAGGGTTAACCCAGCAACAATTGTCACGCGCGATCTTACCACTGGGAGATATCATGAAAACGCAGGTCAGGGAAATAGCGCATAGGTATAATTTCGGAATTACTCCCGAGCAGGAATCGCAGGACCTTTGTTTCCTTGGCGGAGTCACTCAGGAGCGCTTTCTGCAGTCCTATGCCCCTGAATCAAATGTGGGTGGTTTGATCAAAGACAGCCAGGGCAGGGTAATTGGCAGGCATTCCGGCCTGAGTGGTTATACTATTGGTCAACGCAAGGGGCTGGGCTCCGGGTTTCCCGAACCTATGTACGTTTTGGAAAAGAACCCTCAAAATAACGAAATATTTATTGGACCTCGATCCGAGTTGGGAAGTAAGAGGATCGTTCTGGGTGATTTGAACTGGATTAGCGGTGTCGCACCAAGCGTCCCTTGTAACTTTTCAGTCAAAGTCAGGTACAAAGCAAAACCAATAGCTGGTATGCTTAAAACAAATCAATATGGCGAATTTGAAATCGAATTTGACCAGTTAGTACGTGATGCCACTCCGGGACAATTTGCAGTACTTTACGAAGGCGAAAAAGTCATCGGAAGTGGTGTGATCAAGGATTTTGTGAGGGAGGTTCCATGACGATTGCTTCTATCCTGTTCGGTTTCCTGATCGCCTCCATTTTTGGTTGTGCTTTTCATTTCTGGCGCGGTGGAGGACTGAAGTGGTTGATTGGATTCAACATTTTCGCCTGGATCGGCTTTTGGATTGGCCACCTGGTGGGAAAACTAAGTGACTTCCGCTTTGTCCTCGTGGGACCAATCTACCTTGGCGCTGCGATTATGGGCACGCTGGTTATTTTATTTCTGGGGTACTGGTTGAGCATGGCGAGCCAGGACACTACCAAAAGAAGAGGCTGAGAATTTGGAAAATCAGGTAATCGTTGAGGCACGGATTGGAGACCTGGTTCAATTGGTGGGATTGAGTCACAAATCGTTCATTATCAAGCTTGAACCTGGGGCAGAACTGCACACCCACCGCGGGGTGATCAAGCACGATGACCTGGTGGGAAAACGTTGGGGAACGCAGATATTCAGTCACAATGGAAGTCCATTCTTCCTTTTGCAACCCACCTTTACTGACCTGTTGCGGACAACAAAAAGAGCAACACAAATCATGTATCCGAAGGAGATTGGGTACATATTGATATACATGGATATTGGTCCTGGAAAGCGGGTCATCGAAGCAGGAACAGGAAGCGGATCGCTCACTGCTGCGCTGGCTCATGCCGTGGGTTCCACAGGAAACGTATACAGCTACGAGGTGAAGGAATCCACTCAATTGGTGGCACGTAAATCATTGGAAAAAATGGGCATGTTGGGTCCGGTGGAATTTAAGGTTAGGGACATCAAAGAGGGATTTGACGAAAAAAGGGTTGATGCACTATTCCTGGATGTTGCCAACCCTTATGATTACCTCGATAAGGTTAGAGAAGCTTTGAAACCAGGCGGAAATTTTGGTTGCATTTTGCCAACCATGAACCAGGTCACGGCATTGCTCATTGCCCTACGCCAGAATGATTTCGCGTTTGTTGAAGTTTGTGACCTCTCGATCCGTTTTTATAAGACAGAACCGCGAAGATTTCGTCCAGCGGACAGGATGATATCGCACACCGGGTACCTAATATTTGCCAGGCCAGTTGAGATTGACCGGAGCAATACAGATTGGAAGTTGCTCAAGGAAGTGGGGATGGTGGGTCTGGATGACGAAACTGAGATTTCAGATCGAGATGGAGCGGGGAATGACGATCTGTTCTGAAAACCTTGAAAATCAACTGCGACAGGTGCTTGCGACAGAAGAATCAGCCAGTAGAATCGAACCAGGCAAGCGTACGCCTGCTGCAGTTCTGGTTCCGTTTGTTTGCCTGGATGGGCATTGGCATCTGTTGTTTACCAAGCGTACTAACGGCGTGGCAAAACACCGCGGCGAGATCTCTTTTCCTGGCGGGGCTGTTGAAATTGACGATGATGATCAGATTCAGACAGCGTTGAGAGAAACCTTAGAAGAAATCGGTGTACCGAAGGAAAAGATCAAAGTAATCGGGGCGATTGAGCCGGTGCCAACAATTTCCAACTTCTGCGTCCTTCCGGTGGTGGGAATCATGGAGTGGCCATTAACACTAAACGTTAACCAGGACGAAGTGGAAAAGATCATATTGATTCCTGTTGATTGGTTGAGAAATGTTAAAAACTGGTATGAAAGTGATTATGAGTACGAACCAGGCACATTCCGCAGGCTGATCCATTACCAGGATTACAACGGCGAACACCTCTGGGGACTTACAGCGCTAATGACGCGAAAGGTACTCGACTTGTTATAAAAACGAGAGACGGAAAAAATCCGTCTCTCGTTTCTTGTGTCATTTGAAATACTAATCTTCGTCTTCTTCTTTCTTGCCTTTTTCAATGACTTCAGGTTCAGCAGCGCCTTCTTCAAGAGCAGTCTCGCTGACTTCTTCAGCAGCAGGAGCCGTCACCAGAACAATCATTTCGTCTACAGGAGTTAGCACCTCAACTCCCTGCGGAATCTGGATATCACGGACAAACAGTGAATCACCAATCTCTTTCAGGACGGAGATATCGATGATGAAGCGTTCTGGCAGGTTCTGGGGTAGGGCTTCAACTTCGATCTTATTGACGCCTTCCACTACGATGCCACTGAAGTCTTTCACAGCAGGAGCGACACCGGTGAATTCAATAGCTACCTCGGCGCGAATCTTTTCGGTGAGAGACACAGCCTGAAAATCTGCATGGATGATCAGGTTTTTCAAGTAGTCCATCTGTTTTTCCCTGATCAAGGTTGATACTTCCTTGCCTTCAAGGTTGATCACGATGATGCTGGAAGAGGTGGCCTTGTTGAGCACTCGGGTTGCCTCTTTCAATTCCATGGTGATCGCGACAGGGTCCATTTTATGACCATAAACGACGCCCGGTAATTTGCCTGCCCGGCGCAAAACACCTACTTGCTTGCCAATGACTGTTCTTTTTACTGCATTGATCTCGAACTTTTCCATCTCATTTATCCTTCGAGCGCCTCTCACCAGAAATCCGGTTACCCTCGCTCTATTTTAAATTTGGCTCAGCCGAGCCGAACCTTTATTTTACCATCCAACATGGGCAGGTCAAGACCAACCTGATGATCGATGATTGAATTTTAGTAATCGATTCCAAGTTGTGATTCAATCGCACCAGTCCAAAGTGCGCTGCACTGCTTTTTTCCACTTTGTGAAGAACAACGTGCTGGTTTTCTCATCCATTTGGGTGGTCCATGTTTTGTCCACTGCCCAATTTGACCTGAGCTCTTCGGTGTTTTTCCAGAAACCGACCGCGAGACCAGCAGCATACGCTGCTCCGAGAGCAGTGGTTTCTGTTATCCGCGGACGAACGACTGGAACACCAAGGATATCCGATTGAAATTGCATTAACAATTCATTTACAACCATTCCACCATCCACCTTTAAGGTTTTGAGCTTTGTGTTGGAATCCTTTTCCATGGCTTCCAGGACTTCACGCGTCTGGTAGGCCGTTGCCTCCAGTGCTGCCCGGGCGATGTGTCCTTTGTTGGCATACCTTGTCAGTCCTACGATCACACCACGGGCATCAGAACGCCAATATGGCGCAAACAAACCGGAAAAAGCTGGAACAAAGTACACATCACCGTTATCGCCAACGGTTCTTGCCAGTGGCTCGATATCACTCGACTTTTCAATGATCTGCAGGTTATCTCGCAGCCATTGCACCAGGGCCCCTGTGATAGCCACTGAACCTTCAAGACAATAAACTGCGGGATCAGAACCAAGTTTGTACCCAACAGTTGTCAGTAAGCCGTTTGTACTGTGAACGATCTGGGATGCTGTGTTCATCAATAGAAAACATCCGGTTCCGTAAGTGTTTTTTGCCTCACCGGCTTCAAAACAACATTGACCAAAAAGTGCAGCTTGCTGATCACCCAGGTCTCCGGCAATGGGAACGCGGGGAAGGACGTTTTGGCAAAACCCGTAAATCTCAGAACTGGAGACAATTTTTGGCATGATGCTCGCGGGGAGGTTTAGAATTTCCAACAATTCTTGGTCCCAATGCAGGGTCTCGAGGTCCATCAACATGGTTCTTGAAGCATTGGTCACGTCAGTGACATGCAATCCACCATGAACTCCTCCCGTCAGGTTCCAGATTAACCAGGAATCCATGTTGCCAAACAGCACTTCATTTTTGGCCGCGTCTGTGTAAATGGACGGGTTTGAATCTAATATCCACTTGATCTTCGGTCCTGAGAAATAGGTCGCCAGGGGAAGGCCGGTCTTTGCCTGGAATTTTTCTTTCAAACCGTCCAATTCCAAATGGTCGCAGATCTCCGTGGTTCGAGTGTCTTGCCAGACAATGGCATTAGTGTACGGTTTGCCATTGGTCCGGTTCCACAATACGGTGGTTTCCCGCTGGTTGGTGATACCCAACGCCCGGATATCTTCAGTTGTTAACCCTGAAATTCGCATGGCATTGGTGATGACCTCTTGCGTGTTTTGCCAGATCTCCAGTGCATCGTGTTCAACCAGTCCGGGGGCAGGATAGTGCTGTTTGTGTTCCTTTTGGTCCACGGCAACTATGTGTCCTTCTTTGTCGAAAACAATGAACCTGGTGCTTGTGGTTCCCTGGTCAATCGATCCAATAAATTGTCCCATCTCTTCCTCCGGTTGCTTTCTGTTGAAAAAATTATACAATAGCCTATGACAATGACCTGGATAAATGGACTGATCTCGCTTGTACTTCTATTGAGCTTTCTCGTTGGGTGCCGGCCACCAAGCCAGGAGCGGGTTTCTACCCCCGGGGTAGGGATGAGAATACATGATCTCCAGGGGTGCGCCCACCTTTCTCCGTACAATGGCAGACTAGTTGAAAAAATTGAGGGGGTTGTAACCAAAAAGACCAACTCTGGTTTTTACCTCCAGGATGAACAAGAAGATGAACTTGAGTGTTCATCAGAAGGGATCTTTGTGCACACTGGGGAATATCCTGTTGTTCTGCCTGGAGATAAGGTCCAGGTTTCAGGCAGAGTGAAGGAGTATTATCCCGGGTCAGAGAGCGACAATAATTTACCGATAACAGAGATCGAACTTGAAAAAGTGGCACTTGCTTCCAGGGGGAATCCTCTACCGGATGCAATTGTGATCGGTATTGGAGGACGAAAAATCCCGGAATCGATTGTGGAGGATGATTCCTTCACCAGTTTTGACGTTGACGCTGATGGATTGGATTTCTTTGAAAGCCTGGAATCCATGATCGTAGGGGTGAACTCCGGTATTGTCGTTGGACCACGAAATCCCTATAACGAAGTTGTGATTATTCCCCAAGAGTTGCTGGCAAGAAATTTGGTATCGCATGATGGCGCTCTTATGCAAACAGAGGAGGACCTCAATCCTGAACGTATCATGCTCAATATGAATTCAACCAATATTGCTAAGGTGGATGTTGGTTCCAGGCTTTCAAAGCCGGTTATGGGAATACTTGATTATTCGTATGGCAATTACAAGATCAACACTTTTGGCTTGGTGGAATTTGAGAATCCCGGGTCCGAGAGGAGGACAACGAATCTACCAAAGGGAGACCTGACGATCGCATCATACAATGTAAAAAACCTGTCGCTGGATGATGAGAGGTCGAAGTATGTTGGGATTGCGCGAAACATCGTGAACGACTTGAAAAACCCGCAAGTTGTGATCCTGCATGAAATAATGGACGATTCCGGAATTACAGACGACGGGGAGGTGAGTGCTTCTGCAACGATTTCCCGACTGATTGACGAAATTGAAGGGGCTGGTGGACCAAAGTATGGATACATCGATAACCCACCCAAAAATAACCAGGACGGGGGAATTGAGGGTGGTAACATACGCTCCGTAATGATATACCGACAGGATCAGGAGCTTCGGCTTGTGGAGGCGGGCTTGGGCAAAGGGATGAAATCCAATCCAATGCGCATAGGTGATGATTCGGGAGATTTTTACGGAACAAGAAAACCCCTGGTTGTGCTTTTTGCTACCCCAAATTCCAAATTCCTCGTGATTGCAGCTCATCTCACTTCAAGGGGAGCGGATTCCCCAATATTCGGTAACGTGCAACCGATCGAAAAAACTGAAGAGCAAAAACGAAATCTGCAGGCGAGATACATCAATCACTTTGCTGAAGAGTTTCTGCTGAAGAATCCCGATTCTCACGTCATTATTTCTGGAGACATGAATGACGACCCATGGTCAAACACCATTAAGGAGTTGGAAGGTGATCATTTTACAAACATGGGACGTTTTTTACCCAGCTTTGAGCAATATTCATATATTTTAAACGGTAATGCCATTCAATTGGATTACATTCTTGTCTCTGACAAAGTGAAAATCACAGATGATTCATTCTGGATCAGCCACATAAATTCACTGCATGATTACACGAGCCAGATCAGCGATCACGATGCGGTTCTGGCAGTGATCCAGGTAGAATCAGATTGATCAGTTGGTTTCACTCCACCAGGCGCATGTTCTTGGCGGTGATGGTGCGAAAATGATAGCCGTATATCGCCAGCGTGATGGCCATTGGTACTTTTCTGATATCCTTTTTCAAAGTCCAGTACAACAGGTTCCAATAATACTTTGCCTCGCGGATATTTAATCCCATTAGAACAACAGTTTTGAAAAAAGCTGCAACTTCATTGATCTGCAGAAGAATGGATGTTTTTGTGGGGGTGAACTTTTCCAAAAATGTCTTTATCCTCGGATAAAGCAACTTAGGAGAGTAAATACTATTCATGATGTGAAAGTACCCATTTTTCAGCACCTGTGAATCGATTTTCGTGACGATGTTGGTTGTGCCATCTGAATTATCCCCGGACATCTCGTTCAAAATTCTGCCTTCTTGTTCAAGCCGGTCATACAACCTGGTTCCAAACGGCGCCTGGAGCAGCCCCACCATAGCCGTTACAATACCCGATGTTTGGATAAACGTGATCACCCGGTCAAATATATCGGATGGGTCGTTGTCAAACCCCACAATAAACCCTGCCATCACCTGTATACCGTTTTTTTGAATGACTTTGATGCTTTCCAGCATATCCCGATTTGAGTTTTGAGTCTTACCGCACTCAACCAGGCTTTCGTGGTTGGGAGTTTCAATGCCGATAAAGACATTGATGAAACCTGCTGCAGACATGAGTTCCATTAATTCCGGGTCATCAGCCAGATTAATGGAGGCTTCGGTGATGAAGTGACAACCGGTTTTTCCTTTTCTCCATTCAATCAATGCCGGGAGTATCTCAGTTTTGATGATCTTTTTATTTCCGATGAAATTGTCATCAACAAAAAAGATGTTTCTTCTCCAACCAGCGTTATACAGCTGATCGAGTTCAGCGAGGGTTTGCGTTATGGATTTCGTGCGGGGAATGTGGCCTAACAATGCCGTCACATTACAAAAGTTGCAATGAAAAGGACAACCTCTCGAAAACTGAACGCTCATGCATTCGTAATCCTTAAGATCGATCAGGCTGATGTCAGGTAAGGGGCTGCTTTTTATATCAGCGAAACTTGAGGTTGAATAAACGTGCTTTGGTTTAAGTCCCTTTGCAATATCCTCCAGGAGTAAGGGTAATGTAATTTCTCCCTCGTTGAGAACAAAAGTATCCACCTGAGGAAAACTTGGATACTCACCTGTGAATAGCGGTCCACCAGCGATGATTGGTTTGTCCAACTTTTTTACCTGTTCCAAGACCTGGTAGACTGATTGGCGCTGGACATCCATCGCACTAATAAACACCATATCTGCCCAAAGAATATCTTCATCAGTTAACCTACGATTGTTGATATCTACTAACTTACGTTCCCAGTGAGAAGGAAGCAGTGCAGAAATGGTTAGCAAGCCCAGGGGAGGGTTGCTGATCTTCTTGTTGATAAACTTTAATGCGTGTTTGAAACTCCAAAAGGTATCCGGGAACTCCGGGTACACGAGTAAGATTTTCATTTTTCACCTCTTTTTGAATTAAAGTCTAAGACTTTGTTCAAAGGGAAGAATGTGCAAAAGGTAACGGGACTGGTACTTAGTTCTATTCCCATTTTCTGTGTATATGACTTTAAGGGGATGGTTGGTAATAGTGGGAATGCTATAATAATCAACAATGAAAAAGCCTTCAGCACCACAAATCAGTTTGTCAACCGGAACTGACCTGGCTTTCACCCTGGTGGTCTTTGTTTCATTTTTTACTGCGTTCAGTACCTCATCGATCACATCTGTCATCCTGATCACGGTGATCATTTTTCTTGGAATAGCTTACATTTCGAACGGGATTTACGGTTTCGCCTATGCAAAAAAATCAACCAATAAGTATGTCAAACTGGCGTATTTCCTAATTCAATACATTCTCGGTGGTTTGATCATTTATTACGGAAAAGGAGCAGGGTTTTCTGCATTGATCTTGTTGCCAGTGGTGGCTCACACGGCAATGTTATTGGACCAGGATCTGGCACTGGCTGCGAACGTGGGGGTTTTTGCTACATTTCTCATTTCAAGCTGGGCGTATTCGCGCAGCATCGCACAGATATGGAATGATCTGCCCATCTTTTTTGTCAGCCAGGTGATCATACTCATTTTTATTCAAATGGCGTTGATCGAGTTGAGAGCTCGGGAAAAGCTTGAAAAGTTGGCTGAAGAGCTATCGGAGGCCAACCGGCACTTAAGTGAATACGCAGACCAGGTTCACGATCTGTCAGTCTCACAGGAAAGGAATCGTTTTGCCAGGGAGATCCACGATGGGCTTGGACATTACCTCACCACCATCAAGATGCAACTGAACGCAGCACAAACCGTTGTTAAAACAAATCCTGAAGCCGCAACGAACATGCTAGAAAAAGCACAGGAAATGACTTCGGAAGCTCTTGTGGACGTTAGAAACTCAGTGTATGCCTTAAGAAAAGACTCGATTATTATCGAGAGCCTGGTAGAAAGAGTGGAAAAACTAATTACCGATACGCGGCAAGAGGGAATGCAAGTAAATTTCAACGTAAAGGGATCGATCAGGGATCTTTCCCCGCAGGCTGACCTTACGATTTATCGTACAGCCCAGGAAGCCTTAAATAATGCATACAAGCACTCACAAGCCACAAAAGTGGATTGCATTCTCAACTATGGCGAAGACGGAGTCGTAACCTTCACCCTTGAGGATGATGGTATCGGTGCGAACGAATATCAGAAAGGATTTGGGCTGATCGGGATCCAGGAAAGAGCAAGATTAATGAATGGTGAAGTTTCGTTTAGCACCACTCCCGGGGAAGGTTTTATGGTTCAGATCCAAATTCCTGGATAAAAATGTCGATAAAAGTACTTATTTGTGACGATCAATCCCTTTTTCGCGAAGCCCTCCACACCTTGTTGAGCGCTTATGTTGACCTGAAGGTTGTTGGCGAAGCATCCAATGGTGAAGAAGCGTTGCGTTCATGCGTCAATGCATCGCCAGACGTGGTTTTGATGGACCTGAGGATGCCAGTCATGGATGGGGTAGAGGCAACAAGGCGTATCAATCAAATGGGAAGGAATATCAAAGTGATCATTCTGACTACTTTTGATGATGATGAGGTGGTTTTTGAAGGACTTAGAGCCGGAGCTGTTGGATATTTATTAAAAGATGTGTCATCTGAAAAATTAGTGGAGGCAATTCGGGCTGCAAAAAAAGGAGAGTACTTTCTTTTGCCATCCATCACAGCCAAGGTGGTATCAGAATTTTCCAGGATCTCGAGGCCGGCGATCAAAAAAGGGGATGAAACATTGACTGATCCTCTATCTCCCAGGGAGGTTGAAATCCTCAGGCTTGTAGCCACAGGTGCCAGTAATCGTGAAATTGCTGAAAATCTTTTTATCACGGAAGGCACTGTAAAAAACCATCTTTCAAGCATTCTCAGCAAATTAGGTGTGCGTGACCGTATGCAGGCAATATTAAAAGCAAGAGAGTATGGCATCATCGATATATAATTGCCAGAACTCATAAGTAAGGCATTAATGAAAAAAGAGAATCACGAGATCCTTGTTCAATATGCACCTGTGGTTGGCACAATTCTGGTAGTGTCAGGATTGTTGTTCTTGCTGGACCAAAGGATTCAAACCAAGTGGCTTTCACTTTCCATTCCTCTGGCAGTGGGTTTGATATTAATCACGGCCGGGTATCTATCAAGAAAAAAAGTGTGGTTGATTAGTGGTTGGATCATATTGGGAATAGGCGGGGTTTTATTTTTCCTTGTCCAAGAAATATTCCCGATTTCCACAGGTTTAAGGTTTTCTATAGCATTAGGAGTTCTAGGATTATCCTGGCTTTTATTATTCTGTTCCTGTTATTTACTTTGGAAGCGTTTCCATTGGTGGATGTTGCTTATATCCATGATAGGCGTAGGACTCTCGTTGAGTTTCTCGAGAGTAACACCCGGGCTACTTGATTTTGTTTTGTTTTGTTCCCTGTCTGTTAGCGTTGTTTTCCTTGCCTGGGGATATTACCGCAGGAAGATGAGTCTCATAATTCCAGCATTGCTGCTGTCCACCATCGGTGGCGGAGTTTATTCGGCTTGGTCCCAAACGGAGAACTCAGGGGGTTTAAGACAAACGGGATTGATGCTTGCCTGGTTTGCCCTGGGGTGGATATTAATCACAGTAGTTTCACGGATCATCGAAAAGAGATTCCTTTGGTGGCCTCTGATTCCTGGCGGAATTCTTTTGATGGTTGGCTCTGGACTTTACATTGGAGGAAACCCTGAAAATGCACTCGGGTTCCTGGGAAATACAGGCTCTGTCGCATTAATATTGCTGGGAATATACCTGATCTTATTGAGATTTAGTATTAAAAAGTAAAACCACCTCAATCAGTGTGCCCATTAAATTAAGTTCCCCCTATTCAAGATGGATTCTGTCTGATATCATTCTTCGTTATTTGTTTTCCAAATATGGATAGGATGATCGTATGCAGACAGTAAGAAATGATATTCGGAACATAGCAATAATTGCCCATGTCGATCATGGGAAAACCACACTTGTGGACGGCTTATTAAAACAGGCAAGAGTTTTTCGTGAAAACCAACAGATCATAGAAAGGGTGATGGATTCAAACGACCTGGAACGTGAGCGGGGCATCACCATCCTGGCAAAAAACACAGCCATCATCATCCCGGATTTATTAACCGGTGAAATGGTAAAGATCAACATCGTCGACACCCCGGGACACGCTGATTTCGGCGGCGAAGTTGAGCGCGTGATGAACATGGTGGATGGTGTTCTATTACTGGTAGACGCTGCTGAAGGACCAATGCCACAAACCAGGTTCGTCTTGAAAAAAGCGCTTGAAATGGGGCATAAAGCGATCGTGGTGATCAACAAAATGGATCGCAAAGATGCTGACCATGAACGGGCGGTCAACCTGACATTTGACCTATTCGTGGAATTAGGGGCTAATGATAGGCAGGCAGATTTTCCCATCATATATGCCAATGCAATCACACAACAGGCGGGGTTAACGCCTGACCTTGAAAACGATCTACAGCCACTTTTTCGGACAATTCTCGACACGATTCCAGGACCAGTTATTGACAAGGATGCTCCTCTGCAATTGCTGGTAACAAACCTTGGATACGACGAATACAGGGGGGTCACAGCTGTTGGTCGTATTCATTCCGGTAAAATGATTGCCGGACAACCCATAGCCAGGATCCAAAAGAATGGGCAAATTGTTACTGAGAAAGCCCGATATTTGTACATCTACCAGGGATTGGAGAAGGTTGAGGTAGAAGCTGCCGAGGCTGGTGAGATCGTTGCTATTGCCGGACTTGAAGGGATTGAAATTGGAGAAACGCTGGCAGATCCCAATGAACCCGTTGCGTTGCCGGTAATCCAGGTTGAAGAGCCTACGGTACGCATGACTTTTGGTGTCAACACTTCGCCATTCACAGGTAAGGAAGGGAAGTGGAGCACATCCCGAAAGTTGCGGGAGCGCTTGTTTGACGAATTGCGCAACAACGTAGCGTTGCGTGTAGATGAAACAGAAAGTGCAGACACCTTTACCGTTTCAGGCAGGGGAGAACTTCACCTTGCCATCCTCATCGAAACTATGAGGAGGGAAGGGTATGAATTCCAGGTTTCGAGACCGGAAGCCATCTTTAAAGCGGGTGAAAATGGCGAACTGCTCGAACCGTTTGAAGAATTGGACATTGAAACCAGCCCGGAAACAGTGGGGACTGTAGTAGAGATGCTCGGTAACCGAAGGGGCAAGCTGATGGACATGCAAAATAACCCTGATAATACCGTGCATTTACGTTACATTGTACCCACAAGAGGATTGCTGGGTTTTCGGTACCAATTTTTAACTGCAACTCGTGGTACGGGTATCCTGAATTCATTGTTTCATGGTTACTTTCCGCTAGCTGGAACGATCAGCTCTCGCGCCAGTAGTTCAATTGTGGCCTGGGAATCAGGTGTGAGCTCAACTTTCGGATTAAAGAACGCGGAAGAACGAGGTGTGCTGTTTATCGGGGCGGGGGTTGATGTGTACGAAGGCATGGTCGTGGGAGAAACCCAAAGACCGGATGACTTGACTGTAAATATTTGTAAAAAGAAGCACCTGACAAATATGCGCTCATCAAACAAAGATATCGAGATCCGTTTGACACCACCACTGAGTATGAGCCTTGACCAGGCCATTGAATATCTCGCTGAAGACGAACTACTTGAAGTGACGCCTATCAATTTTCGAATACGAAAACGAATACTCAATACTGAAGAACGTGGCAAACAGACCA
>CAYVTF010000022.1:0-33922 GCA_964454565.1 uncultured Anaerolinea sp. | reverse complement strand
AGGTGGGCGCGATAGGGCTCGAACCCCGAAGCAGCATGTTTTTGCTGCGTAGGTTCTGGCTGTTCTTGCCAGAATAGGACCTCACAGATGTGAAAAGCCACCTGTAAGGGTGGCTTAATCTAGGTGGGCGCGATAGGGCTCGAACCTACGGACCTCACGGATGTGAACCGTGCGCTCTAACCAACTGAGCTACGCGCCCAAATTCAATTGTCAACTTCCAATGCGCTCTAACCACCAGCCCTTTGCAGGGTCTGCGAAGCTACGCGCCCAAATTCAATTGTCAACTTCCAATGCGCTCTAACCACCAGCCCTTTGCAGGGTCTGCGAAGCTACGCGCCCAAATTCAATTGTCAACTTCCAATGCGCTTTAACCACCAGCCCTTTGCAGGGTCTGCGAAGCTACGCGCCCAAATTCAAATGTCAACTTCCAATGCGCTCTTACCTCGGAGCGGGGTATTTTCCCCGCGGAGACACTGGTTTTTTTCCAGTGACCAGCCCTTTGCAGGGTCTGCGAAGCTACGCGCCCATTACGTAAGCAATTTTAACATACCTGCGGGTTTCCTTCAAGGAGCGCTTTTCCCTTCCTCATAAAAATATTCCACTTCCGGTTCAGTGTTCATCTGAGCGCACACGGTCAGCCTGCAACCGGGGAATGGGGTGGCACATTCCATTTTCCAGCCGGAGACGTCCTCAACCGGGGAGTGCAACTTGGTGCAAGCCTCATGGGGGGCAACGCTAACCAAGATCGACTTCATCCCGGCGGTGATGCCTACACCTTTGGCCTTGAGGTAGGCTTCTTTTTGCGTCCAGGCATGGTAGAAGGCTTCAAGCTGGTTCTCAGCGGGGAGGATAGAATAAGTAACTCTTTCCTCCTCGGTCAAACAAAAATCGAGGAGCTGAGGCAATTCCTTCAGCGGACGGATGACTTCCAGGTCCACGCCAACCTGTGCAGCAGCGGTGATGGCGACAGCCAGTTTACTTTGGCTTTTCGAATGATTGAATGCTATTTTCCCTGACTGCAGGGTTAACTTTCCATTTGGATTGGTGTGGTATGCGATTTCTGCAGGAGGGATGCCCGTGTAACAACTCAATAACCTTCGAAGGAGGCTGCGCCTGGCGGAAAACAAGAAGCAGTCACGTTCAAACTTGAATTCCTTGCCGCGGTTGATCTCGTCTTCAGACAGGGAATTTTCGTTACCAGATTTTTGAATTTGATGGGAATCCAGGTCAAACAGCCAGACGTGGATCGAAGCTGGTCCTGGCACATGAGCCAATTCGTTAATTCTCATCCATTCCATCGATCGCCTCAAGGATCACCTTTCCCAGGGCAGCCACGTGGGGCGGTTGGACGACCGACGTGTGATCCCCCAACACGGGGATGACCTCAATCCTGCCCCTGATCACTTTTTCCCATTGTCTCACCATCTCTTCCCTGGTGACGTCCAGGGCGTATGTGGCGCTGAAAAGGGTAATATCTCCATCATATGTCTCAGGCTGATAGGCTTTCATCAGGAAGTGCTTGACTCGCCTCACTTCCCCTCTCCGCTGCCAATCTTCCACCTCTTTAGCTCCGCGCTTTTGGTTCAAGTACTTATCCACCCGCCATCTGAGGGAGCGCCACAGGGTCCTCAACACCCCGCGGAAGTTATTTTTCTTCAATGACCGTAGATAGTAGTCCAGCCGTTTTCCAGGATTTAATTGTTGTTTGGCAGCCGGGGGATAGGAATCGATCAATCCGAGGAAGGTGACTGTTTTTCCATTCTGGCGGAGCAGGCGTGCCAATTCCAGGGCAAAATGCCCATCTGCGGAGTGCCCCAGCAGGCAGTAAGGTCCATCCGGTTGGAAACTTAACAAGCACCGGTAGTAAACTTCGGCTGATTCCTGAACCGTCCCGCGATAAGCCGGTTTTCCGTTTTCATAAGCAAAGAGGGCGTACAAGGGATGGGTGTTTCCCAGTTCGCTGCCCAGGTATTTCATCCCCAATCCGGAGGAAACGATGAAAATGGGGATTCCTTCTCCATCCGTGTTGATCGGGACAATACCGTCAGCTTTTTGTGGTCTCCTGGCGGACAGGAATTTTGCCAGCCCCTCCACGGTGCCTTCCTGGAAGAGGAGCATCAGCGGAATGGATTTGCCAAATTCTTTTTGGACGGCAGTCATTAATCTAACAGCCAGCAGGCTGTGACCTCCCAGCTGAAAGAAGTTATCCGTCACGCCAAACCCATCTGTTTCCAGCACGGTCTTCCAAATTTCCAGCAGCCGGGTTTCGGTTTCATTCCTCGGTGCCACCGCGGACGCCTGTTGGGTGGGTTTTTCCGGAGCTGGCAGGCGTTTGCGGTCCAGTTTGCCTGAAATGGTCAACGGGAATTCGTCCAGCACCATGATCACGGGAGGAATCATGTAAAATGGCAGGCGAGCGGACAGGTATTGCTGCAGTTGCTCCAGTATATTCTCTTGCGGAGCGGCATTTGGGGTGATGTAAGCGACAAGCGTTTCGGATCCCAGGGATTTCCAGAGTAACACGGCGGCATGGTTCACCCCGGGGTACTCCCTGATGGCGGTTTCGATTTCCCCAAGCTCCACGCGATACCCGCGGATCTTCACCTGGTTGTCTGCGCGACCGGTGAAGACGTAATTTCCGTCCGGTAGTTGGCGCACGATGTCCCCGGTTTTGTACATCCTGCTGCCTGGCAGAAATGGGTCAGGTAGAAATGCTTGTGCGGTCAGATATGGTTGGTTGAGGTATCCCGGACCCACGCCAACCCCACCCAGGTAGAGCTCTCCTAACACCCCAACCGGAACTGGATTGAGGTGATGATCCAGCAGGTAGGTCTTGTTATTGCTCATAGGGCGGCCGATGGGAATGCTTGGAAGGTTTTCCTGCAGGAATGGGTTTGGAACAACAAAGTTCGTGTATATGCCGCTGCATTCCGTAGGGCCATACTGGTTGATGATGACAAGCTCATCACCAAAGACCTGGTGAGCCAGTTGCAGGTCTTTTAGCAGCAAGGGCTCTCCCACAACCAGCAGCAGCCGTAAAGCATATTTTTCCTGCCCGATCAGCATGGCGGACTCGCAAACCGCCCGCAGCATGGTGGGTACCACCTTGAGGACGGTGACTTTCTTTTCAAGCAGGTTGTAAACGATGGATGCCGGGTTGCTCATGTGATTGTCGTCCAGCATCACCAGCGTGCCGCCGCTGATGAGCGTGACGAAGATCTCAAACACTGAGGCATCAAACGAGAGGGATGTGTGCTGCAGCAGCCGGTCAGCAGGGGAAAAACCGAAATTGTGCACCATGTAAGACAGGTAATTGACCGATCCGCGGTGGTGGCTAAGCACTCCCTTGGGGCTACCGGTGGAACCTGAGGTGTACATCACGTACATGTTGTCCCCCGGGTCTGTGCGGATGGCGGGGGGAAACCCGCTACATTGATCGATGGTGGAGGTTTCCTCATCGATCAGAAGTGACTTTGTGTCCGGAGGGAGCCGGGAGACCGAAGTTGCATCCGTCAACACCAGGGCAGGGGAGGCATCATTCAGGATGGCTACGAGCCGTTCCCCCGGCATGGTGTAATCCAGGGGAACGAAAGCACAGCCGGTTTTGAGGATGGCCAGCAGGCAGATAATGTTTCGCTCTGAGCGCGGCAGGAAGGTGCTCACAAACGATCCGGGCTGTAATCCGCTCTTGAGGAGGTGGTTGGCCAGCTGGTTAGCCTGCATGTCCAGTTCCCGGTAGGTCAGTTTCTGCCTGTTGAAGACCACTGCTGTTTTTTCCGGAGTCTGCGCTGCCTGGCTCGAGACCAGGTTGTGCATGCACTCCTGTGGGAATTCAGCGTCGGTCTGGTTCCAATCCACCACGAGCTGTTGCCATTCTGCAGCGGAAAGCATCTTGAGGCTCGAGAGAGTTGCGTCAGGATTGGTAATCATCTCTGTAACCAGGTTCAGGTAATGCGCCGCCATGCGGGCGATGGTGTCAGCGTCAAACAGGTCGGTGTTGTACTGCAGGAAAGCCGTTTGCTGTCCACCGGCATCTTCGAATTCCAGCGAGAGGTCAAGGGGAGCCGGCACTTCCTCCCGCGCCATCTGTTCCACCTGCAGCCCTTCGATATTCACCGGGATCTGCCTGAGGATGTTGCGCATATTGATCGAAACCTGGTAAATGGGCGTGCGGCTCAGGTCGCGCTCGGGAGACAGCTCAGAAATGAGCGTTTCAAAGGGCAACGCCTGCCAGGTGAACGCATCGATCATCACCTGCCGCACCTGAACCAGCAAATCCCGTACGCTGGGATTTGTGGAAAGGTCAATGCGGATGGGCATGGCATTGATGAACAACCCGACCATGTTTTCCAGCTCCGGCGCGTGACGGTTGGCAAACGGGCAGCCAATGATCACATCCTCCTGACCGGAATAGCGCATGAGCAGGATGGAGAAAGCGGCCAGGTAAAAATGGAACGAGGTGACGCGTTCCTGCCGGCAGAATACCTTGATCCGGGTGACCAGTTCAGCCGGGAGTGGAATGGTGTGCCGCCGTCCGCGGAATGTCTGAACGAGTGGGCGTGGACGGTCAGTGGGCAGTTCAAGGGTAGGAAGGTCGCCTTTCAGGACATCCTTCCAATGGTTCAAATACGTTGAGAGGGTTTCTCCCTGCATCCACTCCCGTTGCCAGAGGGCGTAATCAGTGTACTGAACGGGGAGCGGGAAGAGGCTAACCTCTCCACCTTTTTGCAGGTCGGCATGAGCCTGCAGAAGGTCGTGCTGAAAGACTTCGCGCGACCAGGCGTCAGAGCCCACGTGATGAGTGCCGAAGAAGAGCACGTCTTCACCGTTGCTGAGATGGAACAGGGCTGACCGGGTAAGCGGTCCGGTTTGCAGGTCGAAAGGCTCATCTGCCAGGCGTGAGATCTCTTTCTCCAACATGAGTAGCTTTTCCGGCTCGGGTAGCCCGGAAAGGTCCTTGATGGGCAGGGAATATTTTGATTTGGTACGAACCATCTGTACCGGTTCCCCATCCACATTGGGATAAAGCGTGCGCAGGGGTTGATGACGTAGGAGGGTGGCTTGAAGGGCTTGTTCCAGTACAAGCGGGTCAATGCCACCTTTTAGCCTGAGCAAAAGGTTGGAGTTGTACGAGTTGTTTGCGGGGTCAAGCTGCTGCAGGAACCACATGGCCTCCTGCGAGTGGGTGAGCGGGGCGCGCTCTTGATTGCGGGACGGAATTGAGGGAGGCCGGGGTGGTTGCAGGTTAGGGTTCATTGCTGCCGTTTTTCAATTCCTGGATCAGAACCGCCATCGACGAAATGGTGGGGGCAGTGAAGATATCTCGCAGTGACAGGGACACTCCCAGTTCGCGCTCAACCTGGAGCAGGAGCCTGGCTGCCATGATGGAATCACCACCCAGGGCGAGGAAATCATCGTTGATACTGATCTCCTGAATTTCAAAGACAGACCGCCACAGGGGCAACAGCGCGGTCTCCAGCGGGGTGCCTGGTTCGGAACCATCGGAATGATCCAGTTCCCTTACCTGGGCAAGTTGGAATTTGAGTTTTTCTGCCATTCCAACCCGCTGCACCTTGCCGGTGGGACCCTTGGGGAGGTCTTCCAAAACCAATATCAAACGAGGTACTTTGAAATCCGCCAGCTTGCCGGCTGCGAACTGACGCAGTTCCTGCATGCCGCACGCGCTGGAAGGGCGGAGCACCACCGCAGCGGCCACGTCCTCCCCCAGCGACGGATGGGGGATAGCGAAGGCAACCGCCTGTTGCACGGCCGGGTGCTGCAGCAGGACTTCATCGATCTCACGCGGGGAAATCTTTTCACCTCCACGGTTGATGATCTCCTTGATGCGTCCGGTAATGAACAGGTAACCCTCATGGTCCATATAACCCTGGTCACCGGTGCGCAGCCAGCCGTTGATGAAGTTGCTCGCGTTTGCCTGCGGATTGTTCTCGTAACCGCTGATGACGTTCTCCCCGCGGATGCAGATCTCTCCGGTTTCACCAGTCTGCAGCAGATTCCCCTGACCGTCGAGGATGGCTGCCTGCGTTCTGCCAGTAGGTTTGCCCACCGAGCCGGGTTTGCGCGCGGCTGGCGGGAGCGGGTTGCTGGCAATTTGATGCGTGCCTTCGGTCATGCCGTAGGCTTCCAGCACCGGGACGGTAAAAATGTCTTCCAGTTTCTGCGCCAGCACCGGCGGCAAGGCGGAGGAGCACGAACGAATAAAGCGCAGGTGATGGTTTGAAACCCTATCCACATCCCTGGCAGCCTGCTCGGCCAGCGCGTTGTGAATGGAGGGCACAACCGTGTACCAGGTGGGCTGGAACAGGCTGAACCAATCCAATACCTGGTCCGCGCTGAAACCGGGAGTGCACACCACGCTGCCGCCGGAGACAAGAGTGGCAGTGACGGCAGCCATCAGCCCATGAACGTGGAACAGCGGCATCATGTTCAGGCAGCGGTCGGCGGGGCTTAGTTGGTAAGTGTCAATAATGTTGCGCGTGGAGTGGAACAGGTTGCGATGCGAAAGCGGGACGATCTTGGGTCGGGAGGTGGTGCCGGATGTATGCAGCACCAGGGCTGTGTCATCGAGCTCCGCCAGTAAGGGCTGGGTGATGTCCATCCTGGGCCGGAGATCACTGCTCAGCGAGTAAAGCCCCGCGTGGAGCGGATCCGGGATGAGCTGAATCACCGGAATTTGAAGTGCTCTGGCAACTTGATAAGCAGGATGTTCCTCGCCAAACGATGTAATGACCGCTCGAACCTTCAGGTCCTGCAGGCTGAAGTGGAAATCCTGGTAAGGATATGCAGGGTTGAGCGGCGCGCAGGTGCTGACTTGCGAGAGCGCCAGAAAGGCAGTGGCGGATTCAGGTCCGTTGGGGAGAACCAGAGCGAGCCTGTCAGAGGGGGTGAATCCCCAGCGGGATACCTGGTGTATGACCGTGAAGAGGTGTTGCACCAGCAGCTCAAAGGAGGATGCTTTTTTCCCCGGGGCGAGCATGGCCGGGGCGGCCGGGTTTCGGTTTGATGCTTCAATTATCAGTGTGTACAGCTGAGCGGGTTCTGTCATCATTGTTGAGTCTCAATTTCGTTAAATAGGATTAACCCACGACCGTCAGTAAATTATAGATGAAATTGGCACGAAAAAGCGGGATCGGGTGGTGTAATTGTTGACTTTGTTTATAGAAATTTGTAATATATATTTACTTACTATTCACTCAAGCCAGTCTAATATCCATAGAAAGGGAGATAAAGATGCGTTGCGTTAAAATGGCTTTGTTTTCACTGTTGATCGCAAGTTTATTGTTAAGCCTTTCCTTCTTCCCTGTGAGCGCTGCAGGAGTCGATTGTACGGATACGAACACCACCGGCGTTCCCCAGGCACAATGCGAGGCATTGGTTGATCTTTACAATTCCACCGGCGGCGCGGGTTGGACCAATAATACCAATTGGTTAACAGCCGGGTCAATCGAGGATTGGTATGGCATCACTATAAATTCAGGTGTGGTTTCTGCGATCCAACTGGGAAGTAATAATCTGGTTGGGCAAATCCCGGCCTCGCTTGGTACTCTGCTCCAGGTTGGGATTCTTGAGCTCCAAAGCAATCATTTGAGCGGAACCATCCCCCCGGAAATTGGCGGAATGGGCGGGCTGCAGAATCTGAATCTGTCAGGAAACCAGCTAACTGGAAGCATACCAGCATCTATATTTGATATTTCACCACTTCAATATCTTTACCTCACCAATAACCAGCTCACAGGCAGTCTACCAGCCAAGGCGTTGAACTCACCATCGCTGAGAATCCTCCAGATCTATTCGAATCAATTGACTGGTCCATTACCGGATGTGACATCCATCAATACAACTCTGACTCAGTTGAACCTTTATGGCAATCAGCTCAGCGGACCCATCCCGGCCTCCATTTCGAACCTTAAGGCGTTATTCAATCTATCAGTTAGCGACAATAATTTGAGTGGCAGCATTCCTGCTGAAATTGGTCAAATGACAGCGCTTAAATATCTTTACCTCGGAGCGAATGACCTCACCGGGGCGATTCCGGTGGAATTATTCACGCCGATCATTGAAGAAATACAGTTAATTGAAAATAAACTAACCGGACCGATTCCGGGGGAGATTGCCAATGCTGTTCAGCTGACGAAATTTTTCGCCGGTTATAACTACCTGACGGGTCCAATCCCAGATTCAATCGGGAACCTCAGCCTCTTACAGAGAATCTGGATTGACCGGAATGATCTCTATGGACCTGTTCCGGATAGTGTGCTCAACTTAACCAACCTTATGAGTTCAGGTATTTTGCTCAGCTCCAATGGGCTTTGGACGACCAATGTTGCTGTCCAGACCTTGCTGAACGGGTACGATTCCTCCTGGTCGACTCATCAAGGGCCGCAAGGTTTGCTTCCCGCGGAGGGTGGTCACGTTGGTTGGGGAGATCTAAGCGATAGTGATGGTTTTACTCCCGTTTTGCGGTTTTCGAAGCATTTCAATAACAACGGAATGGCTGCCCTGGTCTACCTGGTAGAAGTATTTAATGAGCAGGGGACTTCGATCATGCAAAAGGTGGTTGACGGGACAGACACGGCAATTTGCCCGGATTCTGGTCCGCAGGACCCGCCGGTTGCATGTGAGTTCCAGCCCCGGCTTTCCGATTTTTCCGCTGCGCCAGTAGTTGGTGAGCAATCCTGGAGGATCTCCGCAGCCTTTGAAAAAGATTCTGGGGATCAATGGGTATGGATAAACTCAGATTATGAGAAGAATTTTGAAATTAGCCCACCCCCTTCCGTTCTGTATCCCACCAATCAAACGACGAAACTAAACCCGACGTTCAAATGGCAGCCAGTCGAACACGCCACGGCTTACAACCTGGTTATACTAAACTCCTCCGGAGGAGAAAAATTCAATACGATCGTACCGGTGAGCAAATGTAATGTAAATGCCTGTTCTTTTTCCACTAACGTGATCAATCTTGCCAACGGGAGTTATACCTGGATGGTACGCGCCGATATGGGGGTGGAAAGTTACACTGATTGGGGAAATGCCACTTTCACCAAGATCGCTCCTCCTGCGCCGAAGTTCCCTGCAATCTCCAGTACCACGCCCAACCCCAAGTTCACCTGGACGCCCGCTGCCGGGCAGACCCGTTACCAGATTGAGCTGCGCAACGCTGCAGGCGCGCTGCTGCGCACCATGACGCTGGATACTTCAGTATGCACATCCACATTATGCAGCTATATACCCAACCCGGCACTGATTCTGAAGAACGGAGTGTCTTACAAATGGAAGGTACGCGCGGGTGACGCGGTGGAATGGGGTACTTACAGCGCATTCAAGACCTTCAACAAGGTTGCCCCGCCAGCGCCAGTTTCCCCAACGGGAACGATCACGGCGACTAACCCCAAGTTCACCTGGAAGAAGATACCGGGAGCGACGAAATATTATATTGTGCTTCAAAAATCAAGCGGGGTGCTTGTGAAGAACATGGAGGTAAAAACCTTCACCTGCAATGCACTTAATTGCTGGTACACCCCGAACCCGGTGTTGAACCTGGCCAAGGGAGACTACAAGTGGAAGGTGAGAGCTTATAACGGGTACTACGGCTGGTATTCCGGATACAAGTTGTTCACGCGTAAGTAGAACTGACTGTAGAAATCACCAGCCTGCCAACCCGGCAGGCTGTGTGTTTTAAGGCTGGGGGATTTCGCGAAAAATTCCGTCGGAGGGGTTGACTTTGATCTTGAAAATCTGTAAACTATTCTTAAGAAGTTTTCCGGTCACACCACAATTAAACAATCGCAGAATGAGAGGGATGCCATGAACCACTTCAAAAAAGCCGTTTTCATTACAGCTCTGGTTTGTTTGCTTTGCAGCCTTTCCTATACACCCGCCGAGGCTGCGGTGACTTTTGATTGCAGCGTCACTGAGATCCCATTGGTTGAATGCCAGGCGCTGATCGCCCTTTACGAAAGTACCAATGGTGACCAATGGACGAATACAAATTCTAATCTTAACCGCTGGTTTGCCACAAATGTAGTGTCAAATTGGTATGGAGTAACTGTTACTTCGGGACGCGTTACTCAACTAAACCTTTCAAATAATAATTTGGTGGGATCGATTACTGACGATTTGGGTGATCTGGAAGCACTAATGATACTGAACCTGTCGAACAACAAATTGAAAGGTTCCATTCCGGGATCGCTCTTCGAGATTCCTGATATTCGCGAGATTGTTTTATCCAATAACATACTGAGCGGAGATATTCCCGCGACCATCGGCTCAGCCTCTGGGCCGGATCTTGTGAAATTCATTGCTGACCACAACAATCTGTCAGGTGTTATTCCTGCATCAGTAGGCAGTGTGCCGGAACTGAACACCCTTGTCCTCAGCAACAATGACCTTTACGGTCCCATCCCATTATCACTGACTGAGTTGGACTACCTGACCACACTGGACCTAACGTACAACGGATTATGGGCAATGGATCCCACTTTGAAGACTTTTGTCAATACCAAAAACCCGACCTGGAGCACGACCCAATCCGCCCAGGGACTTTACCCAAAGAATGAAGGCTACGCGGGTTGGAACAGCGGTAACGGCTTCCCCAAGATGGTGTTTTCTCAAGCCTGGTTTGATACTGGATTCAGCTTCACTTCAACTGAGTACCGTATCCGGATTTATCGTGAATCTGATGATTTTCTGGTTTTCAGTGAAAATAAAATTGCTTATTTACATGATGTGAATCCTTCAAATGACATGTGTCCGAATTATGCTGACTGGACCATTCCTGGAACATGTTCATTCATCGCCACATCTTCACCTTCCTTGACACCCGGTGTGGAATATTACTGGACTGTGGAAACCTACTCAAATGGTGTAAGTAATTTTGTGAGTTTTGACTCTCCTCACTACTTTACGGTCCCGCCAGCACCGGAGTCCTTTCAACCGCAAGGCGTGGTGGCAGTTAATAATCCTGATTTCACCTGGACACCCGTGGAAGGAGTGGAAAAATACTACCTATGGTTTGGGGATTCGTTGGCGAATAAAATCAAAGAAGCCTCTGTTAATCCTTCGGCATGCACCGCAAGCTTGTGTACATACTCCTTTATAACCACCTCCATCGCCGGGAATGAATACTTCTGGAAGGTCAGCGGTGTGATGAACTCCACGCTGAATGATTATACCGCTTTCAGTGAGATCAAGTCCTTCATCCGCCGGAATCCGCCTGAGTTGATCAAACCTACTGGAAACGCCAAGATTACAGCCAGGAACCCGTTATTTGCATGGAAACCAGTTGAAGATGCGATTGAGTACAGGATCACGGTGTATAAGGGTGCTACTCCGGTTATGGAATCCTCATTCCCGGCGCCCGCCTGTGCTTCAAACACTTGTTCGAAGGCGATAGGACTATCGCTCACAAACGGGGATTACTCCTGGCAGGTGATTGCCCACACCGGCACCTGGGGTGATGCTGACAACCCGGGTTACTTCACCAAGCTCTCCCCGCCCACGCCCAAGTTCCCGGTTACCTCCACCACGGTGAAAAATCCCAAGTTCATCTGGAGCAAGGTGGCAGGGCAGACCCAATACCGGCTGGTGGTAATGAACCCCAGCGGATTAGCCATCAGGGATAAGATCATCTCCAGTCCCAATTGTTCCGCGACGACCAACACCTGCAGTTACACTTTCACCGGCGACCAATCACTGTCTTTGGTGGATGGGGCTTCCTTCAAGTGGAAAGTCAAATCCTATAATGGAATTTGGGGAGATTACAGCTCACCCAAGTCCTTCAAAAAACTGGCTCCGCCAGCCGTGGTCAGCCCGGTTAATACCATCACAGCTGCCAATCCAAAGTTCACCTGGAAGCAGATCCCCGGCGCGACAGAATACACGATCGAGTTGAGAAAGTCCACCGGCGTGCTGGTAAAGACGATGAAAGTCACCAAGATCAATTGTGGTGCGGGGAATTGCTGGTACTATAGCTCGAATATTCCATTGAACCTGGCAGCGGGGAGTTACAAGTGGCATGTGAAAGCCTTTAACGGGTATTACGGACCTTACGGAGTGTATAAAGCATTCACTAAGAAGTAATTCTTCGCAAATTAACAACAAACAGCCTGCCAACCCGGCAGGCTGTTTCCATGATCCTGAGCAATTATCCGAACCTGCCGGTGATGTAATCCAGGGTGCGTTTGTCCTTGGGTGTCTGGAAGATTTCCAGCCCTCTGCCGAACTCGATGAGTTCCCCCATCAGGAAGAAAGCCCCGTAATCCGCCAACCGCGCAGCCTGTTGCACGTTGTGCGGAGCGATGATGATGGTGTACTGCTTCTTCAGCTCGCGCAGCATTTCTTCAATGGCGGCGGTGGCGATGGGGTCCAGCGCCGAGGTGGGTTCGTCCAGCATGATCACTTCCGGTTCCAGTGCCAGCACACGCGCCAGGCACACGCGCTGCTGCTGACCTCCGGATAGGGTGTAGGCCGAATCCTTCAAACGGTCATTCACCTCGTCCCACAGGAAGGCCTGTTTCAGGGCGGCTTCCACCTGTTGATTCAATTTTTCCTTGTCCTTCTCCCCCGCCATCACCAGTCCGTAAGCCACGTTTTCAAAGACGGACAGGGGCAAGGGTACGGGACGCGAAAAGACCATGCCCACCTTCCGCCGCAATTGGATGACGTCTTCATCTGGTGAAAGGATGTTGCGGTCGTGGAAGAGCACCTCGCCTTTGAGCTCCTTTACATCGGCCAGGTCATTCAGCCGGTTCAGCATCCTGAGGAAGGAGGATTTACCCCCGCCAGCCGGACCAAAAAGAACGGTGATGGCGTTGGCTTCTATCTCCATGTTGATATTCTTCAGGCTCTCGTTGTCATCTGAATAGCGCAGGGATAGGTTGCGGATGAGGAACGTTTTCATTGGCTCACCATTTCCTTTTCGCGCGTGCCCGCGAGCGGATGAGCGTGGCTGCCAGGTTCATGCCCAGCACGAAAATCAGCAAAACGAGCACGGTTCCGTACTGGATCTGGATGGGCATGCCGGGGACCTGGGTGGAGATCACAAAAATGTGATACGGCAAGGCCATGGTGGCGTCGAGCGGCGAGCGCGGCAGCATGGGCAAAAAGAATGTGGCGCCGGTGAACAGGATGGGAGCGGTCTCGCCCGCAGCCCGCTCCAGGCCGAGGATCACGCCGGTGATGATACCGGGCAGCGCCTGCGGCAGGATGATGCGCTTGACCGTCTGCCAGCGGGTGGCTCCCAGCGAAGTGGACACCACTCGGAAGGAGTTGGGAACAGAGCGCAAGGCTTCCTCGGTGGTGCTAATGATGATCGGCAAGGTCATGATGGAAAGCGTGAGTGATGCCGATAAGATGCTTGTGCCGAACCTGAGGAATACCACGAACAATCCGAGACCGAATAGCCCGTAGACCACGGATGGAATGCCGGCCAGGTTGATGATGGCGATGCGGATGGTGCGCGTGAGCGGACCTTCCTGCGCGTATTCTGCCAGGTAAATACCGGCCAGCACGCCCAGGGGAACGGAAAAGAGGGCGGTCCCCAGCGTGAGGTAAAGGGTGCCGATGATGGCAGGTAGGATACCCCCTTCTCTCATCCCGTTGCTGGGAGGGGCGGTGAGGAACTCCCAGTTAATCGCGGGAAGTCCCTGGATCACGATGTAGACCACCAGTCCGAGAATGGGGAGGACGGTGATCAACGTGATGAAGCGCAGGAGGTCAAACCCCAGCACTTCGATGATGTGTCCTTTGCGTGCGTCGCGGGCTTCCATCAGGAAAGCAGCCTTTCAGAGCGTTGGCGGGATTTGGTGCTCACCAGGCTCGCGCTGATGTTGATTGCCAGCGAAAGCAGGAAGAGGACAATACCGATGAGAAACAGCACCTGGTAATGCTGGCTGCCAGCTGCCACTTCACCCATTTCGGAAGCAATGGTAGCGGTCATGGTGCGCACGGGCGTGAAGAGGGAATTGAGTTTGAGCGGCATGATCGGTGCGTTGCCGGTAACCATCATCACCGCCATGGTCTCGCCCATGGAGCGGCCAATGCCCAGCATCACGGCGGTGAGCACACCTGTTTTGGCTGCGGGCAGGGTCACCTGCCAGATGGTCTGCCAGCGGGTGGCGCCCAGGGCAAGCGAAGCCTGGCGGTAGGAATTGGGTACCGTGTTGAGGGCATCCTCCGCCACGGAAACGATGGTGGGGATGGAGATGAGAGCCAACAGGATGGCGCCGGTGAAGGCGGTTAACCCTGTGGGGATATCCAGGAATTTGCGGAAAAATGGGGCGAAAACGAGGATGCCAATGAAACCGAGAACCACCGAGGGGATGCCGGCCAGGATTTCCACCACGGGTTTCAGGATCTCGCGAATCCAGCGCGGCGCGACTTCAGACATGTACACGGCGGTCCCGATGCCAAAAGGCAGGGCAATGAGCGTGGCGCTGACCGTGATGAGAACGCTGCCCAAAATGAGCGGAAGGATCCCGTAATATCCCTCGATGGGATACCAGCGGACGCTGAGTAGCGAGCTTATGGGGGTACTCAGCAGGGCGGGCAACCCTTCGCGCAGCAGGAAAAAGAGGATGAGGATTACAAAAAGGATGCTCGAATACCCGCAAATGCGGATGATGGCGCTGATCGCGTTGCGTTCGGTATTCTGGCTTGAGTGGCGTCCTTTGTTCATGGGATCACCACGGGTACGAAGCCCAGGTCTTCTACGATCTGCTGGGCTTCGGGGCTGAATATCCAATCCAGGTAGTCCTTGATGGCGCCGGTGGGCACATCCTGGGTGTACATGAAAAGATTGCGCGAGATCAGGTACGAGTTATCGGTTACGGTCTCAGCAGAGGGAATGACAAACAAATCGGGAGAGTCAGGCGAGGAAATGCCCACCATTTTTACGTCACTGGTGATGTAACCCAGTCCGTCATAGCCGATGGCGTTCGGGTTATCCCGCACCTCGGAGATGATGCCTTCCGATGAAGGGAGCAGCAGGGTGTCAGCCGAAAAGATGGTCTTGTCGGTACTGCTGCCCATGCGCACCACGGCTTCGAGAAAATACACGTGAGTTCCCGAGTTGGTTTCACGCGAAAGCCGCACGATGGGGCGGTCTTCACCGCCCAGTTCCTGCCAGTTGTTGATCTCGCCGCGGTAGATCATGGAAAGTTGTTGCAACGTGAGGTTGTCGATCGGATTTTGCGGGTTGATGATGATCGCGATTGCATCCCGGGCAATGACAAACTCCTGCGGGTTCAGCCCTGTTTTTTTGGCTTCGTCGAGTTCTTCAGTTTTAATCTGGCGTGAGGCGTTGGCAATATCCACCGTGCCGTTGATCAGCGCTGTCAGCCCTGTGCCTGAACCGCCACCCGTGACGGAAATGCGGACATCAGGCTGGACTTGCTGGTAGGCTTCCGCCCAGGCAAGGGCAAGGTTAACGATGGTGTCTGAGCCTTTATTCTCAATGTAGGCGGAGGTTTGCGGGTCAGTGGGGCTGCCATTTTCTTCCTGCCTGCCGGAACAACCGGCGGGAAAGAAGAAAAGAAGGATGATGAACAAATGAGTAAATCGCCACATATTAAACATTATATTCGCTTTCTATTTTCCGTAAAAATCCTACATCCAGTAGAACCAAATTTTAAAGGAGAAAAACCTAATAGGGTATAATCAATCGGTTAATGCGAAATTGAGAGGTCACTATGGATTTTGGAACAATTCAGCCAGTAGATATTGATGAACAAATGCGGACTGCGTACCTGGATTACGCCATGAGCACGATTGTCGCGCGTGCTTTGCCAGATGCGAGGGATGGGCTTAAACCTGTTCACCGGCGTATCCTGTATGCCATGGAGGACATGGGCATCCGCTCCAATTCATCTTACAAGAAATCCGCCCGTATCGTGGGTGAAGTGCTGGGCAAGTATCATCCACATGGCGACCAGTCGGTTTACGAAGCCATGGCGCGCATGGCCCAAACCTTTTCCATGCGTTACCTGCTGGTGGACGGGCAGGGTAACTTTGGGTCGGTTGACGGGGATGCCCCGGCAGCCATGCGTTACACCGAAGCCCGCCTGCACTCCTCCGCCGAGGAATTACTGGCTGACCTTGACAAAGACACGGTCGATTTTATTGACAATTTCGATGGTTCCCTCAAAGAGCCCATGGTGCTGCCCTCACGCCTGCCAAACCTGCTGTTGAACGGTTCTTCCGGCATCGCAGTGGGCATGGCCACCAGCATCCCACCGCACAACCTGCGCGAGATCAGCGGCGCGGTGGGGTACCTCATCGATAACTATGACAGGATCGATGAAGTGTCGATCGAAGAACTGATGCATTTTGTGCAGGGACCCGATTTTCCAACGGCCGGCATCATTGTGGGCAAGGAAAGCATTCAGCAGGCTTACAGTACCGGGCGCGGCCGGCTGGTGGTGCGTGGAACTGCTCATATCGAGGAGATGAAAGGCAACCGATTCCAGATCGTGATCACGGAGATCCCCTACCAGGTGAACAAAACCGGGCTGATTGAACGCATCGCTGAACTGGCGCGCACCGGCAAAATGGATTCCATTTCCGACCTGCGCGATGAATCGGACCGGCGCGGGATGAGCATCGTCATCGAGCTGCGGCGCGGAGCCAATCCCAAGCAGGTATTGAACCAGCTTTACAAGTACACACCCCTTCAATCCACCTTTTCTGTGCATTTGCTGGCGTTGGTGAAGGGTGAGCCTCATCTGTTGAGTCTCAAGCGCGCCATGCTGATCTACATTGAACACCGCCAGGAAATCGTAACCCGGCGTTCAAAATTCGAACTGGAAAAAGCCAGGGCACGCGCACACATCCTTGAAGGGTTGTTGATCGCCCTCGCCAACCTGGATGAGGTGATTAAAACCATCCGCGAATCAAAGGATGCGGATACCGCCAAAACCAACTTGATCACCCGCTTTGGGTTGAGTGAACTCCAGGCGCAGGCCATCCTCGATATGCAATTGCGCCGCCTGGCAGCCCTGGAACGGCAGAAGATCGAGGACGAGCACAAGGAAGTGCGCGCCCGCATCGCCTACCTGGAAGAGCTGCTGGCAAACCCCGGAGAAATCCTGGGACTGATCAAGGGAGAGCTGAACGCTGCCACTGAACGCTTCGGAGATGAGCGCCGCACCAAGATCATTGCCGAGGCGCATGAAGAACTTAAGGAAGAAGATTTGGTAGCGGATGAATCCGTGCTCATCACCTTTACCCAAAAGGGTTACATCAAGCGGGTTGCCGCCAGCCTTTACCGTGCACAGGGACGGGGAGGAAGGGGCGTCTCCGGGCAGACCGTGCGTGAGGAGGATGAAGTGCTGTTCCTCGTTCCTGCCCGTACTTTGCATACCATCCTGTTTTTCTCTGACCGCGGCAAGGTATATTCCGAAAAGGCTTACCAGATCCCTGATGCCAACCGCACAGACCGGGGCATCCCGATCGTGAACGTACTTTCCCTTGAGAACGGTGAACGCATCACCGCGGCGGTCGCCGTGCAGAACTTTGCACACGGTTCTTATTTCACCATGGCAACTGTGGCCGGAAGAGTGAAGCGCGTGGAATTATCCGAGTTTTCCAGCGTGAGACCATCCGGCTTGATCGCCATGTCCCTGGATGACAAGGATGAGCTGGGGTGGGTGCGCCTGACCACTGGCAAGGATGACATTATTATGATCACGCGCAAAGGGCAGGCATTGCGCATCTCTGAGAAGACGATCCGCAGCATGGGCCGTCAGGCTGCCGGTGTGGCGGGGATCAAATTACGCGAGGGCGACAAGCTGGCTTCGATGGATGTGATCGAACCAGGCGCCCAGTTGCTGGTGATCACCGAGCAGGGGTACGGAAAACGAACCAACCTGTCAGAATATCCCCAAAAGGGAAGGGCGACGGGTGGTGTGGCCACCATCGATCAGAAACACCTGCCGAAAATTGGGTGCATTGCCTCTGCCCGTGTGGTACAGGACGAAGACGAAGTGACCATGATCTCTTCCGGGGGCATCATGTTGCGCTTGAAAGTGAAAGATATTTCCATGAGCGGCCGGGCTACGCGCGGCTTCAAGATGATGGACCTCGGCAAGGATGATATTGTGGCTTCCCTGGCGAAAATTGCCAACGCGGACTTGAAAAAAGTTGAAAACAACGGAAACGGAGAAGCGCAGGCTTAGAAATTGACTGGTAGAGGAAACTCTACCAGTTTTTTATAATGGCAGGACGATCTTCTGAAACACAATAAGAATGAACAATCCCACTGCTGCCACCATCAACAGAATCACCAATGAAACAATAAACCTTTGCAGCGGGCTTAACCCGCGGGAATGGTTTTTGTTTTTCCCCGGGCGAACGTACCGATCACTGAAATCCCTTTCGTTGGAATAATCATTATCCAGCATGTTCTGCTCCTGAGTGGGGCAGGGCACCAGGACGAAGGTGTACATCCCCGACTTCAAATTTTGTTTGCGTGCCATCCAGGCTTAACAGCACAAGGTTGCCCGAAGCGTCAACGCCTTTTAGTACCCCCGTGGTTGCGGGTTTCCCGCTGCCTTCCAGGCGTACCGTTTCTCCCTTGAAAGCGAGGTGTTCCTGCCAACTGTTGATGAAGAGCTCACTTCCCAATAAAGCGCGCCAACGCGGGATGGAAAGGATCACTTCGCGCAGAATGGAAAAGCGATCCACTGCGCAGCCAGTTTCACTTTCAAGGCAGGTAGCAGGAAAGGACTGGTTTTCGGCAGGGGGAATGGATTGGGGGCTAACGTTGATGCCAATCCCCAACACGATGCCTGCGAGCTTTCCCCCCGTCCAACTGGCTTCCACGAGGATGCCGCAGCACTTGCGGCGGTTAACCAGCACATCGTTCGGCCATTTGATTTCCGCATTAAGACTCAAGGAATTCGCCAGCGCTTCCCGCACCGCCAGTCCGCATAGCGGGGCAAAAAAGGGGATCCTACTCATCTCTTCCGGAGTTGGTCTCAGGATCAGGCTAAAGGCAAGGGAGCTGCCGGGGCGGGAGATCCAGCGGCGGTCGAAACGGCCTCTGCCCCTGGTTTGTTCATCTGCAACGACCAGCGAATAATCAGCTGCCCCGTGGTCAATCCAATCCAGCGCAACGTCATTCGTTGATCCAATTGTGTGGAAATGCTTGAACGTGTCCACCCTGGTGGATTCAAGGTAGTTGTAAAGGTCAGTTGGGGACATGGAAAAATTGTACCTTTAAATACAAAAAAGCGGCTATGGCTCCGCTTTTTTGTGAGAAAAAGGATGTTTACTTGCTGTTGATCTTGATGCTCTTGGGTTTGGCTTCTTCAGCTTTTGGCAGACGGATACTAAGCACTCCGTTGTGCATGGAAGCTTCGATTTTGTCTGCAACTACAGGGTCGTGGATCTCGATTGAGCGGCTGAATTTGCCGGCGGGCATCTCGGAGAAGAGATATTCCCAGTTTTCATCACGGATTTCCTGGTATTCGCCCTCAATGGAGAGGATGCCATTGTTGAACTGGATGTCGACCATGTCTTCGGAGATACCCGGAAGCAGCGCGGTCAGCACATATTCGTCCTTGTTGGATTTCATCTCCATGGGGAAGGTGAGCACCCGTTCTGAGTTGAAGGAGTTTTCCAGTAATTTGCGCATCATTTTACGCTGTGCGTGAGCAACGTATTCAGGATTTCTAAAATAAAGTGTCATTTCAACCTCCAAATGTTTTATTGTTTGTTTATGAATTCATTGTAAAAGGGGAATATCGGAGAAAGATTAGCACCGCATAATAGTTTTATTAAAATCCCGGTGGTTGGCGGTTTAAAACCGGTTTGCAGGTATGGTATCATTCCTGCGAACGGAGAACAGGATGGACGACCGAATTACCATAATTGAGGGACCACCGCCGGTGTTTGAGAGCGTGGACGATGGCTGGGCGTTGGGGTTAAACGAAAGCCCATCGTATTACACCATGGCGTTAACCAGGTTGAGGACGTTTAATGGTCCACAGCTGGTGGAGCGCTGCCACAGAATGTGGAACAGGAACGAACCCATCTACCTGCATTACCGCAACGAAATGGGCTTGGAGAGCAAGGTACCCATCCTGGCTGCGCGCGCAAGTGAGGTGGAGGATGGACAGGTGCTTTACCTGTGGATCCGCCGTCCGCCAGGGGATACTCCTGAGGATTAAAAAACAACAAACCCGGGTTGACCGGGTTTTTGATTCCTCAGAAAGTCGGTTTTTTGGCGCAAGTGAGGGGAAAATAGTGCCCCGGGAGGGACTCGAATACAATCCCCCCTGTGGGGACTCTCAACCTTGATCCATGTTGTTAAAAGACTGGTGCCCCGGGAGGGACTCGAACTCTCAACCTAAGCGTTAGGAGTGCTTTGCTCTGTCCTATTGAGCTACCGGGGCAACGACCTGATTATAGCATTGTGGTAAACTCGCTTCAAGGGTAAAAAACACTCCCTATCGAGGAACAAATGGACAAAGAGGCTACCAGTAAAACCACTGAAGTAATAATCGAAGACCTGGTCTATGGCGGGGAAGGAATTGGCCACCTGGGCGATGGCAAGACCATATTCATTCCCTACACGCTGCCCGGCGAGCGTGTGCTGGTGAGCGTGACGGAAGAGAAGAAAAATTATTCCCGCGGAAAGTTAGTACAGTTACTCGAACCTGCTCCAAACCGCATCCAACCTCTCTGCCGGCATTACACCAGGTGCGGCGGTTGTCACTATCAGCACATGGCTTATGCCAATCAATTGGAATTCAAGCAGAAGATCCTCACAGATCAACTAAGACGCGTTGGCAAGATTGAGAATCCTCCAGCCAAGCCGATTATTCCCTCCCCGATGGAATGGAACTACCGTAACACGGTCCAATTCCACATCGCGGACAACGGCAAACTGGGTTTTCGCGGGGCAGGCAGTGCTGAGGTTATTGTGATTACCGAGTGTCACCTGCCTCACGACGGCATCAATCAGCTTTGGCCAACCCTGGAAATCGATCCTGAATACAAGATAGAGCGAGTGATTATCCGTGCAGGGGAAGATGAAGAGTTGTTGCTGGGGCTGGAATGTGAGCACGACGATCCGCCTGACTTCAGCCTGGATTTTTCGCTTTCGGTGGAGTTTCTGGGAAAGAATAACGATTTGCTGCTATCCGGTGAGCCTTATAGCAGGATGCGCATCCGGGACTTTGATTTCCTGGTCTCAGCGCGTTCCTTTTTCCAGGTAAACAACGCCCAAGCTGAGGCGATGGTGGATTTTGTGCTGCGTGAAGGATCTTTTAAGGAAGCGGTCGTATTCGACGTTTATTGCGGAGTGGGGTTGTTTTCCCGTTTTATCGCCCCATTGGCCCGGCAGCTAGTGGGTGTGGAATATTCCGAATCAGCCTGCAATGATTATGCCGCAAACCTGGATGATTTTGAACACGTTTCGCTTTACATGGGCAAGGCTGAAGGTGTCCTGGACGGGATCGAAGTAAATCCTGATGTCATCCTGGTTGATCCCCCGCGTGCCGGACTGGAGCGTCCAGTATTGGATTGGATTGCTGCATCGACAGCAGCACAGCTTCTCTATGTTTCCTGCGATCCAACAACGCTGGCACGCGATGTGCGCCTGCTGGTCGAAAGGGGATGGATACTCACGGATGTGCAGCCATTTGACTTGTTCCCGCAAACCTATCATATTGAATCCATTTCCATTTTGACCAGGCAGAACTTAGCATAATTATTGCAACTAAAGTCCTGTAACTTGCTATAATCAAAATGTATACTGGTGGTCAATGCCAGTACATCTCCATTGACAGGATGTTGAGGAAAAATGAAAAAGATTCGGTTCGTTGTAGTCCTGGTTATTGTGTCCCTGTTCATCACATCATGCAGCTTTCCGTTTTTAGCCACGCCCCAGCCCCCGGAAGTTGCGCCAAATCTGACCCTGACGGCGTTATTTGATACCTCGCTCCATATTCCGCCTACGATTACACCACCTTCGTTGTTTGAAACGCCAGTGGTCAATACGCCAGTTCCAGGCACCCCGGTACCAAACACAGCCATTCCGACCGCTGCTCCAACCAACACCCCTTACACGATTGTTGTAACTGCCACTTCCGCACCGAGTTTGGTGCCCACTTACACGCCTTATGTGATCGTGGTTACTGCCACAAAAGTACCTCCCACAGCGACCAAGGTTCCCAAACAACGGGCAGGCACCCAAATGGAAGCGGGTTACCTGGACAATGAACCAGTGATGGACGGGTCATACGAGGAATGGCTTGGTGAAACCAACAAGTACAAGCTGCCTTATGTTGTCTGGGGAGGGAGCAGTTGGAGCGACCAGGAGGACCTGGAAGGGGCTTACGCAGCCGCCTGGGATGAAAATTACCTGTACATTTCTGTAAAAGTCACAGATGACAAATACGTACAAAATCAGACAGGCGCTTTCTTGTACAAGGGTGACTCAATTGAAATACTCCTGGATACCGACCTGTTGGGCGATTTTTATACACAATACCTGGATTATGACGATTTCCAGATCGGTGTCTCGGCCGGGACCAAGGGGTCTGATGCGGTTGAAAATTACCTGTGGTATCCCAAGTCCAGCGCGGGAAGCAAGTCAAAGATCCTGATGGGAAGCATGTTTGAATCCGGACCGGTCTATCGCATTGAGGTGGGAATTCCCTGGTCGATGCTGGGGATACAACCCTACAAGGGCATGCGCCTTGGTTTTGCGGTGTCGGTGAATGACAATGATCTCGCGTCTGAAGATGTGCAGCAATCCATGATCTCCACGGCACGCTATCGCAACTTCCTGGATCCTACCACCTGGGGGGAATTGATCCTGACCTGGTAATTTTTTATTGACGTCAATGTAACTGGCTGCCCTTACGGCAGCCAGTTTGTTTTTAGAAGAGGATGGTTCCGAGTTCGGAGCGGTACTTGCGGGTTTGTTCTGCCTCAGGGTCAAGCAGGTCAAATATTCCCAGGAGTACATCCCTGGCTTTGTCCCTGCGGTAATGCTTCTCCTGCCTTAGGACGTCCAGCAAACCGTCAATGCTGGCATAAATGTTCCCGCGGCTGATCAGCCGGATGGAGTTGATAAACGTGGCATCCAGGTCGGTCTCGTTGGGGAGCTTGTTATCGTAGAAGTACTCCATCGACCTGATGAGGGGAACAAGCCGCTCAGCCTGGTTGTACTCGGTTGAGGCGGGAAATTTCTTGTAGATCTGCCAGGCGGTTTTGGATTCTCCGAGCAGAATGTGCACTTTCATGGTTCCCAACAGCCCGCCGGGGTGTTCTTCATCGATTGCCAGCGCTTGTTTGAAGGCTTCGGAAGCTCCATGTACATCGCCCAATGCCAGTAAACTATTTCCTTTCTGGGCAAGCAGGTTGGAGGGATGCGGGGGAAGTATCTGGGAGATGAAGTCCCGTACACGCGGTTCAGGCATCAGTCCGGCAAAGTCCGATACTTTCTTCCCCTGGCTGAAAGCCACCACGGTGGGGATGTTACGCACGCTAAAACGCAGGGCGAGGTTTGGGTTGGCATCCACGTCAGCCTTGGCAAGTCTGAATTCACCCTGAAGCTCGTAGGCAATTTTTTCAAGGATAGGCGTGAGGGTTTTACAAGGCTTGCACCAGTCTGCCCAGAAATCCACAACGACCGGCTTGTTTTGAGAATAAGCCAGTACTTCGTATTCGAAGGTGCTTTCGGTGACGGCAATTATGAAGTCAGGTGACATGCAGGCTCCTACCCAAATATGTCCAGTTACTACTATTGGGACTAATCTTCTCCGCCAGGCGCGTCCGGGGGAGCGGAAGGTTGGTCGATCTTTAGTACTTCGCCATGCAGGTCAAGGACAACCTTAAACCCCATCAGCCCCATATACACACGCGTTTCCTCAGGGATACCAATATTTAGAATCTGCTCGAATTGCTTATCCACGTTCTTTAACTGGTTTTCCAGGTAGGCATGGGTGAACAGGTCATCCTGTCCCAGCAACTTGGAAGCCTGGTCAGCAATCAGGTGCTCGTTTCCCTCGATCTGGTTACCAAGCGTTTCCAGCACCTGCATGTCGATCGGTTTTGCAGGGATGTGTTTCATGAACCCGGCGTCGTTGATCACGTAGCATGGCTCACTGCCCACCAGGGCAGTGCCAACGGGGTTGTCGTATTCGTCAATTACCAGTCCTTTGAATAGAGGTTCTGTGTACATTTTGTCCTTATGAAATGAATTATAAAACATTCCAGAATTCAGGTGTGTTTTAAACAAGACAGGGGGTTTCCTGTCGCAAAACTCAAGAGATGCAGGTTGTTGTGGTGAAAAGTGGTTAATAATGGATGTTGACCAATGTTCCGACAGAAGCCCAGTAAAACAGCCATTCTGCTTCACTGGTACGCATGTTCACGCATCCATGGCTCATCGGCGTACCAAAGTTGCTGTGCCAGTATGTACCATGGATGCCGTACCCTTCATAAAAATACATCGTGAAAGGAACATCCGGCAGGTAGTAATCTTCGCCGCGCATGTCAGTGTACCGTAACTTGATGTAAATGTTGTACTGACCGGTTACGGTAGGATGCAAGTAAGTTCCAGTGGACACATAGAAGGAATTCACCAGGGTATCATCTTCAAATGCGTAGAGGATCTGTTGACTCAGGTCGATGTCAATCCACCGACCGCTTTCCTCGATGGGTGGCACATAAGGCACTTCAGTTGGCGGGGTGTAGGGCACCTCAGTTGGAGGTTGACGGGTTTTGGTTGGCTTCTTGGTCGGTGTGCTCGTCGCAGTGGGGGTATGGGTGGAGGTCGCCGTGGGGGTAAGCGTTGGCGTAGCAGTGGGGGTCAACGTGGGGGTGGAAGTGGGCGTCAGGGTTGGAGTGAGAGAGGGCTTCGCCAGCATGCCAGCCTGGATCGGCGCAGCTGAACTCCGTGCGCTGGCAATCAACCTGGGGATGGCTGCCCAGGTGAGCAATGCCACACCCGCGATTACCAGCATCGCTACCGGCAATTTCCAGCGAGACAGTTTTTTGGTTGGGCGAACTCCCGCTGGAGAAATGGATGACCCCACGCCCGGTACACCACCCACTGGTGGTGAGACGCTGGTCATCCAACCCGGTTCGTGCGTTTGCGGCGTAACCGGTTGAGAAGTCTGCTGCCGGGGGAATTCACCCGCAAGCGGAATAGGATGGGATTCATCCTGTCGCGAACCTGCAGGAGGTCCGATTAGTCCCTGTTCCTTTTTCAGCTTCTCCGTTGCCCATTTCAATCCCTCCTGCGCCCGTTCGCTTGCAGGATTCAGGGTGAGGGCATGGTTCAGGTATGCAATGCTGGAGGAAGGTTTGGAAATGGCGGCCAGGATCAGCCACGGGTCTTCGCGCTCAGGCGCCAGCCTTGCGGCTTCCACAGCCCATTCCCTGGCTTTGGATACTTGCCGGTTTTGGAGGGCTGACCAGGCGTTTTTGAGTGCTGAATGATAGTCTGGCGTTGGGTAATTGCTCATGGCGTGGATTGTGGAGCGGCGATGGTTTCGTTGCGGATGAAGCACAGGATCCCATCAACGATGCCCTGGGCAACAAATTCAGGTTTTTTCGTCAGAATTTCTCGATCGAGGTTCATAAACCCGGTTTCAATGATAGCCGCTGTGGTATCCGCAGTGATCTCATCAAAGGCGTGGTAGTACGTCATGTCATTGGTGACGGTATTGGGCAGGTAATTGAGCCCTGTGGCGGCTTGATAGCGGTCAGCCATGCAACTGATCAATCGCGAGGCTTTTTCCGGATAAGCACTGTGAACGGCAGCTGCTACTTTGAATCCGGTGGCTTCATCGCTGATATACTCACAGGTGTCACTGTGCACAGAAACGAGCACGATGCCCTGATACTGGGATAGCCTGTCGTCAAACTCAGAAAGCAGGTCAACAATGAATCCCTGTTCAATCAGTTTCTGTTGTACCAGCGTGGCGATGTTTAGATTCACCTGTTCTTCTGTCAATCCGTCAGAACATACAGAACCGGAATCATTTTTCCAATGCCCGGCAACAATGCCTATCCGTCCTCCGTTGGTGGCAGGAGTGGCAGTTCGCTCAACAAAGGTGGCAATTATGGTCGGGTTCGCCTGCCAGGCTTGAAAAACACGATCCAGCATTTGCCCGGAGAAAAGATTGTCGGGGGTAAAGAGGGTGAAAAGAGAAGCCAACAGAAAAGCGTAAAGGAAAAATGATTGCAGGCTCCCGAACACGCTGAATCTTCCAGGTTTCGGGGCGGGAATATCTTCCGTAACTGGTTCTGGCGAAACACCATTTTCGAACAGGTCTGATGGATTATTCGTTGAATCGTTCATTGGCCACCTTTGTACCTGAATTATAGCAAGGAATAGCCAGTTTTCATTTTTAAACCTCAAAAAAAACCCAAAGCGCATAATTCAAGGATAAGTTATAGAGTATTATTCAACTAACATGGAGAAAAAAATGCACAGATCATTTGACCTGAGAGAAATTATGCGCCGGTGGCCTACAGGTGTCGCGATAGTGACCACACAAGATGGTAATGTAAGAAATGGAATGACCGTGAATTCATTTGTGTCGGTCTCCCTGGAACCAGCGGCTGTGACCGTAACGATGGCAAACTCCAGTCACACCAGGCAGTTTGTGGATAAAACCGGACTTTTTGCTGTAAACATTTTGGATGAGAATTCTGCGGAGATTTCTGATACCTTCGCCGGGCGTGTACCTGAAACCCAGGACCGGTTTGAAGGACTCCCTGTCTTTTCCGGGTTATCAGGGCTTCCGTTACTGGCAGCTGCCATTGCGCAAATCGAATGTAAGGTCATCCATCGTCATGAAATGTTGAATTCCACGCTCTATATTGGCGAGGTCCTTCACGCGTCTGTCAGATCAAATTCGCAACCTCTGGTTTACTTGAACCGTGAGTATTGGAGGATTAAGAAATGAATTCCGGGTTATCACTTGATGAACGTCAATACTTGCTTGAGCTGGCAAGAAAGAGCATTCATAATCAACTTGAAGGTCTTCCATTACCTGAAATTGAGGAAGCCAGGTTGACTGAGAACCTGGCAGCATTTGGGGCGTCGTTTGTTACGTTAACGATCAGAGGTCACCTGAGGGGTTGCATCGGCAGCCTGGAGGCGCATCAAAGCCTGGTGGAGGATGTGCGCGAACATGCCGTTGCGGCTGCTTTTGAGGACTATCGATTTTCTCCTGTAAATCGCGATGAATTTTCAACCATCGAAATTGAGATTTCACGTCTCACCCAACCAGTTCCCCTGGATTATTCTTCACCAGATGACTTGCCAGAACTGTTGCGACCAGGTGTGGATGGGGTGATTCTCAAAGATGGATATCGCCGGGCAACTTTCTTACCTCAGGTTTGGGAGCAATTACCGAGTCCGGACGATTTTCTTACCCACCTTTGTGCAAAAATGGGTGCGCCATCAGATTTGTGGCGTAAAAAACTGTTGCAGGTGAGTTTATACCAGGTGGAAGAATTCCACGAATGAAGAGAGTTCCGGATTTTCTTGTCAGAAGTGGTGGTATTCGGCCACATTGATCACAAAGAGCCGGCATCTGGTTGATTCTGTTTCTTTATGGGGCGGGAAACAATTGCGGAATACGCCCAGGGCATCAGTAAGTTTTTCGTCTTCGAGCGCACACAGCAGCGTGGTGATGCCTTTCCTCAGAAAACCGCCAGTAGAGGCAATTGTCGTCACCCGAAAACTTACATCCGTCAAAGCATGAGTGACTGTCTCTGATTCCTCGTCATTCACAATGGCTATGATCATTTTCATGGCTACAACTCCTCATAGTGTTCGATATCAATGGCAAAAACGGTAGCGCCGCCAACGGTAACCGGGGTTGGAGTAGGTAAGGGAAGAGGGGCACTTTCGAGTGGAACAGCAATGTATTCAATTCTTTGCCGGCAATTCTCCTTGAGGGCATCAAGGATCATTTGCTGCCTGTCTTCAGGGATTCCCAGTAAGAGCGTGGCATTGCGGCGGCCGAGAAAAGCACCGGTACTGGGCAATCTGCTGATGGAAATGTTCAGTTCACGTAAAGTGTTCTCTACAATATCAGCATCCTGTGCCTGGACGATCGCCATTATTAAAGTTACGGGTTTGTCTTTGTCCATATTGGCCTGCCTTTTCATGCAAGGAGAATCCTTTGTGGTCCCGGGGTGTTGACCGTGAAATGACCTTCAGCACCGAGGTCGATATCCACATGATCCTGCATCAGCTTCAACCTTATCTTATTATATTGTACCGTAACTGGTTCAGATTTTTTAATAAAATCAGCGAGAACGAGTTCTTTCAGTGTGAGTTTTTGGATGCCGAGAAGCTTGAGGTAGAGCTTTATCGGAATCAGGGCTTCAATTGAGCCAGCTTTTTCCATGGCTGCAGACCCAAGAAAATGATGCTCAAAGACTTTGGTTGCTTCACTGGTTTTTCCATAGCGCAACAAACCTTCGATGATCATGCCAGCCAGGAAGGAGGGGATTCTTTGAGCATTACCGGGTTTTGCAGAAGTCCGAAAGGTGAGCCCCCCTGGTGAAAAAAACTGCTCGAGATTTTGCGTTTTTAGCAAAGCATCTACCACAACCTGAGAAGGAACCCCGCTCCACAGCGGCAGGAATTGCATAATATTGTCGCGTTGAGAGGCACCCAGTTGAACCCAACCCTGGTTTACCTCAGGCCATCCCTTCAGGTTAATGGAATTAAGTTTGGTGTAAGTGTTGCGTGTAGTATAAAAACCAGTAGCACCCATCCATACTAATGATTGGGTAGTGAATTCTTCAGTGATTCTTCCGGTGAGACCCTCTCCATATAGAGTGCCGCAAAAATCATTTGTCAGCGGCTGGTTGACCTTGAACTTTATATTTATCGTTGCTGGAAGTGGAAGATCCCTATTCATCGATGTGCTGCCATTGTGGGTTAGAGGGATAACGGCTTCTGTGATTTTTGTGGTTTTTGGTGAATTTTCGATTGCTGACGAGAGGGCATCTTGAAATTTGACAGTAATTCCTGCCTTCAAATATTTCAACACGTTTTCATATTTCTCGAGATTCGGAGAGGATTCGCCTCGCCGCGAAAGTTCGATGTAACTTTCGATCTCCCGTGTCAGAAGGGTTTGTAGCAAGATATCCTCCGGTGAATTCAGGGAAGGGAAATACCCCGGGTTGTCATCCTCCGCTGGAGTTAGCAACACTTCGATGCCCAGTTGTGCCGGGTGTGACCAGCCTTTTATCAGTGGATCCAGACCATTTCCCTCGATTTTTACCCAATGTGATAAAAAGGCTTCGAGTTGCGGGAGAACGGTTATTAACCATTCATCATCCTTTTGGTAAGGTTGGAGTTCAAGTGTCAGCCAATTGAGAATTGGGGGAGCGAGCAACCCTGATCGCCTCAGGTTGCAGTTGGCCACCAGGTCAACTTCGCCGCCCTCTATTGCGGTCATGAGGTGATTTTCGATGAATCCCTGCACTGCCTCTGGGTTCGCCGGAAGCAGATTCTCCATCATCAACCAGGTGTCCAGCAGCTTCTGTCCGGACCAGCCGGATGCGGTCTCCAATATCTCCAGGTTTGGATTGTTTCCTGTCTCGGTTGACCTTTCGGTGAGGTATGTGGGATGGGTAAACTTTTTCACCGGCGGCATGATGAGCCGGGAAGCCTGAACCTGTGACTCGCGCAGTTTGGGTTGGTGCAAGGAATCGGAAGTGGTAATTTCTACAAAGCTCCTCCGGTCACGCATTTCAACTGTGAGCTGTTCGTTTTCGAGTAGTTTTGACGAGTAATGACGAGCCCGCGCAAAAGAGGCTTCGGTGGAATCCCTGGAAGCCAGCACCCAGGTCACATTGCGGGTGATGCCGGGAGAAAGGACGATCCGTACATTCAACCCGGGATAAGGGGAGTCTGACTCTTCAGGACCACCTGTCATATAAAATACTGGAAACACACCTGAAGTTGATCCCTGTAACACCTTGTTGATGCCCATTTGGACCGGGTTCATTGGTGTCCCATCGGGAAAAGGTGTCAGCAGGCAGAGCCAGTCCAGTCCGATGGATAAGGTCTTTTCCCCGGAATTCGTGAGACAAATTTGACCACAAATAGCCTGGGAATCAGGAACCCATACCCGCAATAAAACGTCTAAAGAGAGATAAGGCTTAAATGATAAGGTGAGGAAATTTGTCGAAGAGAACTCAACTACAGGAAAAGAATGATATTCATCCGGATCCAAAACGAAGGTATCACCCAAAGCAAAGCGGGGGAACAAGAGCATCCGTTTTGCGCGCAGTCCGTAACTGGTTGATATGGATAACGCCCGCGGGGAGTTATTTCCAGTGCTCAGTTCCCATACCTGGTCGTTGCCCACATCTGGTTTTGTGAAATCCTGGTCAGCGGTGAGGTAGTAGAATAATCCCTTTGGAGGTTTTTCCATGGTCATTAAGTCATTGTAAAGGGTTACCAACTCAAGGTCAACTGATTTATACTTGGTTTATCACAAGGAATGAGAAGAGTAAAATGACGAGTACTGCAGACGATAAGAACTATCAAGATTCAAACAACAATCCGCAAAAGGATGGCGCATTGATCCCGGGGCAAAGTGATGGTCATGACCCCTTTCACCAGGATCAGAATCCGGAAATGCCCCCCGGCTTTGAATGGTACAAGCGGCACAATCAGCGGAGTGTTGATGATTCTGTTGATTTAGGGGGTGAGGTTAATCCTTTGGAAGAACAACCAACGCTGGCGGCACGGCTTGAGAATCCCGATTTCACTCCTGTTGTGATGAAGCCGGATGGGACTGTTTCTGCACCTCCGGGATTGACGGACGCGTTGCCTGACCATGTTGACCAGGTTGACCTTTCAGCCACCATCGTAACGCCAACCGCAGTATTCAACCATACCGCTCCAACCGTACCAAATTCGACCATCCCTCAAATTAATGGCATTCCTGTGGTGGAACCTGTGACTTATCCTGCTGCCATGACTGGCAACCAGGCAGACCATAGAAAGGCAGCCGGGAATCGCAGAAGGAAGAATCCGGGAAGCAGCGGCTTTAATTTTGGCGGTTGCTTTGTAAAGACCCTGGTAATCTCACTCTTCGCCCTGGTTTTGGGTGCCGTACTGGTGGGTGTCCTGTTGGTTTCGCAATACTTCAAAATTGCAGCTACAATCCCCAGTGTTAGTGACATTCGGGCACGGGCATCGCAGTTTGAAACAACCCGGTTTTACGACCGCAACAACCAGGTTATCTATGAAATGATCGATCCGAACGCCGGACGCCGCACGTACACTCCCCTGTCAAAAATTTCCCCCAACCTTGTGGCAGCTACTATCGCGATCGAGGACAAGGAATACTACAACCACCCCGGTTTTGACATTTTTGCCCTGACGCGAGCACTTGTGCAGAATTACACCAGCGGCGAAGTGGTATCTGGCGCATCCACGATCACACAACAACTGGCGCGCATGCTGTTTTTCAGCTCGGAAGAACAGGTGGAAATCTCCTATCGCCGGAAAGCGCGTGAGATCATCCTGAGTGCTGAAATGACAAGGCGTTACTCCAAGGATGAGATCCTTGAGTTGTATCTCAATGAAATTAATTATGGAAACCTGGCTTATGGCATTGAAGCAGCTGCAGAGACGTATTTCAATACCACTGCAGCCAACCTTGACCTGGCGCAATCGGCTTTCCTGGCGGGAATTCCGCAGGCTCCGGGCATCTACGACATCTTTACCAACCGGGAACAGACACTGAACCGCAACAAACAGGTGCTCACCGCCATGTACAATGTGAGCCAGGAAAAGAATTGCATTCGGGTGAGCAACAGCACAACACCGATATGCCTGGAAGCGCAACAAGCGGCAGACGCCTACATTGCCATGGAGTCATATCCTTTTAAGCAAAAGGCCAACCCAATGGTCTATCCGCATTGGGTCACTTACATCCGCTACCTGTTGGAAACAAATTACGACGCGCAAACCATCTACCGTTCTGGATTTCGAGTGTACACCACGCTTGACCCGGTGCTACAACAACAGGCTGACCAGATCGTGAAGGAGCAGGTAACCGCCCTGGCTGACCGCAACGCCACTGACGGTGCCCTGGTGGCGATTCAACCCCAAACCGGTGAGATTCTGGCCATGACAGGTTCGGCAGATTTTTACAACGATGCAATCGCCGGTCAGATCAACATGGCTGTGCAACCACGGCAACCGGGTTCTGCGATCAAGCCATTAACCTACGCGGCGGCGTTTGAAAAAGGCTGGACACCCGCAACATTGATCTGGGACGTTCCCAGTGAGTTTCCTCCTTCTGGAGATCCCAATGACCCGAGTGCACCCTACAAGCCGGTCAATTACGATGGTAAGTTCCACGGACCAGTCTCTCTGCGTTCTGCGCTTGCCAACTCATACAACGTGCCCGCGGTAAAAGCACTAGATTTTATTGGAATCTATGACAACCCGCAGACGACCGAGCAGGATGGGATGATTTCCTTTGCGCAACGGTTGGGCATCACCACGCTGACCAGGAATGATTATGGGCTTTCCCTCACGCTGGGCGGGGGTGAGGTGACCCTGCTCGAACTGACCTCGGCGTATGGCGTATTCGCCAATGACGGAAAACGGATTGAACCTTATGCCATTTCACGCATTGAGGACCATGAGGGTAACGCCATATTCCAGGCGGAATCACCAGTAGCCCGCCAGGTGATCAGCGCGGAACATGCTTATTTGATGACTTCCATTCTCTCTGATGCTGAAGCGCGTGCTCCCATGTTTGGCGCAAATTCCATCCTCAACCTAGCCTTCCCAGCCGCGGCCAAGACCGGTACCACCAATGATTACCGTGACAACTGGACCATCGGTTACACACCCAACCTGGTGACCGGGGTTTGGGTGGGAAACGCGGACAACTCGGCAATGGTCAACACATCCGGGGTAACCGGGGCTGCTCCAATATGGAATCAGTTCATGAGCCAGGCAATCCCATACCTGACCAACAATGCTCCCCTCAATTTTGTTATGCCCGGCGGGATCGTGGAGAGAGAAATCTGCGTGTACTCCGGCGCAGAACCCTCGGAATATTGTTCGAAAACTCGCACGGAAATATTTGCTTCCAGTCAGCTTCCGCCCTCCAAGAAGGATGACCTTTGGAAGAAGGTAAAAATTGATACCTGGACCAATTTGGAAGCCTCTGTGGAGTGCAACGAGTTCACCGACGAGATACTGACCCTGAACGTCACAGACAAATGGGCGGTAAAGTGGATCAAGGAAACAGGTGATGGGCAGGCGTGGTTGGAAAAGCTTGGATTCCCTGACCCTGTGGTTTTCTCTCCATCGAGGGCATGCCGATCGGATGACCCCAAACCCACACTGTTGTTCATGGGATTGGAGGACGGAGATACAGTTAAGGACAGCCCATTGGACATCTATGCCGTGATCGATGCCACTGGCAGCTACCGCAACTTCACTCTTGATTATGGTACGGGAAAAGATCCCGGTAACTGGATCAGGCTGGCAAAGAATAGCGTGGACCCTGCACCCAGGGCGCAAAAGATTTACACGTGGGATATCAGCGACTTGAAAAAAGGTTTCATTACATTGCGATTGTTGATGAAATCCAGGAATGATGGGTATGCGGAAAAGAAGATCCGGCTCGAGATCAAAGTTCCGACGCCAACACCAACTGAAACCCGCATACCAAGCCCAACTCCCACCAGTACCCCCTGGTTTCCCACGAGCACTCCAACTGAACCTGGGGAGACTCCGTTCTACACACCCACCCCGGGTGTGATAGAAACAACGCCGGCTCCACCGATTTTTGAAACGCCTGTACCTACCCCGTGAAGTATGAGGCTGTCCCAAAAGTATAGGGGCGGCCTCGAAAAATTTAATATAATAGGGGAA
>CAYVTF010000021.1:0-35561 GCA_964454565.1 uncultured Anaerolinea sp. | reverse complement strand
CCAGTCTCTCTTTTTTTCTGTTTTACTAACTTTTGCCTACTTTTTAGGCAGCCCCGTTTGTAATTATCCGTTCAGCGTTAGCGTATGACGCCCAGCTTGCGTCCGACCCTGGCGAATATCGCCAGGCTTTGGTCCAGGTCATCGCGGCTGTGCGCGGCTGAGATCATGACGCGGATGCGCGCCTTGCCCTGCGGAACCGTGGGGAACCCGAGAGGCATGGCAAAAACGCCCTCCTCAAACAACTCACGGCTGAATTGCTGAGCCAGGGGAGCCTCGCCAAGCATCACCGGGGTGATGGGGGTGGTGCTGACGCCAGTGTTGAATCCAAGTGCTTTCATTTCAGCTTTGAAGTATCGCGCGTTTTCCCAGAGCTTGTCCACCAGCTCGGTGGAGCCTTCCAGGAGGTCCACAGCGGCGATGCAGGCTGCCACGTCAGCCGGGGGGGTGGCGGAAGAGAATAGGAACGGACGCCCGCGCTGCTTGAGCCAGTCAATGACCTGTGCGTTACCGGCGACGATGCCGCCCACCACACCGAATGCCTTGGAAAGGGTGCCGACTTCCACGTCCACCTTGCCGTGCAGGCCGAAGTGATCCACAATCCCGCGTCCGCCGCGACCGACCACGCCTTCCCCATGGGCGTCATCCACCAGCAACATCACATCATGCTTGTTGGTGACCGCGTAAATCTCATCCAACGGTGCCAGGTCGCCATCCATGCTGAAGACCCCATCGGTGATCACCAGCGCCCGCCTGTAGGTGCCAGCGTTCTTGATCAACACCTGTTCCAGGTCTGCCGCGCTGGCATGCGCGTAGCGTTCTATGCGCGCGCCGGAGAGCCGGCTGCCATCAATGATGCTGGCGTGGTTCAATTCATCGGAAATGATCAGGTCATCCTTACCCACCAGGGCAGGGATGGTGGCTGTGTTGGCGTTAAAACCGGATTGGAAAACGATCGCTGCCTCAACCCCCTTGAATTTTGCCAGCCGGCGTTCAAGTTCCAGGTGGATTTCCATGGTTCCGGCAATGGAACGCACGGCACCAGGACCAACCCCATAAACCTCGAGGGCTTTCCGGGCGGCTTCCACCAACTTCGGGTGATTTGCCAACCCCAGGTAATTGTTCGAGCAGAAATTCAGAACCCTTTTGCCATCCACTACCAGCCAGGCCCCCTGGGGTGACCCCAGCGTGCGGATGCGGTTATACAAACCAGCAGCTTTCAGGGCATCCAGTTCTTCGTTGACCCAATCCAACCGTTTACTCATGTTCACCTCTTGGAGTTATTTTTCTTCACGCAATGATTATACATCCGTGCCGATCTCCACCAGTATCCCCAGCTCTGCCAGCACCTTTTGCACTGCCCCCATCTGCTCACGCAGAATGATGACAGTGGTTGGCGTAAGCTGCTCAATCTTGAGCCTGGATGCCCCCGGAGCAGCCAGGAAGCTAGAACAGGCAGTTTCGGCAGAAAAGCGCATGAGCAGAGCTGACTGAATCGTTGCCTCCAGCCCGTGCGCCTGCCAGCGCTCTGCCATTCGGGTGAAAGCGGTAGGCAGAGGTTTTGTCCGCTCCCTGTTGAGAATTTGGACCAACTGGTTGATGGTCAGCCCCTGCTGTATTGCCAGGTGCAATGAAGCCGGGCTGATGTGGTAGATACTCCCGGCCGGTGAGACAGTGGCCATTTCACAGAACCTTGCCACCTGGTAACGCTGTATACGCGAACAACGCACAGGAATGACGAGGGCGGAGACTCCCTTGACTGTGATCTCCTGGTTCTCAGTGTTGTTGATCTTTGGCTCTTCGCCGCACAACAGCTCCCTGCCAGCCGTGGTGAGCTGGAATGCAGTGGGTTCATTTTCAGCTCCAAAAGCCAGGTTGAGGACGCCAAACCAGTGGAAAGGACAGGTGATGAGGTGCTTTAAAAGAGCCCCCTCCACCTGGTCCCAGGACTGAAAACCACGCAGGTAATTCTCAGTTCCCTGCTCGCGGATGAACCATGAATCGTAATCACCCGCAGGGCGTTGAAAATCAGGCATGTGTTCTTTAACGCTGGCCAGTAATGAGGAGATGCTCCACCAGGCTTCTCCCTGCAGTGTCGATAGTAGTTCAGCCAACAGCCGCCGGGGAACGAGCGGGTCATTTTTCCAGGCACCCTCACACACCAGCGTGGGCAGCACGCGCAGGTCATTGAGCGACCGTGAATTGAACCAGAGCTGAAAAAGCGCGTGCAGGTTCTGGCTTCTTGTCTTCTGGAAAAAATCCTTCAAGCGGTCTGCTTCCGGCTGACCGGAGGAATTGAGCAGTGAGGATGAATTGAGCAGGTTATCCAGGAATTCGCGGTTCATCCCCCATGATTGAAAGATCTCGCCATTAATTCGCCGTCCCATGCGTGCCGCCGAAAGAATGTCAGTCAGGTGATCGAGGAGGGAGCTATCTGCCAGCCGGACGTTGGAAGGTTTTTGGCCAACTGCCGGACGTATCGATATTTTGTTCACTGCATTGTCGGGCGCGTTTCCCTTGATAAATTCATCCGGGATGTAAACAAACTCTTCGGGTTCTGCAGCGAACTTCAAAAATGCCCTGCCTACCAGACCGGAATACCATAACTTTTCCGATGTAGACCCGGGATTGAGGTCCGGGTTTTCCCGTTCCCGGCGGGCAGGACCAATGGAACGTATGGCGCCATACTTGCGGCTGAACGCAGCCCAGGGAATGTGCCCGTCTTTGGACGCGATCTCTTCCCAGGCTTGCCGGGAGGGGTCATCCAACCTGGTTAGCACCCCCTCCAGGTTCTCAGGGTCAAGCATGCCGGTCAATAGATCCGCGGAGGCAGTTTCAAGATCGCGCGTGTTGACTTCAATGCGCCACACCCTGGCAATGCGTGTAAGAAAATCCAGGTCGTATGCGGATAAGGTCTTTTTTAATCCTGGCATTGGAAACAAATCTCTCATCCCATTATACTAAAGGGCAGGGTTTCCATAATCCTTGAAGTTCCCGGAATTAAGAACCATGCACCAGGCAAGCCTTCCGCTAAGGTTGCGTGAAGTCCGTGTTATGGACTAAAATAAAGCCTGTCCTGCATCAGGTTTATTTGACCAATTATTTCAGGTTTTTAAGGCATTGAATCCAGAATGACCGATATCAACGTGCCAGAATGTCACAAGGAACACATGATCCAGGGGCTCATCGAGGTGCTGGGGACTACAGAGGCCTTCACCTTCCTGGACGCGCTGCATGAAGGCGGTCTTGAGCCTTATGACCTGGCAACCCGGGGAATCCTCATCAGGGGCGGACGGGCAGGATTCAATTACTGGTTGAAGCAAAACCTGGACCTCCTTGGTTGGAATTCGCTTGATTTCCGCATGCACCCGGTGAAAAACAAGATCCTCAACGGGTTGCAGGGTATTGTCCAGCAGATCGAGAACGACAACGGTCCCCGTGTCCAACTGGTGAACGCACCAAAACAATGGAAACTTACCCTCACGCCCCATCCTGATACCGCGTCACATCATACCGATTTTTCCTGCAGTTACCTGCTTGGTTTCCTGCAGGAATTTTGCCGATGGGCTGGACTGGGTAAGTTTTACTTCGTCAACCTGCGATCCGATTTGGAAATAGAAAAACTCCCATGTGAAATTACAATCCAGAAAGAACCGCTTGATTAAGCAAAACCGGGTCTTGCCAGGGGAAAAAGGATAACCACCAATATGATAGAAGAGATCTACATCTGTGTTGATGTTGAAACTGCAGGACCAATTCCTGCCAGGTATGCCATGCTTTCCATCGGCGCCTGCCTGGTGATGGACATCTATGTTAATTACTATGACGAACTTAAGCCTGACCGGAAAGCCTGCGATCCTGGCGCATTGGCCATCAGCGGGCTGAACCCCCAAAGCCTGGCAAAGACCGGCACCTCACCGGGAACAGCAATGAAAAGGTTTGAAAAATGGGTGAGATCTGTAACACCTGAAGGTACCAGGCCGGTTTTTGTGGCGTTGAACGCGCCGTTTGACTGGAGTTTCGTCAACGATTATTTTCTCCGTTATCTCGGTCGAAACCCGTTTGGGCACAGCGCATTAGACATCAAAGCCTACTACATGGGGCAGATGGGCGTTCCATGGTCAGAAACATCGATGAAACACCTTTCCTCTCATTTTCTGGAGGAGATCCGGCTCACCCATAACGCCTTGAGGGATGCAATGGACCAGGCCGAGATCTTCCGCAAGGTTCTGGAACAAAATCCGAGATTCAACCAGGCAGAATAAAATTCCACGTTCCCCTGCATAAAACCTTTGTTATACTTTTCATATTGAGTAACTGGTTTCTTTTTGTCATAGGAGGAAAAATGGCAAAGAAATTGGAAAGCCCCGAATCTGATCTTGCGCGCATCATGGAATCTGCCCGCAGGCTTGGCGTGAGCATCAAGGAAGATGAAGCCTTGCAGTGGCTTGCGAGCATGTCTGCTTACAAGGAAAGCGGACAGATCACCATGGACACCCGCAGCGGTGTATTTGGTCACAACATCACCATGCTGGATTTTAGCGATAAGGAACTTGAGTACTTCAGGCGGGTTGGGAAGATCGTGGAATTTGAAGACATCCCCGGCAAGGTGGAAACCGCCCTGGCGCTCTCAGGTTCATCAGCCCAGTCCAAAATTCAAACCTACCCGGGGGATTGTGATTACTTTGAACGCATCAACATTCTGGCTCCCACCCGCAAGCAAGCCTGTGCCATACTGGCAGACATTATGCGCAAAAAAGCCCTGGATCACATGCACGGTCCAACCTACCAGTTGATCGAGGTGAAGTTCGGGTCTCACCCGCAGGACATTGTCATTGGTACACACGAAGTAAAAGCCGGTTCACCGGTCGCCTGGGCACCTGATCAAATCAAAGCCGGCCGAATCGAGGGGTTTAAGAAAGATGGCACGCGGATTTTTGTCAACTGGGAGGATGTGCAGGACTCCCCCGGCTGGTGCAAGCTGGATTGGGTGGTATCCGATCCCATCCGCAAGCAACTGGCCAACGCCAGCAACATGTTGGACGTCACCTGGGAATCTCCGGATGGGAACATCACCCCTCTGGATGGGTATCTCGACCCGTACTTTCAGGAGGTCTACCTGGATGCGGCGTCAGTGCCGATATTTGCCAAGGTCTCCCAGCATGTTTCCGCCAACGCGCTCGAGGAATACGTCACCGCGCTCGAGCGGGAAGTGCGCAAATACCTGACGAAAGACGTGAACTATGGCAAGGTCGCCAAACGTATGTACAACATCTTCCGCCTGACGGGGCGATACGAAGAAGCTGCTTTCCTGCGTGAACTCTTTGATGAACCGACCACGATCCTTTATCAGATCTGGTCGCTCATCCGCACCATCGATGACGCTTACACCCCGGGATCATCCATCACTCACGCCCAAATGGTTGAATCCACAGACAACCTGATCATGGAAGTGATCAAAGCGCTTGAGGGTGATGCTGAAACCGAGATCGTGCGCCACCTGCTGCGACTGCGCGATGCCCTCTCTCAACCTGAAGCCCACGAAGCCCTGACCGTTGAAGCAGAAGCCGCCCGCGACATGGTGATCAACATCGTCAATAATTTCTTCTACGAAAAACTGTCTGCCATGCCCACCATCAAGGAATACATGGATGGAGTGCAGGCTGCCGGGTAATGGAACGATAAAACTAAAAAGTGATAATTACGTATATCAATAAGAAACGGAAATCTTTTGACAACGAACGAACAAGTACACGAAGGCATCGCGGTTGAGTTTTATTTTGATAGGGAATCAGAACGGAAGATCCGGGCTTTCCGAGAGGAAATGTACCAGCAAGGGATCACTCCCATGCTGGGAGCGTTAAACGACCGGCCACACATCAGCCTGGCGGTTTTTGGCCATGCCCAACCAGAGAGACTGCTTCAACTAACCGAATCCCTTGCGCGCACCATAAAACCCTTTCCTTTCCAGCTAAACGCCATCGGCGTCTTTCCCACCCCGGATAATGTGCTCTTTCTCATTCCAGCAGCCAGTAAAGAGTTGTTGACCATTCACGCCGACTTTCATCAACAACTTGAAGAGGAAAAACTTAGGTCCAGCCATTATTACCTTCCGGGAAATTGGGTTCCACACTGCACTATTGAGTCTGACCTCAGCAACCCTCAATTTAATAGAGCCATAACCTTGAGCAAGTCGCTTTTCACCCCCATCAACGGTACGATCACTGAGTTGGGAGTTGTCGCATTTCAACCCATCAAATACCTGGGAGATTTCATCCTGCATCCATAGGAATCAAAATGTCACAAATTTCATACTCACCCTCTGATAACCAGGTGGAAAACGCCGTAAAACGATCCAGTACGCGCGCTGAAGCCTACCTGCAAGAACCCGGGCGCACAAAACAACTGTTGGAACAGGCGACCAAAAAAGCTGACCGCAACAAAGACAAGATTTTCGTAGCGCCGGAGTTTTGGACGGATCTGAAAACATTCTTCAGGCTGCTCAAGGCGTTCACGCACCGGCAATATCGCAGGATCCCCTGGGGGTCCATTGTGTTGGTCACCGGGGCAATCATATTCTTCCTCTCCCCGCTTGACCTGATGCTGGACTGGATCCCGTTTGCGGGATTCATCGATGATGCTGCTGTTTTACTTTTCGTCAGCCGTCAAATTCGCGCAGACCTGGAGAATTTCAGGAAGTGGGAATACGAACGCTCCATACCCCCACCCCTGCTGCTCAATGCTCTGGACGCCGGTTGATCGATCTTCCAGGAATAAGCCGGGAAGTGAGAATTAGCACCGAATAGAATAGGTTGAAAGGTTTTTTACAATGAGATTTTCAAAAGATATATTAGAGAACGCCGTGAAAAAAGCACAGCAAAATGAAAGCAGCCAGGTCATCCAACCTGACTTCTGGACTCACTTGAAGGCTTTTTTCCGCCTGATGAAAGCCTACATACGCCGTGAGTATACCGATGTGCCCTGGGGGTCCATTGCCCTGGTGGCCGGGGCAATCATCTACTTCGTTTCACCCATCGACCTGCTGCTGGACTGGATCCCGCTGGCTGGTTTTTTGGATGACGCCGCCGTACTGGCCTTTGTGATCATGCAAATCCGCAAGGACGTGGACAAGTTCCTCGCCTGGGAATCCGACCAGGACCCTTCCAGCCAGATCATCGACGTTTAGCCCGGGCTTACCCTGCAGGCAATGAAAGAGAGGAAAGTATGCCAGCCCTCACAGAAAGTGAGCACCAGGAAATTGGGATCAGTCTCTTCAATCGCGTTTGGGAACTTATGGATTTACCGGACAGGTCTCCCGCGGAGATTGATGAGATGATCCACGCCGCCCATGCCTCTTCATACCATTGGGGTGCTTCCCATCCCCCTGCAGTCAACCTGGCCAGGGGTGAATGGCAGATATCAAGAGTGTACTGTATTCTGCAAAGACCCGAATCCGCTGTGTGGCACGCGCAACGCTCGCTGGAAATTTGCCTGAAAAATAATATCGGTGACTTTGACCTGGCTTTCGGTTATGAAGCCATGGCACGCGCTTTCAATGTCAAAGGGGACGCGATAAATGCAAAAAAATACCTTTCCCTGGCTCAACAGGCAGCAGCGAACATCAAAGACCCTGAAGACAAAGCCGTTCTTTTACAGGATCTGAGTACCATAACGAATATTTGATCTAATCTTGATTTATTGGATAATATTTGTAACAATAAACTCATCAAATTAATATTTTGAGGAGAAAAATGAAAAAACACACCGCTTTGTTTCTTGTCGCTGCAATAATCATGGTCTTCTCACTTTCCGCCTGTGGTGCGGTAAGCGGGTTGAGTGATGTCAAGTCAACCGGAGACGCCTTCATGACCGCTCTGAAGAACGGCGATCACTCCACCTCATGGAACATGCTCACCCCTGCAGTCCAGGAAGAGCTCGGCAGCCAGGAATTCTGGGTGGAGTGGGCAACCATCAGGAGCTTCCCTGAGTGGAAGTTCACCAACACCCAAATTGATAATAACGAAGGCCAGCTGGATGGTGAAGCCACCCTGGACGGCGTCACTTACGACGTGACGCTGGTTTTTGAAAAAATCGGGGACGCCTGGCTGATCTCAGGCATCAATTTCCAGGATCAATAAAAACGGGATGAAGGATTTTCATCCTTCACATTTTTTATGAGCACAAGAATTTCCCCAAAAAACGCGATCAAAGGACTGTTTTATTTCCTCGGTTTTCCGCTGATCCTGTTCCTGGTCAGCGGAAACTGGGAGTGGGCTAGTGCCTGGGTTTATGTGGGAGTGTCCTACCTGACAACACTCCTCGGTCGCTTCTTGATGGTCAAACGCAATCCGGACCTGATCAAAGAACGTGTTGAAGCCTCAGGTAAAAATGACGCCAAGCCCTGGGACCGCATACTTGGACCGCTGGTTGCCTTTTGGCTCCCGCTGGTTTACTTTGTGATCGCCGGCCTGGATAAACGATTGGGTTGGTCTGCACCAATTCCTCCGCTCATCCAGGCCATCGCCTGGATTACCACCCTGGCAGGCTTTACCCTCTCCACCTGGGCACTGGTGGAAAACCGCTTTTTCTCATCCGTGGTCCGCATCCAGAGCGACCGCGGGCAGAAAGTGGTCAATACCGGCCCTTACCGTCTTGTGCGTCATCCCGGGTACGCTGGCGCATTACTGGTAGCGCTGTCCTTCCCGCTCATCCTCGGAACACTCTGGGCATATCCGCCCATTGCTCTTTTCCTGGCTGCGGTTATCACCCGCACGTCATTGGAAGACCGCACACTACAAAATGAACTCCCGGGTTACTCAGAATATTGTCTCACCACCAGGTTCCGCCTGTTTCCGGGTCTTTGGTGAGCATCTTTCGGTAGGTTTGCTTATAATTGCTCTTAACAAAGTTATAAAACAGGAGAACAATAAATGGAAAACCAACAGTTGATTTGTCCATCCTGTGGTGCAGCCATAAAACCCGGGGCAAAATTCTGTGTTAAGTGTGGTCAACCGATCAGCCCGGTGCCACAGCCGGACGTACCACGACCCCCAACACCCCAACCTTCCGCAGGACCGGTTCTCGCGCCCACAACCCCGCCCGTGCAACCGTTCACATCCCCGGGAGCGATCCCTCCCCCGGTACCGCCTGCCATACCTGCCGCTCCAGTGGACCCCGCCCACGCAACACCAGTACCTCCGCCCGTGTTCTCTGGTCCCGTCCCTTCCACGCCAGCACTAATTCCCTCCAGGCAGGGAACAGAACAGGTGCTAACTGTAGTGGGTATGGTCTCACGTAAAACAGGGGTTTTCTCATCGATGGTCTATCACCTGGTGGTCACCAGCACCAGGCTGATATTTGCCCTGCAGACCAAAGAGATGCAAGCCGCAGACGTGAATGCGGCCCGTCAACAAGCAAAAGCTGAAGGGAAAAAGCTATTAGGCCAAATTGGGGCGCAAATGGCCACTCGTTCTGGTGATAAGTATCTATCCTGGCAGCCGGATGCCATCCTGGCGGAAACCCCGCAAAACTTTATGATCCCGCTGACAGAATTAATGGTCATTGAAACCTACAGCGGCGATTTCGAGGACAATGCTCCTGATACCATGGTGGTCAAAACCCTCAGTGATAAACTGCAATTTACTATCAATAACGCGCTTGGAGTTCAGCGGCAATTAAAATCTGTCCTTGGTAACAGGGTCAAGTGAACCCAACACGAAATACAACTCCCGACAAAGAAATACGCTCGTCGGGAGTTTTTTCATCAATGTTAGCCTGATTAGTAAATATCCGCTTCCTCAAATTGGCTGTTGTAAATACTGGCGTAAAAACCGTCCTTTTCCAGCAATTGCTCGTGCGTACCCTGTTCCACAATGTCGCCATTGTTCATCACCAGGATGGAATCGGCGTTACGAATGGTGGAAAGGCGGTGAGCAATGATGAACGATGTTCTGCCGTGCATCAGGTTGTCCATGGCTTTCTGGATCAGCACCTCAGTTCGGGTATCCACACTGGAGGTCGCCTCATCCAGGATCAGGATGTTCGGGTTGGAAAGCACCGCGCGGGCGATGGTGAGTAGTTGTTTCTGCCCCTGGGAGATATTGGAGGTTTCCTCGTCCAACACCATGTTGTATCCCTCCGGCAGTGTGCGGATAAAGTGGTCCACGTTGGCGGTTTTCGCTGCCTTGTAGACTTCTTCATCGGTGGCATCCAAACGCCCGTAGCGGATGTTTTCCAAAATTGAAGCGTTATACAGCCAGGCATCCTGCAGCACCATGCCAAACAGGTCACGCAGCCCGTTACGGGTGAAGTCGCGGATATCGTGACCATCCACAAGGATGGCTCCGCTGTTGACATCATAGAACCGCATCAACAATTTGACCATGGTGGTTTTGCCTGCGCCGGTTGGTCCGACGATGGCTATCTTTTGCCCGGGCTTCACTTCTGCAGAAAAATCGTTGATGATGATCTTCTCGGGGTTGTATCCGAAATGCACGTTCTTGAATTCCACGTGACCCTGCACAGAGCCCAGGGTTACGGGGTTGGTGGTGTCGGGAATTTCTTCCTGTTCCTCGAGAAACGCAAAGACCCGCTCTGAAGCCGCGGCGGTTTGCTGTAACACCGTTGAAACGTTGGCGATCTGGGCGATGGGTTGGGTGAACGACCGTACGTACTGGATGAACGCCTGGATATCGCCCACCGTGATCAGGTTGCGGAACGCCAGCCATCCGCCCAGGATCGCCACAGCCACATAGCCGAGGTTGCCTACAAAGTGCATCACCGGCATCATCAGGCTGGAAAGAAATTGCGATTTCCAGGCGGCGTTGTAAAGCACCGAGTTTATCCCGTTGAATTTTTCAACGCTCTTTTTCTCGCCGTTAAAGGCTTTGATCACCACGTGCCCGCCGAACATCTCTTCCACGTGTCCGTTCACATGCCCAAGGTATTCCTGTTGCTGCTTGAAATACTTTTGCGAATACTTGACCACCACGCGGATGAACAAGGCAGATAGGGGCAGAGTGACCAGGACCACCAGCGTCATCACCCAACTGATGGAAAACATCATCACCAGCACCCCCAACATGGAGGCAATGGAGGTGATGATCTGCGTCAGGCTTTGGTTGAGGCTCTGGCTCACCGTATCCACATCATTGGTCACCCTGGAAAGAACCTCTCCCTGCGTGGTGTTGTCGAAATACCGCAACGGCAGGCGATTGATCTTTTCTGAGATATCCTTGCGGAACTGGTAGGTCAACTTCATGGTGATGTCGGTCATCAACCAACCCTGGATGAGGCTGAAAGCGGCGGAGATCAGGTATAAGAAGGCCAGCAGGAGGAGGATGTTGGCAATGTACTTAAAATCGATACCCGTTCCGGTTCCGGCGATCTGCGCGACCACACCCTCGAACAGCTTCGTTGTCGCCTTACCCATGATCTTGGGACCGATGATGGCAAACACGGTTGACGCCAGGGCGAACACCAGCACCACGATGATGGGCAGCCTGTAAGGTTTCAGGTATTCCAGGAGCTTTTTCATCGTTCCCTTGAAGTCGCGTGGTTTTTCGCCCCCGCGCAGCATGCCCGGAGGTCCTCCCATGGGACCGTGAATGGGCGGTCGGTTTTGAGCAGTTTGTTTTTGAGGAGACTGGTTTGGTTGCGTCATAGCGCCAACTCCTTGCCGGTCAACTGCGAAGAAGCCATTTCGCGGTAGGTTTCACAAGTTTCCATGAGTTCTCCGTGAGTGCCTTTGCCCACCACTTCTCCTTCATCCAGCACGATAATCTGTTCTGCATTCTTGATGGTGGAAACACGCTGTGTGACAATGATCATGGTGCTCTTGTCTGTCTCCTTTTTCAGCGCACGTCTCAAAGCCGCGTCAGTTTTGAAATCCAACGCAGAGAGCGCGTCGTCAAAGATGTATATGGGCGGATGTTTCACCAGCGCCCTGGCAATGGACAGGCGCTGTTTTTGCCCGCCGGAAACGTTTGCCCCACCCTGCGCAATGACAGCCTGCATGCCGCCTTCCATACCGGCAATAAACCCGGATGCCTGGGCGATTTCCACGGCCTTGTCCAGCTCATCCGCAGAGGCATTCTCATCAGCAAAGGCCAGGTTACTGTGCACCGTTCCTGAAAAGAGGATGCCGCGCTGCGGGATGTAGCCGATCCTGTCACGCAAAGTCTCCTGTGTCACCTCGCGCACATCCCGCCCTTCCACGTAGACAGCACCTTCCGTGACGTCAAAAAAGCGCGGGATGAGGTTAACCACAGTCGATTTTCCAGAGCCGGTGGAGCCGATGATGGCCGTTGTCTCACCCGGCCTGGCTGTGAAGCTGATGTTGCATAAAACGTTTTCCTCGGCGTTCGGGTAGCGGAAGGAAACGTTGCGAAATTCCACCAATCCGCGGCTTTGAGGATCAAACTCACCCGGGGTCTCAGGATCCTTGATCGTTGGTTCAACCTCGAGCACATCCGCGATGCGTGCCGCCGAAACGGCAGCGCGCGGCAGAATGATGAACATGAAGGACATCATCAAAAAGGAGAACACCACCTGCATGGCATACTGGAGGAAAGCCATCATGTCTCCCACCTGGATTGCGCCGTTTGCCACCTGCTGTGACCCCACCCAGATGATGAGCAGGGACAATCCGTTCATGAGAATCATCATGGCGGGATTCATCACCACCATCACCCGGCTGACGAAGAGCGTATTGTTCGTCAGGTCACGGTTGGCGCCATCAAACCGCTTAAGCTCAAACTTCTGCGTGTTGAAGGAACGGATGGCCATAATGCCGGAGAGACTTTCCCGTGTCACCAGGTTTAGCCGGTCGATGAACCCCTGGATGAGTTTGAACCTGGGAAGCGATACAGAGAATACGATGGCGATGAGGATGATCAAAATGCCCACGCCCAGGCCGATGATCCAGGTCATGGACGGGCTCTTCTGAACGGCGCGGATCACAGCGCCAACCCCGATGATGGGAGCGTAGAACACCATGCGCTGCAGCATAAATACCACCATCTGAATTTGCGTGATGTCATTGGTGGAGCGCGTGATCAGAGAAGCGGTTGAGAATTTTTCAAACTCCGCCTTGGAAAAACTTTCCACCTTGGTGAACACGTCCTTGCGCAAGTCGCGGGCAACGCCAGCTGCGGTGCGCGAAGCAAGCAGACCAATAAGGATGACGCAGATAACGATCAGCAGGGTGTAGAGCAGCATCATGCCGCCCACGCGCAGGATGTAAGCGGTCTGAATCCTGGAGGCATCAATCCCCAGCGCGGCATATTCCGCCTTTACGGCAGGCGCTGCAGACTGGATGAGCATTTTGGGATCCATCACGGAAAAGCGGGCGTTTACAGCTGACAACAATTGATCGCGTTGCTCGACCGGAAGACTGGAAAGCATGGAAAACAGGTCAGTACCTGCGGGCAACCGAGATGGGTCAAATCCCATCTGCGCAGCCAACTCGCTGGCCTTTGCAGGATCCTCCTGCGCCTGTTCCAGCATGGAAACCACAAGCAAGGCCTTCGCCATCACCGGGTTCAACGAGTTCACCTGTCCATCTGTCAAATCCTTCATCAGGTAGACTGGTTCGTTCTCCAGGGTGGAGAGTTTATCCAGGTACGCGTCCACCTGCTGATCCGTTTTATCGGTGAGCGTGTAGGAGGCCAGGACGGCCTGTTTCTCCTCAGGCGACATAAAGTACACCAGGCGGTCCATCTGAGTTTGGCGCACAGTCACAGGCACGGCGCTTTCCACACCGCCCTGCTGAATGCCCACGTTGACGATATCAGACATGTAGTTGGGCAGCGCCAGGTCAGCCATGGCCTGAACAAAAAGCAGCACAAGTACGATCAAGATGGACCATACGTAAGGCTTTAAGTAACGCAACAATCGGATCATTTATTAATAAGCTCCATAATGATTAAAAATAATGAATTACTCCAGGTCAGGCTCTATCGAATTCCGCCCGGCATGCTCGCAAGCATGTCTCATAACCGAAAGCCGGAGCTTTTCCAGCATAATGAGCAGGTCATCCAATTCCCGGCTAGTCAATCCGCGGGACAGTTGGTTCATAAATTCCAGTCGCGCTGGCGCAATAGAATTTACCAAGTCTTTTCCGGCAGGTGTGATGCGAATGCGAACTTTGCGCCGGTCCTGAGGGTCGTAGGTGCGTTCCACCAGCCCCTGTTCTTCCAATCCCCGTAATAGCGAAGTAACTGTGTTCTTCTTTACATGCTGAAAGTGGCTGAGTCGGGTGGGGTTGATGCCCTCATGATTCCCGGTTTCCTCGGCAGCCAGAAGGCGCATCAGCACACCCCAACGCGGACCGGACAATTCAGCAGAATCCGTCTGGTTGAGCGCATGCGCGTATAAATTTGCCAGCATGCGAATGGCATTGCCAATTTCAGCTCCGCGAATATCTGCCCCTCCGGAAATTTTTAACATATGCTGGCGCACGTGTGCGTGCATTTCTTCAACATCCCCGGATTTGGATTCTTCCTGTTGCTCCATCCATACCTCCAAAATAAATAGTACGAGGTCGAACTATACTACCTCGTACTATTATCGTCAAGTGGTTAAGGGTGATTATTTGTACATGAGCATTAGAACTGCCCTGCCAGGTAGCCTTTAGTCCGTTCCATCTTCGGGTTCTCGAACACTTCCTTCGCCGGACCGCATTCCACCACCTCGCCGAGGTACATGAAGATGACGTAATCCGCCAGGCGTTTTGCCTGACGCAGGGTATGGGTGACCACCACGGTGGTGTACTGCTTCTTCAAATCCAGCAGGAGTTTTTCAATATGGGCAGCCGAGATGGGATCCAACGCCGAGGTGGGTTCATCACCCAGCAGGATCTCGGGTTCCACCGCCAGCCCGCGCGCCAGGCACAGGCGCTGCTGCTGCCCGATGGAAAGCCGCGTGGCCGGCGCGTGCAGACGGTCCTGCACCTCGTCCCACAGGCCTGCCAGTTCCAGGTAGCGCTTCACCGCGGCATCGATTTCCTTGCCGCGCTTGAGCGAGTGGATGCGCATGCCATATGCCACGTTCTCGTAAATAGACATGGGCAGCATGTAGGGTCGCTGGGCGAGCAAACCGGTCTTCTTGCGGATCTCCATGATGTCCTTGTTGGGATCGTAGATGTTTTCCCCGTCGATCAGCACCTCCCCGCTGATGCGGGAGCCATCCGTGATCTCGAGAAAGCGGTTCAATGTCTTGAGCAGCGTGGTCTTGCCGCAACCGGAGGGACCCATGATGACGGTGATCTGCTGACGGGGGATCTCCAGGTTCACATCCTTCAATGCGGATTCGGTCCGGTCATAAAAAGCGTTTAAGTTTCTGATCTCAATGTGTGTGTTCATGTTTACCTGCTTACTTGTTGATGTACTTGCTGAACCTGGCCGAAAGGAAGCGCGAAGCAAGACTGATGACCAGGACGATTATGGTGAGGATCAGGGCAGAAGCGTATGCCCGTTGTTGCACCTCGGGGTAGGGCGTGCCGAGCTGGAAGAAGATGGCCAGCGGCAGCGAGGCGGTGGGACGCAGAAGCGAATCGGGGATGCGGTCTGTGTAGCCGGCGGTGAAGAGCACGGATGCCGCATCACCAATGCCGCGCCCGAACGCCAGCAGCATGGCCGTCACGATGCCGGGGAGCATCTGACGGATGACCACCTTGAGCGCGGTCTCCAATTTCGTGGCACCCAGCGCTAGGGAGGACTGGGTGAGGTCCTCGGGCATCAGGCGGATCACCTCGTCAATGGCGCGGGTGAGGATGGGAATCTCGAGCAATGCCAGCACGATGATGCCGCCAAGAACGGAAGCACGCAGGCCGATGCTCAGCATGAGGATGAAGCCAAAAGCGCCGTAGACAATGGAGGGGATGCCCCAGAGAACATCCATGGTCAGGCGCACCCAGCGAGCCCACCTGGACTTCTGGATATAGGTTTCCATGTACAGGGCGATGGGCAGGCTGATGACCAGGGCGATAAGCGTTCCGCCACTGGCCAAGATGAGCGAACCGACGATGGCATTGAGGATGCCGCCTTCCTTGCCGAGATAATACCCGCCCTTGGGGGTCTGGGAGATCATCTCCCATGAAAGGGCTGGCAGCCCCCTGGAGAGGATCGTCCAGAGGATGGAGAGCAGACTGGCTGCCACGATCAAAAAGGCCAGCAGCATGAAGCCCTTGGCCACGGTCTCTTCAATGTGACGTCGCTTGAAGCGCCAGTTTTTCACCATGACCTCCTGACCCTGCCCATCAATTTGCGCAGCACGAGGGTGGATGAAACATTGAGAATGAGGATCATTACCAGCAGGATGAGTGCAGCCCCCATCAGCGCCGAATCATACATGGGGATGGACATCATCTCACCATAGTTATTGGCGATCAGCGCCGGCAGCGGATAGGCGGCGTCGAGGATGGACCCCGGCATCTGTACCACGTTGCCCACCACCATCATCACCGCCATGGTCTCGCCCAGCGCGCGAGACATGCCCAGCACAACGCTGGCCAGGATGCCCGGCAGGGTGGCCGGGATGATGACGCGGTAGATGGTTTGGAAACGGGTGGCTCCCACGGCGAGCGAAGCCTGCTTGATGCCGGCGGGGACCGTTGACACCACCTCGTGAGTCACCGCGATAATGAAAGGCGCCACCATCACCGCCAGCACGATCGCCCCGGCAAGAATGCTGTAGCCGGTGGGGTTCTCAGACACGAGCAATGGGAAGCCGTTGGGAAAGCTCTTTGCGAACGGGATGACCCGGTTCTGCACCCAGGGGACGATGACCAGCATGCCCCACACGCCATAGATGACTGAAGGGATGGCAGCCAAAATATCCAGTACCGGGCGCATGAACGAGCGCAGCGCGTTGTTGGCGTACTCTGAGAGGAATATAGCGGTGAGGATACAGGGCGGCACCGCCAGCACCAGGGCGAGGATGGTGACCCACAGCGTGGAAGAGATGAATGGCAGGTATCCAAACAAGCCTTTCAGTGGTTTCCAGGTGGTGCCGGATAGAAGGTCTGCCAGCGACTGCTCGCGCAGGATGGGCAAGGTTTTGAAGACCAGGGCAGCACTGACCCCGACCAGGAGAATGATCGGGATCAAGGTCAACACAAAGAGCACTTTTGAACCGTCGCGGTCCTGGTTGCGCCTGTCAAACAGGCGCTGCCGGATGGTAAGCTGGTTCGCTGTCATTTCACTTTCGCCAGGGCGTCAATGACCTGGTCATCCGTCAGCAGAATGTAACCGCTCCGGGTGACGAACTGCTGTCCATCGGTGAGAATCCAATTAATGAAATCCAGCACAATACCGGTCGGCTTGCCATTGGTCACCAGGTTAAGGTTGCGCGCAGGGGGCGCCGGGTACTTGCCATCGGCGACGGCCTGAATGGCCTCATCCGTGGTTTCCAGGTACTCTTCGAGTTCCGTGCTGCCATTGGCATTGACGTCAATGGGAGCCACCACCAGCCCGGTTACCGGCTGCTTGGTGGTAATGTCAAAGGCATAATTCAGGTTGTTATAGCCAATGCCGAGCGGGTCATTCTTCACAGCGTCAGCCAGGGCAGGGTCAGATCCCACGCCAATTCCCAGCAGGTCTTCCTGTGAGCCGCCCAGGTACTTGGCCCAGGTGTCGGCCGCGCCGCAGGCATCAGAACGGGTGTAGACATGGATCTCATCGGTGATGGCAGGGTCGCCCACGACGTCGCCCCAGGTTTTGTATTCACCGCTGATGAAAATTTTGGTGAAAGCTTCCTGTGTGATGGGTTTGGAGAGCAGGGTCGCCAGAACGGGGTTCTGCGCGCTGATGGTGGGGAATACCGCGTCGATGACAACGGGCACCCAATAAGCCCCCTGGGCTTCTTCATCAGCAGAGATATCGCGCGAGACCATTCCAATTTCCACCGCACCAGAGAGGGCGTCGGTCATACCCTTGCCGGCACCGCCAGCAGAAAGGTCAAATTGAACATTCGGATTAACCTTTGAGTATTCCTCAGTCCAGACGGTCATCATGGGATAAAGCGCGAAAGCCCCCGAGATGGCGATGTTCCCTTTTTGCGTTGCGGGTTTGCATGCAGTGAGCAGCATTGTGAGCACTACGAGCACTATTACGAATCTGGTTTTCATTGATTACTCCTTATTTGTTTATTACTAAGTCTATTGCATTAGTAGACAATTGTGACAAAAAAATTACTTCTCAAAAAGCTGGTTCTTAACCAAAGTTGTACGGACATCAACATCAGCCAGCGAGGTGTGATCCAGCACCCCGGCGATGGCGTTGCGCACATCGCCCATCACCATGCGCAGCCCGCAGGTGCGCTCATCCGGGCAACCGCAGGGCTCGTAGGCCATCTGGCTCACGCAGCGGATGGGAGCTAATGGCCCATCGAGGATGCGCACGATCTGCCCGAGCATGATCTCAGAGGCAGGTTTTGCCAGGTAATACCCCCCCGATGTGCCGCGTTTGCTCTGTAACAAGCCCGAATTCTTGAGGGTTAACAGGATCTGTTCCAGGAACTTCACCGGGATCTTTTCCAACGCAGAGATCTCGCTGATCTGCAATACCGGCAGCGTGCCATCAGGCGCAGGATGCGCCAGCTGGATCATTGCCCTCAGTCCGTATTCACCTCTTTTGGATAGCCGCATTTATTATCCCTATCAATTCTATAGACTTGATTTCAATAGTATATAAAAAGAAATTAAATCTGTCAAGCCCTCAAAAACCACAATAAAACAAACCTGTCCTCTCATTAGGCGAGGAACCCATCACAAGGTGTGAACGTCTTATAATCAATTGATTGCTCACATTAGGCTGGAAAGGAACACCTGTATGAAAGCTCTCGTCCAATTTCTATTCCCGTTGCTGGCATTCGCCCTGCTCTCCGGTTGCACTTTGATTACGCCTGCCAGCCCGACCGCTACCGCCACTTACCCTCCGCCGATCACCACAGAGCCCGCGCTGCCCACGCTCACACCCGTGCAGGCGACAGAAACCAGCGTCCCCACGCCATCCCCCACTCCCTTCCAACCCTTTGAGGCCCTGGTGGCCGTGGACTACCTCAACCTGCGCAGCGGACCCGGCATCACCCTGGATAGCCTGGGAATGTACTCAGCAAATGAAAAAGTCAGCGTGCTGGGACGTGCACCGGGTTACGGCTGGATGTACGTGCGCGCAGCAGATGGTAAACAGGGTTGGTTCCGCATGGAATTGCTCAATTTGCAGGGTCACAACTATTACGACGCGCCGGAAGTGGAACCGGATGGGTTCGTGATCGTGCGCGGCCATGTGTACACCCCCAACGGTAACCCGGCCTCACACATCACAGTCATCCTCAAACCCGAAGGCGACCCAGACGAGGTCAACGCCGTCAGCGCCACCACGGATGTGCTGGGCAGGTATTACTTTTTCCTGCCCGCGGGCACAAAGGGAAGCTATGAACTTTATGCCAATGCCTACGGACCGGAGAGCAATGCGGTAAATTCTGCGGGGAATCTTATCGGCACTTTCCCGCCCGGGCAGGTGATCAGCTTTAAAACCAGCCCCGACGTATGGTACAACATCCAATTGCTGCCTTAGGTGCATAATGAGCGTGACTGACAAAGAATTACTGGATATTTTTGACCGCGAAGTACGGCGCGGCTGCACCTGGACGCGTATGCGCCGCGAGCCACTGGTCAACATCACCCGCCACACCCTGGAGGGTGACGCCGGTATGGGTGTGGGGTACATCTCCTGGTCGAATCTCACGGCAGCCTCTGCGGACGAGGAGATCGAGAGCCAGGTGGCACATTATAAAACCCTGAACATGGAGTTCACCTGGACCGCCTATACGCACGACCAACCGCCCGACCTGCCTGAACGCCTGCGCACACATGGTTTTAAACCAGAGGAACCGTCCGCGCTGATGGTCATCCCGCTGGGTGACCTGGATGAACAGATCTGGTCGCTGGACACATCGCACGTCAGGCGTGTCACCTCCCCCGAAGAGGTGGACGCGTTATTCGACATGGAGAACGATGTGTGGGGTGAGAACCTTGACAAGCTGGGTGAAGGGTTGAAGTACGATCTGGTGAATTCCCCCGACCTGGTGAGCATCTTCGCCGTGTGGGAAGATGGACGCGTGGTCAGCGGTGCGTGGAGCTTTTACCTGCCACCGACCTCATTCGTCAGCCTCTTTGGCGGTTCTACGCTGGCGGAATATCGCAAGCGTGGATACTACCGCGCGCTGGTAGCCGCGCGTGCCCGCGAGGCGCGTGACCGGGGATACAGGCACCTGTACGTGGAAGCCAGCCCCAACAGCCAGCCTGTGCTCGCACGCTTTGGGTTCAGGCATCTTTCCACCGCCACCGATTGGGAGTGGAAGCCGGGATAAAGGGGATTCATACAGTCCCGCAAGGTGGTATAGCGGCAAATCTAATGTTTGTGCTGGTGGTGAACGTCCGGAAGATGAGAGTGCTTGTGTACCGTTTTAAGGTGGGTATGTACATGGCTGTGTTCACCACTGACTTCTTCCGGATGTATATGGTCGTGGTGGCCATCGTCATGCGCGTGGCGGTGTTCATGTACCTCCTGAAGATGCACATGGGTGTGCTGGTGGCTTTCTGAGAATGCCAGCGCCACCCCCAGCACCATCACCATTAGCGCTACCAGAAAGATCAAAGAGATCGGCTCGCGCAGAATTGCAAATGACAATAATACACCGATGAATGGCGCAGCGGCGTAGTACGCGCTGGTACGCGACGCGCCCAGGTTGCGTTGAGCTTTTACATAGAAGTAGATGCTCGCGCCATACGCCACAAAACCCAGCAGCAACGCCAGCAGCACATACCCGAACGCCGCCTTGAAGCTGCCCCAGATGAGGACGATCAATAACGCCCCTGATCCTGAGCCGAAGCCTTTGAGGATCACCACCTGCAGCGGGTCCTTGATGGAAAGTTTTCGCGTGAGGTTGTTCTCGATGCCCCACAGCAGGCAGGAGAGCAGCACCAGCAGCGCTCCCGTTGAAAGTTGAACGGATGAAAGATCGTTGAAGCTGAGCAGGATACTGGCGATGAATATGAGACTGATCGCCAGCCACATGCGCTTGCCCACCGCTTCTTTGAAAAGAACCAGGGCAAAAAATGTAGTCGCTGCAATTTCGAAGTTCCCCAGCAGCGCTGCAGTGCTGGCGTTGGTCAGGCTGATACCAAGCATCAGGGAGACCGGGGCGGCTATATCCAGCAGGATCATCAATATGATGAATGGCAGCTCCTGCCTGGAAAGCCGCGCTTCACGAATTTCAGTGACTTTCCGGTCCCGCACCAGCTGAACGACGAGCATGCCCGCACCCGCGCCCAGGTAGAGCAGGGCTGCCAGGAAGAGCGGGTCGATCTGCCTGACCAGCAGCTTGGAGAAGGGGGCGTTCAGGCCAAAGAACAATGCCGCCAGGATGGCGAAAAGCACCGGGCTGGCTTTTCTATTTAATTTGCTTCCAATATTATTTTGGTTTTCCATTCCGGGTCCTGTTGCCCCAATTCTACCTTGGACGAATGTTAATTATTGTTTTTGGTGCATAATTAAGGATGGAGTAGTCGATAAATGGGTCCAAAACAGGAAGGGCTGGGGTTATAAAATGAAACGAGGAAGTCGTCAAATCATCCGCGCCATCCTGCTCGGCCTGCTGGCCGTGCTGCCTTTTATGATCATGGAGGTCGTCAACCTCGGTCGCATCCCGGATCCTTTCCCGTTCGCCATTTTCCTTTACCTGTGGTTGATGTTTGCGCTGCTCATCATGTCGCTGTCAGCCATCCTGCACCTGGCGAAAAGCAAGTTGAACAGGAAAGAGCGTTTTCCGGCACTTCTGCTGAACGCCCTGGTGATCGTCTTCTGCGCGATTTCCATCATCGCCCTGCTCGTGGACCAGATGCCCTGTTTCCTCGGCCTCCCCAATTGCGATTGAGAATCGGTGAAGCCGCCCCGGCGAAAAATTATCCGCCTGAAGGGTTATGATTATTCCCAGGAGGGATGTTTTTTCATCACCATCGTCACCAAAGACCGCTTGCCGTTGTTCGGCGAGGTCGTGGATGGGGAAATGGTGTTGAACGAGTTGGGGGAGATTGTATGCGAAGAATGGGTCAAATCCGCAGAAATCCGCAATGAAATCCAAATCGATGAATTCGTGGTGATGCCCAATCATTTCCACGCAATCGTTTATATATACAATAATCCCGGTTCCGGTGACCGGGAATCCGTACGAATGACCAGCCAGGATTTGATTCCTGTAGGGGCGTATGGCCATATTTCTCGTACGGGCGACCGGCCGGTCGCCCCAACAAAAAACGGACCCCGCCCGCATTCGTTGGGTGCATTAATCGCCGGTTTCAAATCCGCGGTCACCACGCGCATTAACCAGATCCGCAATGCCCCCGGCAATCCCGTGTGGCAACGCAATTATTATGACCATGTGATAGGAACCGACCGCGAATACGAACGCATCGCGGAATACATCGCCAATAATCCACAAAATTGGATGTTGGACATAGAGAATCCTGAATAATATTTGCTAGTGACCGGGCTTTCTCGTACGGGCGACCGGCCGGTCGCCCCAACGAAATATTAATTACCCTCCAAAACTTGCCAGATTGGCAAGTTTTCGTCATTAAATCTTCCCCAATGGTAAGTTGACTTTTGCCTTCCTTCGTGGGATGATAAGCACATCAATATAGAACAATATTTCTATTATTCAGGAGGAAAATGACCAGTAAGAAACCCGCCCTCATCCCTGCCACGCGCGAAGGGCTCGACGAGGAGATCGCCATCCTGCGCGAACTGATCCACAAGGCAGCTGCAAAGCAAACGGCTGACCTGCAGTTTGAAGAACAGATGGAGCTGCTGGAGGCTGTGGGCAAGGCCGCCCCCGCCCTAGCGCGCATGCTCAAAGCCCGCCGCGACCTGGCCAACGAGGAGCTGGATCCCGCCGCCCTGCTGCGTCAGGCGCTGATCGAGCTCGAAGAGGAATGGCCGGAACTCAAGAAGTTTGGGCAACAATTCAAGTGATTCGTGATCAGCGATTAGTGATCAGTGATTAGTGATGAAGTAATCAGGAAGAACACGAACCGGGTAACTCACGACCGGGAGCCTGATTTCACGGCAAATGATTCCTAAGCAGAATTACCTTGCGCCTGATCACTAAGCAACTGGTCACTAATCACTATTATCACAAGGAACCTTCATGGAAGAATTCATCCCCCACTACAAATGGCTGCTGCGCGACCCGGAGCGCTTTGCGCACTACGCATCGGGTGTAGCGCTGCGCGCCTATCAGAAAGGCGTGATCTCGGCGGTTTTCGACTCGGTGCTCAACCAGCGCGGACTGACCTTCGTGGTCATCTTCCCGCGCCAGAGCGGCAAGAACGAGCTGCAGGCACAGCTGGAAACCTACCTGCTCACGCTCTTTTCCAACTACCCGGTGGAGATGGTGAAGGTCTCTCCCACGCTCGAGCCGCAGGCGCTAGCCGCCATGCGCCGCCTGGAACGCACGGTAAAAAGGAACAAGCTCACCCGGCGCATCTGGGTCAAGGAATCCGGTTCCATTTACCGCATCGGCGAGGCGCGCATCACCTTTCTCTCCGGGTCGCCGGAGAGCAATATCGTCGGCGCCACTGCCTCGGCGCTGCTCGAGGTCGACGAAGCCCAGGACGTGCTGAGCGTCAAGTATGAAAAAGACGTGGCGCCCATGAGCGCCTCCACCAACGCCACGCGCGTCTTTTGGGGAACTTCGTGGACCAGCCAGACCCTGCTGGCGAAGGAACTGCGCCGCGCCCAGGCCGCTGAAAAGCGCGATGGGTTGCGGCGCGCCTTCCGGCTGAACGCGGATGACGTGGCGGCCGAGGTGGAGGCTTACCGCAAGCACGTGGAGGAGACCGTGGAACGCCTGGGACGCAGCCACGTGAGCGTGCGCACCCAGTATTTTTCCGAAGAGGTGGATGGCGAAGGCGGCATGTTCCCGCCTGACCGCCTGGTGCGCATGCGTTGCGACAGCACCGCGGAAACCTCCCCGCAGCCGGGCAGGGTGTACGCCCTGCTGCTGGACGTGGCCGGCGAGGACGAAGGCAAGCGCGACATCGAAGGCTCCCTCAAGGCCGCCAACCCCGCCCGGGACTGCAACGCGCTCAACCTGGTGGCGATCCAAAACCGCGAGAACCCGGGCGTCAGCGAACCCAACGCTGCGCAACCGCCCGCTTTCCGCCTGGTGCGGCGCTGGCAGTGGAAAGGGTTGGACCACACCCGCCTGCACGACGAGATCCGCCGCGTCTCGCTGGAGTGGAACGCGCGCAGCCTAGTGGTGGATGCCACCGGGGTAGGCGCGGGACTGGCTTCCTTCCTTGAACGCTCCATGCCCGGCAGGGTGATCCCGTTCACCTTCAACAGCGCGTCCAAGTCCAAAATGGGCTGGGATTTCCTCTCGATCGTGGATTCCGGCCGCTGGCAGGAACCGCGCTTTGACTCCGAGGGTGAGCCGCAGCAAGTGCAATATCAACAGGAGTTCTATCGCCAGCTCAGCGCCTGCCAGTTCAAGGTGCTGGAGGGACCCGATCATCGCATGCGCTGGGGGGTTCCCGACGGCACGCGCGACGCCCAGAGCGGTGAGCCGGTCCACGATGACTGGATCCTCTCGGCTGCGTTGTGCACCGTGCTCGAGTCCATGGACTGGCTGCCCGCCTCCCCCGCCCTCATCATCCCCGGCATCGATCCGTTGAAGGGGATGGAGGGGCACTTTTAACGAGAACCGATAACAGAGAACGGAGAATCGTAAAAACCAAAACAACTTTTCTCAAGAATAACTAAGTTCTTACGGTTCTCAATTTTCGGTTCTCGGCTCTCGGTTCTCAGTTCTCGGTCATTATGAAAGGATCAAAGAATGTTATTTGGAATTGACGTCAGTCACTACCAGGATTGGATCGACTGGCAGAAAGTGAGAACCAGCGGTGTGCGCTTTGCCTTCATCAAGGCAACTGAAGGCACGGAGTTCACCGACCCCATGTTCGCTGAGAACATGCACGCCGCCGCCGAAGCCGGCATTGTCACCGGTACCTATCACTTCTTCCAGCCTCGCTGCGACCCGCTGGCGCAGGCACGCCACTACATCACCACCCTGCAGGAGCTGGGCGGTTCGCACCCCACCCTGCCGCCGTGCATCGACCTGGAAACCCCGGGCTTGGGCAAGACCGGCCTCAACCAGGCGGTGAAGGTGTTCCTGGAGGAGATCTTTAAACTCACCGGCCGCACAGGCATCATATACACCTCGCCCGGGTTCTGGAACAGCTACCTGCCCCTGCCCATCGTATCCAGCTCCAGGCTGGTGCGTTCCGGCGTGGACTGGGCAGCTGACTACCCGTTATGGGTGGCGCACTACACCTCGGGCTGGCCTTTCCAGGTGTACCCCTGGGCGGGTTGGGCGTTCTGGCAGCACTCCAGCTCGGGCAAGATCGCGGGCATCACCACCCGCGTTGACCTGGATACCTTCAGCGGCACCGCAGAGGACCTGGCCGGGTTGGTGGAAGCATGAGCACCGCGTCTGACCACATCATCGACCGCATTTTTGGTCAACGTATCAACCAGCGGGTGCGCTCCGCGCTGGCAGCGCTGCCCGAGACCGACGCCAGCTTTACTATCGGCAGCCGACTGGGGGAGAGCGTCAGCGAGCGTTACGCGCCTGACCGGGAGGAGATCCAGCGCCAGGTGCTGGAAGCCTGGCGGGTGAACCCGCTGGCCAGGCGCATCGTGGGGCTTACCTCGCAATATGTGGTCGGTGGAGGCATCAGCTTCTCCTGCCCCCACCCCGCCACCGCAGCCTTCCTGCGCGCCTTCTGGGATCACGATCTGAACCGCCTGGCGGTGCGCGTGTACGAATGGTGCGACGAGCTCACCCGCAGCGGCAACCTCTTCCTGTTGCTCTCCACAGACGCCGCGGGCATGAGCTATGTCCGCGCCGTGCCCACCGCCAGCGTGCGCAGTATCCGCTCGCGCAGCAACGACCTTGACCAGGAACTGGACTACGAGATGCAGCCCCGCCTGCTGGAAAGCACCAATCCGCAAACCTACCCGGCTTACAACCCGCGCGGTGACGCCCCGGCCGCGGATGGCACGTACCCGGTGGTGATGCTGCACTACGCCGTCAACCGCCCGGTGGGTGCCCAGTGGGGAGAATCGGACCTGGCTCCCGTGCTACGCTGGCTGAGCCGCTACGCCGCCTGGCTGGAGGACCGCGCTCGCCTGAATCGCTTCCGCACCGCCTTCCTGTACATCGTGCGCTCACGCTTCACCAGCGAAGCCGATCGCCGCGCCAGGCAGTCCAGCCTCAACGCGGCTCCACCCTCGCCCGGTTCCATCCTGGTCAGCGACGAGAGCGAGAGCTGGGACACGCTCAGCCCGCGCCTGGAATCGGATGACGCCGGGCAGGACGGACTGGCGCTGAAGAAGATGCTGGCCGCCGGGGCGGGCATTCCGCTGCACTTTTTGGCAGAACCGGAAAGCGCCACGCGCACCACGGCAGAAGCCGCGGGCGGACCCACCTACCGCCATTTCGAACAACGCCAGCGCTTCTTCCTGTGGATGCTGAGCGACGTACTGCGCGCAGTGGTGAATCGGCGGTCCCTGGCGGATAATCACGTCTCCCGGCGGGCGGAGATCAGCCTGCACGGAGCGGATATTTCCGCGCGTGACAACGTCTCGCTGGCCATGGCAGCCAGCAACATCACCCCCGTGCTGCGCGAAGCGCGCGACCGCGGCCTGTTGGACGATGCCGAGTTCCTGCGCCTGCTCTACCGCTTCTGCGGCGAGAGCGTGGACGTGGAGGAAATGCTGGCGCGCGGCAGGGCTGCCGGGGCAAGGCCAGCCACGCCCGCGGCTGCAACCCGCCCGCAACCGGTGAAGATCGACCCCGAAACCGGGGAAGAACGCGGAGGGATCAATGCCTGAACAGGAACAACGCACGCACCGCTCACGCTTTTCAGCAGCAGCCAGCCAGTCCGCGGATGGAACGCTGGAGATCCTTGCCATCAGCGCCGGCAGCGGCAACGGCTGGGAATTCCCGGAACCTGTCTTGCGCGAATCGCTTGCCCTCTGGGACGGCGTGGAAAGTTACATCGACCACGCCTGGGAACCCCGCTCGGTGCGAGACCTGGCCGGCGTGTGCTCAGACCCGCGCTGGGATGAGTCGCAGCACGGCATCCGCCTGGCGCTCAGCCCGCTTGGACCCGCGGCAGAACTGCTGCGCCAGACCGCCGCGGAAGCCCTTTCCAACAGCGTTAGCGCGGGTCATTTGGGCTTCTCGGCCGACCTGCTCTTCTCAGCCAACGGCTGCAGCGTGACGCGCATTGAAAAAGTGTTTTCCGTGGACCTGGTCGCCAGGCCGGCGCGCGGCGGTCAATTCATCCCGGGTGATCACCCGGGAAAAACAGAACCAATATTTCAGGAGGAATCGATGCAAGAAAAGAATATTGTTGAAGCGCGGACTGCAAACCCGCAGCCAACCCCGTCTGGCAACAGCCCTGCAGACCAGGCAACGGTAATCAGTGAACCCGCCGCGCAGGAACGACTGCAGATGTGCGCCTGCCTGCTGGATGCATCCCTGGCGGCAGCCCGCCTGCCCGTTGCCGCGGAAGAGAGCCTGCGTGCCCGTTTTGGCGGGCAGGTCTTTGATGCCCCGGCGCTGCAGCAGGCCATCCGCGAGACGCGGGCACTCGTCAGCGAGCTCACCGGCAGTTCTGTTATCCAGGGCGCCGGGCACGTGAGCATAATGGCTTCCCCTGAAGACCAGGTGAACGCCGCCCTGCACGACCTGTTGGGTGCCAGCCGCCCGCAGGGGCTGGAGAACCTGCAGACCGCCAGGCTGAGCGGCATCCGCGAGTTGTACACCCTGATGACCGGTGACACGGGCTTTGCTGGCGGTTATTACCGCGAGCGCGCCCAGTTCGCCGCCACCAGCAACCTGCCCGGGCTGCTCAAAAACGCCATGAACAAGCTCATCCTCAACCAGTGGGAGGAACTTGGCCGCTCCGGTTACCGCTGGTGGGAGCCCGTGGTGCAGGTGGAGCACTTCAACAGTCTGCAGGAGATCACCGGCGTGCTGGTGGGCGAGGTCACCGTGCTGCCTGCTGTGTCTGAAGGCGCGGCTTACACTGAGCTGGCGGTGAAGGACAGCGCTGAGACGGGTTCCTGGGGCAAGTATGGCGGTTATGTGGGGCTCACGCTGGAAATGTTCGAACGCGACGAGACACACAAACTGCGCCAGTATCCGCGCAAACTGGCCTCCGCTGCCCTGCGGCGCATTTCCGCCCTGGTGGGAGCCTGCTTCACAGCCAACAGCGGGGTGGGACCGGCAATGGCTGACACCTACAACGTGTTCGAAGCCGCGCACCACGCCAACCTGGGAACTTCGGCGCTTTCATCCAACTCGTGGGAAGCTGCCGGTAAGGCAATCTTCAACCAGCCCCTGGCAGTGGGCAGCGGTGGGACAGCCCCCAAACAGGCGCTGGATGCCCGTTACCTGCTCGTACCGCGCGACCTGCGCCTGGCGGCCATGAACCTGCTCTATCCCTCCTTTGCCCACGAAAGCAACATCTTCTCGGAAAACATGCAGCGCGGTCAAATGGGTGATGTGATCACCTGCCCGGAGTTCACCGATGCCAACGATTGGGCAGCCCTGGCAGACCCACGCCTGGCGCCGGGCATCATCCTGGCGGAGCGCTTTGGCGTGCTGCCGGAGATCATCATTGCCGATGGCGAAACGAACGGGGCGCTGTTCACCAACGACGAGATCCGCATGAAGGTGCGCCATTGGGTGAGCGTGTTCGTGGCGGATTACCGCCCGCTGTACAAAGCCAACGTGGCGTAGAAAGATCAATCCGCGAATTACGCGAATTAGGTGAATTTTAATCAAACCATTGGATGGTGAAACATGTTGATAAGGGCGGGTCCCGCGATTTTTGCGCCACAGGAAGACCCGCCCACAAGCCACATATGGGCACGGCACCACTCGCTGTGTTCGGGTGTGCAAAAATCGCGACGCGCCGTGCCCCAACAACAGAAAGGAACCAATGACCCTTCTCGAACAGTTCAAAAAGATCCTGCGTTCGCGCAAGTTCTGGGTGCTGGTCACCGCCCTGGTGGGCACCCTGGCCGCCTTCCTCACCAACGAGATCAGCGCCTGGCAGGCTTTGCAGGCAGCCGTCGCTGCCCTGGCGGTGTATTCCACCGGCGTGGCCATTGAGGATAACGGTTATGGCCGTCAACAGCCCTGAGCAGCGCCTTGCCGCGCGCCTGGCAGCGCCGCACCTCAAGCCCGGTCAGTCAGGTAAACCGCTCTCCTTCCGGCTCCTGCCGGAAGGAGGGATGGTGGTCATCAGCGCGGACGGGCGCAAACTATGGTTCACCCTGGAGGAAACCAATGCCGCCAGGCAGGAACTGGGGATTCCCACTGTGAAAGCAAAGAAAATCGTTGTCAGGCAGGAGAAAACGGAATTCAACCCCGATATCAGCTCACGCCCCTCCGGCGGCTCACGCGACGGACAGTCGGAGATGATCGTGCTGCCGCCTGACCTGAAACACCTGGAAGCCAAAGCCAATGACAGATCTCACAAGCCTTAAAACCCGCGTACGCCTGCTGCTGGAAGACAGCAACGGCAAACGCTTCAGCGACACCCTGCTCGAAGCAGCCATGCGCCTGGCGCTGGACGAGATCGACGAACGCCTGCCTCTCGTCAGCAGCGCCGATTTCACCGCGTCCAGCTCCAGCCGCGACCAGCCCCTCACCGGACTGAGCGACTGCCGCTATCTCATCAACATCACCTGGCCGGCAGCTGGAGATTCCAGCCGCGAGCTGGAGCCGGAAACCCAGTTCACCTACTTCCTCAAGGATGGCGCCCCCACCCTGCACTTCACCGGCAGTGCTTATCCACAGGCAGGGGACGCGATCACCATACGGTACGCCACCGGTCACACCATCGCGGGGTTTGACGGGGCGGCTTCCACCACACTGCCCGGCACCTGCGAAAGTGCGCTGGTCAACGGTACTGCAGGCCACGCCTGTCACCTGCGCGCGGGTAGCCTGGTGGAACGCCCCGGCACCAAAAACGAGGAGACCAGCCGACTGGTGGAGATCGGGCGGTTGTGGCTGAACAATTTTCAACACACACTCAACGGTCTCAAAACATTGCAGGATTTCGGCTTCCCGCCCGGTTTTGCCCTTGACCAGTGGGACAGGGCGGCGAGGTGAGCATGCCAACTCTTGGGGAAGACTGTCACATTATCCTCACCCACCCCAATGTCAATGGCGGTGAGCCTTACGGCTTCGTTTGCGTGAGGCAGGACAGCCTGCGCGCGGAGGGGGTGCAACTGGTGCGCGAAGTGATCACGCAGGCAGAGGATGTAACCCTGCCTGCCACCGACACCAGGTTATGGTCGCACTTCGACGTGCTGCTGGGGGACGACCTGACCAACCCCGACGGGCGGCAGCACACCCCCACGCGCGCACAGGATTACGCGCTGCTTCTGGACTACCTTTCCAGGACCAGCGGCATCGTGCTCACCACGCCCGTGGGCTCGCTGGCCAACATGGGCAGCCTGGGCTGGTCGGCAGACGAGCGGCATTATCCGGAATATTCCATTATCAAGTGCCAGTTGAACAACGTGGGCTACTACTTCCCGCCCGCCGACCCCGTCCGGCTGGAATGGTCCAGGTGGTGGGATACGAGCGGCGACCCAGGGGATCCCTCGCTGCCAGCCCTGCTGCTCACCTGGGATACCAGTTACTGGCGTTAACCGAAAGGAGTACCATGCCTTACCCATCCTCCAGCGAAGTCTCATCCGGGCAGCCCACCTACGCTGCGCATTACAACAACCTGAGGGCTGATGCGCTCTGGTGCGGCAGCAACAATACCGAATCCTACCCGATTGGCGAGTTCCTCTCCAGGTACGCCGCCAACATCAACATCCAGTACCTGGCCACCAACCGCCTGCGTGTGCCGGTGGACCCGTACAAGCCGCCCACGATCATGATCGGCGGCTGCATGCTCAAGCTCGCCAGCTACAAGGACCTGCCGGCAGGGTCGTTCAGCGGCTCGGCGGCTACGTACTACATCCATGCCAACAAGAACGCCGGCTCGCGCGGGTTCACCATCTCGGTCAACACCACCCCGGTGGACAGTGACACTTCGCGCCCCATCGGCACTTGTTATTGGGACGGTTCCTCCATCAGCTCGATCACCGCGTACTTCTCCAACCTCACCGGAATGCCCGACCCGTCTTATGATTCCGGGTGGTTTGCCGTGGCAGCCGGTACGGTGTACACCAAAACGCACGGACTGGGTGCCGTGCCGCACATGTACCTGCTGTTGCACAGCACCAACAGCAGTGGATCCACCGAGAACGCGGTGGTCAGCACGGTGAAGATCTCCGGGCAGAATTACTACTACGCCCCCATCGGTTTTGACAGCACATCCGCGTACATTGAAACCGGAACAGATGCCACAGCGGGCGTTATTTGCAGTACCCGCCGGGTTTCGTCCAGCGGCTACTACCGCCTGCAGGTCTGGTTGTAGAAAGGAGAAAGATGATAACCCTTATCAGGGCAAAGGACGGCACGATCAAAACTTTTTCAGAAAAACCGCACTCCGATTACAACCTGGTTCTCGGCGAGACGGTTGAACAGCTTGACCTGGATTTCAACACCTACGCGCAAAGGTTCCGGTTCAGCTGCGGCGGCAGGTCTGGTGAAACGCTCTCGGTGCAACAGGGGTCAGGCGACCTGCTGGTGGACCTGGACTGCCCGGGTGTTGAGACCGTGGAGGTGGACATTAACGGCCTGGTGGATACGCTGGTCGTGGTCAATGGCAAAGCACAGCTCACGTTGAGCAGCGATGTCCCCGGCGTGTATCTCCTCCAGCCGGCCGACCGGCGCAGCTACTGCGCGGCGGGAGAGGCGGTCTTGTGCATCGAGGTGAACCCCAATGGCTAAAGCGGTCAAACTCAACGGCAAATACCAGCTCGAACCCAACCCCGCCCTGGCAGCCAGGGTGCTCGCCGGGCAGGACCTGGAAACCCCTGGCAAGAAGCTGGAGGAGGAGACGCTCGTGGAAATCCTTAAGCGCATCCTCCTGCGGCTTGAAGCCCTGGAAAAGGGATAGCTCTCTTTGGCGGTTTTTCCCTGCGGCACGGGAGAAACCGCCATAATATTTAAGATACAATTGGGTGAAATCAAATTTCAACCATGCCCGGAGACACTCCCTTTGCCGATTAAACTATTGGTGCCCCTCAAAGACGTTGAGCCTGCCCTCGGCAGCAGCCTGGTGCTGGATCATCCCCTGCGCTGTTCACGTTGCGGCGCGGCGCGGGCGGAGCGTTTTGAAACTCACCGCCTGCGGCTGCGTGCCGGGCAGAAACCCGGCGGGCTATATAAACCCAGGTACCGCCTCGACAAAGGTTACCTGCTGAAAATCAGGATCTGCGAGGATTGCTACCAGGCTGACTTTCTCACCGACCCCGATGCACTCAGGGCGGATGACACCCAACTGGGCCGTAAAGCCGGTTTTCATTCAAAGCTATTGACCATCGGCGGGGTCATCGCGGCGCTGGGTGTGCTGTTGAGCACACCGCTGATCCCCCCCGCGGGGATATTGGTAACCCTCAAGTTCTACTGGCAGCTATTCACCCTGGCAGGTATTCTGCTCCTGCTGATCGCCTGGCTGGTGCAGCGTAATCAGCAGAAGCAGGTGCGCGCTGACCTCACCGCACGGGGGATCAACACAGAGGATCGACCACGAACACAAGTGCGCACTCCCGTGCTGCCCCACGCCACTGACCCCGCCCTGATCCCACTTGAAATTGGCATCCGCGACGAAACCTGGGCTGTGGAATGCGCGCAGCACTACAACTGGGAAAGTGAAACCTATCACGCCGATCTTGGCAAAGGAGAAGAGAAATGAAAGCCATTATTTCAGATGAAATCGCCCCCCTCATGCAGGAACCAACCTCCGAATCCATCTCCATCACTTCATTACGCAAGGGAGATGAATTCGAAGTGGGCAAGATCATCCGCAAGAAAAAAGAGGTTTGGGTGCAGTCCACCCTGCCAAACGGGACCATGGGTTACATCAAGGGCGGCACAAAGATCTTCGCCATCAAGCGCGTGGAAGCCGTGGGCAACCCGTTGGAAGTGTACGAATCTCCGGATGCCAGTACTGCCGTGCTCACCACCATCCCCAAGCGCACGTCCTTCACCGTACGCGGATTTGAAAAAGTGGACGACCAGGAATGGTTCGCGGTCGTCACCGATGAGGGCATCAAGGGCTACGTGCATGCGGGGGTCAAGATGCGCGTGGTACCGGAAGTGACGCAGGGCAGCGCGCGCAAGATGATGATCACCGGTGCATTCTTCACCGTGGCGGCCATCGTGCTGTACTTCCTGCCCAGGGCAAGCGCTGAAGGCGCAGTGGTGGATGCCAGCTTCCTCACCATCGCCCTGCTGCTGCTGGGATTGTTCCAGGTAGGGCAAGGGTACATGCAATACCGCCAGGCAAAGAAGAAGGATGAAGGGAAGTAATTGGTAATGAGTAATGAGTGATTAGGGATTAGTGTATAGTAATCAGTAATTAGTACCCGGATATTCCGAAAAGCACGGCGTCTTATAGGACACCGTGTTTTTGTTCTACACATGATCTGCTAGCTGTCGAAGCCGAACACCAGGCGCACATTCTCCGGTTCGCCCAGCCCGCTGATCTCCTCGATCAGCTGGGGGATCAGCCAGGCGGACTCGCGGATGGGTTCCTCCCACTCCAGGCGTTCAAAATTCTCGCGGTTGGCAAACACCGCGGCAGCGTGTGACCTGGGTCTCTCACCGGTCTCGCGGTACCGTTGGGCCGCTTCCTTGGTAACATACCCGCTCACGATGACCGGTGCGTCCAGGTTGTAGTCCAGCAGCTCTCTCAGCGTGACCCAGGAGTAGGGTTCATCCCCCAGCCAGATGCCCTCGCTATCGTAGGCTGACACATCCTCGTCCGAATCATCCTCCAGGGCTGCCCTTAATTCCGGAGACATATCCTCAGGCAGCCCGCGCGGCTCATCGATCGGTTCCAATTCCTCCCCGGTGCTGAACCCGGCAAACCCGTAGCCATTGCGCACATTTGCCAGCAAGGCAAAGGCACGGTAATTGCGGTCCTCGGTCACCGGCACGTCCACCAGGTGCCAGCCGCCATCCCTGTAGATTTCCACAGCAATGTGAATGTCAGTACCCATCCCGACCTCCTTTCAATTGGAAACGGGCTTCAGGGTGCAGTGACGACAAGCGTGAAAGTGTCGCTGAACCCCAGGCTGTCGCCAAACTCGTCATAGGCATACACATACCACTCGTACGTGCCTGCTGTCACGGCTTGCGTGACAAGATAGGAAGTCCCGTTGGTCTCAACGAAATCCAGTATCTTGTTATCGCGGTTGTCCTTGGTGAACATCATCAGCTTGTAAGTTCGCGCCCAGGCATGCGGCTCCCAGGTAAGGGTGATGGCATTCGCCGCTGCCGACGCGCCATCCGCCGGGCTGACCAGCTTGAGGATACAGCTGGTGGGCAAACCGCCAATTTCAAAGTTGCGCCAACCATCATATTCCGCGATCACTGTCTCACTGGCATTGAACGCCTCGATATCAAAGGAATAATCGCAGGTTTGCAAGTCGCGGTCCAGGGTGAAACTGGTTTCGGTCAGCTTCATGCGGTGAATGATCGACCCCATGCGACCGCCGTGGAAGGTGAGCTCATAATAAGCCGCTTCCGGATAGGGTTCCCATTTGAGTGTCGGTCGGGCGACCGCATCCAGGCGTTCATCCTCAGCGGGAGAGGTGATCACCAGGTCGGTGCGCACCGTGAGATGGTCACCCACGTCCACCATCTGGTCGGCCGGGATCTCGAAATCCTTGGCGTTGAGGATGCCTGAAGTGACGTAGTACCAGGTGTCGCTATCGAGCGCTTTGTAGGTGAGCCCATAGGTGCCAGGGGGCACATTGAGGATGGCATATACCCCGTAAGCGTCGGTGGTGGCGGGATACTCAGCCCCCTCGCAACCGCCAAAGTACTTGATCTCGTCGCACAACTTCACCTGGATGTTGCTGACAGGCGCGTTGTTCCACAACAGGCGGCCGAACACCCCGCCCGTGCCGGCTGTCGGCATGGGACCATTGTAAACGAACGGCGTCGGCGTGGGCGGAAGGTTCACGGCGGGAGCCTGCGGCTGCTCCACGGGTTGGTCTTGCGGCTGCTGTACTGGTTGGTCTTGCGGTTCGCCCGGGACTTCCACGGCGTTGGGTTGATCCTTCATGGTGATGGTAAAAGGAAGTTCACAGGCAGACAGGACGAGAACCAGAATAGCAAGGAAAACAAACATCGCGTACCGGTTGCGGATCATCCTTCCCTCCGATCTGTGTGATTAATGCAATTCCATCATACATAGATTGAGGGGGAAATTCAATCAGGAAATTGGATTCGTTACAGTCACAAATTTCCATAGAAAGGGTTGAAAAAAGAGAGAGTTCCAGTCA
>CAYVTF010000020.1:0-39413 GCA_964454565.1 uncultured Anaerolinea sp. | reverse complement strand
TATTGTTAATTTTGCAAACGACGCTGGGCAGCCAGGTTAACTTGCTGAGCGGAAATGCCGATTTCCTGTTGGTGTGGCTCGTGGGGTGGGGGTTATTCAGTAAAGATCAGTCAGTGTGGTTTTGGGTTCTAGCTTTCGGATTGGCAATATCATACGTTTCTGCCTTACCGTGGTATGTTACACTGGTTGCCTACTTACTGGTCACGATGATCGCCCGCTTCGTGCAATCAAGACTGTGGCAAACTCCGTTGATGTCGATGTTCGTGATCGTCCTGATTGGTAGCATTTTTCTTTACTTGCTCTCATATGTTGGATTGATGATCAATGGTTACTCATTTGATTTTCAAGAGACATTGGTACAGATCATCATTCCCTCGGTCTTTATGAATTTGTTTCTTGGTTTACTCTTTTATCCATTAGTCAGGGATACTGCTGCGTGGGTTCAAAAGAGAGAGGTTGATTAATGAATAGTGAAAGGTTAGTAAATTCCGGTTTAGAAAAGTGGCGATTCCGAGTGATTTACATCATCATTGGAATTGTGTTTTCAATTTATTTAGTACGCTTATTTTCACTGCAGGTAGTCAACGGGGATGAGTATGCTGTTCAGGCGGAGGAGAACCGGGTCAAAAATGTTAGTGTACAAACTCAAAGGGGTAACATTTATGACCGCAATGGTTATGTTCTTGCCCAGAACTCCGCTGCATATAATGTAGCTATCACTCCTGCTTACTTACCCTTGGATACAGGTACAACTGAAGAGATCTATCGCGAACTTTCGAATCTCATTGATATCCCCGTGACCAATGGCGTCTTAACAGATGAATCAGCCAAACTATTCACAGAATGTCAAACGGATTTTGGAATTAAAGAGATTGTTACTATTGGCGATACCAACGCACCTTATCAACCCATTAACATCAAGTGTAATGTATCCAAAGAAGTGGCGATGACGATCAGCGAAAACACTTCTGACTGGCTAGGTGTTTCAATTGATTACGAAACCGTGAGACAATATCCAACCGGCTCATTGACCGCAGCAGTGGTTGGTTTTCTGGGGCCTATAACCGCTGAAAACCAGGATTACTACACCGATTTGGGATTTGTGGCAGGTCGTGATAAAGTGGGCTTTGGAGGCGTCGAATATTCAATGGACGAAACCCTGCTTGGCAAGAACGGACTACGGGTTGTCGAGGTGGACAATGCCGGCAAAGAGATACGGGATGTGGAAACGCCTGTTGATCCTGTGCCGGGTTATAGCATTCGACTCACTTTGGATACAAGGCTTCAAGCTGCTGCGCAGACCGCCTTGACCGACGAAATGGATTTTTGGAATACCTATCTAAACCGGATACAGTCCATGAATGGCGTGGTCGTTGCCATAAACCCCAAGACTGGTGAAATATTGGCGATGGTATCGGTTCCTTCTTACGAAAATAACCGTTTCGAGCGATTGATCCCTGCTTATTACTACAACCAATTGAGTAAAGACCCGCTAAAACCATTGCTTAACCATGCTGTGTCTGCGCAACATCCACCCGGATCAGTATACAAAATGGTCGCAGCTATTGGTGCATTGAATGAAAGGGTTGTCACACCCGAACAGGAAATTCCTTGTCCGGGAACGATTTCCGTACTTCAGAAATACTCTGAAAATGACCCTGGCATTCCCCGCGAATATGTGGGATACGACCGAAATGGGCATGGGATGTGCTATTTCACCAAAGCCGTGGCTTTATCTGATGATATTTACTTCTACAAGATTGGCGGGGGATTTGAACTAGATGTGCCTGATGGCGGGTTGGGGGTATGGCGTTCAAAGGAATACGCTGAAGCGCTTGGATATGGCCGATTAACTGGGATTGAACTGCCAGGAGAGGTTCCCGGGCTGGTACCAGATCCGACCTGGAAACGAATTAACCAGGCAGAAAACTGGTCAACGGGGGATACATACATTACTACCATTGGACAGGGATATGTGCTGGCGACACCTCTTCAGGTTGTTCAATCGTTTGCCATCCTGGCGAATAATGGAATATACATGCAACCAACCCTGATAAAGGACATTTTGGATTCACAAGGCAATGTTGTAAAAGCATTCGAACCCAAACTGGTGTGGGATATTACCAAGGATGCGCTCATTGATGTACTGGATGAAAATGGTAAACCAACCGGAGAAAAGAAGGTAGTAGAATCCTGGGTTGTCGACTACGCAAAGGAAGGCATGCGTATGGTCGTTTCCGAAGGTACTTCCAAGGATGCCATGGTGTTGTTGGAGATACCTTCTGCTGGTAAAACCGGTACTGCTGAGTATTGTGATGACGTGGCACAAGCAAAAAACCTGTGTCAACCTGAAGCCTGGCCTACCCATTCTTGGTATGTGGGTTATGCCCCATACGACGACCCTGAGATTGCAGTTGTAGCATTTGTATACAACGGCGGCGAAGGCGCTAGCGTTGCGGCACCAATTGTCCAAAGGGTATTGGAATCCTACTTTGACCTGAAAGCAATAGACGCTGGTAATATCACGACAGCAAATTAGAGATATTCAATATGTTCAAACGGGAAACCTGGAAAAACTTTGACTTTGCTTTGTTCGGAGCAGTGATCTTCCTCTGCATTTTTGGCATTGTAATGATCAGATCCGCAATTGCAGGAAATATTGAGTTGGCTGATTCGGTCAACCGCCAGGCTACCTTTTTTGGCATTGGAGTTGTTGTTCTCTTAGTTGCCACACTCGTAAATTACCAGTATTGGAGGAGCTTCACCAAGTTCCTTTACATATTCACACTTGCTTTCCTGGGTCTGATCTTGATCATTGGGACGACAAGTTTTGGAGCCCAACGCTGGCTTGAAGTAGGACTGGTCAATATTCAGCCGGCTGAAATTGCTAAAATCGTGATAATTCTAACTTTGGCCAGTTATTTTTCGACCAATCACAATAGACCAAAAAATTTGAAGTGGATGGGGATCAGTTTTTTGATAGTGGCGGCGATTGTAACCCCCATCATCCTGCAGCCAAATCTCAGCACATCGATCATGCTGCTCGTCATCTGGTTTTCAATGTTATGGATCAGTGGATTACCGTTGAAATACATCGGCGCCTTTGCTGTATTTGGAATCGTTGGGGCTATCGTTGCTTTTCCGTTACTCGAGCCTTATCAGCAGGAGAGAATTCTGACTTTTATCAAGCCGGATCCGAATGCCCGATTTGGAAACACCTATAATGTTGAGCAAGCCATCATCACGATTGGAAATGGTGGTTTGTTTGGTCAGGGGTATGGTCATGGAAGCCAGGTCCAGCTTCGGTTTCTGAAAGTGAGATCGACGGATTATATTTTTTCCGCCATGGCAGAAGAATTTGGGTTCATTGGCACTGTATTGGTTGTCGCTGTGATGATTTTTGTCATATTGCGCTGTGTACGTGCGGCCAGGCTGGCTACTGATAATTATGGAGCAATGATTGCATATGGATTTGCAACGCTGATTGCATTTCAAACCATGGTGAATATCGGTGTAAACTTGAGGGTAATTCCGGTGACGGGTCAAACCCTGCCATTTATTAGTTACGGTGGAAGTTCGCTTTTATCATTGATGCTCGGAATCGGACTCATTGAATCCGTCCTTTTGCATCGTAAACCAGCATACATGGAGTAATATGTCATCTGATCAAACACCCGCTCGTGTCCGATTTGCACCATCACCGACAGGTCACTTGCACCTGGGAGGTGCCCGAACAGCACTTTATGATTACTTGCTTGCACGTAAGACCGGAGGCAAGTTTATTCTCAGGATCGAGGACACGGATTTCAAACGCCATGTTCCAGGTGCAGAAGAAGAATTGATAAAAGGTCTGCATTGGCTGGGGCTAGATTTTGACGAAGGACCCGGAATAGGCGGACCTTATGGACCTTACAGACAATCGGAGCGCAAGGAAATTTATCAGGAATACGCTCATAAATTGATCGAATCAGACAACGCTTTTGTGTGTTTCTGTACACCCGAACGATTGTCACGAGTCAGAGAAGAACAGCAAAAACTGAAAGAAGCCCCTCACTATGATGGCACCTGCAGAAATTTGTCAAAGGATGAGGTTCAGCGCAGGATAGATGCCGGCGAAAAATTTGTGATCCGTTTTAAAACACCCAGGGATGGAACTACAACGGTTAAGGACCTGTTGCGTGGTGAGATCACTGTTGAAAATCGGACGCTTGACGATTACATCCTGATAAAGTCCGACGGCTGGGCGTTATATCACCTGGCGGCCATGGTGGACGATTACTTGATGAAGATCACTTACGTCATTCGTGGTTCGGAATGGCTGCCGAGCCTTCCGCTGCACAGCCTGATTTGCCGTTCATTGGGATTTGTTGAACCGCAGTGGATTCACCTTTCGGTATTCTTGAAACCAAGTGGTAAAGGAAAGATGAGCAAACGTGACAACGCAGACGTGGCCAGGGATGGGTATTCTGTTTTCCTAAAGGACATGGAATCGCTCGGGTACCTTCCTGAAGCTGTGAATAATTGGGTGGCGTTAATGGGTTGGAGTTACGATGACCACACTGAGTTTTTCACTCTACAAGACCTGGTAGAAAAATTCAGCCTGGAGCATCTCAATCCATCACCAGCGGCAATCAATTACACAAAATTGGATCACTTCAATGGACTACACATTCGCGCACTTAGCGATGAGGAATTAGCCAATAGAATCAAACCTTTCTTCATTGAAAAAGGCTACGATGCCGATATTCAGACTTTGAGAAGAATTGCTCCGATTCTGAAGGAACGGTTGGCGACTCTTGACGAATCTGTTAATCTGGCTGGATTCTTTTTTATGAAAGAGGTGAACCCTGCCATTGAAGAATTGATACAAAAAGGATTGACTGCGGAACAATCGACAAAAGTAGCCGAGGACACTCTAGAAATATTGTCGCACCTCAACTCTGTAGAAAAAAACCTGGTTGAACCAGTGTTGCGAGAATACGTCGAAAAATCAGGATTGAGTGCCGGTCAGGTATTTGGTGTTTTGCGTGTGGCGATTACAGGACAGAAGGTCAGTCCTCCGTTATTTGAGAGCATGGAGATTGTTGGATTAGATCTTGTGAAAAAACGGATTGAAAACGCTATTCTATTATTGAATGTTACAGCAAATAGGTAACCTTGAGAGTCTAACAGCAAACCGCAGACCTCTATTCAAAGTCTGCGGTTTTGTGTCAGTCGGGGCGAAAGGATTTGAACCTTCGACCTCTTGCACCCCATGCAAGCGCGCTAGCCGGGCTGCGCCACGCCCCGAACAACGAGCAAGATTATATCCCTACTTGAAGGATTTGGCAATACAACGGGCTTTAGATTCCTTCTTCTCCATGAATTCTGATCAGCTCTTCTCTACGTTTCGCCATTTGTTCTCTTACCTTCCTGGTGTCCTTTGGATACGTGAAGTAGAACAGGGAAAACGCCAGGAAACAGATGATCCAGGGGAAGGGGATGGTCCAAAGGAGAGCGGTCGTGAGACCAAGTTTTGTGGAGATGGCTCCGGCGATCATGCTGGAAAATGCGGATAAACCACCTTCAATAAAATTAACCACTGAGTAAGCGCTGGAACGCATCTCCGGTGGGACAACCGCTTGCATCATGGGTTCTTTTGCCCCTCGCCCCGGCCAGCCGATCAACAAAGCTGTAACAAAGGCAAGTCCAAATAACTGCCAGAATGTCATGCGGTCACCAAACCTGATGAGGATGTACATGAGTGGGATTCCTGTGAAGACAGAAAATTGCCCGATTATGGTACGTCCGTATTTTGGACTTTTCTTTTCAGCGTAATCGCCAATGACGCCACCCATGTAATTACTGATAGCAGCTCCAATGACCACGATGGCAAACACAAGTGGGGCACTGCCTTTGGGGTCCGAAAATGTGATGGATTCACTATAGCCGAGATTGGTAACCATCCAGGTGATAAAGAATACGCTCATGACAACCCAGGGCATGCTTCCGGTAACACCTTGCAGGATGGCAGCCCAAATGGTGGGGATTTTCAACGTTGAGAGTATGTCTTTGACGTTGATGGAATATCGGTTTTCGTCAGCATGGGAGATAATGCCTTGTAGTTCAGGTTCTGCTGATCCCCGCGGAGGTTCTTCGACCAAAATCCACATCACAATACCTGAAATCACGCTGGCGATACCCAGACCGATGAATCCCCAACGCCAGAGTTGCTCATTTGCCACAAATCCAAGCACAATAACGCCGATAACCGTTCCCATTAAACCAACAAATCCGATTACACCAAGTGCCTTACCGCGTTTTTCCTGCGGGAAATGGTCGCCCAGGAGGGAGAATGTGGCGGGCATGAGGCAGCCGAGACCAAGGCCGGAAATGATTCTAACGACCATCAGGCTGTTGAAAGCAGGCATCAGACCAACCGCGATAGTCCACAACCCCCAGATACCGGTTCCAATAATGAGAATTTTCTTGCGCGACCATTTATCGGCTAAATACCCCCAAAATGGAGCGCTGACAGTCCCCGCAATGCTGCGCAGGGTTTCCATAATGCCGATCATGGCAAGGTTGACGCCAGGGAATACCCTGAGGAGAATTGGCGTCAGAACCCCCATTGACTGGCTTTCACCCTGGTCGATCAGGTAACCGAGACCCAATGAAAATAAAGTTCGACCAGATTTTTTATGAGAACCTTTCATCAGTACCTCCGTGGGATTAAAAAATGTAAGCCAGAAAATGTGCTACAGCGAATGCGGCAAAGTATTTTCTGGCTGGTAAGATTTTATCTGATAATGCTCCTGGCTGATAGTGAGTAATGACTTAAGCTTGTATTACATTACTAAGGCTTTTTGCATGACGCGTAGAATGTGGGGATCCAGAGGACCCTGGAACCTGAACGCCATGCCTCTTCATCAAACTGTTTGAAAAAATTCAGGTCTTCTTCCGAGACAAGAGATTTCAGATCTTCCTCAAGAACCTCCCATTCTGAATGCCACCAGGAGGGTAACCCGGATGGGACTTGTTCCTGTCCCAATATGCCATATTTTGTAAGTGACAAACCCGATTTCACAAGGTGGGCAGCAAGAATGCGCCCCATCTGGATGTTAGCACCTTGGTTGTGGAGGGAAACAGATTGCAGTTTTCCCAATTTGACCAGGGTCTCTGGAGCATCGATTCGGGCTGCGTGGTCGGGTTCGGCAAATACCAGAAAAGAGCCGCCAGATTTCAGGGTGCGAAACACTTCTGACAAGGTCTGTTTCACATCAGGTAACCAGAGCAGGAAATAGTGGCAAATAATGATGTCAAATTGTTCTGATGAAAAGGGAAGAACGTTGGAGTCTGCGGTATAAAATGGAATAATCGGGTAATTGCGCGTAGCCATATTAACTTGAGAATATTTATTATCGATTCCAAAGCAATCGCACGCGTTCTTTCGATGAAAATCGGATATGATCGCCCCGGTTCCGCAGCCGATTTCCAGCACCTTGGTTTGCGGGGCGATGTGGAGTTCCGAGGACAGGTAATCTCTGATCGTTTTGGTCCAGTAGCTTTGTTGAAGGTAGCGTTGATGCCAGTCAATCGACATTTATGCCTGGTCGTTCAACTTACGGTTTCCTGAAACGGATATCCACTCGTCAGCAAGAAGGTTACCCAGCGGTTGGTTGATCCCCTGGCCGGGGAGAACGTCACCGTCAGGCTCAACATAGACCCAAGTCCTGCCTGCTCCTGTGGCTCTCGCTTCACTTTCCTCCAATTCCAGGCTGATCGGATTGATCGCGGAATACGGGACGGGCAGGTCAAATGTGAGTCCTAGTCCTGACTCTGCCACCTTTTGCTGGGCTTCGGTCAGAAGTTCCTTATATTCTTTAGATTCTGCACTCAAAGAGATGGAGGTTACTCCAATACTTTGCAGCTTATCCAAAATTAAAGTGAGTTGAGACATCACCTGTTGATTGATTGTGAGATGAACGTTGAGGAAAATATCAGCATTCGAAGCATCACGAATTGCTTCCCAGGATTGCTCATTTGAAGGATTTAAGATGATCATCAAATGGTCAAGACCTGAACTTAACAACTGGTCAAGATAATCGTTATCAGTTAATCGCAATCCATCAGTGATCAAACCGGTCACCTGACCCAGGGATTCTGCATGTTCAACCAATTCAATCAGGTCAGGTCTCAGCGTTGATTCTCCGCCAGTGAATACCACATGGGGGATGCCTGCGTTCCATAGTTTATTTAAGATAGATTTCCACTCTTCTGTATCAAGGGTTCTTTTCACCCGCTCTACAGGAGCAAATAATTCTGAATGTCCCTCTGTGGAATCGTAGGTTAATGCACAATCGGCTCGAACTGGAGTGGAAAGTTCGCTTGGATAAATGTCAATCCTTTCCATATCCAGAAATGTTTCCGGGTCAAGGTCAGGGGTCTCAATCAGGGATAAAAGGCGAACGCGAAGTTCCTGAATATCCTGATTCGCAACATCTGCTGAGACCTGGTACCGTTCAACTAACTGGGAAGTGATGGTATCCTCTGGAGTCTGTTTCATTAGGTGATAGGCGATCTCGGTGGCAGTCGGGTTGAGATGAAGGATGGTTGAGGCGTTAACAATTAGAATTCCTTTGCCCTCCTCCTCAATTCGAAGATGCAAACGGAAGGGAGTGTCATTGAAATCGATTACAGCCTGGTAGTTTCCAGGTGGCAATGGTTTTGGTGTAAAAAATAACCGATCCAAAAATGTTTTAAGCCTGGCTTTCATTAAAACCTCCACAATCTTTAGTCACATTTGATAGGGGGCAACCGCCGCCACACTCAGAAAAAACCAAACAACCATTACATTTGGATGGAACATTCCTGCGTTCCCTTAACGAAATTGCCAGATCATGATTCCAAATCATTTCCCATGGATCATCAAGAATGTTTCCGAGAGGTTGGTAATAGGACTGACATGGAATCACGTTTCCGTCCGGTTCAGTGCACATATTGTAAAGGGCAGCGGTGCATCCTTTGACGCCAAGGTCCATCAGCACAGGGTCAAAATTACAGTACTGGGTAGGTGTGTACCAGATCAGTTTCTGATTGTGGTCTGACGTGATCTTTTTGGCAAGATTCAATAACGGGGAAAGTTCTGCTTCTAAAAGCCCGGTGCCAACGGTTTTTCCGCGTCCGGAATAGATCAAGGCATTCAATCCGACTGTGGGGAGTCCGATTGCAGCAAGGAACTCAAGAGTTTGCGGAATGGAGGATTGATTGTGGGTCAGCATGGTGGTGTTGGTCATCACGTACAAACGGGTATCCAATACGTTTCTGATGCCAGTAACTGTCTCCTCCCACGCGCCTTCATGGCAGACCATTTTGTCATGTATCCTGGCGTCGTGTGATTCAAGCGTGATCTGAACATGATCCAAACCAGACTCTACCAGGCGGTTTACATAGGATTTGTCGCTTAACTTGCGTCCATTGGTGTTAAGCCCGGTAATCTGACCATTTTTTTCGGCATGCCGGATCAAATCCGGGAGGTCTTCGCGCAAGGTTGGCTCTCCGCCGGTAAAAACAATGTGAGGGATGCCAATTTCCCAGAGTTTATCCAGAATATTAAACCAGTCGTGGGTTGATTTTTCAGCAAAGTTACGCGGCCGCGCATTATAGCAGTGAGCACAGGAATTATTACATCGATAGGTTAGCGCAAGATCCATGCGGTATGGGGCGGTGAGGTTTGCGCAGAACGGAGCTGTGGTTTCAAGGTCAAGATCACAGATCGGGCATACTTCGTTGTTGACAAGGCTTTCAATATCGTGTTGGAACAGGTCATAATCAGCAATTAAATCGCTTGATTTAACTTCAAACTCCCGGGCAAGCGATTTCACCGCTTTGTCATGAGGAACTTTTCCCAACGCGTAGAAAGCCATCCGTGTCGCAGAAGGGTTGAGATGAAATACGCGGTTTGCATTCACGATGAGCAGCCCTGAGCCGTCAGGGTCAATTCTTAAGTGGATGCGCGAGCTTTGTTCATCTTTCTCCCACTTGTAGTGAAATACGCCGGTGGCGGGTTTAGAAGCCTCCGGGTAAGACGAACGGTTGCGAATACGCTCGAAAAGACTCATAAGGTGCTGGTTAACGTCCGCCGCCGGCACATGCACATGCACAACCTGCGCAGGCGCAGGCACAAGCGCAGGAGTGTCCACCGCCACCACTGCTGCGACCACCGCCGGAAGAACTGCGATAGGTGGAAGGTGGTGGAGGAGGATTGGTGACATTGGTGACACCGCTGGTGAAACCGGAAAGCCCACCCATCACCCCGGCAGAGAACGAAGAAACACTGTTGACCACTGAGGCAGCAAATGAAGAACCGGGCATGGTGGGCATGGAAATTGTCGGAGGGCTCATCGTTGGTCCCGCTGAAGGCGCAGAGACAGTGGTTGTTCCACTGCCAGCTCCGCCGAAAGTACTGGCAGGTCGCGGTACCGTCGGATCATAGCGCCACCACCAGGAAGGGGTGGGGATGAAGACGGGACCACTGAACACGTCTTTGGTGTGATCTTCATAATCCTTGTCCAGCATGGTCCAATCCATGACCTCTTCGTAAGCCTGGGCTTTCACTTCAGGAGTATTGGCTTGTTCCACCTGAGTCCAGGCGCGTTTCATGATCTGTTCATAGTAGGCAAGTGTCTCTTTTCGGCTGAAGCCTTTCATCTTCTCGGTAACTGTACGGATGAGGTTGATCATGGTGGTTTGCAGCAGTTTTTTCCGCTCGTTACCGGAAACGGCAAATGCAGCCAGAAAGTCTGTTTCGTAACCGTAAAGATCCTTTGGAAGCGGGTCGGATGCCTTTAGATCAAGAGGCTCTTTCTTTGTCACTTCGGCAGCGTTCTTTTTGAGCAAAGCGAAAAGGATCATCGTGAAGATCTTATCCATTGGTTGCTCCATGAGTACCCCGGCTTCAACCGCAGTCAGACCACGTTTTACGCCATTACCCTCAATCAGGATCTTTGGCGGAAGGTATTTCATCTTGCGTTTTTTCGCTCCGACTGTGGCTGAATAGATCATCAGCACAAAGAAGCCTAAAAATCCTAGGCAAATCAACACGGGGCAGATCATGCTTATGTCAAATCCACTGGAGGGTGGCGGTTCCTGCTCAGAGGGTGGGACGTATGGTTCTGTAACCACCGCGCCACTATTTAAGAGACGTTCGGGGAAAGTAGCACCAAAAGAATACTGGGTATACTTGTTTGCCTGATCAGAAACCCAGGTATAGAAAATCCTTCCATCCTCCAGGAATGCTGACTCAGGTTCCTGGCTGCCAGGCCAATTTTGCGGGATGTAATACCTGCCTTCGTTTTCCTTCACCCCGGGAGGGAGGACGATCGTCATCTGGTAATTGGTGTTGCCATAGCAGTTGTAGCTGTCGTACCAGTGAGGCCAGAATTCAAGAGATGCGTATGATTCGCTTTCTTGCTGGGTAGCCGGGTATAGGGCGTTTTTCACCACAGGAATATAAGCATGAACCACACCGGTGCCGCCGGGTGGAATAGTGTTGGCTTGAAGATAGAGGGAAATTCCCGGGGAAACGATGTCAGAAGCAGTTATCCTGTTGATCTTCTGTCCGTCCACCTCAGCAGTTATGGATTTCAGGTCGTAATCATAGCTGGGCATACCGATATCAACGATATCAATTTCGTGGGCACCACTATCGTTGATGAATGTCATGGTGTAATCTATCGAGATCGAACCGTCAACATTGACAGTGACGACCACAGCGTGATCAGGCACCTGGAAACGATAATCCTGTGCGTAAACCGTGCTGACGCTGCCAGCCAGCATGATGAAGATCAGAAGAATGCTGAAATACCTGAGTAATCTCATTGAATCTCTCCGTGCCCTAACGGGCGCTTACCACTTCGGTTCTTCAGTCAATTGATAAGCAGTGTGACAGAATGGGCATGTGACCATCGGCGCACCGGCTACCATGGTGATGTCGTTAGCGGTCAGGGTGCCACCGCAGGATTTGCACTTCAAGGCTTCAGCGTTCACATCACCTGGCAGGTCTACCTGGACTGTGACATTGGTAGTCGGAACGGGTTTGGGTTTCCGGGCTGCAAAAAATATGATCACCAGGCCGACACCAATGAACAATAAACCCGGGATCAGCCACCCCGTGCTGCCGGCCGGATCTGTGGCTCCGAGTACCATGAGTGCTCCAAACATGATCAATAATCCTGCGCCAATATAGGCTACGATTTTCATTTGACCTCCGTACCTGGGTAGTAATTCATTTTCAAGTGCATGTGAAACCTACTAATTATTTTATAATAGAAATTAGGTTTTAAGACAAGGAAAAGATTTTTATGGAAAACTCCACCGGGAATACTGTTAGGCAACTTGTGCAGGCGTTGAGGGAAGAGATCAATTTTCATAATTACCGTTACCACGTCATGGATGCACCTGTTATCAGCGATTATGAATACGATCAGATGATCATTAAGTTGCGCAATCTGGAAGAAGCGCACCCTGACCTGGTCACACCAGATTCTCCAACCCAGCGGGCGGGGTCAAGTCCTGCTGAGAAGTTTCAAAAAACGAGTCATCCTGCTCCCATTTTGTCACTGGCAAATGCATTCAACAAGGGTGACCTCTCAGACTGGTACGACCGGATCTTCAAGCTGGATAAGCGGGTAAGTTCATCAGGTTATGTACTTGAGCCCAAAATTGATGGACTGACTGTAGTTTTACACTACGAAAACGGAATACTCGTCAAAGGTGCCACGCGCGGTGACGGGGAGATTGGTGAAGACATAACAGCGAACCTACGCACAATCCGCTCGATTCCTTTACGAATTCCAGTTGAAACCTCCGATCTGACTGTACCTGAAACGCTGGTAGTGAGGGGCGAAGTGTACATGTTGAGCCGGGACTTCCTGGAATTGAATAAAAAACTAGAGGAGAACGGCGAAAAAACCTACCAAAATCCACGCAACACCGCTGCAGGATCCCTCAGGCAGTTGGATCCAAGGGTGACCCGGGAGAGGCCGCTGAATGTTCTGACCTACACTATTGTGGATAGCTCGGCTAAATTAGCCAATACCCAGTGGGAGACGCTGACGATGCTGAAAAAACTCGGTTTTCCTGTCAGTGATCTTTCGGAGTACTGCAAGGACTTCCAGGAAGTTATAAACCGGGTTGATTTCTGGATGGAAAGACGGGATTCCATTCCATATGAAGTGGATGGCGTAGTGATCAAACTGGACAATCTTGAACTGTCTAATGACCTGGGCGTCGCTGGCAAAGACCCGCGCGGGGCGATTGCCCTAAAGTATCCTGCACGAGAGGTCACCACCCGGTTAGCGGACATTGGAGTGAACCTGGGGCGGACTGGTGTTTTGACGCCATTCGCCATCCTGGAACCGGTCGAGGTGGGTGGAGTTGTGGTCAGACAGGCGACGCTGCATAATTTTGATTACATCGCAGAAAAAGACATCCGCATTGGTGACCGTGTGCTCATAAAGCGCGCCGGGGATGTGATCCCATACGTTATTGGCCCGATCAAAGACCTTCGCACAGGGACTGAAAAGGTATTTGAAATCCCGCGTAATTGTCCATCATGCGGCCAGGAGATCGAGCACATTGAGGGAGAGGTGGCGTATTACTGCGTAAACAATGCGTGTCCGGCTCAACTGGTGCGCAATGTGGAACATTTTGTTTCCAGGGGTGCCATGGATATCGAGGGCATGGGAATAAAAATTGTGGAGCAGTTGACCCGCGAAGGGTTGGTTAAGGACGTGGCTGACCTGTATCTACTCAAACGGGAAGATTTGCTGGTACTTGAAGGATTTGGAGAAAAGAAGGCCGAAAACCTCATTGCAGCAATTGAAGTATCACGCTCCCGGCCACTCTCAAGGTTCCTCAATGCCATCGGGATCCGGGGAATCGGGGAAGTATCCGCTGTTGACCTGGCAAATGCGTTTCGTTCGCTAGAACCGCTCTCAATGGCATCCAGTGAGCAACTGCAAATGATTGAAGGAATCGGTCCGAACATTGCCTTATCCATCACGGATTGGTTTACCAGGAATACAAACCAGGCACTACTGCAAAAGTTCAAACAGCTTGGCGTCTGGCCTTCTGCTCAGGAATTAGCCGAAAGGAGCGGAATCGGGGTTTTAACAGGTAAAACCTTTGTCATCACCGGCACGCTGCCAACCCTTTCACGGGAAGAGGCTAAAGTGCTCATCGAAGAAGCGGGCGGAAAAGTGACCGATTCTGTCAGCAGGAATACCGACTACCTCGTTGTTGGGGAAAACGCCGGCTCAAAACTGGCCAAGGCAACTGCGTTGGGAATCAAAATCCTCGACCAGGCCGGGCTTTACGCCCTGATCGAGGAAAGTGAATAGTGGAGATGGCGGGAATTGAACCCGCGTCCGAACGATTTGACCCTCAGATGTCTACAAGCTTAGTTTATTTTGTGTTTCGCGGTTGATCCTGAAATAAACAAAAAAGAGCAACTGCTATCCACTTGGACCCGAAAGCCCTCTTTTGTGTGCCCCGGGGATTGACACACAGCCCTTCAACTTTGTGACGCCCGCTCTGCTACCGGTTGAAGAGCGGAGCAGGAAGGCGTGGCGCTTATTAGGGCGCCATTTGTGCTTACCGCTCGACGCTAGGCGGCGAGGGGCAGAGCAGCAAAGTTTGTGCGTTTGGCACTTAATTGGTGTACTGATTTTCCGAGTTCGGTACCTCTCGGCTTGCAACCTGGGACCAGCCTCGCCCGTCGAAGCCTGTCATCCCCAGTAAATTCATTATAAAGCATTATGGACGAAAAATACTTCTGTAAAGGAGTATTTCAGGTGGGCGGAACAGGACTCGAACCTGCGACCTCTTCTGTGTAAGAGAAGCGCTCTAACCAACTGAGCTATCTGCCCGATGGAATTATTTTAACCGATAAGAAGGACACTGTAAATGCAAAAAAGGCAGGAACGAGGGTATTAGAACGCAGTCTCATAGTCAATAAGATATAATTATCTCAACTTTAAGGAAAGCAGGAACTTTCCCCGGAAGGATAAATGAGAATTATCCGTTACAACACATTAGAAAACAACGAGGTCCAATATGGTTGGATCATGGGGGATTTGGTCGGTCCAATCGAGGGTGACATTTACTCGGAATACCGCCGCCTGGAACCTAGGCTGTCTCTGGAAAAAATCAGGCTGCAGGTTCCGGTGGCACCCGAGAAGGTCATTTGCATAGCCCGCAACTACGAAGCCCACGCCAACGAACAAAACGTGGACGTGCCTGAAATTCCGATGATATTTCTGAAACCCCCCTCATCCCTGTTGCCACATCGGGGAACCATTTTGCTACCGCCGCAATCCGCGCAGGTGGAACATGAAGCCGAGCTGGCAGTTGTGATCGGGAAAGCCGGTCGCTGGATCCAACCGGACGAGGCGAGTGATTACATTTTGGGCTACACCATCGCCAACGATGTCACCGCCCGGGACCTGCAGCGCAAAGACGGTCAGTGGACACGCGGCAAGGGTTTCGACACTTTTTGCCCCCTGGGTCCCTGGATCGAGACCGAGTTGGATATTTCTGATATCTTGATCACCTGCCGTGTAAACGGAGAATTAAGGCAAATGTCATCCACCAAAGAGGTGATTTTCTCAATACCGCAGTTACTCACTTATATCTCCACCGTGATGACCCTGAAACCGGGAGATGTAATCCTCACCGGGACACCGGCGGGGGTGGGAGCCCTGGAGGATGGGGATACTGTGGAAGTGGAAGTGGAAGGAATCGGCAGCCTTTATAATTTTGTGAAGCAGCAGAGCGGAAGTTAGAAATCACGCTCGTAACTGGCGTGGTATAATTTTTTGATAGTCGTTAATTTTCCATAGTGCAAGGAGTCACTCATGTCCGGACATTCCAAGTGGGCAACAATCAAAAGAAAAAAGGGAGCTGCTGATGCAAAACGAGGCCAGGTTTTCACGCGTTTGACACGTGAGATCGTCATGGCTGCTCGTGAAGGCGGAGCGGATCCGGATTCAAACTTTCGATTACGGCTGGCAATTGACAAAGCCAGGTCGCAAAGCATGCCCAAAGACAACATTGACCGTGCGATCAAAAGAGCCGCTGGCGAAGGTAAGGAAGGTGAAGTTTACGAAGAAGTACTTTATGAAGGCTATGCTCCAAACGGGGTAGCTGTTGTCGTTGAGTGTGTTACAGAAAACCGAAACCGGACTGTTTCTGAGGTTCGTCACTTACTGACCCGCTATGGTGGTAACTTGGGAGAATTAGGTTCTGTCGCCTGGCAATTTAAACGGGCGGCAGTTTTTTCTTTTCCGGCAGATAAATACGACTTCGACAAGATCTTCGAACTGGCCGTTGAAGGCGGAGCTGACGATGTTACGCAGGACAATGATGAAATCGAAGTGATCGCCCCAGTGGAGAGCTTCAAGACCCTGTCCGACAGGTTCCGGGCCAGCAACATGCTCCCTGAGGAGGCTGGATTACGCAGTCTGCCGAACCAGGAGATGGAACTGAGCGTTGAAGACACGCTGCAGGTTTTGCGCGCACTTGAGGCGTTGGAAGAACTGGATGACGTCCAAAACGTTTTCTCGAACCTGAAAATTACCGATGAAGCCATGGCGGTGATGGAATCTGAGTAGCATGAGGGTGATCGGCATTGACCCAGGTACGGCAACCACGGGTTTCGGGGTTGTGGAGGAGGAACCATCGGGTGCAATCAAGGTTATTGCTTTTGGTGTGATCACTACTCAATCTGATTGTCCGGTTGAAAACCGGTTACAAACTATCTTCACAGAATTATCAAGCATATTAGCTCTCCACCAGCCTGATACCGGCGCGGTGGAGAAGCTTTTTTTTCAGAAAAATGTTACCAACGCCATTGCTGTTGGGCAGGCGCGCGGCGTGGTTTTACTTGCCCTCGCCAATGCCGGGGTTTCGATATCAGAATACACACCCAACGAGGTCAAACAATCAGTTTCAGGATACGGTGCAGCAGATAAAAAACAGGTACAGGTAATGGTGCAGACGCTGTTGAACCTTGAGCATATGCCAAAACCTGACGATGCCGCTGATGCGCTGGCAGTGGCAATCTGTCATCTGCATGCCTCTGGATATAAAAGGCTCATTCAAGGGGAATGATGTGATTACGAGTACAGCGAATGAATCCATAAAATTAATCCGGAAGTTAAGGGATAGGAAATACAGGGAACAGACTTCCAGTTATTTTATCGAGGGAATTAGAATTGTTTACGATGCTTTGAAAACTGGCCAGATTTTTGAAAAACTCATTTATGCGCCTGAATTGATTCGCAACGAGACCGGGAGACTCCTGGTGGAAGAAACTCGCCAAAAAGGCGTGAGCTGTATTGAGGTATCCAAAGAGGTATACCTGTCCCTTTCTCAAAAGGAAGGTTCGCAGGGAGTTAGCGCAGTATTAGTCCAAAAATGGACCAATGTTGAGGACTTGCTTTTTCCGCTTTCCGGGGTTTGGATAGCACTACATGAAGTAGCAGATCCCGGTAACCTGGGAACGATCATGCGCACTGCAGACGCTGTGGGGGCAGCGGGAATCTTTTTGGTGGGAAATTGCACCGATCCTTATGACCCGACAGCCCTGCGGGCCAGTATGGGGGGCATCTATTCACTGCAATTGGTGAAAATCAATAAGGACGACTTTGTGTGTCACTTATCAGAAAAAGAAACTGTAATTTTTGGGACTTCTGACTCTGCCGATTTAGATTATCGGGAAGCAAAATACCCGAATGACATGATTTTACTGATGGGCAGCGAGCGTGAAGGATTAGGCGCTGAACTCTCAGAATTATGTAGCCAAAATGTAAAAATCCCCATGCAAGGCCGCTGTGATTCGCTTAACCTCTCAGTGGCGACGGGGATCGTACTTTATGAGATACTATATCAAAATCAGCAGAGAATAATATAAGGGTAATGATGATCGCCTCCATAGAAGGAATAGTGACTGAAAATCTCAAGGATAGCCTGGTGATCTATATCGGCGGCCTGGGATTCAGGGTTTTAGTATCGTCTTCATTGCTTAACTCAGTCGAAATAAATCAAAGGATCGGATTATTCACCCATCTGGTTGTACGTGAAGATGCGCTCACACTTTATGGTTTCGAAACCATTGATGACAGAGACATGTTCAACATGTTGTTATCGGTGAGCGGCGTGGGACCCAGAACTGCGCTGGCCATCGTTTCTGGAATTTCCCTGGAAAATATCAAGAAAGCAGTCCTGAACGAGCAACCGGACCTATTGGCAGGAATCCCGGGTGTCGGAAAAAAAACAGCTCAGGGGATCGTGTTACATCTGCAAGGAAAAATTAAGGGAGATATCTCGGCCTCTGCGAAACGGGTTTCGGATATTGATGGCGATGTTATCGCAGCGCTAACCAATCTTGGATATAGCATTGTCGAGGCTCAAACAGCCCTGCAAATGATTCCAAAAGACACGCCAGAAGACCTTGAAACACGGGTTAGGACAGCACTCAAATATTTTTCTTGAAATTTGATGTTTATTTCCTTAGTCTGAAGTAAAATTAGTTTTTATATTACATACAGCAATGCATTCGGAGGCTTAATGTCAGATTCCCTAAACCAATTTACATCGAGCTTGACAGAAAAAATCCAGAACTTTGAATCAACTTACCGGATAAAAAATGTTGGCTATGTAGTTGAAGCCGGCGATGGAATTGCCCAGGCAAAGGGTTTGACCACAGTCAATTCACAGGAATTGGTACGATTCGCCAACGGCACAATGGGTATTGCCTTCAACCTGGAATCTGACCGGGTTGGCATCATCGTGCTGGGAGATTACTCAGCCATTGAAGAAAACATGGAAGTCGAAACCACTGGCCGGATCGCCTCCATCCAGGTAGGTGATGAATTGTTAGGCAGGGTTGTCAATGCATTGGGTGAACCAATTGATGGAAAGAATCCAATCAAGACGAATCGATACAAGCCGCTGGAGCGTGTGGCTCCAGGCGTGATTGAGCGCCGCGATGTGGATTCACCTGTGCAAACTGGAATCAAGGCAATTGATAGCATGATTCCTATAGGGCGCGGCCAGCGTGAATTGATCATTGGTGACCGGCAAACCGGTAAAACCGCAATTGCCATTGACACCATCATCAATCAAAAAGGCAAGGACCTGGTTTGCATCTACGTGGCGATTGGTCAAAAGAAAGCTGCAATCGCCCGCACGGTCGCGTTGCTGGAAAGCTATGGCGCAATGGACCACACAATTGTCGTTGCGTCTCCGGCTGACGATTCACCTGCCATGCAATATATTGCTCCGTACGCCGGGTGTGCCATTGGCGAGTCCTTCATGGAAGCCGGCCGGGATGCGCTGGTCGTTTACGACGATCTTTCGAAACACGCATGGGCATACCGACAGATTTCTCTGTTACTCCGCAGACCCCCTGGACGAGAGGCTTATCCGGGAGACGTCTTTTACTTGCATTCCCGCTTATTGGAGCGAGCGTCCTGCATGGCATATAGCTTTGTGCTCATGCCTTCAGATTATGCAGATGATATTGTTGACAAAGCTAAAGTAGAAGGACAAGTCACATTTAGTGGACCAATGGCCAAAGACCTGGCAAAGGAAGCACTGAACTCTTCGGTTGACAAGGAGAGATTGAAGATTGTGAGAATCAAGGAAAGTGGTGGTTCTCTTACAGCTTTACCAATCATTGAAACCTTACTTGGAGATGTGTCTGCCTATATTCCGACTAATGTCATTTCCATCACTGATGGACAGATCTATCTTGAAGGGAACCTGTTCAACGCGGGTATTCGTCCTGCGGTAAACGTCGGCATCTCGGTTTCCCGTGTTGGCGGTTCAGCGCAGACGAAGGCGATGAAACAGGTCGCCGGCAGACTGCGGCTCGACATGGCGAACTTCCGCGAGCTTGCAGCATTTGCTCAATTTGGTTCAGACCTTGATAAGGTGACCCTGGGACAACTTAACCGTGGACTTCGTTTGCAGGAGATCCTGAAACAACCACAGTATGAACCGGTTCCTCTTTCAGAGCAGGTGATCCTGCTTTATGCTGCTGTAAATGGTTATGCAGACGGGGTGACCATTGAACAAATGAAACCCTGGTCTGAAGCGCTCATGCGTCACATCAATGGCTCATCTTCAGAAGTTATAGACGCGATCAACCATGAAAAAAGAATCAGCCCGGAAACTGAAGAAAAATTGAAAAAAGCGCTCGATGTTTTCAAATCCTCCTGGGCATAAGGTTAGAGTGTAAGACATGGCATCGATCAGAGAAATGCGCCTCAGGATAAAAAGTGTAAAATCCCTCGCCCAGGTGACCAAGGCGTTGGAAACTGTAAGCGCCAGCAAAGTCAGGAAGGCTGTGGCAGCGAATGCAGCTTCTCAACCTTACTCAGAAAAAGCTTGGAAGGTGCTGGTTCACCTGGCCAGGCAACCTGGACACGCGAGCCTTCACCCGCTTCTGTGTGAGCGTCAAACAGCCAATCGGATCCTGGTCATCATGATCAGCGGAGACCGGGGACTGGCAGGTTCTTACAATGTTAACGTACTCAAACACTCCCTGGAGTTTTTTGACAAGTTCACGGCACCTGTCGACTACATTAGCATCGGAAAAAAAGGACGGGACCTGCTATTACGGAGAAGGATCAAAGTTATTGCTGAGTTTTCAGACCTGACAAACCCGGTTGCTTTTATGGAAATTTCTCCTGTTTCCCGCATCGTGGTTGAGGATTTTCTTGAGGGTAAGTATGACCAGGTTTATATTTCATACACAAAATTCATTTCCATGACAAAACAGGAACCAATTATCCGGGAGATCCTGCCTCTGGACGTGGAAGCAAAACAGGAGCAAAAAGAAGGACACACCACTCAAAAGGCTGTTTTCTCGTATGAGCCTGATCAAAAAGATTTACTGGATGAGATCATACCCAGGTTCACAGCAATGCAGATCTACCAGGCAGTTTTGGCTTCACAGGCTTCCGAACACGCGGCGCGCATGTTGGCGATGGCCAACGCTACGGATAACGCTCACGAACTGGTGAACGTACTACAACTTGATTACAACAAGGCAAGGCAGCAGAATATCACCAACGACATGCTGGACATCGTTGGCGGTGCAGCAGCTCAGGGAATTCAATAAGCATAATAAAATGGCGGAGGTTTAGAGATGGAACGTAAGAACGGCCGGATATTACAAATTCAAGGAAGCGTCGTGGACGTGGATTTTCCAAAAGGCGAGGCTCCGTCCATTTACGAGGCATTAACAGTAGATCGGGAAAACGAATCACCTCTGGTTTTAGAGGTTGAGAAATTGCTTGCTGACGATGTCGTCAGATGTGTTGCCATGGATTCTACTGATGGACTTCGCAGGGATCTAATCGTCAAGAAAACTGGGTCTCCAATCAGTGTGCCGGTGGGACCAGAGACACTTGGACGCGTGTTGAACGTATTGGGCGAACCAGTCGACAACAAAGGACCTGTTGAAACCAAAATATTCTATCCTATTCACAGACCTGCGCCTACTTTTGCAGAGCAATCAACGAGAGTGGAAGTTTTTGAAACAGGGTTGAAAGTTATTGACCTGATTGCACCTTTCACAAAAGGCGGAAAAACAGGAATTTTCGGCGGTGCTGGCGTGGGGAAAACAGTTATCATCCAGGAACTCATCCGATCCATTGCAACCGTACACAAAGGCAAATCGGTTTTTGCCGGGGTCGGTGAACGAACCCGCGAAGGAACGCAACTTTATCGGGAAATGCTCGAATCCGGTGTTATGAAAGACACCGTCATGGTCTTTGGGCAGATGAATGAAACCTCAGGAGTGAGGTTACGGGTTGCGCTATCAGCGTTGTCCATTGCCGAGTATTTCCGTGACCAGGGTATGGATGTCCTCTTGTTTATCGACAACATTTTCCGCTTTACAATGTCAGGATCCGAAGTATCAGCACTCTTAGGCCGCATGCCCTCCGCAGTCGGATATCAACCAACCTTGAGCACTGAAATGGGTGAATTGCAGGAACGAATCACCTCAACTCACCAGGGTTCGATCACCTCGATGCAGGCGGTATATGTTCCAGCGGATGACTATTCTGACCCGGCCCCGGTGGCAACTTTCACCCACCTGGATGCTACCATTGCTTTGGAACGGTCAATTTCAGAAAAGGGCATTTACCCGGCTGTGGACCCGTTGGCGTCAACTTCGCGAATTCTCGACCCCAAGATTGTCGGTGTGGAACATTACAACACAGCCAGGGAAGTTCAGCGCTTGCTGCAGCGTTACAAAGACCTACAGGACATCATTGCCATCCTTGGCATCGATGAATTGAGCGAGGACGATAAACTAACTGTGTCTCGTGCACGCAAAATTGAACGGTTCTTCTCACAACCCATGTATGTTGCTGAACAGTTTACAAGCATCCCGGGTAAGTACGTTTCTCTCAACGATACAGTGAGTAGTTTTAGAGAAATTCTGGATGGAAAATGTGATTCTATACCTGAGCAAGCCTTCAACATGGCTGGATCCATCGAAGACGTCTATGAAAAGGCCAAGGCGTACGTCTAGGAAATAAAAATGTCAATTAAGTGTGAAATCGTTTCTCAAGACCGTCAGGTTTTCAATGGGGAAGCCGAGATGGTCGTAATTCCAGGCGCTGCAGGCCAGATGGGAATTTTGCCTCATCACGCTCCCGTGCTTACGTCGCTAAATTACGGTATCATCACTGTAAAGACCAAGTCTGGCGAAGAGCATTTTACTGTTGCCGGCGGGATTGCCGAAGTGCAACCAGACCAGGTTACCATTTTGGCTGATGCTGCAGAGAATGTAGAAGAGATCGATGTAGACCGGGCATTACAGGCAAGGCAAAGGGCAGAAGAAAGTATTAAATCTATTTCTTCGACGGATATCGACCGGTACATGCGAATATCATCCGCGTTAAAAAGATCTAACTTGAGGTTGCAGGCTGCACAAAAATACCGCAAAGATATAAAGACAAGGATCTAGTCAGGAATATTTGATGGCATTATTAACCAGAGACCTGGGAATCGACTTGGGGACCAGCAATACAGTGTTTGCGGAAGGTTCGCAAATACTACTGCAGGAACCCACCATGGTAGCGATCATTGTCGATGAAGACAAGATGGTAGAGTGGGGGCAGGCAGCAAAAGACATGGTTGGAAGAGTCCCGGAAGAAATCCAGGTTATTTCTCCTATGACCCACGGCGTCATTGCCGAGTATGAGATTACTGAAACACTGTTGGGGTATTTAACTCGTAAAGTTGTTGGTCCGATGAGGGTATTTCGACCACGAATGATGATCACAGTCCCTTATGGCGTGACCAGCGTTGAAGCCCGTGCAGTGCACGAGGCAGGGATTGGAGCAGGGAGCAGAGAAGTTTTCCTCGTGCCACAACCATTGGCCGCTGCATTGGGAATGGACTTACCGATATCGACACCTTCCGGTAACATGGTCATCAGCCTGGGAGGCGGGGTAGACCAGGTTGCGATCATCAGTCTCAATGGGGTAGTAACTGGCGAATCGTTACGAGCCGGAGGGCAGGCATTGGACGAAGCTATTGTGGACTATGTTCGCAAGCGATTTGGTGTGATCATTGGCCAGGCAACCGCCGAGATGATCAAAATCAAAATTGGGGCGGCAGTTCCACAAGACCAGCAATTATCTGTTGAGATACAAGGACAGGATCAAGTTAATAGTTTCCCTCGCGCGGTGGTGATCACAACTGATGACATCGTTGAAGCCCTTCAAGAACCTCTCGAAGAGCTAATCAAAATGGTACGAAAAGTGATGGAAAAAACACCGCCTGAGTTGATATCAGATATTATCGATCGTGGCGCTGCAATGTGTGGTGGAGGGTCGCTTCTCCGGGGCATCGATAAATTCCTGACCAAAGCAATAGGAATTCCCATTTACATGGTGGATAATCCTTTGACTTGTACTGCTGAAGGTGCTGTGAAAGCCCTTGAGATCAAGGAAAAATTACGGAAAAGTCTCACATCGGGATGAAGAAAATCCCCGCAAATTTCGCGGGGATTTGTTTTGCACTCTAGTCGTCCCTGGATCGTCCCATCAAGAGGAACGCGTAATAAAGGATGGTTGATAATGATTGGATCGCGCCGGCGACGTAGGTCAACGCAGCGGCGTCCAGCACTTTATTCACGCCCACCATTTCGGAATTGTAGACAACACCAGAGTCTGACAGCCAGGCTTTTGCCCGGTTACTTGCGTTGAATTCAACGGGTAAAGTCACTATTGCAAATACACCAGTGGCTGCAAACAATAATAAACCAATCCAGGCAAGGTTTTCTGCTTGAAAAAGCAGACCGGCTGTGAAAAGAATCGGTCCAAGCCAGCTGCCGATTTGAACAGACGGAACCATGAGCGACCGGATCTTCAGCGGTCCGTATGCTTCTTTATCCTGGATGGCGTGTCCGCTTTCATGTGCAGCAACACCTGCCGCCGCAACACTATTGCTCCGAAATACTCCCTGGCTGAGTCGCAGTACCTTTGCCCTCGGGTCGTAGTGATCCGTCAGGTTCCCGGCAGTTTCCTCGATGCGTACACTCGATAATCCGTTTTGGTCCAGCATCCTGCGTGCCACTTCTGCACCGGTCAACCCCGCCGTGGTACGTAAATTGGAATACTTGCTAAATGCAGATTTGATTTTTGCTTGAGCCCAAAGACCCAGTAAAAGCGCCGGTAGGCTGATTAGAATATAAAGCAGGTAACTGCCGCCAGTAGCATACATATTATTTACTCCTTGATGAAGATGATGCTGTCATACTTACAAATATAATTGTAAAACATAAATATATTATTAGAAAAACACTTCCATGAAAGGAAGTGTTAGTGTCCCTGGAGAGACTCGAACTCTCACCTACGGCTTCGGAGGCCGGTACGCTATCCATTGCGCTACAGGGACAGGATGTCCTATTTTACCACTACCTCGAAGTAGCCTTCGAAATAACTAAAATGGGAATACGTAATTCCCTGCAGGGTTCTTTACCAAAGGTCTTACTTCTTCCACGGCATCGAGATTGAGGGGTCCATAGATATGTGGAAAGAGTTGCTCTCCTCCGTCAAGGTTTTCATAAGCCAGGGATGAAGTGAGTTTTGCGATGCGAATTTTCAAAAGGACAAGATCATTAGCACTTGGATAATATCGTTCGGCAACCGGAATTACATGTTCTTCTGTTGAACAGTGGATGAAGTGTTCATCATCGTACGCTGGCGGATAGTATACCCCTGTAGATAAGGCTTCTTCCCAGTCTGGTTGGTGGGCGATGTGATAGATAATGACGTCCTGCGAGTAGCCACACTCGAAGTGACCGGGAATTTTTAGGGAAATTTCCACAAAACCCATATATTCCCCATCTTCAAACCAGGGGAATTCATGATACAAAAACTGGTCAGACCCTTCCCGGGTGATTAAAAAATGGGGAGTGTGGGTCTTCAACATATTGACCAACATGCTTCTTGAGGGTTCAGGGTGACAGTCAACCAAAGACCTGCCGATCAATTGATCTCCACCGTCCTTTTTGAACTGCTTTACGGACTCGTTGTTCATTTCAAGGATCACTCCGTCCTTGTCGCACACTGTGACCGGCATGGATACTTCTTTACTCCAATTCGTTTTCATCTCTTTTAACCTCTTCTGTCAGGATATTCTTAATTTCGTATAGCAAATCATTTTTATCTTCTATGGTAAATAAGCGTCTACGGAGTTCCGACGTGTTCAACCAGTCATGGAGGTACCTGGCCAGGTGTTTACGAAAGATCATCACAGAAACCCGGGGAGGATAAAGCGATGTCATGCGTTCAAGGTGGTTGCAAATGGTTGCATAACGGTCAGCTTTTGAGATTTCATTTTTCCTGGTCCCCGAAAATATCCACGGGTTGCCAATGGCTGCTCTACCGATCATCACAGCGTCGCAACCAGTCGTATTGATTAACCTGCTGGCATCACCAAGCGACCTGACATCCCCGTTACCTATGACCGGAACGGAAGCCAATTTTTTTATCTCGCCAATGGCATTCCAGTCTGCCTCGCCAGAATACTCCTGTCTCCGGGTTCTGGCGTGCACTGTGATCGCACTGATGCCGTTGTCTTGCAATATTTGTGCGATTTCAAGGTAATTTTTTGTGGCATCATCCCAACCGAGACGGATTTTTGCGGTGACCGGGATACCCAGGTTTTGAACAAGGAGGTTCGCGATTAACCCCACTTTTTGCGGGTTTTTCAACAGGCCTGCACCCGCCCCGCGATTGCTGACATTCCTTGCTGAGCATCCCATGTTGATATCAATTACATCAGGCTTGTAATATTCAAGCCGTTTTGCTGTCTCAAGCAGCCTTTCAGGGCTATCGTCAAAGATCTGGTAGACAAATGGTCTTTCAAGTTCTTCAAAAAAGGTCTTGTACTTGAGGTGTGGATGTCCATTCATGACATCGATACCATTAATAAATTCAGAATAACTGGCTGCAGAACCAGTTCCCCGACAAATGCTACGGAAAGGCGAGTCAGTATAGCCATCCATCGGAGCAAGGATAACCCGCCCGGGTATTTTTACACTTCCAATTTGAAACGGTGAGGACAACAAAGGATCTATAGCCATGTTCGAATGATTAATATCTTACCAGAAATATTGGTGGCCATTGCCCGAAAAAGACTTGACAAAGAACATATGTTCTATATAATAAGAATATGGATACGAATCGTTCTCCGAGTACGTTGTCTTTGCCTGGTGTACCGCTTCCAAACGGACTGATGGTAGTGTTTGGTCCTCATGGCGGGGCAGTGGCGATGCTGGACCTGGCGGCGCACCTGTCATTGCTTGGCCCTTTATACATGCTGGACTGCGGTAATCGCAGTAACATGTATCGCATAGCCAAGACTCTACGCTACCTGAGCTCAGACCCGGCTGCAAACTTGAAAAATATACGTCTGTCTCGCGCTTTTACCTGTTACCAGGTGGTTGCGTTGCTTGACAAACTTGCCTCCAACGCCATGGCTCCGGTAGTGATCCTGGATCTGCTGTCCACTTTCATGGACGAAAGCATACATGTAGCGGAGAGCCGGTTGTTGTTTGAGAGTGCCATGGACAGAATTCTGCAGTTTAGCCAGCTGACGCCGGTGGTGGTGAGTGCGCGTCCGCTTTTGTCCATCTCTTCGCCGCGGTCTGGGCTGCTGCAGCGGCTCAGGGAGGGTGCTTCTCAAATTTGGGAGGAGTGCGCGCTTCCACAACCGGCACCCGCGGGTGCTCAATTATCTTTGTTTGCCGATTAGCCATGAGGTGATCTATGGGACGCACAATTCTATCTGCCACTCAGACCTGGGTTGAAGAGGAGAAGGCACTGACGCGCTTTATCCGGGCGCTGCGTAAAAGTGACCAGTCTGTGCTGCAGGAACTTCTCGCTCTTTCACGCCAGCATATTGCCGAGGCTTCCTATGCCAGCAACTTGTACCCGATGGATATTTACCTGATGTCAATGCTGTTGGAGATGTACAAAAAAATGAAACAAATGGAAATCAGGCTGGAATCACTGGGTATTGAGCCGGATAAGGTTTTTGCGCAGGATGATGTCATACCGGAACTTCCTTCTCTGCTCAACCTGGTGAATCCGCTGGCAACTCAGGCCGAGACACCTGAAGAACGTCCGCCCGCAGGAGTTGAGTACGTGGATTTCCAGGGTGAGGCATAGCGTGCCTGCCACAATTCGGGGTTGGCTGCTTGACCTGTATGAGGACCCCGAAGACGGACTGTGCCTGTGGTTCATCGCTGAAGATGGCGCGCGCATCCGTTTGCGTCAAAAAATGGGAATCGTGTTCTATGCCGCGGGCGCGACCGAGCAGCTCCGTTCACTGTGGAAAACACTGCGGCGGTACCCGGAGGTAACTGGTTTGCAGCGCGAGCTGAAACGCGATGCCTTTATTCCCGAACCACTTCCTGTGTTGAAAGCGGTTGTTGACAGCCCGGTGAGTCAAACACGGCTGTTCCGCGAAGTTCAGAAACTTTTCCCGCGCCTGACCTACTACGATACCGATATCCCCAGCAGTATCCGGCACGCCGCCCGCTATGGTACTTTTCCAATGGCTTTCTGCGAAGTGACGTATGACGAAGAGAAGAATATTCAGGATATTCATGTCCTGAATTCGCGCTGGGATTTGAGCCCGGTTTTTCCTGTTTTTCGTATTGTAACCATTGAACCCAACTGTGACCCGGGGCGCGCAGATCCTTCCTCTCTTTACTTCAGTTACAAGAAAAAGCGGGTGTCACTGAATCTTGAGCCGGCCGAAAAGCTGGTGAGCCGGCTTAATTGCCTGCTGGCAGAAACAGATCCTGATTTCATTCTGACCAACTGGGGTGATACCTGGCTAATCCCGGCTCTGCTGCGGCTTTCCGGTCAAACAGGCGAAAGACTTTTGCTAAACCGGGATGAACGGCGCGAAGTGCATTGGCAAAAAGAGTTGACCTATTTTTCGTACGGGCAAATCATCTTCAGGTCTGAAGAGGCGCATCTGTTTGGACGTTGCCATATTGACCAGCGCAGCGCGATGATGTGGCGTGATTACGGGCTGGACGGCGCGTTGGAATCCGCGCGGGTCACGGCTCAGTCTATTGAGCGTGCAGCTCGCGTATCGCCGGGGTCCGGCATATCGGCCATGCAGATGCTCACCGCGCTCGAGCAGGGGATTCTCGTTCCATGGCATAAGCAACAGGTCGAGGCGTTTAAGGATGGCGTGGATCTCATCCAGCGTGACCGGGGCGGGCTGATCTACCAACCCACCGTTGGATTGCATGCCAACGTGGGGCAAATTGATTTCATTTCAATGTACCCGGCAATTATCATCAAGGGGAATATTTCCCCCGAGGTGCCGCTTCCAACTGGTATCACTCCTGCCAGCGATGAACTGGGGGTCGTGCCGTTGACCTTAAAGCCTTTGTACGAGAAGCGCGTCGCGTTGAAACTGAGGTATGCCAATATGAAAAAGGAAGCCCGATTGGCAAAACGGGAAAGCGCACGCGCATCAGCGTTGAAATGGCTCCTGGTTGTTTGTTTTGGCTTCCTGGGATATAAAAACGCCCGTTTTGGGCGGATCGAGGCGCATGAAGCGGTGACAAATGGCGGTCGGGAGATTCTGCTGCGCGCCAAGGAAGTCGCGGAGTCGATGGGGTTTGAAGTGCTGCACATGTATGTGGATGCATTGTGGTTGAAGAAGAAGGGCTGCTCAAACAAAGCTGATTTTCAAGAGGTTCTCAATGAGATCTCATTGCAGACCGGTCTAGGGGTTTCGCTTGATGGTGTTTACCGGTGGGTGGCTTTTCTGCCCTCGCGGATGGATGAGCGGGTTCCTGTGGCAAACCGTTACTTTGGTGTGTTCCAGGATGGTTCTCTCAAGATTCGCGGCATTGAGGCACGCCGAAGAGACACACCTCCATGGGTGGCAAAAACTCAGACGAAAATGCTGAGTGTTTTGAGCAAGGCTGGAAATGTAAACGAGCTGCCAGGACGCATCCAGGGCGCTTTTAAGGTCTTTGAGCGCGCATTGTCTGATTTGCGTTGCGGGCGGGTTCCTTTAGAGGATCTGGTGGTCACCTCAAGGATCAGTCACGAACTTGAGGATTACCGTTCGCCAACGCCGGGTGCTCGTGCCGCGATGCAGTTGCTGGAAACCTCCGGCAAGCGGGTGCGGCCGGGTCAAAAAATGCGTTTTCTTTATATGCGCAGCAGCCCGGATGTTTGTCCATGGGAAACGGCGGAGAAGATTGAAGTCAAGGATATTGACAGTGTAAAATACATTGAACTAATGGCGCGGGCTGCGTCCAGCGTTTTACATCCTTTTGGGATCTCGGATGCCGAGTTAAAGAATTGGGCTCACAAGTCTACGATCGGGTTGAAGTTGGACCTGGAAAGGAAGCGTAATCATGTGTGGCAGGTTTACGATCATGATGCAGTTGGAAGAAATGCGGGAGCAGTTGTCTCTAGGTGAGTTTCCGATTGAATTTACAAGTAGCGCAAATATCAGTCCCGGACAAAAAATCCCTGTAGTAATCGATCCGGTTGACAGGGGAGTGCAACTTTTCCGGTGGGGGTTGGTGCCTGGTTGGGTAAAGGACCCGAAAATTGGATATAAAATGATCAATGCCAGGGCCGAAACAGTTGCGGAGAAACCTTCGTTTCGCTCGGCTTTTCAACATCGCAGATGTCTGATCCCGGCTGATGGGTTCTATGAGTGGAAAGGTGAGGGGAAGGACCGCAAACCCTATCTGTTCACTTTGACCGAAAACCGGTCATTTACTTTTGCCGGGTTGTGGGAAAGCTGGAAAAGCCCGGAAGGCGCGCAGATTGCTACCTGCACCCTCATAACCACCGAGCCAAACGAGTTGGTGTCGATGTATCACGACCGTATGCCGGTTATCCTGGGGGAAGAAAACCGCTGGAAATGGCTCGATAAGAGTTCATCAGAAGAATTATTGTCCTTACTGGCACCGCTTCCGGCAGATCAAATGGCGGAACCCAAGCCGATTTCCCGATTAACACCCTCCATGCATACGCCGGATTAGGTTTTCTAAGTATAATGAGTACGACCTGTAACTTGGAGATTGATATGTTTGCGAAAACAAAAATAGCCATTATCGGACCAGGCGTAATGGGGACCGCGATCCTTTCCAGCCTGGTATCATCAGGCAAATTTAATAAAGAAAATATCTGTGCATCTGGTCCTGAAGTTGGAATCATTAAGTCCCTTCAGGAAAAATTTGGAGTTGCCGCCTTCACGGAAAATGCAAAAGCGGTGGAAGATGCAGATGTGGTCTTGTTGACCGTAAAACCCCAAAAATTTGATTTGGTGGCAAGATCAATCAAAGGTCACCTAAAACCCGACACACTGATTTTTTCCATCATTGCAGGTGTCACCACAGATGTTATCAGCGAAAAAATGGGGGTTAAGCACGTGATTCGCGCCATGCCAAATACGCCATCTCGGATTGGCATGGGAATATCTGTCTGGTACCAGACGCCAGATGTCACTCCAGAGCAAAACGAACTTGCCCGTGACATTCTTCAAAACCTGGGAAATGAAGTTCATGTGGATGATGAATCCTATCTTGATATGGCCACAGCTTTGTCTGGAACCGGTCCGGCATATGTCTTCCTTTTTATGGAAGCAATGATTGATGCAGGTGTTCACATGGGATTTCCCCGCAGGATCGCTGAAGAGCTTGTGATTCAGACAATTCGAGGCAGTACGGAGTTCTACATTCAAAATCACGAACACCCTGCGCGATTACGCAATGATGTCACGTCACCTGGCGGTACATCAGCTGAAGCGCTTTACTATCTTGAAAAGGCGGGTTTTCGAACCGCATTATCGCGGGCTGTTTGGGCAGCCTACGAGCGATCCATCGAACTTGGAAAAGGCATTAACCGCAATTCCTCAAGCGGAAATAACGAAAAATCTTGAACTAAAGGACTCTGGAATGGAACGCTCAGAAATCATAAATGAGTTGGCACAAAATCCCGAAGTTGATGTTCTGGTTGTTGGTGCAGGTATTAACGGAGCGGGGACATTTCTCGATCTCGCAATAAATGGAGTAAAAACGCTGATTGTTGATCGCGGGGATTTTTGCTCCGGCGCATCTGCGACTTCTTCTCACATGGCTCATGGTGGCATTCGGTACCTTGAAAATGGCGAATTTCGGCTTGTTCGGGAAGCAGTCGCTGAACGAAACCGAATGATAGGAAATTCACCGCACATGGTGAAACCACTTCCGACAGTTATTCCAATGTTCAAATTATTTTCAGGCTTGTTTAACGCGCCACTTAAATTCCTAAATATTTTGGATAAGCCTTCGGAGCGGGGAGCCCTGGTAATCAAGATCGGCTTGATCCTTTATGATTCATTCACCGGAAAAACACGCACTGTACCCGCGCATAGATTCCAGGGTAAATCCGAAACGCTTAATAAATACCCGCGATTGAACAAGGATGTAAAATTTACTGCGGTTTATTACGACGGAGCGATCTTATCACCTGAAAGACTAAATACCGAGATTGTGCTAGAGGGAGAAAAACGAAATCAAAAAGCCTTGGCACTAAATTATGCAGCATTAGAGAGAATTGAAGGGGAATATACATTATTACGGGACAACACAAACGGCGAAATAATCAGGATCAAACCCAAAATTATCATCAATGCTGCAGGTCCCTGGATTGACCAGGTGATCGAAAAGGCTGGTAAAAACACCAAATATGTAGGCGGCACAAAAGGTTCACATATCATTGTGGACAACCCGGTATTAAGGTCCGCAATTGGAAATAACGAATTTTTCTTTGAAAACAAGGATGGTCGCATTGTCCTACTTTTCCCGTTCTTTGACAAAGTAATCATTGGCACATCTGATCTCCCCATTGATGATCCTGATGCCGCCTACTGCACAAAAGAAGAAGAACTTTATTTCATTGACCTGGTTAAGAGAGTGTTTCCTGACATTTCGATCACGCAAGACCAAATTGTATTTCGATTTTCCGGTGTCAGACCTCTTGAATACCAGGAAGCAAAAACCACCGGTCAAATCACACGAGATCACAGCATCAAAGAAGATGTCGTTGAAAACACAACCATATTGAGTATGGTAGGCGGCAAGTGGACCAGCTATCGGGCGTTTGCTGAGCAGGTAACCAGCGAAGTACTGGGAAGATTAGGCACGCCCAGAATGGAATCCACCGAGAATTTACACATCGGTGGTGGTATCAATTACCCTGCGGATAGCAAATTGGAAGGGTACATTTCGGATCTGGCAACAAAGCATGATTGCGATAGGGGATTGGTAGATTTGCTCTTCCAACGTTATGGAACCCTGGTTGAAACGATCCTGGATTTCAAGGGCAGGATAAAACCGTTGTCTACTATGCAAACCATCACAGAAAACGAGATCAATTACCTGGTGGAGAAAGAAAAAGTCATTCACCTTGATGATTTGTTATTGAGAAGGACTTCGATTGGTTGGCTGGGAGGATTGGACAAAACCGTTGTCGATGAAATTTCATCCCTTGCCGGATCAATATTGGGTTGGGATGAAAGTACCAGAAAACAGGAAATTGACCACGTAATCAGGATCTACAAAGAAAAACACGCAGTAGAGATTTAGCCTGCAAAGAATAGAAAAACATCATCCAACCGGATGATGTTTTTTTGTTCAGGCGGGAGCGACGGGGTTCGAACCCGCGATCTCGGCCTTGACAGGGCCGCATGTTAGCCGCTACACCACGCCCCCGAACAGCCAAAATTCTACCATACCCAATATTGCTCGTCAAGGACATACTTGGCTTCGCTTATTGCCTTTGAGGAAGTGCTAGTTTTGACCCGTAAACCAGTTGTCGTTAGTTCGTTCCCAGGAATACAGTTCATCAGGTGTAAACCAGGTGGAAATTTCAATAATTCCATTCTCCACTGAATCAGAGGCATGTGTCAAATTGCGGCTTGTGGTAAGTCCGTAATCGTGGCGTATGGTCCCTGGAGCAGCATTTAGTGGGTTTGTTGCCCCCATAGTTTGGCGAACTGCCGCAACGGCATCTGGTCCTTCCCACACCATTGCCATCACAGGTGAACTAGTAATGTAGGCAATAAGACCTTCGTAAAACGGTTTTCCTTCGTGTACTTTGTAATGCTCACGGGCAAGTTCTTCAGTTACCTGTTGAAACTTTGCCGCGATTAGCTTCAATCCGCGGTTTTCAAGGTGACTGATAATTACACCCAGCAATCCCCGTTGAACTCCATCCGGCTTTATTAAAACAAGCGTTTTTTCCAAAGTGATCTCCATTATTTATTGAGAATTTTTTCCGATAAACGGTATGCATCCAGAGCTTCTTCGAGATTTCCCGATTTACTCATCAAATCACCAACCAGCTGCCAATACTCAGGAGAATCTATTTGCTCTTCAGAAACCTCCTCGAGGCGTAACAGTAAGAGGTTATTAGTGTCTGGGAGCGAGTGATACTCCTGCAGGAGTTTGTCCACAGTAGAGTAGTCATTATTCATTACCAGTGACACAATTTCGGTGGTGATGATCTCCAGATGATCATCAATTGAGGGCACGTCTTCTACATGGATGGAGGCGGAGGCCACATCTTCCGGGTTTACTTCTGGCTTGGAAGGGGGAATTTCTATTGTGTCAGGCTGAACCTCAGGATGCACAGGGTCACTGTGCGGATCAAGATTACCCTCAGCGGATGTTGATAAGGCGCCTTCATCTGGTTCCGTAGCTTCAGTCACGCCAGCAGATAATTCAGTAGCTTCGATTATATCGTCCCCATTTGCACTGATGGTTTCTAAAGAAGATTCTTCGATTTCTTCAATGGTTACGGTTTCCTCAATAAATTCCACATCCGGAGATAATGACAAAGATTCATTTTCTGTATTGTGAAGTGCTTGTTCATCGTGGCTGGAGGACTGGTCATCAAAAGAGGAGGGAAGAGGTGGAGGAACGATGACAGGGAGATCTTCTTCTGTTGGAAGGTCTTCAATTATCACTTCAGCCGATCCACCATCAGTTGTGGTATCTTCAGGCGACAGTGGTTGATCAGCTGCAATCTCGTCAGGTGCCAGTGATTCGGATGGGGAAGATTGTGGAATTTCAGGTGTCTCATTTGTCCGAATTGAATTCACAAATGCTTCGTCGTCGCCAGGCGATGTCTCATTCAACTCTGGTGGAGTCAAATTGTCGTTACTCTCAACGATAGAAGTCTCTTTATCTTGCATAACCGGCTCATAATTCTTCAACCATTCTGGTAAATCTTCAAATTTATCGGAATTTTCCAAATCCTCAGGGATTGACGGAAGGTCAGTGAGGAAGTTATCACTCTGAACCAATTCAACATCGTTCTTACCCGTTTCAGGAAATTGGACAATCGCTTCGCCGGAAGTTATGGTTGCCTCCACTGACGAAATTTCGTTGGGGTCTTCTGTGAGGTCAACGCTAACGCTACCGATTTCGTTGTCAAGTGAAACATCAGTTATTTCTGAAGGGAGGTCTTCGAGATTCAGTGAATCAACTGCCTGTTGGAGCGTTTCTGTGTCATCCGGAGATGACTGATTCTCGTCAGATTTTATAATTTCCTGATCAAGAGACTGGAAGCTCTCATCGAATGGAGTATCGTTGACCGGTTCGATGTCAATTGGGTCGATAGGTTCTTTTGCGCCTGGCAATTCACCGTTTTCCCTGATCCAACCAGAACGTTTAATCCAATCAGGAAGCTTGTTTACAGGATTATCACTCATTGGGATCCCTCCTTGAGGTCAATACACAGGTTAATACTTCAACACAAATACAATCATATTTTACACAGGAATTCATGAGTAAACCAAACAACAATTGAAGAATCCTACTTCTGCTGTAAAAAAACTGCATGGAAAACCAGGCCATGCAGTCATAAGAGAGGAAATTCACAAATATCTAGTCGCCCAGGTAATCCCTGAGCTTTCGGCGGATGGAGGGATGGCGTAACCTGCTCAAAGCCTGGGCTTCGATTTGACGCACTCTCTCACGAGTAACGCCCATTTTTCGACCAACCTCTTCCAGGGTGTATGCCTGCCCGTCCAAAAGTCCATAACGAAGCTGTAATATCCTGACCTCGCGAGGTGGTAACCCGTTTAGCACATCCTCAAGGTGTTCCCGAAGAAGATTGTATGTGGCTGAATCATCCGGTGGTGGAGCTTCGTCGTCTTCGATAAAATCACCAAGAACGGAATCTTCCTCGTCGTCAGTTGGTGTTTCAAGCGAGAGAGGTCTTCTAGCCACCTGGATCATGTTCTCTACTTTTTTCGGTGGCACATCAAGAGCAATTGCGAGTTCGTCTACGGTTGGCTCTCTTCCCAGTCGTTGAGTAAGTTGATGTTGAATTCTGAGTAACTTGTTGATCTGGTCACCCATGTGGACGGGAACGCGAATTGTGCGTCCCTGGTCTGCAATTGCCCTGGTAACAGCCTGGCGAATCCACCAGGTGGCGTAGGTACTAAATTTGTGACCCCTCCGATAATCAAATTTCTTCGTGGCGCGGATCAAACCAATGTTACCTTCCTGGATTAAATCCAGAAAAGGGACACCTCTACCCATGTATTTTTTAGCTACGCTGATGACAAGTCGTGAGTTGGCAGTAATTAAATGCTCCCTGGCAGCCCAACCGTCCTCAATCAATTTTCTCAACTCCAATCGTCGCCTGTTGTTCACATTTCCACGAGCCAGTTCTTCTCGCGCCATTCGGCCACGCTCAATACGTTGAGCCAGCTCAACTTCCTCTTCAGCATTTAGAAGGGGAACACGGCTGACTTCCTTGAGATAAAGACCGATCGTGTCATCGGTATCAATGTTCTCAAGATCGTCTACTGCCTGACCTTTACTTGCTGTTGTTTCATCTTCTGCAACAGCCAGTTCTTCTTCGCTTGGTTCTTCATGAAGTATTTCGTCTTCTACGTATGGAATTCCCGCGCTCATCAAGGCAGCGAAGGTTTCTTCCAATTGTTCTACATCCTGTTCTGCTTCTGGGAAGAAATGAAGAATGTCATCAATTGTGACATAGGTTTTCTGCCTTCCAAGCTCAATCAACCTGGCAATGGCAGGGTATTCTTCTTCATCATCATCAAGCAGATTTATTATTGGTTTATCCATAAATTAACACACGTCCCGGTTACTGATTCAATACGTAATTACTGTATTGTGATTATCAGCATACACAAAATTTATTAGAAATACAATAGCAAAAAGGGTGAATTTAATGCTTTGCTCATCAAAGAACGGAAGGAAACTTCCGAAGTATTATTCAGAGACACTGTGAACAAATAAATTCTATTCTCGCTTTTTGTTTTTAGCGACGTGATTATACCACTATAAAAATAACGTGGTAAAATGGTATTTTTATAAGCGAGGTCATACCAACCTGATATGCCTGCTTCATTTCAATTTTTTTTGGAGGAGATATGGATATTCTTAGTTTGGGTACGCGACACGGGCTCAGCAGTTTTGAGCAGATCGCAATCGTATCAGTTCTTGTTATTGCATTCATAAGTTTGCTTTATGCCTGGCTTCTTCGAGATGTTGTATTGAAGAAGGACAAAGGCACACCGAAGATGATCGAGGTGTGGGATGCGATCCGCATTGGAGCCGATTCATACCTCAAGAAGCAACTCCGTACTATTCTTCCTGCAGTCGCAATTCTTTTCATAGCTTTATTCCTTTCTGTGTACGTTGTTCCCATCAGCGCTGAAGCGAATCTCGAATTTCCCCCTGAAAAATACAACACTCAATTGATCATGTCAATTGGACGTGCTGTGGCTTTTGTTCTTGGTGCTTCTTTCTCCTTGATCGTAGGCCAGCTTGGAATGAGAATGGCAATTCAGGCCAGTGTGCGGTCGGCATCAGCGGCTCGTAGGAGTTTCAACGAATCTCTTTCGATTGCCTACTATGCCGGCACCATTACTGGCATGCTGACTGATGGACTTGGACTTTTGGGCGGCACAGTTATTTTCATTATTTTTGGTAAAGCTTCACCAGACGCATTATTAGGATTTGGTTTTGGCGGAACATTGCTTGCCTTGTTCATGCGCGTCGGCGGTGGTATTTACACGAAGGCTGCTGATGTAGGTGCTGACCTGGTTGGCAAGGTGGAAAAAGACATCCCCGAGGACGATCCCAGGAACGCTGCTGTTATTGCCGATCTTGTGGGCGACAATGTTGGCGACTGTGCAGGCATGGCAGCGGACATCTTCGAAAGTTACGAAGTAACCATTGTTTCTGCTCTTATTCTTGGTCTGGCACTCTGGTCTCAGGATCAATCACTGAAATGGATTGTGTATCCTTTGATCATTCGTGGCATTGGGGTTATCAGTTCCATACTTGGAACTTTCACGGTGCCCATTTGGGAAAAATTCCCCATTAAATTCCTTCGGGCGCATGACGCTGAAGAATCCATGTTCCGGTCATACGAGGTTTCCAGTGTTAACACGGTGATCTGGTCATTTGTCGTAGCAATTCTGTACGCCAACGACTGGAAATTAGCCATGCTGACCACAATCGGTGTTGGGTTGGCGGTTGCTTTCAACCCATTGACCTCGTATTTCACTTCAACCAAGGCTGCCCCCGTAAAAGAAATTGTGGATTCGACCAAATTTGGTCCAGCTACGACAATCCTTTCCGGTTTATCTCTAGGAATGGAATCAAGTGTTTGGGCTTTGGTTGTGATTGCCATTAGTTTTGTTTGTGCTCTATTGCTATATGGTTCTTCTGATCCGATCTATGTGCTTTATGGTGTTGCCATGGTTGGTATTGGTATGCTCAGCCACACAGGCAATAACGTGGCGATGGATTCATACGGACCAATCTCTGATAATGCAAACGGTATTGGAGAGATGGCCTGGCATGACCAGCACGATGAGGAAACCCGCAAGGCTCGCCAGATCATGGCGGACCTGGATGCTGTTGGAAATACCACCAAGGCAATTACCAAGGGTGTTGCAATCGCATCGGCAGTTATTGCTGCGGTAAGCCTGTTTTCGTCGTTCATCACGGATATTAGTCGAGTTCAAACAGATCTCGTCACCAATTACGGGATGAAGATGGAAATCTTGAACTCCATCCGGGTGTCCGATACAAAAGTATTTGTCGGTTTTCTGCTGGGCGGTGCACTACCTTGGTTGTTTAGTTCACTTTCCATTCGTGCAGTAACCCGTGCAGCTGGAAAAATTGTCGAAGAAGTTCGACGACAATTCAAAATCCCTGGCATCATGGAAGGCACTGTTAAACCTGATTATGCACAGGTGGTTAGTATTTCAACCGGCTCTGCTCAAAAAGAATTAATCCCGCTTGCGACGATTGCTGTTGTGATGCCGCTCCTGGTTGGACTTGTGTTACAGGTTGAGGCACTGGGCGGTTTTCTGGCAGGCGTTATTCTCAGCGGACAGTTACTGGCTGTGTTCATGGCCAATTCCGGTGGCGCCTGGGATAATGCTAAGAAAATGATCGAAGATGAACCCAGAAACCTTGTAGAAAACACTGGCAAGGGGTCCGAGCGGCACAAAGCTGGTGTCGTCGGTGACACGGTAGGTGATCCACTGAAGGATACTGCTGGACCTGCCTTGAACCCGATGATCAAAGTAGTCAACCTGGTCAGCTTGCTGGCAGGACCTGTGATCGTCAGATACCAGGAATTGGGTGTAGTAGGATGGATTATTGTCGCAGTCTTGTTTGGGGCGATTGTATGGTCTCTGATCGTGAGCAAGAAACCCGCGCAAATAGTCTAAGTATATTTCAGATCGCTAGAAAGGGGCTGCCTAAAAAGTAGGCAAAAGTTAGTAAAACAGAAAAAAAGAGAGAC
>CAYVTF010000019.1:0-41611 GCA_964454565.1 uncultured Anaerolinea sp. | reverse complement strand
TGACTGGAACTCTCTCTTTTTTCAACCCTTTCTATGGAAATTTGTGACTGTAACTGTTGAATCCAATTTCTTGACCATTTACATTTCAGTTGATATAATGAAAATTTGCCTATCCCGGCTAAGTTTTGCCAGGATGAATATATATTTATTGCCAGGTTTATTAATCAGGAGAAACCAATGGCTTCTTTTTTGCCCACAAAGTCGTACGCGCGTATTCCAGTAGTATTTGACATGCCCAACCTGATCGAAGTGCAGCTTGATTCCTTCAAGCGCATGAAAGAAGATGGTCTGGGTGACCTGTTCCATGAAATTTCCCCCATCGAATCTTACAACAAGGGGATGCGTTTGTATTTTCCGGGAAGAAGCCCGGAAGCGAAGCAATGGGGATTGAAATACTGGTTTGAACCCCCCAAGCACACCATTGAGGAATGTGTAGAGCGGGATCTAACCTATGCCAGCCCCATGTATGTGTCTGTTCTTCTCGAAGGTCCGGAAGTTCAGGAACCGCACAAGTCCGATATCTTCCTGGGTGATTTCCCTGAGATGACCGAAAAGGGTACTTTTATCATTAACGGCACAGAGCGTGTTGTTGTCTCCCAGTTGATCCGTTCACCTGGCGTTTACTTTGAGGCTCCGGTCGATCGAGCCACCGGCCACAGGTTGGCAATGGCAAAATTGATCCCTGACCGCGGTGCCTGGATGGAATTTGAAACCCGGAAAAATGATTATTTGATCCTTAAGTTCAACCGCAAGCGCACCGTGCCCATCACCATTTTCCTGCGAGCCCTGGCTGCAGTTGATGATCTTCTCCCCGGAGACAGCCCGATCAAAACCGGTTCCGACGAAGAACTGATCTCATTGTTTACCGATATCGACAACAACCCTGATCGCCAATTCATTGCCTCTACCATCCACCAGGAACCCGCCTGGGACTTGCACGGCAACCAGACCGTGGCGGAAGCCGCGCTCATCGAGTTCTTCCGCCGCATGCGGCCGGGAGACCCTGCCAACCTGGACAACGCCAAGCAATTCCTGCAAGAGCAGTTGTTTGATAATCGCCATTACGACCTCGAACGAGTTGGCCGTTACAAACTCAATCAAAAACTTGACTTGATGAGTCAAATTCCGGTCTCGCACCGCAGTGTGACAAAACTGGATATCGTTCACCTGGTGCGGCGTATGATACTCATCAATAACGAGGTCGAGGACAAAGATGATATCGACCACCTGGGCAATCGGCGTGTCAAAACAAACGGTGAGCTGATCCAGAATAAACTGCGTATTGGCCTGCGGCGGATGGAGCGTGTGATTAAAGAGCGCATGTCCATTCGCGACCAGGACCAGGTTTCACCCGTTAACCTGATCAACATCAGGCCTGTGGTTGCAGCCCTTCGCGAATTCTTTGGCTCCTCTCAACTTTCTCAATTTATGGACCAGACCAACCCCTTGGCTGAATTGCGCAGCAAACGCACGCTTTCAGCTCTTGGCCCCGGCGGTCTACGCCGTGAACGCGCTGGCTTTGACGTGCGTGACGTTCACCACTCACATTACGGACGAATTTGCCCGATTGAAACCCCTGAAGGCCCGAACATTGGTCTCATCGGCCGGTTGGCGAGCTTTGCACGCGTCAATGAATATGGGTTTATCGAAACTCCCTACCGCCGTGTGGCAAAAACGCTTGCCAGCGACGATCCCCGTCTTGAAGGGCGTCTATTACAGGAAACCCTGGTTGATGAAAAATCAGGTGAGGTCATTGCAAAAGAAGGCGAACGCATCACTTCAAAAATGCTTCCAGCCATTAAGAAAACCAAAAAGGCAGCAATCTTCATTACGCCTTTTGTTACTGAAGAAGTTGAATATCTATCCGCAGATGCTGAAGATAAATATGTCATCGCCCAGGCCAACACACCGATCAAACCGAGCGGCGAGTTTGCTGACGACCAGATTTCCTGCCGTTATCACAGCGATTTCATTATGGCTGGCGCTGAAGGTGTGAATTACATGGACGTGGCACCCAACCAGGTTGTTGGCATCAGCGCTGCGCTGATCCCGTTCCTGGAACATGATGATGCCAACCGCGCTTTGATGGGCTCGAACATGCAAGCCCAGGCGGTTCCTTTGATCAATCCGGATAGTCCGTTGATCTCAACCGGTATGGAAAAATTTGCCGCCATCGATTCCGGCCAGGTAGTTGTGGCTGCAGAAGATGGTGAAGTGGTTTCTGTTACCGGTCAGCAGGTTACTGTGCGCAATGCTGAAGGGCAAACCCGGGAATATCACATGCGCAAGTATCAGCGCTCAAACCAGAGCACCTGCATCGACCAACGTCCTGCGGTTAACAAGGGTCAGCGCATTCACAAAGGCGACATCCTGGCTGATTCCTCATCCACGGTGGATGGGAAACTTTCTCTCGGACAAAACGTTGTAGTGGCGTTTGTTTCCTGGGAAGGCGGCAACTTTGAGGACGCGATCCTCATTTCCGAAAGACTTGTCCAGGCGGACAAGTTTACTTCGGTGCACATCGAGAAATTTGAAGTCGAAGCCAGGGATACCAAGCTTGGACCAGAAGAGATCACTCGGGATATCCCGAACGTGGGCGAAGAAGCCATCAAGGATCTTGATGAGCAAGGCATCATCCGCATCGGCGCGGAAGTTGGCCCGAACGACATTTTAGTCGGCAAGATCACGCCCAAAGGCGAGAAGGAACTGACTCCTGAGGAACGGCTCTTGCGGGCGATCTTCGGAGAGAAATCCCGCGATGTGAAAGATACCTCCTTGCGCATGCCTCACGGCGAGCGCGGAAAAGTGGTGGATGTGAAAGTGTTCACCCGCGAAGATAATGTTGACCTCTCTGCTGGAGTGGACATGATGGTGCGGGTTTCCGTTGCCCAGCGCCGCAAGATCACCGCCGGCGACAAGATGGCAGGAAGACACGGCAACAAGGGTGTAGTCTCCCGTGTCGTACCAGTCGAGAATATGCCTTTCCTGGAAGACGGTACACCAGTTGATATCATTCTCAATCCGTTGGGTGTTCCAGGTCGTATGAATATTGGCCAGGTACTCGAAACCCACCTTGGGTGGGCAGCCAGGGAACTCGGGTTTGAGGCCGTTACCCCTGTGTTCGATGGGGCAAGCGAGTTTGAAATTGAAGCTGAACTGGCACGTGCCTGGTTGATCGACCTGGCGTGGAAAGAATCCGGTTTGAAGTCTTGGGAATGGCTGAATAGCATTGAGCATGATCCCATGTCCATCAAAGATGATGACGAAGTGCGGTTGCTCTACCTTGAACAGGTCCTTGGCGGCAAATATGATATTGACCGAATGGCGACCGATCCGAACTACGCGCGACGCATCAATCTTGAAAACTGGTTGGTTGAACGCAAGATCGATCCCACACCTATCCTCAAGTTTGATGCAATGTCCACCAACGAGCCTTTGATTCTGGAATCTGACATTCAGGCAATCAACATTTGTCTGCGCATCTGGCTCGAAAAAGAAGGTATCGACACCAGGAAGATCAGTGATGAAAAACTGCGTGTTGCAGCCGAGGAACACACCAAGTCCACAGGGGCACCTTTACCCATCCTCGGTAAACAAATGCTGCGCGATGGTAAATCCGGAAAGCCTTACGACAAACCCGTGACCGTCGGTGTGGTCACCATGCTCAAGCTTCACCACCTGGTTGAAGATAAAGTTCATGCCCGTTCAACCGGACCCTACAGCCTGGTAACGCAGCAGCCCCTGGGTGGTAAAGCCCAGTTTGGCGGGCAGCGCTTTGGCGAAATGGAAGTGTGGGCGCTTGAAGCTTATGGTGCAGCTTACACCCTGCAGGAAATGTTGACTGTGAAATCGGACGATGTGCAGGGTCGTGTGAGCACCTACGAAGCGATCGTTAAAGGCGAACCAATCGAAAATCCCAGCCTGCCGGCTTCATTCCGCGTGCTGGTGAAGGAACTTCAAAGTCTTGGTCTTGCGGTGGAAGCTGTGATGGATACCAAAGAGATCATCCGCTTTGGCAAGGATGAAGAAAGAGTACGACCTCCACGCCTCGAGACCGGTTTGCTTGGTCTGGGTGAGGAGCTGCAAGGACTGCTATAACCACCAGAAAATAGCAGCGGCAAGCGGGTTGCGGTGGGAGATATCTCTCTTGACCATGCATACCCCTCGTGATATAATTTTTCGCCGTTGCTCTTGTACGTGGTAATGTGGGAACCTCTGCCATTTGGTAATCCGGTGAGGCCATCATTGCAGTCGATGGTCTCATCTTATTAAGAAACTGAAAAGAAAAGGCTATTTATTTACGGAGGCGAATAGACGTGCCAACAATCAATCAATTGATTCGCAAGGGTCGTGAGACCAAAAAGGTCAAGAGTAAAGCACCTGCTTTGCAATTTACCTTAAATTCCATGAAGCAACGCCGCACCCGCCTTGAAAAAGGTGCTCCACAAAAACGCGGTGTTTGCACTATTGTAAAAACCATGACTCCCAAGAAACCAAACTCGGCGTTACGCAAGATCGCCCGTGTGCGGTTGAGTAACGGGCTTGAGGTTACGGCTTACATCCCGGGTGAGGGTCACCAATTGCAGGAGCACTCTGTGGTGCTGGTGCGCGGTGGTCGTGTGAAAGACCTGCCTGGTGTGCGTTATCACATTGTGCGTGGTTCTCTGGATACAACTGGTGTTGCGAAGCGGTCACAAGGACGCTCAAAATACGGTTCCAAGAAACCAAAAGCGAAATAGGAATTGATGGAGTATTTGAATGCGAAGAACAAAGCCTGAACAACGCGTAGTCTTACCCGACGTCCGCTACAACAGTCTGCCGGTTACCTTCCTGATCCACCGCATTATGAAACGCGGCAAGAAAAGCCTTGCCACGACCATCATGTATGATGCCATGGATATCATCAAAGAAAAAACCGGTAAGGACCCCGTTGAAGTAATGGACCTTGCCCTCAAGAATGTTGGACCAGTCATGGAAGTCCGCCCGCGCCGTGTGGGTGGAGCCACGTACCAGGTTCCAATGGAAGTGCCTGCCAGCCGCCGAATGACGTTGGCAATGCGCTGGATCATTGATTCTGCCACCGGTCGCACAGGTAACTCCTATGCGGAAAAACTCTCTGCAGAGTTGATTGAAGCCGCTAACAACCAGGGTGCCTCTGTCCGCAAACGCGAAGAGACGCACAAGATGGCTGAAGCTAACCGCGCTTTCTCCCATTACCGCATGTAATAGAGAAGTAGATCAGAGATTAGATGCCACGCAATTTTCCGTTAGATAAGTGCCGAAATATTGGGATCATTGCTCATATCGACGCGGGTAAAACCACGACGACTGAGCGGATCCTTTTCTATTCTGGTCGCACTTACCGCATTGGCTCGGTCGATGACGGCACCACTGTCACCGATTGGATGGTCCAGGAAAGGGAACGTGGTATCACCATTGTCTCTGCCGCTGTTACCGCTGAGTGGAAAGGCTACCAAATTAATGTGATTGACACCCCGGGGCACATAGATTTCACCGCTGAAGTACAGCGCTCTTTGCGCGTGCTGGATGGTGGTGTGGTCGTGTTTGATGCTGTCCAGGGAGTGGAACCCCAAAGTGAAACTGTCTGGCGACAGGCAGACCGGTACGAAGTCCCCCGCATCTGTTTTGTCAACAAAATGGACCGGGTTGGCGCTTCTTTTGATTACACCATCGGAACCATCAAAGATCGCCTCGGTGCCAACCCCATCCAGATGCAATTACCGATGGGAAGCGAAGCCTCCTTCCGGGGCATGATCGACCTGATGACTATGCAGGCCATCCAGTTTGAGGATGAACTTGGCAAAGAGCCCAAACTCATTCCCATCCCGGAAGATCTGCTAACTCAGGCGGAGGATCTGCGCCTGCAAATGGTGGAAAAGATCGCCGAGTTGGACGATGACCTGACAGTGAAATATCTTGAAGGGGAAGAGATTTCCATTGATGAGCTAAAAGCAGGTCTTCGCCAGGCTGTTCTCGACAACAAAGCCACACCGGTTTTTTGCGGTTCATCGTTGCGCAACAAGGGAGTTCAGCTTGTGTTGGATGCAGTGATCGACTACCTGCCATCCCCCCTGGATATTCCTGCTGCGAAGGCCACGGTTTCAGGCAGCGACGATGTGGTTGAATTGGTCACAGAAGACGATGCTCCCCTGGCAGCTCTGGTTTTCAAGATTGTCAGCGATCCTTACGTTGGCCGATTGGCATACTTCCGGGTTTATTCCGGAACCATCAAGACCGGTGACATGGTCTATAACCCCATCAAAGGACGAAAAGAACGAATTGGCCGCCTACTGCGCATGTATGCCGACAGGCGTGAAGACATTACTGAAGTACCAGCCGGTGATATTGGTGCCGTGCTGGGATTAAAAGATTCGTTTACTGGTGACACGCTCTGCGACCCGGCCAGGCCTGTCCTGCTGGAGAGCATCACTTTCCCGGACCCTGTGATCTCCATCGCCATCGAACCTAAATCTACTGCTGACCAGGATAAGATGGCAATCGCCCTGCAACGGCTTTCTGAAGAAGATCCGACATTTAGGGTCCATTCTGATGAAAATTCCGGACAAACGATCATAGGTGGAATGGGTGAGTTGCACCTGGACGTACTGGTTGACCGTATGCTGCGGGAATTTCGAGTGCAGGCAAATGTTGGCCGTCCAAGGGTGTCTTACCGCGAAACGATTACTAGGGAAGTTCCTTCTATCGCTTACAAGTATGTAAAACAAACCGGTGGACATGGTCAATATGGTCATGTCGTGCTTTCCCTGACCCCGATGGACAGAGGTTCGGGGATCCAATTTGAGAATAAGATTGTCGGCGGCGCAATTCCCAAAGAATATATTCCGGCCGTTGAAAAAGGCATCAAGGAAGCTGTGGAATCCGGCGTTCTGGCTGGATACCCGGTGACTGACCTTGGAGTGAAATTGATCGATGGATCGTTTCACGAGGTTGATTCCAACGAAATGGCATTCAAAATGGCTGCCATTATGTGTCTTCGTGACGGGTTGCACAAAGGATCATCAGTCCTGCTTGAACCGATCATGAAAGTGGAAATTGTTGTTGCGGAAGAATACCTGGGCGATATTCTTGGCCAGGTCACTTCTCGCCGTGGCGAGATCCAGGGAATGGATATTCGTCCCGGGAATGCACAGGCGGTTCGAGCTTCGATACCGCTTGCAGAAATGTTCGGTTACGCAACTGAATTGCGCTCCGCTACGCAGGGTCGTGGTGTATTCACTATGGAATTTGACCACTACGCACCGGTATCCAGTTCGGTGGCTGAAAAAGTCATTAATAAATAGCAATTTTCGGATAATTGTCTCCAAGGAGAGGAACATGGCCAAGCAGAAATTTGACAGAAGCAAACCGCATTTGAACATAGGGACCATGGGTCACATTGACCATGGGAAAACCACGTTGACAGCGGCGATCACCAAGTATTGTGGATTCTTTGGACGGGCGTCATTCCGGGCGTATGATTCGATCGACAATGCCCCTGAAGAAAAAGCCCGCGGCATCACCATCAACATTGCGCACGTGGAATACGAGACCGAGAACCGGCACTATGCGCATGTGGACATGCCCGGACATCGTGACTACATCAAGAACATGATCACCGGTGCGGCGCAGGTGGATGGCGCGATCCTGGTGGTGGCGGCTCCTGATGGTCCGATGCCGCAGACCAAGGAACACGTGCTGTTGGCGAGACAGGTGGAAGTGCCGAGCATCGTGGTGTATCTGAACAAGATCGACCAGATGAACGACCCCGAGTTGTTGGAACTGGTTGAGATGGAACTGCGCGAAATGCTGACAGGGTACAAATTCCCTGGCGAGACGACCCCCATTGTCCGCGGGAGTGCGCTGCAGGCGTTGGAGAGCACCTCAACAGACCCGAATGCTCCTGAATACGAGAGCATCAAGGAGCTATTGAGAGTGGTGGATGAGTACATCCCCGAACCACCGCGTGCGACAGACAAACCGTTCATGATGCCGGTGGAAGACGTGTTCTCGATCAAGGGACGTGGGACGGTCGTGACAGGGCGTGTTGACCGCGGGATCATCAAAGTGGGCGACCCGGTGGAAATTGTGGGTCTGCAGGAAAAGACGCGCTCCTCGGTCTGCACGGGAGTGGAGATGTTCCACAAGCTGCTGGATCAAGGGCAGGCTGGAGACAACCTGGGCTTGCTGCTGCGCGGAGTTGAGCGCACAGACGTGGAACGGGGCATGGTGGTGGCGAAACCGGGAAGCATCACCCCGCACACGAAATTCATGGCGCAGGTTTATATTTTGAAGAGAGAAGAAGGCGGGCGTCACAAGCCGTTCTTCAGTGGTTATCGGCCGCAGTTCTACATCCGCACGATGGATGTGACCGGGTCGGTGAAGCTGCCTGAGGGAGTTGAAATGGTCATGCCAGGTGATGATGTGGCGATGGAATGTGACCTGATCATCCCGGTGGCATTGGAACAGGGCTCAAAGTTCGCGATTCGTGAAGGTGGTCTGACGGTTGGCGCCGGTGTGATCACTCAGATTATTGCATAGGTAGATAAAAATGGCAAAACAAAAAATTCGGATTCGCTTGAAAGCTTATGATCATCGTGTACTCGACCAATCTGCAAAACGGATTGTAGAGACCGCAGAGCGCAGTGGTGCCCAGGTTGTGGGCCCAGTTCCTCTGCCGACTCGGATCGAACGGTTTACAGTTCGCCGTTCATCATTCATCGACAAGGATTCTCACGAGCACTTTGAGATCCGTACCCACAACCGGTTGATCGATGTATTGGACCCGGATTCAAAAACCATCGACATGCTCATGCGTTTGAACATGCCCGCTGGTGTGGATATCGAGATCAAGATATAGAACTGCTTTACCGCGAAGACGAACAAGTAACACGGTAGATTACCTTAAAAAATAAAGAACCCCTTACATTAATCGCCTTTTGCGGTATAATGTACAGGTTTGCGACGAAAGTCGTAGATGGCAATTCAAGAGCTGCTTTGTAGGCGCACCAGACAAAACACAACAGTGCCGCAGCAAGCCGCTAACTGAATTGTTCAGAGATGATGCAACCAAGCCCAGGTTGACAGTCTCTATTAAATAACTTGAAGGAGAACAATCGAGATGTTTAAAGGGCTGATCGGAAAGAAAATCGGCATGACCCAGATTTTCGATGAAAAAGGCGCGGCGCTCCCAGTCACGCTAATCGAAGCTGGGCCGTGCTTCGTTACCCAGGTCAGAAGCGCTCAAAACGAGGGCTACTCTGCGGTTCAATTGGGTTTCGAAGAGGTCAAACCAAAAAAGTTGACCGGTGGTGAGTTAGGTCATCTCAAACGCAACAATTTACCCCCACTCAAGTATTTGCGGGAATTCCGCGCAAAAGAGATCCAGGTAGCAGAAGGCGACAAGGTAGACGTCAGCCTTTTTACCGTTGGGGAAAAAGTGGATGTCTCTGGCTTGAGCAAGGGTAAGGGGTTTGCTGGTGCTGTCAAACGCTATCACTTCAGGGGCGGGCCGAAAACACACGGTGCTTCTGACAGATTGCGTGCTCCTGGTTCTCGTGGAGCGACCACCACACCCGGACGTGTATTCAAAGGTTCGCGCGGACCAGGTCATATGGGCGATGACGCAGTCACAGCGCAAAATCTGAAAGTTGTCCTCGTAGATGCCGAACGGAATGTCATCGGCGTAAACGGCTCCGTGCCTGGTGCACGCGGCGGCCTCGTTGTTATCAAAGAATCGCGGAAGGGGTAGTCCGGAGATTCAGGAACCGTTTACCTGGACTAAGGAGTAAATGACTATGGAAGTAGAAGTCTTAAACATGGAAGGTAAAAAGGTCAGCACGGTTGAACTACCCGCCGCGATCTTTGAAGCCCCAATTAACGTTGATCTAATGCATCAGGCATTCGTTCTGCAAATGTCGAATGCTCACCTTGGAACGCATGAGACCAAGACCAAGAGTTTTGTAGCTGGCGGCGGTAAGAAACCGTGGGCTCAAAAAGGTACCGGTCGTGCAAGGCAGGGATCAACCCGCTCTGCACAGTGGAAAGGCGGCGGCAAGATTCACACCCCGCACATGCGCTCCTACGTGCAGTCCATGCCTAAAAAGATGCGCCAATCTGCCCTGCGCTCAGCGCTTTCTGTAAAAGCCGCTGAATCTCAGATCGTGGTTGTGGATGAACTGCAAGTTAGCGAACCCAAAACCCGCCTGATGGCTGGCGCTTTGAATTCTCTGGTGGGTTCTGCCAGCGCTCTGCTGCTGATCCCCACCCAGGAATCATACGAAGGCGTGATCCGTTCTGCTAACAATATCCCGGATGCAAAGGTGTTGAATGCGAATTACCTGAATATCCGCGATTTGTTGACCTTTGACAAAGTTATTATGCCTGTATCCGCGCTTGATCTCATCAAGGCGAACCTGGGATAGGTAGGAGATAATCATGAGCACTATTTACGAAGTACTCCGCCGCCCCATCGTGACCGAAAAGTCGAATTTCATGGTCACAAAACTACACCAGTATGTGTTTGAGGTCTCTAATGACGCCAACCGTACGCTGGTTAAGGACGCGGTTGAGCAATTATTTGACGTGACTGTTGTACGGGTGAATATCATCAATGTGCCGGCAAAACGCACCCGCCGCGCACGCAGCCGCCGGTTGGCAATCAGCAACTCGGGCTACAAGAAAGCTGTGATCACCCTCATCCCTGAAGATCGAATCCCTATTTTTGAAGGGGTAGAGTAATGGCTATCAAGATTTATAAACCAACAACCCCCAGCCGTCGGAACATGACCGGCTACGGATTTGAGGAGATCACCAAGGATACTCCTGAGCGGTCTCTGATCGTCATGCGCAAGCGGCATGCTGGACGCAACAATATAGGTCGCATTACCGTTCGCCATCAGGGCGGCGGTACCAGGCAGTACATCCGCATCATAGACTTCAAGCGTGATAAGCTGAACATCCCTGCCCGTGTCTCGGCGATCGAATACGATCCCAATCGCACCGCCCGGCTGGCTTTGCTTGTCTATGCAGATGGCGAGAAACGCTACATCATCGCCCCTGTCGGCTTAAAAGTGGATGACTCTGTTCTCTCAGGACCTGCTGCAGAAATCAGACCTGGAAATTGTCTGCCAATCGCGAACATACCTGTTGGAACGATGGTTCACAACATCGAATTAAAAGAGGGCAAGGGTGGACAGCTGGTTCGTTCCGCTGGAACCTCTGCCCAGTTGCTGGCCAAGGAAGGCGATTACGCCCAGATCCGTATGCCCTCTGGTGAAGTTCGCCTGATCCGGCAGAAGTGCTATGCCACAATCGGCCAGGTTGGAAATACTGACCACAGCAATATTAAGCTTGGAAAAGCTGGTCGCAAGATCCATATGGGAATCAGACCGACGGTTCGCGGTACAGCAATGAGCCCCCGGGACCATCCGCATGGTGGTGGTGAAGGTCGTCAACCTGCTGGTATGCCTGGTCCCAAGAGCCCGTGGGGCAAACCCACCCGTGGTTATCGCACCCGCCGCAATAAAAAGTCCAACCAGTACATTGTTCGCCGCCGCAATGCCGGCAGCCGGTAAGAGTTAAGATGAGTCTTAACCGAAAAGAAGGGACGAAATTATGTCTAGATCGCTAAAAAAAGGGCCGTTCATTGACCCGAAACTGCTGAAAAAAATTGAAGCAATGAATACCCGCAGTGAGAAGAAAGTGGTTCGCACCTGGAGCAGGGCGAGTACGATCTTCCCGCAGATGGTGGGGCATACCATTGCCGTGCATGATGGCCGCCGACACGTACCCATTTACATCACGGAGAATATGGTCGGCCACAGGCTGGGTGAGTTTGCGCCTACCCGTCATTTCCGCGGCCACATGTCTGATAGAGGAACTGGAGCGAAGTAACCATGGCCACCGATATTCGTGCTGAATTAAAGAATTGCGGTGTTTCTGCTCAGAAGACCCGCCTGGTTATTGACCTCGTGCGCGGTAAACCTGCTGTCGAAGCACTGACCACGTTGAAATTCACCAACAAGGTTGCCGCAAGGCACGTTGGTAAATTGTTGGCATCAGCAGTAGCAAACGCTGAAGAAAACTTCGGCGTGAGCCGTGATGACCTGGTGGTCTACAAGATCACCGCAGATGAAGCACCCACCCGCAAATGGCGCCGTTTTGGTGCACGCGGACGCTTCAAACCTTTGTTAAGGCGTTTCTCACACATCACTGTTGTGCTGCGTGAGAAGGGATAAATTCAAGACGGGCGGCGGATTAAAACGCCACCCGAATGAAAAGGACACCAGGAGAAATTATGGGTCGAAAAGTACATCCAATTGGTTTTCGTCTTGGAATTAATCAGCCGTGGGATGGCCGCTGGTTCGCTGAGGGTGGGCAGTATCGCGATCAGCTTCATCAAGATCTGGTAATCCGCAAGATGATCCACAAAGAAGCGGAGAAAGCTGGCATTTCCACAGTTGAGATCGAACGCTTTCCCGGCAAGGTAAAGGTTGTTGTCAATACAGCCAAACCCGGCATTCTGATCGGTCGCAAGGGAGATTCTGTCAAGAAGATCCGCACTGATTTGGAAGCCTTGACCGGCAAGAAGATCGATCTGGAAATCAAGGAAATTAAAGCCCCTGATTGCGATGCTTATCTTGTTGCCAAGAACATTGCAGGTCAGATTGAACGCCGTGTCAGCTACCGCCGCGCCATGAAGCGTGCTTTACAGCAGGCCATGCGCCAGGGAGCTGAAGGGATCAAGGTCTCTGTTTCCGGTCGTTTGAGCGGTGCTGAAATGGCCCGCATCGTGTGGTTGCGTGACGGACGTGTTCCGCTGCAGACCCTGCGCGCGAACATCGACTTTTCACGAGCCGAAGCCCTCACCACTTACGGGCGCATTGGTGTGAAGGTCTGGATTTACAAAGGCGAGATCATCCCCGGTTTGGAAGAGAAAGTGGAATCCACCGAGGGTGTGTACGTAAGCGAATAGATTTTACTGGGTGTGAACCCGGGAATTACTGAAAGAGGTAGCAGCTATGTTGATGCCAAAACGTGTTAAATGGCGTAAAACGATGCGCGGTCGCATGACCGGAAAAGCACTGCGTGGTGCAGAGATGACTGTTGGTGAGTACGCCCTCCAGGCTGTTGAGCCGGGTTGGGTGACCGCCCGACAGATCGAGGCAGCCCGCCGCGCCATCGTCCGCTCGATGAAACGTCACGGAAAGGTTTGGATCCGGATCTTCCCCGACAAACCCTACACCCACAGACCACCGGAAACCCGTATGGGTAAAGGTAAAGGCGGTGTGGAGTACTATGTCGCGGTGGTAAAACCGGGCAGAATTATGTTTGAAATCAGTGGTCTTGAGCATGAAGAAGCAGTTGCGGCATTGAACCAGGCTTCTTACAAATTCTCGATCAAAACCAAGGTTCTGGCCCGCAGCCAGGGTGCAGGAGAGAGTGTATGAAAACTGCAGAGGTTCGCTTACTTTCCACTGAAGAATTGAAGACCAGGCTGGCAGACGCCCGCAATGAGTTGATGAACTTCCGGTTCCAGGTGGTCACCGGTCAGCTGACCGATACCAGCCGATTAAAAGCAGTCCGCCGGCAGATCGCAATGTATGAAACCCTGTTGCGGGAACGCGAGCTCGGCAAGAAAGTTGAAGGTGGAAAATGAATGAACGACGTCGTTTAACTGGGGTTGTTACCAGTAACAAAATGATGAAAACCGTGGTGGTGGAGGTCTCACGCAGTTACCAGCATCCACTCTACCGCAAGGTTGTCCACGCCACTCACAAGGTGAAAGCCCATGATGAACTGGGTTGTGCTATTGGCGATAAAGTTGTCATCGTCGAGTCAGCTCCGATCTCCCGAGAGAAAGCCTGGGTTGTGCAATCAATCGTCAAGCGCGAAATCAAGTCACTTGATGTTGCCGAGGAGACGATTGAATGATACAGCATGAGTCACGTTTAAAAGTAGCCGACAACACCGGCGCTCGCGAACTATTGGTTATCCATGTCACCGGCGGTTCAACCCGCAAATATGGTGGAGTGGGTGACATTGTCGTGGCAACCGTCAAATCGGCAGCCCCGCAAGGCTCAGTGAAAAAGAGTGACATTGTCAAGGCTGTTATTGTACGCACCAGCAAAGAATGGCGTCGTGAAGATGGTTCCTCCATTCGATTTGATGACAACGCTGCAGTGATCCTTGATGTAGATGGTCAGAATCCAAAAGGAACACGCATCTTCGGCCCGGTAGCACGCGAATTACGTGAAAAGGGCTTCATGAAGATCGTATCTCTGGCCCCCGAAGTACTGTAGCCGGAGATATAGGAGCGAGAGATGAAAGTAAAGATTCGCAAAGGTGATCAGGTTGAAATCATCAGCGGCCAGTCAGACGACAAGGGCAAGCGCGGTGATGTTATTAGAGTTCTGCCGGATGATGAGCGTGTGGTTGTGCAGGGTGTGAACATGCGCACAAAACACCAACGGCAGGTTCAGTCACAAGGTCGTTCGGTCAATCCGGGCATTGTCCGTTTTGAGGCCCCTATCAGCATTAGCAACGTGATGGTTGTCTGCAAAAAATGCAACAAACCCACGCGCGTCAAGCTGGTCCGCGAGGACGATAGGGTCAAACGGGTTTGCAAGGAATGCGACGCGTTGATCGATGAATAAGCCGTTTGGGAGAGTGTTTTGATGAATGTATTGAAAGAACGTTACTTAAAAGAGATCTCACCGGCCTTGATGAAGTCATTGGGGTTCACGAACGTGATGCAAATCCCCCGGATCAAGAAAGTGGTCATCAACATCGGGATGGGTGAAGCAATGGATAACCCAAAAGCCCTGGATGCAGCAGTGATTGATCTGACTGCCATCACTGGCCAAAAGCCGGTGATCACAAAGGCGCGGAAAAGCATCGCCAACTTCAAACTTCGTGAAGGGCGGGCCATTGGTACTGCGGTGACTTTACGCGGTGACAAAATGTGGGCTTTCCTGGACCGGTTGATGAACATCGTGCTCCCCCGTGTGCGCGATTTCCGTGGTGTATCCGCGGAGTCATTCGATGGTCGGGGCAATTACACTCTTGGACTCAAGGAACAAATCATTTTCCCTGAGATCGAGTACGACAAAGTCGATAAAGTTCGTGGTATGGAAATTACCATAGTAACTACTGCACCATCTGACGATCAGGCTGCAGCGTTGCTGCAAATGCTTGGCATGCCATTCAGGAAGGACGAATAGTATGGCAAAGAAATGCATGGAATATCGTGAATTGAGACGGAAGTATCCCATCCAGGTGCGCAACCGCTGCAAACGCTGCGGAAGACCACGTGGCTACATGCGCCGTTTTGGGTTATGCCGAATTTGCTTTAGAGAGCTCGCTCTCGAAGGTGAAGTACCCGGTGTGACCAAATCATCCTGGTAAAGCTATTTCGGAGGAAGAAACATGAGTGTTAATGATCCAATTGCTGATATGTTGACCCGTATCCGGAATGGCGTCATGGCCAGCCAATCCGTGGTTGCCATGCCTAACTCCAAGATCAAGGCGGAAATCGCCAGGATCTTGAAAGAGGAAGGGTTCATTGAAGGATATGAAGTTGTTGAAAGCGATAAACCTGAAGTAATGACCTTGCGCATCAAGATCAAATACGTCGGGGAACGCCGCCAACGCACACCGGTTATCACTGGTTTGGAAAGAATCAGTCGACCAGGCCGCCGGGTATATACGCAGAAACAAGACATCCCCTGGGTTTTGGCAGGGATGGGTGTTGCAATCCTGTCCACCCCAAAGGGTGTGATGACCGGACAGCGGGCTCGCCAGTTAAATGTTGGTGGCGAACTCCTCTGCAAGGTCTGGTAGCCCATTGGGATAAGGAGGATTAAAACGTGTCTCGTATAGGAAAATTACCAATTACACTGCCAGAGTCTGTAAAAGTTGACATCAAAGGCACTGAGGTGACAGTAAAAGGTCCGAAAGGCGAAATGAAACGCCTTTTCTCTCCCCAGATCGGAATTGCTGAAGAAGACGGAAAACTTCTGATCACCCGCAGTTCTGAATTAGCTCCGGTCCGTGCCCTTCATGGTACGACCCGTGCGTTACTCCAGAACATGGTTACCGGGGTTTCAACCGGTTTCACCACTGAACTGGAAGTCGACGGGGTAGGTTACAGGGTTGAGATGGATGGCAACAAACTTGTCCTTTACGTCGGGTATTCACACCCGTTCGTGATCGAACCCCCAGCGGGCGTCTCCTTTGAGATAGAAAGCAAAACCCGCCTGGTGAAGATCAATGGTTCCGACAACGAGGTTATCGGACAGCTTGCATCGGATATCATCAAAATTCGTCCCCCTGAACCGTATCTGGGTAAAGGGATTCGTTACAAAGGTCAAAAGATCCGCCGCAAAGCCGGTAAAGCTGGCAAAGCGAAGGGCTAAGGCAGGTAGAGAATTATGGCAAAAAATAATCGTACTGAAGCAAGAATACGCAGGCACCGCCGCGTCCGCAAGACTATCAGCGGTACCGAGTCGCGCCCACGTCTGAGCGTTTTCCGCAGCCTGGCTGAGATTTACGCCCAGGTTATTGATGACAGCACCGGAGTCACTCTGGCATCCGCTTCAACCATCGACCAGGAAATTAAGCCGAAAATGGCCGGTTTGAAGAAGCTTGAACAAGCCAGTCTGGTTGGTGAAGCTGTGGCAGAGCGGGCAAAGAGCAAGGGCATCTCTCAGGTCGTCTTCGACCGGGGTGGTTTCCGTTTCAGCGGTCGTGTGAAAGCACTGGCTGAATCAGCTCGTAAAGCTGGCCTGGAATTTTAGGCAAAAGAAAAGATAGAGGGCCTTTATGGATATGAGTGAATTTCAACCGTTAGAAACGCAATTCGATGAACGCGTGATCGAGATCGCCCGTGTTGCCAAAGTGGTAAAAGGTGGTCGTCGTTTCCAGTTCCGCGTCACCATAGTTGTTGGTGATAATCGTGGAAAGATCGGCATCGGCATAGGTAAGGCAAATGCTGTGCCTGATGCCATGCGTAAAGCTACCGAGCGTGCTCACAAGAACATCCGGCAGTACGTGTTGACTGGCACAACCATTCCTCACGAAGTGGTCGGAAAAACTTCAGGCGCCGTCGTGCTGCTGAAACCGGCTTCTGCCGGTACCGGTGTCATCGCCGCTGGCGGCGTGCGTGCCGTCCTGGAAGTTGCCGGTGTGCGTGACATTCTCACAAAGTCTTTGGGTAGTGCCAATGTATTAAACGTGGTAAAAGCCACCTTTGATGCACTGGGTCAGCTCAAATCTCCTGAAACCGAGGCAGCCCGCCGCGGAAAACCAGTGAAGGATTTAATCCCTTACTGGGAACGGAGGAAGAATGCCTAAGAAAAAAGAAGAAGTAAAGAAGATCCGCATCACACTGGTTAAGAGTGCGATCGGGTACTCGGTAAAACATAAAGCAACGATCCGCGCCCTGGGATTGCACCACATGAACGACATGGTTGAAATGGTCGATTCACCTGTTGTGCGCGGCATGCTGTTAAAAGTCAATCATCTTGTAAAAGTGGAAGAGCAGGAAGTGCAATGAAACTACACGATCTCATGCCAAATGAAGGCGCTAAAAAAGTAGGGAAGCGCAAAGGGCGTGGAATTTCTGCAGGCCAGGGTAAGACCGCTGGTCGTGGAACGAAAGGACAGGGCTCGCGCGCAGGGTCTGGTGGTAACCTCTACCGCCAGGGTGGTAACCTGCCTTTTTACCGCCGTTTGCCGTTCATCCGTGGTGAAGGTTTCACCCCACCCAACCAGGTGGAATACAACGAAATCAACCTCGACCAATTGGAAAGATTTCAAAAGGACAGTGTGATCTCCAGGGAGACCTTAAAAGAGGCAAAACTGCTCCACAAACCCTCCAATCCCGTTGTACTTCTTGGGCGCGGTGAGGTGTCTGTGCCGTTGACTGTGCAAGTTCAACGCATAACCAAGTCAGCCCAGCAAAAAATAGAAGCTGCAGGTGGCAAGGTCGAAATTGTTGCCTAAATGCAACCTTTAAGGAGTCGTTACTAATGAAGCGATCAGCCTGGCGCTATTTATGGAAATCTGAGGATATCCGAAAGAAGCTGATAATCACCATTTTGCTGCTGGTGCTCTACCGCCTGGCAGCAAATATCCCAGTTCCCGGGATTAATCGTGAAGTGATCCGCTCCATCGCCGAAATGGGTGGGGCAGGGGCTTCGCTTTTTAACCTGCTAGACCTGCTTTCCGGTGGTACCATCTCCAACTTCTCGATCCTGGCGATGGGTGTGTACCCGTACATTACCGCACAAATTATCATCCAATTGCTGGTTCCCATCATCCCCGCGCTTGACCGGAGACTGAAAGACAATCCCCGTGAAGGCCGTTCCTTGATGGAAAAATGGACCACAATGCTTACCATCCCCATGGCTTTTCTCTCTGCCATCGGTCAAGTGAACATTTTCAACTCAATGGTGACAGAGCGGAACGTGCTGACCACTCCCTTTGGTTTTACGGGAGAGTCGCTTCTGCCGACCGTGACCTTGCTCACTGCCATGGTGGCAGGTACCATGTTTGGTATCTGGTTGGGGCAACTCATCTCTGAGTTTGGCATTCCAAACCAGGGTCTTTCATTGATCATCTTTGCAGGCATCATCGCACAGATCCCGTCCAATTTGTTGGGAATCCTGGCTGATAAAGAGAACGGTTGGTGGATGCTCATTTTGATCCTCGCCATTCTCGGGCTCACGATCTTCGCCATTGTCTTTGTTCAGCAAGGCAGGCGCAACGTGCCTGTGCTATTCCCAGGTCGGCGGATTGGCAACCGCATGTCCATGCCCGTGAGGAGCAATCTACCCCTGATGGTGAACATGGCAGGCATGATCCCGTTGATCTTTGCTCAGACTTTCCTTTCGTTTCCGGCTTTGATAGCCAGTTACTTTATCGGTGGGAAAACCGAGGGATTCTGGTATAGCATTTATAAAGTCTTTGGTGGAACAGGTGCTACCGGTTGGATTTACCCCGTTCTGTTCTTTACGCTGGTTGTAGCCTTCACATTCTTCTACACGGATGTTCTTTTCCAACAGCAGAATTATGGCGATACGCTCAAAAAGCAGGGCGCCCAGATTCCCGGTGTGGTTCGTGGCGCTCCCACCCAGAAATATCTCACCAAGGTACAACGCCGCATCACCTTCCCGGGTGCGTTCTTCCTGGGATTTGTGGCGGTGCTGCCGTACATCATCAGCGCTCTACTGCCAGTGACGAAATCCGCAGCATTCATCATCTCAGCTGCCGGGTTGCTGATCGTAGTCGGTGTGGTGCGTGATACCTTTACCATCATCGAAACCGAACTCAAGGTTCACGGTTACGACGAAAGCATCATCAAAGGTTAATCATGGCGAAGTACATTGTTCTTCTTGGACCTCCAGGAGCCGGAAAGGGAACCCAGGCGCAGATCATTGCTGAAAAGTATGAGCTGGTGCATGTATCATCAGGTGACCTTTTCCGTGAGAATTTGAAACAGCAGACTGATTTAGGTAAGCTGGCTCAAACCTTCATGTCCCGCGGAGAACTGGTGCCTGATGATGTGACCATCGCCATGGTTCGCGAACGGCTCTCCAGGCCGGATTGCGTCAATGGCGCTCTATTGGATGGTTTTCCACGGACTCCCGCGCAAGCGGATGCCCTGGCAGAAATGCTGAAGGAGTTCGATGGCACAGTAAATGTTGTTCCTTACATTTCCGTTGCCCCCGAGATCCTCATCGAAAGATTGAGCGGCCGCTGGACTTGCAGGTTGAATGGTCACGTGTTTCACGAAAAGTTCAACCCGCCCGAAACCTCCGGTGTATGTGATATAGACGGTTCTGAGTTGTACCAACGTGAAGACGACCAGTCTGCAACAGTGGAAAGACGCATCAAGGTCTACCAGGAGCAGACTGCACCGTTGATCGCTTATTATCAAAGCAATGGGTTATTGGCTGAATTGGATGGTACGAAACCCATCGAAGATGTGACTGCAGATTTGATTGCTGCGATTGAACGGATAAAATAGATGTCGTGGGAACGCCAGATTAACATCAAGACGCCTCAGGAAATCGAGATCATGCGTGAGGCCGGCAGGATCAATGCGGAAGCATTGGCTGCAGCCCGGTCACTTGTAAAACCAGGCGTTACCACCGCTGACCTCAATGCAGCTGCAGAAGAAGTGCTGCAAAAATATGGTTGTTACAGTCCTTTTAAAGATTATCCGGGTCCATATCCTTACCCCGCGAGTACCAATGTGAGCGTTAACCATGAAATGGTTCACGGCATACCGGGAAAGCGCAAACTCAAGGAAGGCGACATCGTCTCCGTGGATTGCGGGACGGTCTTTGAAGGGTATGTGGGCGATGCCGCATTTACAGCGTTTGTCGGGGAAGTCTCTGCTGAAGCTCAGAAGCTGGTGGAAACCACCGAAGGCGCGTTATTTGCGGGGATCGCAAAAATGGTAGCAGGGAACCATCTTGGTGATGTTTCCTACGCCATACAAAATTATGCAGAAAGCCGTGGTTTTTACGTGACCCGTGAGTACACCGGGCATGGCGTTGGTAGAGCCATGCATGAGGGCCCGCAAGCCCCCAATTACGGTACTCCGGGAAAAGGGTTGTTACTGCGCCCTGGAATAACCATTGCATTAGAACCGATGCTACTGGTGGGCACTCCTTATACGAGGGTTTTACCGGATCAGTGGACGGTTTCTTCAGCAGACGGCTCACTCACTGCCCACTTTGAACACACGGTGGCAGTCACCGAGAGCGGCCCGATGATCCTAACTACGCAGGGAGACGGGTTTGTTCTGGACGGAAAGTGGAAGTAGTAGTAAAATTGAAAATTCGGATTAAGAGCAGTATTAAGGAGTTCGAGAGATGAAAGTATCTACATCCATTCGCAAGAGATGCGCGAAATGCAAAATCGTAAAACGCAGCGGTATTTTATTTATCATCTGCGAAAACCCAAAGCATAAACAGCGACAGGGATAAGGACTTATGGCCAGAATTGAAGGTGTTGATTTACCACGCAACAAACGAATTGAAGTAGGACTAACCTACATCTTTGGAATTGGACCTACGCGCGCAAATGAGATCCTCAAATCCGCCCAGGTGAATCCTGATATTCGGGTTAAAGACCTGACAGAGGCTGAAGTTGGGGCCTTGCGCGAGTATATTTCAAAGAACTTTACTGTCGAAGGCGATCTGCGCCGAGAAGTGCAGATGAACATCAAACGCCTGATTGAAATTGGCTGCTACCGTGGGTTACGGCATCGCCGCAACTTACCCGCGCGCGGGCAGCGCACACGCACCAACGCCCGTACAGCAAAGGGTCCCAAGAAGACCGTTGCCGGTCGTGGCCGCCGTCGTGGAGCAGCAAAGAAGTAATCCTGTGTGTTTTAATGGCAGGGTGGGGTACCTTCTCCCCCGCGGCAACCCGGTCATTTGAGACTCTGGATTAAAACTTGAAAACAAGAAAAGTATAACGAGGAATTATGGCACAAAACGTACGCTCAACGCGTCGAGCGAGCACCACCCGCAAGACAAAACGCACACTGTCTTCAGCACAGGTTCACATTTTTGCGTCGTTTAACAATACGATCGTGACCGTGACTGACCAACAGGGTAATGCGCTTTGCTGGGGCAGCGCTGGTTCGGCAGGATTCAAAGGCTCTCGCAAGAGCACTCCATTTGCAGCCCGTCTTGCAGCCGAACAGGCCATTAAGGCAGCCCAGAATATGGGTGTCCAGGAAGTGGACATGATCATCAAGGGACCTGGTCCTGGTCGCGAATCTGCCATCCGTGCTGTTCAGTCTTTGGGACTCAAAGTCCGCTCGATCGCTGATATCACCCCGGTTCCCCACAACGGATGCCGGCCTCCGAAAAAACGCCGCGTGTAATAGAGGAGAAGGAATCATATGGCTAAATATACTGGTCCGGCATGCAAACTTTGCCGGCGCGAAGGTGAAAAACTGTTTTTGAAAGGCAGCCGTTGCTATTCGGCGAAGTGCGCGTTTGAAAAACGCGGTTTCATTCCCGGGCAGCATGGCCGCACCCGCCAGGGACGAACTGAGCGCGAATCTGACTACGCTCGCCAGCTGCGCGCAAAGCAACGCGCCCGCCGAGTTTACGGCATGATGGAACGTCAGTTCCGCCGTTTCTATGGCATCGCATTGCGCACCCGTGGCTTGACTGGTTTGAACATGCTTCAAACCCTTGAAATGCGCCTCGACAACATTGTCTTTCGCCTGGGACTTGCTGAGAACCGCGCCCAGGCCCGCCAATTGGTCAACCACGGGCACTTCCGGGTAAATGACCGCCGGGCGGACATCCCGTCGATGCTGCTCAAACCTGGTGACACAATTACTGTGGAAGAGACTGCAAAGAAACTTCCTTTCTTCAAGGAATTACCTGATTTTGCCGAAAAGCGTTTATGCGCAGTTTGGATGGACAGGGATGTCAAGCAACTTTCCGGTCGTGTCGTTCGGCTTCCTGAGCGGTCTGAGATCGATGGCAGCCTGAACGAGCAATTGATCGTTGAGTACTATTCACGCTAATGATCAATAACCCGATGAGAGGATACGATTTTGTATCGGAAAGGGGTACAGTGTGTGCGCTCTGATTAATATGGTAACACCTAAAGTAGAACGGGAAGCTGATGCCCGCAACTACGGAAAATTCGTGATTAGCCCCCTCGAGAGAGGTTACGGAGATACCCTGGGCAACACTTTACGCCGGGTGCTTCTGTCATCGCTTGATGGTGCAGCGATCTCTTCCATGCGCATTTCTGATATCACGCACGAATTCTCAGATATTCCTGGTGTTCGTGAAGATGTCATCCAGGTCATTCTTCAGGTCAAGCAGATCCGCATGATCCTGCATGAAGGTGATGTTGCCCACCTGCACCTCGATGTTCGCGGTGAAGGTGTTGTAACCGCTGCTGACATCCAGGCTCCAGCTGAGGTTGAGATCGTCAACCCTGACCTGTACCTGTTCACCGTGGATGATGCCAGCACCCGCCTGGACATTGATTTCACTGTCGATCGTGGACGAGGGTATTCACCCTCCACAGACCGCAGTGGAAAACTGCCCATTGGTGAGCTGCCAGTGGATGCCATCTACGGCCCGGTAAAGCGTGTGAATTTTGAAGTTGGTTCTGCCCGTGTGGGACAGAGTACCAACTATGACCGCCTCGTCCTTGAAATCTGGACAGACGGCACGATCCTGCCCGAGAAAGCCCTGGGCGTCTCATCCAAGATCATCATTGATCACCTGAGATTCATTTCAGGGATCAGCGAAGATACTTTGTTGATGGGTACTGAAAAAGAGATATCTGGAAGCCACCTGACCAGTGAAGCTGCTGAAACCCCCATCGAAAACCTTGATCTGTCTGTCCGCGTTTTCAATTCATTGAAGCGCACCGGCATCATCACGGTTGGCGATGTGCTCGAATTGCTCGATAAGGGTGAGGAAGCTGTGATGTCCATCCGTAATTTCGGCGAAAAGAGCCTGGATGAACTTCGCGACAAAATGCAGGAAAAAGGCTTCTTGCAAGTCGAAAAAGATGTGGAGTAGATAGACATGCGTCATCAAATAGCCGGTTATCACTTAGGAAGAAGCAAGGACCAGCGTATTGGCTTGCGCCGTACCATGGTCAAACAATTGTTCACGCACGAGCGTATTCAAACCACACGCGCCAAGGCATCATTCATCCGCGGCGAAGCTGAGGAATTGATCACGCTTGCACGCCGCAGTGCCAAGGGCACAGATGCACAAAAAGTGCACGCCCGCAGGCTGGCTGCTGCTCGTATCGGTGATGCAGTTCTGGTCAAGAAATTGTTTGACGAGATTGCACCCCGCTTTGAAAACCGCAACGGTGGTTACACCCGGATGTACAAACTAGGACCCCGCCTCGGCGATTCTTCTGAGATGGTCCTGCTTGAGTTAGTGGAAGAATAATCCATCCAGCCAGTGATGGCGGATAGGAATGGCACTTTACCAACTTATCCTCGCGTACGATGGTACTGATTTCTCCGGCTTTCAACGCCAGGGAAAGGCCCGTACCGTTCAGGGTGAATTAGAAAACGCTTTGCAGCAAATCGGCTGGGCGGAAGGAGCGATCCTTTTTGCCGGCCGGACTGATGCGGGTGTTCATGCTTCTGGACAGGTATTGACCTTTGGGTTGGATTGGCAACACTCATCTGCTGATCTGACCAGCGCGTTGAATGCCAGGTTACCGGTAGACGTTTCTGTGTTGAAGGTAGAAAAGGTTAAAGCGGAATTCCACCCCCGTTATGACGCTTCAAGCCGCATTTACCGTTACACAATCTACCAGGCTCCTGTGCGGCACCCGCTGATTGACAGGTATGCCTGGCGGATCTGGCCAAAACTTGACGAATCTGTTCTAAGAGAGACAGCCAATGTTTTTCTTGGCAGGCACGATTTTTCAGCTTTTGGCAGAGCCATGAAACCAGGGAGCAGTACTGTTCGTGAAGTAAAACGGACGCAATGGTCGGGAGATGAAGAAACGCTGCACTTTGAAATTGAAGCTAACGCGTTTCTCTATCACATGGTCAGGCGTTTGGTTTACTGCCAGGTCCAGGCAGCCAGGGGAAACCTTTTGCTGCAGGAAATAGTGGATGGATTAAAAACCGGGAAGAAAGTCAAACCCGGGCTTGCTCCTCCGCAAGGACTTGTGCTGACCCGAGTGGTTTACGATGGGTCAAGGCGTGGAGAAGTATGGATGGAAGAAAATTTGGATTAAGTGGCTCAAATAACGAGCCGATGGAGATGATATGGTGGACAAGACTTACGTCCTAAAAGGAAAGCAAGAACCTGAATGGTTGCTGGTTGACGCGACTGATGAGGGAATTGGCCGTCTGGCGACCCAGATCGCTGGTTATTTGCTTGGAAAACACAAGCCCACTTTTACCCCGGGTGTGGATATGGGTGATGTGGTTGTCGTGATCAACGCCGAGCGTTTGGAGATTACTCAAAAACGCCTGGATGAGAAAAAATATTACAAGCACTCCAATTACCCGGGTGGATTGAAGACGGTTGTATTAAGAGATCAAATGAAAGTTCATCCTGAACGGGTGATCATTTCAGCGGTTTGGGGAATGCTCCCGCACAATCGCATGGGACGCGAGCTATTAAAACGCTTGAAAGTCTATGCGGGCAGCGAGCATCCGCATGTCGCACAAAACCCAAAACCGGTGGCATAAAGGAGCAATAGGATTATGTCGGTTCAATATTTTGAAGGTGTTGGTCGCCGCAAGGAAAGCACTGCCCGTGTCCGTTTGATGAACGGCACCGGAATATTTACTGTCAACGATCACCCGATCGAGGATTACTTTCCACGTACCGGAGACATCGAAGCCATTCTAGGACCTCTGACAGCTGCTTCCATGGATCGCGCGACTTGTGATATCACTGCCACCGTTCACGGGGGTGGAGTAACTGGTCAGACCGATTCGGTTCAACTCGGGCTGGCTCGCGCCCTGGTAAAAATGAACGAAGATAATATCTCCTTACTACGGAAGGGTGGTTTCTTAACCCGTGATCCGCGCGTCAAGGAACGCAAGAAACCAGGTTTAAAACGCGCCCGCAAGGCACCTACTTACACCAAGCGTTAATATTCAGGTTCAATACCTGACGACTTGAGATGCAGTCACCGAAGGCTGACCTGTTGTAACGAAAAAATTCGTTCAATAGGTCAGCCGGAAGATAGATTGCATCTTTTATTTTGTGAAGTAGTAGATAAGGAAGATTATGAAGCGATCAATCGAAATTGCAAATGACCTGCAAACCAAATTTCCGCAACTTTTCCATACCGGAATTCAAATATTGCAGGCATCCACCCTGTCCGGGCTTCACTACCCGCCATTTTCCACGTCCCTGCCGGTGTTGATCACTTCAGCTGAAGGATCAAACCTGCCAGCGGAGATCATGGAATTGTTGGCAAACGTCTACCCGGATGATACTGTTGTTCTGGGGTTGATCGGAAAAAATCGACAACAACCTGGCTGGCAGGAATTGACCTTCGGAGAATTACATGAACCTGGTAAATCTCTCAGCGCAATTTACCTGCCTACGCTTGAAGGAACTTCGCTTGAGGAGTTTATGGAAGTGATCGCGCACCTGCGGGCACCTGATGGCTGCCCTTGGGACAAGAAACAAACCCACGTCAGTTTGCGTCCTTACCTCTTGGAGGAGACTTACGAGGCATTGGACGCTCTTGATAAGAGTGACCTTGTCGGGTTGAGGGAAGAGTTGGGTGACCTTTTCCTACAGATTGCCTTACACTCGGAGATTGCTTCCGAAAATGGTACGTTCCGCATCACTGATGTCTTGCGTGGAATCAATCAAAAAATTGTCTCGCGTCATCCGCATGTATTCGGGACGACGCTTGTGGAAAATGAGACCCAGGTGGTTCAGAATTGGGAAAAGATCAAGGAGATGGAACGCGCTGAAAATGGCAGTGAAAAACCGGGTGGTCTTCTGGATGGCATCCCAGTTATCCTGCCCTCTCTTACCCAGGCTCAATCCATACAGGAACGGGCGGCACGGGTGGGGTTTGATTGGCCTGAAATCACGCCAGTGCTTCAGAAGGTGTATGAGGAATTGGATGAAGTAATTACTGCCCGGAATGATGAAGACCGGGCAAAGGAATTGGGCGACCTACTCTTTGCGGTGGTGAATCTTGTGCGCTGGCACAAAGTGGATGCTGAATCAGCTCTACGGCAGACCAATACCAAGTTCCGCAAGCGTTTTGCTTATATTGAGCAACAAGCCAAAATTTCATGCAGGGAACTTCAAAAGATGACCCTTGAGGAAATGGATGTCCTGTGGGAAGCAGCGAAAGAATTTGATGACTAAGTGATGAATGATATCGTGTAGCCGAATAACCCTGATGGCTTTAGCCGCTGGAAGGCTGCATTATAATTGAGGGAAACCTACAAGAGAGGGTGTTCATGCCACAACCATTAATCGAGTGCATTCCCAATTTCTCTGAAGCCCGCCGGCCGGAAGTGATCGACGCGATCATAGGAGCCATCCAGGGAGTACCTGGGGTTAGTTTGCTGGACAAACATTCGGACATGGATCACAACCGCACCGTGGTGACCATGGTTGGTGCACCTGAAGCTATCGAAGAGGCAGCGTTCCAGTCCATCAAGAAAGCTCAGGAATTGATCGACCTCAATCAGCATCAAGGCGCACACCCGCGACTCGGGTCAACGGACGTGGTTCCGTTTGTGCCCATTCGCGACGTGACCATGGTGGAATGTGTTGAACTGGCACGTCGGCTGGGCAAGCGGGTTGGGGAGGAGTTGTCCATCCCAGTATATTTATATGAAGAAGCCGCTTCAAAACCTGAGCGGCAAAACCTTGAAAATGTGCGCCGGGGACAATTTGAGGGACTGAAAGAAGAGATCAAGACCAACCTTGAACGAAAGCCTGATTTTGGTCCGTCCGAGCTGGGGACTGCCGGGGCAACCATCATTGGCGCCAGAGCTCCCTTAATTGCTTTCAATATCTATCTCACTACTTCTGATATTACAATCGCTCAAAAGATCGCCCGGGCGGTGCGCAACAGCTCCGGTGGATTGCGATTTGTCAAAGGGATGGGCGTGTTGGTGGAAGGGTTGGCCCAGGTTTCCATGAACCTGACGAATTTCAAGCAGACACCCATTGCCCGCGTGGTGGAGTTTGTGCGCCGTGAAGCGCAGCGTTACGGGGTGGGTATCCACCACAGCGAACTGGTGGGGCTCATTCCTCAATTTGCTCTCATCGACGCCGCGGTTTGGTACACCCAGTTGGACCAATTTGAACCGGAGCAGATACTGGAGAGCCGGTTGTACGCTGGTCAGGATCAACCCGGAAAAACCAGTTCAGACCAATATGGGTTCATCAGCGATTTGGCCAGCGAGAACCCGACCCCGGGAGGTGGGTCTGCTGCTGCTTTTACAGCCGCAGAGGCTGCAGCCCTGGTTGCCATGGTCGGGCGGGTAACGGTTGGAAAAAAGAAATACCTGAACGTGGAACAGGAAATGTGGCGCATGATCGAGGAAGCCGAGAATCTGCGCACACTGCTCACCCGGGCCGTGGAAGAGGATGCTGCCTCTTTCCAGGGCTTCCTGCAGGCAATGCGTTTACCCAAATCGACCGAAGAAGAAATAAAAACCCGCAATGAGGCAATTGAAACCGCGACCATATTTGCTGCCCGGGTTCCATATAAGACAGCAGAACTGGCAAAAGGTGTGTTGGATCTCTCAAAAACCGCGGTTGAGCTGGGAAATATCAATGCCATTTCCGATGCGGTTTCGGCATCGAACCTGGCAATTGCTGCCATCCGCAGCGCGGCTTTGAATGTGAAGATCAATCTGAAGTCCCTGGAAAACCCGGCAGCAGCAGGATCCCTGGCGGAAGATGTTGAGAGATTGTTGCTTGCTATTCCGCCTATTGAATCGCAGATTGCCAGGATTCTATGGGAACGTGCAGGACTGTGACCCCTTAAGGCAATAAACCAGGAGTAAATGATGGGTATTAAAGCAGACCGGTGGATCGCAAAGATGGCCAGGGAGCAGGGCATGATTGAGCCCTTTGTGGAGAACCAGGTCAGAAATGGCGTTATTTCCTATGGTTTATCTTCTTACGGGTACGACATTCGCGTAGCAGACGAGTATAAGATCTTCACCAATGTTTATAGCGCAATAGTGGACCCAAAAAGGTTCGATTCACGTTCCATGGTGGATTTTCAAGGCGAGGTGTGCATCATTCCTCCTAATTCGTTTGCGCTCGCCCGCACAGTGGAGTATTTCCGAATTCCGCGCAGCATTCTCACGATTTGTGTGGGGAAAAGTACCTACGCCCGCTGCGGTATCATTGTGAATGTCACACCATTTGAACCAGAGTGGGAGGGTTACGTCACCCTTGAAATCTCCAATACCACCCCGCTTCCGGCTAAGATCTACTCAAACGAAGGCATTGCCCAGGTGCTGTTCTTTAGCGGTGATGAAATTTGTGACATCTCTTATGCCGACCGAAAGGGCAAATATCAAAATCAACAAACCATCCTCCTGCCAAGGTTGTAAGTAGGTGATTTCGCCCAAGGATTTCATGAATAAAAAGTTGCGTCTATTCTTATTGGTATGTGCTTTTTCAGGTTCCCTGTTGACTGGATGTTCAGTTGTGCAGTCTTTTGTGCCTACCACGACCCCGACTGCCACTGCGGTGGCACCCACCCCAACCCTGATTCCCCCAACACCTACAATTACTCCCACCGCCACCGAGGTACCTTTTTTTGTCACGGCAACCTACTTTACAGGTGATTTGCAGGTTCCTATCCTCATTTACCATCGGTTTTTTCCTGACCAATTTGGACCAACAACTTCCACAGAAATGCAGCTTTCAGAATTCAAGAACGAGCTAAAGACCTTTTATGATAATGGTTTTAGCCTGGTCAGTTTGAAAAGCTGGATTGACGGGACGTTCATTGTCCCTGAGGGAAGAAAACCGCTCATCCTGACCATTGATGATGGCTGGAGCGGGGACCAATTATTCATCAATGCAGATGGAACCCCCTCGGATCTCTCGGGTATCGGCATTTTGTGGAACTTCTCCCGCGAACACCCGGATTTCGGCTTTCACATTGAATTATTTGCCATCATGGGTGATAAATATTATGCAGACAAACAGGTGGAAGATCGTTTTCTGATCAGCGATGGACAGGAATGGTTTTCACCCCTCTGGCGGCAAAAACTAGGGCAGACCATCGCCTGGGCTATCGAGAACGGAGTTGGTGTATACAACCACACGCTTACCCATCCTGACCTATCAAAAACCGAAAATGCAGAAATCCAACGGCAGTTATTGGAAAACGACTGGGTTGTGCGTGACCTGCTTGATGAGGTCGGACGTGAGGACCTGGTCGGAAAACTTGATAACCTCATCGCTCTGCCCGAAGGCAAGTGGCCATCAACGAATTCCGGTAAAAATATCGTGCTCAACTACAAAAATCCGGAGCGAGAACCCGTGATCGCCGTGATGGAAGCTTACAACCTTGATGCGGCTCAGTTTACCCCTTCCTATTTCAGTGAGGGTTTCAACCCCTTTGCTATTCCCAGGATAACGGCTACTCCATCCATGACCAGCTTCATCGTGGAAAACAAGGACCTGATTCCCACGGCTTTGACCTGCAAGTTGGGACCGCTTGATCCGAACCAGGCAAATGATTCGGTCACGCTAATCGACCTGATCAGGAACGCGGTTCTTTCTGGAAACTGCGGGGAAGGGGTTTATCACGTAAACAACTACATCTTTCTTGCAAAGAACGGTGAGGTGACCGTCCATTACGCACCACAGTCTGAGACGCCTGTTGAACCAGAAGACGCAACCCCGCAACCAACACCTTGAATAAAACCGCTGGAAACAGTGGTTTTCTGAATAATATCGAGTGCAGGAGGAGAAATGGCTGAGATTAAATCGGTGATCAAACGGACCGGCGTGATGGTTCCTTTCAACGCGGAAAGAATTACCAATGCCATCTACCGCGCGGCAGTCGAGGTGGGCGGACGCGACCGGCAAACAGCCAGGCAGCTTTCAGAGCAGGTTGTGTCGCTCCTGCAGGTCAACCCTGATCCCGGTTACGTGCCCCACATTGAGGAAATTCAGGACCTGGTGGAAAAGGTACTGATAGAAAACGGACATGCGAAGGTCGCAAAGGCATATATTTTATACCGCAACGAGAGAGCACAGCACCGCCAGAACCAGGCAGCAGAAGGAACAAGGCCTTCGGAGAACATCCCCTGGGCGAAGCTCTGGCAGGTTCTGGATTGGGCGGTCAGCCATAACCTGCACACGGTTGAGGCATTAAACAAACGAATTGACGAAGGGGAGTTATCACAAATTGTAACCGAGTGCGAGGCTGCCTATTCAGTTGACGTGGAATCAGCTGCCAACCAGATCATTGTGAAAAAAGATGTAGCCCGGATGGTTATCATTTCTGGTCCTTCTTCATCCGGGAAGACTACCACTACTATCAAGATAAGCGAAAGGCTCAAACGGGCTGGCTTGAAACTGGTCACACTGAATGTCGACAACTATTTCTTTGACCTGGAAATGCATCCCAGGGACGAATTTGGGGACTATGATTTTGAAACTCCTCAAGCCCTGGACCTTGAGTTGATCAATGCGCATCTCAAAAAGCTCGTTGCGGGAGAAGAGGTTCTCATTCCCTTTTACAACTTCAAGACAGGCAAGAGGGAGCAAAAGGAAACGCGCCTGCGCCTTAATCCTGGAGAGATGCTGCTGATCGATTCCTTGCACGGTCTGTACCCTGCGATGACTGAGGGAATTGACGAAGGTCAAAAATACAAGGTCTATCTCGAACCTTTGCTCCAGATGAAAGGGATGGATGGGAAATATGTTCAGTGGACTGATATCCGCCTGATGCGGCGTATGCTGCGTGACAGCATCCACCGCGCGTATGACCCACAACAAACCCTCGAGCACTGGCATTACGTCCGGTCAAGTGAATTGCGCAACATCATTCCTAACTTCAGTTCTGCAAATTCGATCATAAATTCGGCAATGCCTTACGAACTGGCCATTTACGCCAACCGCCTGGGGGAGGATTTCCGGAAATGGGAGGAAAAATATCGGGATGATCCGCTGCATGAAGATGCATACCAGAGAGCTGAGCGGGTCGCCAGGTTGTTGGCTTTCATAAATGGTGTGGCTGATGATTCGTTGATCCCCTCCGATTCCGTGATTCGAGAATTCATTGGCGGGTCAAGTTTTAACTATTGATGGAGTGAGATGGGCAGACGTATCGAGAAACTGAAGGCACTTAACCCGTTCCAGGACCGCAGTCCGGTCATCAGGCGGCATTCGGCAGGATACCTGGTGGTGACCCTGATGAGCTTTGCCATCTCCATCAGCGGAACACGTTTGTTCCTGGAGCTGACCGGATACCCAAAACTGGGAGGAGGAACATTACATATTGCCCATGTGTTGTGGGGCGGATTGTTCCTGTTCGTTGCCTCTTTACTGCCTATTATCTTTGTTAATGAGTGGATTTTCCCCATCTCAGCCCTGATCTCAGGTTTTGGCATTGGGCTGTTCATCGACGAAGTCGGAAAATTCATCACCTCGACCAATGATTATTTTTACCCATCAGCTGCCCCCATCATCTATGTGTTTTTCCTCATGGTTACTTTTATTTTCTTCCAGATCCGCAAAAGCAGGCAGGTTTCGAGCAGGTCCAGGTTGTACAACATCCTGGAGCAATTCAAAGAAGTGCTTGATCACGATCTTTCATCGGACGAGTACAACGATTTGACCAGGGATCTTGAGCAAGTCATCCAGGTGGAAAAATCAAAAGCCCTGGTGGACCTGGCCACTAGTCTGAAGGGCTACCTCGAGGAGAACCGTTACAATGTAGTTCCGGATGATCCGCCAATTTTTCAGCGGGCGCGTTCCTGGCTTAAGCGGGCTGAGAAAAAATGGTTAAAAGAAGTACGGTTGCGCAGGATCATGTTTTTTGGATTCCTGCTTCTGGGGATTTGGAATCTACTTGCACCTGCAGGTTATTTCCTGGTGGCGTCCGAAATCCAGACTCCGCAAATCCTCAACGAGGTCATTCGCAGCAACATGGTCGGAGATGCCGGCGGGTTCAACTGGTTTCAAGTAAGGGTGATCATGGAAGGGACAATGGGGGTGCTGGCACTCCTGGCTGCAATAATGATTGCGTTAAAAAAAGAAAGAGCAGGCGCCTGGGTTGGATTCGTGTGCCTGCTTGTCACTCTGACCGTGATCAACCCGCTGGTTTTTTACTTCGACCAGTTTTCCACTATTGTGGTTGCGGCATTCGAGTTTTTCTTGTTCATTCTTCTGCTCCGCTATCAACGCCGGTTTGTTCCGGAGCCTGAACCGGATATAAAACCAAGTCAACAATGAGACCTGAAAATCGGGAGACTATATGACATTGATGTTGGACCTACCCATGCAAAACGCCTACTGGGTGCTCGAAGGTAAGTTCATGGCTGGCGAAACTCCGGGCACATCTGACGAACTGAATACCCGCGCACGGGTGAAAGGGCTACTGCGGTATGGCGTGACAACGTGGATCGACCTGACAAAGGTGACGGACTTTGGGCATGATTATGAATCCATCCTTTTAGAGGAGGCCGTTGATTATGGGCTGGATGTGTCGCGCATCAACTATCCAATCACTGATTTCTCCAATCCATCGCCAATGCTCATGACCCGCATATTGGACAGAATCGACAGCGAAATCGTAAAAGGGAAGTGCATATACGTGCATTGTTACGCCGGAATCGGGCGGACTGGCACAGTGGTGGGATGCTACCTGGTGCGGCATGGGCTGGGAGGAGATGAAGCGATCACGAAAATTGCTCAATTGCGCGAGAATGTAGCCAATTGGTGGCACAAAAGCCCGGAAACAGCCGAGCAGGCAGATTTCATCCGAAACTGGAAAGTAGGCCAGTAGTTGACGCTGATTGACCAAAGCAGGTGAATGCGGTAAAATCCACCTCTACATGCGTTGTACCCTTCGCATGAATTATCTCAAGAAAGGGCTTGAAAATGAAAGTATTGTTGTTGAAAGATGTGTACAAATTGGGTCATGCTGGTGATGTTAAGAAGGTGGCAGATGGTTACGGCCGCAACTTTCTCCTCACCCAGGGACTCGCAGTGCTGGCCACCCCAGGTGCCTTGAAGACAGTCGAAAAGATCAAGGAAAAGGCAGCCGTCGAACGGGCAGAGCTGAACAAGGAAATGGGCGGTTTGGCTGAACAGGTCAACGGGCTCGAGCTTTCCTTCACAAGCAAGGCAGGTGAAACCGGCAAGCTTTATGGTTCGATTACCACCCAGATGATTGTTGATGCACTGAACAACAAGCTGGGAACCACCCTCGACAAGCACTTGATCGAAGTGGAACCGATCCGCACGCTGGGAGAGCACGCAGCCACGGTCCGGCTCACAGTTGACCTCACCCCGAAGATCAAGATCCTTGTCACCCGTGAAGGTGAAGTGGCAAAAACTACAGCCAAAAAGGAAGTTAAAGAAGCTCCCGTGGCAGTGGTTGAACCTGTGGCAGTGGTTGAACCTGAGCCTGCTGAAGAAGACGTGGAACCTGCTACTGACACTGTTGAAACGGCTGAAGAATAAGTTCCATTATCATCGAATAGAAACCAGACCGGCCAGGTCAGCCAAGGGGCTGTGGCCGGTCTTTCTTAAGAAAATCGGTTAAGATTAATACATGAACGTTGGTGAATTCCTCCGACAAAAAAGAATTGAGAAAGCGGTCTCCCTTGAGCAGGTTGCCGAGGGTACCAATATTCGCATTCCTTTCCTGCAGGCGATTGAAAACAACCAGTTGGACGTCCTGCCTTCTCCGTCACAGGCAAAGGGTTTCATCAGGCTTTATGCTTCCTTCCTGGGGTTATCAGCGGATGAGGTTTTTACTGCGGTCGAACGCCTCAATCATCCAGAAACCCTCAAGCCTGATGATGCACCTGTTAAGCAAGATACCCAAAGTGAAAATCCAGTAAACACCAATATTGGTAGCACCGCGGTTTCCGAACGGAAGTCGTCTGTAAGTACTGGCGCAAGTGAAAAGAAACAGACATTGCCACTCCCCAAATCCCTGATTATTTTTGAGGAGATCGGCAAGGATTTGCGCGAACAACGCGAAGCGCTTGGTCTCTCCCAGGCAGATGTGGAGAGGCAATTGAAGATACGGGAGTTCTACATTGACTCCCTGGAAAAAGGTCAGATTGATGAACTCCCCTCCACTGTTCAGGGACGGGGAATGCTCAACAATTACGCCTCATTTATGGACCTGAATGCTGAATCACTTCAGCTCCGTTATGCCGAAGGACTGCAGCAACGCAGAGTGGAAAGAAATATCCTCGACGCGCAGCTCCAAAAAGAAGGTAAACAGGTGATTGGCAAGGAACCCTTGAGCGGATGGCGCCGCATTCTTACCCCTGACCTGTTGATCGGCGGAACTGTGCTCATCCTGTTGTTTTCCCTCATCATCTGGGGCGCGGTTCAGGTGATCCGCACCAGCATGCCGCAAAAACCACTGTCCACCATTAGTTCCATCTCTGAAGTGCTGGTTGGCACCCAGGGAGCGGAAACAGAGGGCACCCCGCAACAGGCATCAATAACGCCTTCGGTACTCACCGGCACACCGCAACCCATGACCACCCCGCTGGTGGATCTGCAAGCCACATTAAATGCCATCCCTTCAGGCAGGGTGCAGGTGGTTGTGGTTGCCTTGCATCGGGCTTACATGAAGGTTTCAGTGGATGGACGGGTTGAATTCGCAGGACGGATTGTTCCCGGCAACGTTTACACATATTCGGGTGCCACAAAGGTGAACATCCTCACCGGCAATGCGGCCGGATTGCAAGTGTACTACAACCAGGTGGACCAGGGTGTTCTGGGGCTCTTAGGCCAGGTGGTGGAAATGGAATACACTGCCGGGGGATTGATGACTCCCACACCGCGTTTCACAGCCACTGCAACCATTACCCAGCGTCCAACTCTGACACCGCTTCCCACCGCGACACCGCTGCCGACAGCAACTGTTCCGACAGTCACCATCACCCCGGCCATCCCTTAGAGGCGCATGAAGAAAACATTCCACCTGGTATCCCTTGGTTGTGCCAAGAATTCGGTAGATTCTGAGTCCATCGCGTCCCTTCTCCTGCGGGATGGCTTTACCCCCAAAGACAAGCCTTCGCAGGCCGGGTTATTGATCGTCAACACCTGTGGTTTTATTGAACAGGCCAGGCAGGAATCCGTTGAGGTATTACAGGAACTGGCGGCACATAAAAAATCCGGGCAACTGCTCATCGCCGCCGGATGCCTGACGGAGCGCTACCGCGAGAGGCTGGTGGAGTCGGTTCCCGGCATCGACGGCATTATCGGCTCACGCCGCTGGATGGATATCCTTGACCTGGTTGGAGAGCTGCGCGCCAATCCGAGCCAGCCACGATATCATCTACCGGATGCCCCCACCATCGGGCGCGATGAGAAGGGTGTACCGCGTGTTTCCATTCAGGGAACAAGTGCCTACCTAAAGATCGCTGATGGCTGCCGCCGACCTTGCGCCTTTTGCTCAATTCCGCTCATTAAAGGACCTCCAGTGAGCCGACCCATGGCAGCAGTGATTGCTGAAGCAGAAATGCTGCAGGAGTTGGGGATGCGCGAGATCAACCTCATCGCGCAGGACACTACGGATTACGGTTCCGACCTCGGCATTAAGGATGGGCTGGCTGAACTGCTGGAAAACTTGCTTCCTAAGATTCCAAACATTCCCTGGTTACGGATTCTCTATGCGTACCCCGGGTACGTGTCTGACCGCTTGATCGATGTGATGACCAGCTCAAGCCAGGTGCTGCCTTACCTGGATATGCCCCTGCAGCACGCTCATCCTGAAACTCTCAAACGCATGAAGCGCCCATCGAACATGACCTGGGTGCGTGAGACGATATCCCGCTTGCGTGAGCGGTTGCCGGATATTGCCTTGCGGACCACATTCATCGTTGGCTTTCCAGGCGAGACCGACGAGGAGTTCCAGGCACTGCTTGATTTTATGAGCGAGATCAGGTTTGACCACGTAGGGGTGTTCCCCTATTCCTTCGAGGTTGGCACTTCAGCCGAACCACTGGGTGACCCCATCCCGCAGGTGCTGAAAGAGCAGCGTGTGGAGCAGCTCATGCGTCTGCAGGAACCCATCTCGCTTAAAAATAACCAGCGCTTCATAGGCAAGGAACTTGACATATTAGTGGAGGGGGAGGGTGACGGGATCACCGTGGGCAGGTCGTACCGCGACGCTCCGGAAATTGACGGACTGGTGATCATCGAAAGCCCCGCCGAGGTGGGTAGTATCGTACCTGTGCGCATTACAGGCGCTTTGGTGCATGACCTGGTAGGTCAAATCGAATAATAAAAAAATCTGAGAGCAATCTCAGATTTTTTGTTAGGTCAGTTCTTTTTTGGTTTCTTGGTCGGGGTCGGCGTGGGGGCGTAAGGATCGAATGTAGGGGTCGGCGTGGGCGGCGGGTTCGCGCACAGTTTTTGACCCTTTTCAATTTTTTGCATCAGGCGGTCGCTGGGGTAAATACCAGCTGCGATTTCGAACTGCGGGACGGCATCACACCATTTGTAAGTCAGTTGCAGGAAATCCCCGTAACCCTCATATGCCCCGGCGTAGCGCGCCTTAACCGTCATCCGTGAGCTGTCCATTAGGTTGGGTACGATCTGGTGAAGTTCACCAAATTTTTCGATCGCGTTGAGCCAGCTGATGCCCCACCATGACCCGGCGGTGAGGTACATGTGCGCCCAGGTATTGTAAGATTGTGCTTCGTTGTCAATGGGACTGATTTGCTCCGCGAGGGAAAAATAATAGGATCCTACTTCCAAATTTCCTGACTTGATCTTCTCTATGCCCAGGTTACGCAGCGCCATGTAATAATACCCATCCACTTGCGTGACGTTGTACTTGGGATTGATATCGCGCATTTTCACTGCGGTGACATATAAGTTATTCCAGTCCTGGGCATTCAGGTATTTTTTTGCATCCCGATTAAGGGCGTTGAGGGTTTGTCTTCGGGCAGCCGCATCAACGTTGGTCGGCGCTGAAGGAGTGCCGACCGCGCTGGTTTCGGGCGGGACCATGTTGGGATCCTGACCGATCAGCAATCCAATCTCCACCAGTTTTTCATCCAACCCCGGGTATTCAGGGTAGATCGAGAGCACATATTCGTAGCGCTGGCGCGCTGCCAAAAGGCGGCCGGCATTTTGATCAAGCAGGGCGAGCTCAAAATGGGCTACAGCCACGTTGAGCCTCTGGCTTTTCTCTTCCTGACTGCGTTCCTTGAGCGCTGAGGCGTATCCGATACCAACGCCAATGACCGCAATCAGGATCATCCCCAGGATGCCGACCCAAACCCAGGGTGAACCACGTTTTCCCTTGCGGGGAACTGGGGCTTTCGATTCCATGGTTTCTAGTAACTCATCAATGGTTTGGTCGGGTGCTGCGGTGGGTTGGGTCAATTCAAGGTCAACGATCTCATTTTCGATGAGCGCTGTGTGTTCGTTTTTTCTTTTAATGGGCAGGGTTTCATCAACAGGTTGGATGACTTGCTCCTGCGGTACTTTCTTTTCCTTTTTTGCCATAGCGCCAATTATACCGTATCCAACATACTTTACCCGCTGTCCGGGACTTACAACCTCATTAACAAACGGAGTTCCTTCCACACCAGGGGCAGGCTCGCCAGGAACCCAACGATCATGGGCAGCGTGGCAGTGAGGATGGCCGGAGCAAAGGGAGTCATCAGGCGCATGCTACCCCAGGTTACCGCGCCAGCCACTGCTGCAGCCAGCAGTGCCCGCACCCAGGTACTTTCAAGCCTGACGCGGATGGTACACACCTTTGCCAGCAGTATGAGCAGCACCACTCCTTCCAGGGTGAAGACGATGGAATCGGTGAGGGCGATTCCGGGCGCACCCAAGGGGCGGTAAAGTAACCCGCCCAGCAGTGCGTAGAGCGCGGCGTTCGACCCCGCGGTGAGCAGGGGAATCCAGGCGTTCTGACGTGCATAGAACGTGCGGGCGCTGATCTCCTTGATGGAATGACCCATCAACCCGGCTAAAAAGGCGGCGGTGACCAGGTTGAGCAATGTCGTCCCGGAGTCGCCAAAATCAAACGCCATCCCGAGCAGCGGTTTCATTCCCAATGCAAGCGCGGCTGCCATGGGTAGGGTGAGAGCAACGATCACTTTAACCGCTTTTTGCGTGGTTTCGGTGAATGCCTGGCGATCCTCCTTTGAGAAGCTCTCGGAAAGGGTTGGCAGCAACGCGGTACCGATGGCGGTGCCGATGAGGGTTTCAGGCACCTGCTGGATCATCCAGCCGTAAGTGAGTGAGGTGACTGCCCCTTCTGCCAGCCGTGAAGCCAGGTTGTCCCGGATGAGAAAGATAAGCTGGATGAAGAGCATGGTCACCACGCGCGGACCCATCAGGCGCAACACCTTTTGAACGTCCGGGTCACGGAAATTGAAACTGGGTATCCAGTGGAAGTGGAACTTGAATAACCCCGGCAACTGAATGGCCAGGTGCAGCAGTGCGCCGATGATCACGCCGTATACAAGCCCTTCCACACCCAATCCCAGCGCAGGCAACGTTACAGAACCGATGGTGTAAGGGGTATCAGGAGAAAGGATGGTGACGCCGATTATCTGGCCGATGTTGTAAAAGAGAGGTGCCATAGCCGGCAGCAGGAAATGTTGGTTGGCTTGCAACCCTGCCATCACCAACCCGCTGATGGAGAAGATGATAGTCGCCGCCAGGTTCATGCGCATCAATTTCACCACCAGGTCCTGTTGCACTGCGGTGAAACCGGGAGCCAACCCTATTTCCATGCGCACCATGGGACCGGCAAAGAGGGCAACAAAAAGTGCCAGTAACAGGGTGACGAGGAAAGCAATGTTGGCAACGCGGCTGAAAAGGTGCCATGCTGGTCGTTGACCGGCGTTCGTGAGCACCTGTGTGAGCACCGGAATGAAAGCGATGGCAAGCGCGCCGCCGGAGATGAGCGCGAATAAAAGGTCGGGCACGTTGTTGGCAACGTTGAAGGCGTCCAGCTCGCGCGAAAGGCCGAACTGGCGCGCGATGAGCACCTGGCGCAGAAAAGCCAGCAGTTTATCCAGCAGGAAGAAGCCGGCGATGAGCAGGGAAACCCTGGTAAGGCGGGACAGCTTCAAAAAGCACCTCTTTCAGTTTTGTGCCTGTACTATAACATAATCAGCCGGGTTTTCTTTGTTACAATCAGGTCTAACCTTGAAACGTGGTTGTAAATAGAAAGCAGGTTATGTCATGAATAGAAAAGCCGGAAAATTGTTCATCGTTGCCACCCCCATTGGAGACCCCGGGGACATCACGCTGCGGGCGATCGAGGTTTTGAAGAACGCCGATGCGGTGATCTGCGAGGAGTATAAACCCGGCAGCACTCTGCTCAAGCGCCTGGGAATCGAGGGAAAGGAGATTGCCCTGCTGAACGAACACAACGAGGCAGCACAGGCGGCTGACCTGCTGCTGAGGTTGCTTAACGGGCAGACCCTGGCCTTGATCTCCGACTGTGGAACGCCGGTATTCTCTGATCCGGGCGCGTACCTGATCCAACTGGCTTCGAGCTCCGGGGTGGTGGTGTCACCGGTCCCCGGCGCGTCGTCGCTGATGGCAGCGCTCTCGGTGCTGGATAACAAGATCGAACGTTTCGTTTTCGCCGGCTTTCTGCCGCGCGACCCGGACCTGCGGCGCCGGGAACTGACCCGCTACCGGGGATACAAGATGCCTGTGGTGGTAATGGATACCCCCTACCGCCTGGCTGCCCTGCTGGAGGACGTTTCAAAGGTCTTCGGCAAGGGCCAATCGGTGACAGTGGCTTACAACCTCACCCTGCCCACTGAAAACATTTTCCGCGGCGAGGTCGGAGAGGTGCTCAAGCAGACCCAGGGGCGGAAAGGGGAGTTTGTGCTGATCGTGAATGTTCAGTAGAAAACGGACGGAGGGATCGATTTGAGATTGAAGAATAGATTCATTGCAGCGGGGATATTGTTGGTCCTGGCAGGATTCCAGTAGCAATAAATGCAAGCACCGACCATATTATCAGGTACACCTAGATCGCTATTACTTGGTTTCTATCAGGTTAGGGGATGGCAAAGGTTAAGATTACTGAGTCATCCGGAAAACGAAGAACCTACACCAATAAATGTTTCGCCTGGATTGTGAAACTGCCGGGAATTTGTGAATCAGCCAGCGCAACCAGAATTTGGGTTGTACTCTCTTCCAGGTTCTTAAACTTATGTTTCACACTCGCAAAAAAAGCAATACTATCTCCTTGCTCCAATACGAAGTGTTCATCTTCAACGCTAAAAAGGATTTTCCCGGTGAGGCAATAAACCAGCTCGTAACCAGAGTGTGACGGGATAAAACCACTTTTTCCACCTGGCAACAAGGATATCACAGAGGCGTCAAGTACGTTCCCTGACAGGTCGTGACATAAAGACTCAATACAAAGAAGTGGATCAGGTTTAATCTGAATTCTTTGGTGAACTGGGGTAAAGACAAGGGACTTTTCTTCTTTTTTGGGTTCAAAGAACTTGGGCATAGCGACCTGCAATGCGCTGGCCAACAGCCGCAAGGTGCTTACAGATGGAGAGGACTTGCAATTTTCGATCAAGCTCAATGCGTTGACCGAAATGCCACTTAATGCTGCAAGTTCTTTAATGGTAAGGTTGCGCTCGAGGCGCAATTCTCTCACCCTTTCCCCCAAGTCGTCGGAAGACTCAGTACGGTTTTGGTTTTCGTTATTTTCATTACCATCCATATTTCCTCTATTCCAGGCGGTTTGCTGTTAAAAAAGCTATTACACTGACCTTTTAAAATAATTATACAACGCACCTCAAATACTATAAAAGCATAAAAAAATATGTGTTGGTGTAACATTCTTTCTGTAAAATGCTGAACCTTAACAAAAGTGGTGAGTC
>CAYVTF010000018.1:0-42453 GCA_964454565.1 uncultured Anaerolinea sp. | reverse complement strand
CCGTTCGACTTGCATGTATTAAGCACGCCGCCAGCGTTCATCCTGAGCCAGGATCGAACTCTCCGCATAATTATCACCTTTCGGTGAAAAAGTTTTACGGATCTGGTTATTACTTTTGAAAACGACAGGGCATCGTCTTCCTATCACTTTTCAGTTGTTAAGGTACTGATGAAAACCAAGGGCCAGATTTTACTCTCGTGACCGCTGTTTGTCAAGGTCGGGCGACAAAATTACCGATGCGCCTCGCAGGACGTCATCGGCCTGTCTCAACAATTTGCTGAGGGGTTTTCCCTCAAGCCAGCTGCGTATTTGGTTTTGTAATCGATCTGCTTGTTATGGCGAAATCACCAACGCACTTTGGACAATTATTGTAACCTGCCTGTTTGCCGGTGTCAAGGGCGAATTTTCATTTTTCCTTGATCTGGTTTGCAAGCCAGGGTCACTTTTTCGAGTCTGGTATTGGGTTTTCAAAGATCTGCCTTTTAGGGGGCGAGATCGCGCTTGCTTCAAGCGCAACGAGGGGTAAGTATACCCGCAGTTTTATCCTTGTCAAGGGTAAATCGGAACCAAATTTGAAGTTGGTGTGATCAGATTTAATCCTTGAGCCCGGTCTCCTGGAACCCCCTCTCCCATCAAAACGTCATACAACAAGAAGCAATAATTGGAGTGTTATAATCTGAAATTATGACCACGATGACCCGCACCAAACCTTCTGTTCCTCTCCAGATCATCACCGCGCTTTGGCTTGGCATCGCCGCCGCCCTGGCGCTTGTGTTGATCATTAACCTCTCGGTTTCCCTCTTCTTCGCCGGGCGTATTTTTCCGGGAGTGGCCATGCGCGGCACCTCTTACTCTGGTCTCACAATAGACGACGCTGCTGTGCGCATTGCTGCTTCTTACAACTACCCCCAGGCAGGGCAAATCCTGCTGACCGATGGCGATAAGAAATGGCTGGTGAGACCCAGCGAACTGGGCATCTACCTTGACCCCGCTGCATCAGCGCGGGCCGCATTCAATCTTGGCCGCCGGGGTTCACCCCTTGATGTTTTGAAAGAGCGCTATGCTTTGCTTTTCGGTAGCGTGGAGGTGCAGCCCACCTTCATATATAACGAGACCCTTGGGCTCAATTACCTGATTAACCTTTCCTCCCAGATCAACCAGCCCTTGAGGGAAGCCAGTCTTTCCATTTCCGGTACCGAGGTTTCTGTAACCAATGGCCAACCCGGACGGGTGTTGGACGTGCAGTCCAGCCTGGCAGCCATCACCCAGCAGATCGAGCTGATGCAGGATGGCGTGGTTCCGCTGGTAATAATGGAATCCTATCCCGAAGTGCTGGATGCCTCCACGCAGGGGCAACTGGTGCAGCAAATCCTCAGCCAGCCATTGAAGCTGACCGTCCCTGGTGAAGTTGGCGGCAAGGGTGAAACCTGGAAGCTAAAACCTGACGAACTCGCCAGGATGCTAACCTTCGAAAAGGTGACCAACGGAAACGGTGCAGAGCTGAAAGTGGTGATGAACCGACCGTTGACCCTTGGGTATCTCGAATCCCTCAGGGATGAAACCGACCTTGCGCCTGAGAATGCCCGTTTCATCTTCAACGACGAAACCGGTCAACTTGACCTGAAAGAAAACGCGGTCATCGGACGCGAGCTCGATGTGGAGCGCACGATCGAAGCGCTCAACTCCGCAATCAGCAAAGGAGAGCACGCTGCCGCGCTGGCTTTCACCGTCACAAACCCCGCGGTCACAGACTCCATGACCGGGGCTGAGCTGGGCATCACTGAACTGGTGTATGCCTACACCTCGTATTTCCGCGGATCCACTGCTGACCGTGTACAGAACATCAGCACCGCCTCTTCTCAATTCCACGGACTGCTCGTTCCCCCCGGGGCAACCCTTTCCATGTCCGACGTCCTGGGAAACATCAGCCTGGATAACGGGTACGCCGAAGCCCTCATCATCCTGGGAGACGAGACCATCAAGGGGGTCGGCGGTGGCGTGTGCCAGGTGAGTACCACGCTCTTCCGCACTGTTTATTACGCCGGATTCAAGATCGTTGAGCGCCACCCTCACGCCTATCGCGTGGGGTATTATGAACAAACCGGCAATGGCGGGCATAGCGCGTCGCTGGCCGGGTTGGATGCGGCGGTTTTTGTACCCCTCGTGGATTTCAAGTTCACCAACGATACCGATAACTGGCTGCTGATGGAAACCTACGTGAGCACATCCAATTACTCCCTCACCTGGAAGTTCTACTCCACCAAAGACGGACGGGAGGTCTTTTCTGAATCCACCGGCCTCACGAATATTGTTGAGGCGCCCGAAAAACCCCTGTACCGCGAGAACCCCGAGCTCGACAAGGGCGAAACCAGGCAGGTGGATTGGGCGGTGGATGGCGCTAACGTGGTGGTGACGCGCACAGTCACCCGCAACGGGATCACCCTGTACATCGACCGGATCGTCACCAATTACCAGGCATGGCGGGACATCATTGAATATGGGCCCGGGACTGAGCTGCCAAAGGATTAACACGCAGATGGTAAAATTTGGTTACAAGGAAAGTCAGGAGCAGGAACATGATCAATGAAAAATTACTGGAGATACTGCGTTGTCCGGCGTGTGTAAAAGAAAAAGAAGGACGCCTTGAACGTGTGCGTGAGGTCTGGCTGGTGTGTGGTGATTGCAGCAGGAAATACCCGATTGTAGAAGAAATTCCGGTCATGCTCATCTCCGAAGGGGATAAGTGGCGAGAAACGAAATTGCAAGACCTTCCTGTTCCGCCGCCGAAACCAGAGTAAAACCTAACTGCGCGTAGTGGTATAATCCCGGTGAAATAGTTGGAATCAAACTTGCAACACAAGACTGGTATGAGAAAATATCCAGGAAATCATGGTGTAATTAAATTATGAGTCAAATGGCAAACCGATCGATGGCCCGCTCCCGACGGGGCAGGCAAAAAATGGACACCTTTACCAAGGCATTGCTGGCAGGTTTTGCTGTCATTGGTTTATTACTGGCATTCTTTGGCGGCAAGGCCGTGTACAACCTGGTCAAAGGCTGGTCAATGACCTCCCTGCCCGGTGCCCCGGTGGCAAATGCTGAAACCGGCACCAACGGCACCACCACCGGATCCTCGCAACCAATGCAGAGTAACACGGGGGTGGCAGCCCAAAAATGGGATGGCAACAGCAGGATCAACATCCTTTTGCTGGGTCTGGATTATTCCGATGAGCGCGCTGCGCAGGATTTTGGACCCAGCCGTTCAGACACGATGATGCTCGTCACCGTTGACCCGCTCTCCAAGACCATTGGCGTGCTCTCCATCCGCCGCGACCTATGGGTGAACATCCCGGGTTATGACTACGCCAAGATCAACGAGGCTTACTTCCTTGGAGACCGTGATGACCTCCCCGGAGGCGGCCCGGGTTTGGCGATGAAAACCGTGGAGGAGTTCCTCGGTGTTCCCGTCCATTACTATGCACAGGTCAACTTTGATGCCTTCGTCAAGCTGATCGATGAGATCGATGGCGTGAAACTGGACATCAAGGAGCGCATCCTCATCGATCCCTACCAGGGGAGCGACGACCAACCCTTTTACCTTGAACCGGGTGTACAAACCCTTCCCGGAATCTACGCCCTGGCTTATGCCCGTGTGAGGTACACCGCCGGGGATGATGTTTCGCGCGGCAGCCGCCAGATGGAAGTGATCACAGCCATCCGCGACCGTGTCCTGGATTTCAAAATGCTGCCCAAGCTGGTTGCCCGCGCGCCTTCCCTTTACGCGGAAATCTCCGATGACATTCAAACCAACATGACGCTTGACCAGGCCATTAGGCTCGGAACGTTGATGACCAAGATCCCGCGTGAAAGCATGAAGACCTACAACATCGATTACACCATGGTCACCCAGGAATGGACTGCCGACGGCGCCCAGGAAATCTTGCGCCCCATCCCGGATAAGATCCGCGTGCTGCGCGACCAGGTGTTCTCAGCCGAAGGTGCTGCCGCCGCCCCCATTGCCATGGGGACCAAGGATGCACTCAAACTCGCTGTTTCGGAAAAGGCCCGTGTGAGAATTCTCAACAGCACCGCCACCAGCGGGCTGGCGGAAACCACCGGTGCTTTCTTCACCTCCAAGGGGTTGAACGTGGTCAGCATGGGAAATTCCGGTGCACCCTCTTCTTTTTCAACCATCGAGATCCATAATGCCACACCTTACACATTGGCTTACCTGTCGGAGATCTTGAAAGTCCCCAGCACGCGCATCTTCAACAAGTACGACCCAAATGGCGAGGCGGACATCACAATTTACCTGGGTGATGACTGGTTGACCACCAACCCGATGAAATAATCCTTAACAATAATGAGAGCCCGTGAGCTTTTTGATCACGGGCTTTTTGTTTTTCAACTATCAACCAGTTGAGGCTTAAGGGGTTTCCGTGATAGCTGTGTTTTGAAAGAGGGGCAGCGGGGTGATTCGCAATGCCGGCTGGTTCACTGCTGCCGCCAGCAGCACCAGGGCACGCGCCGCAGCCTGATCACCATCTTTTGAGAGGATGCGCTGTGCCTGTTCGTTTAGTGCATCAGCCGGGTTCTCATCTTTTAGTAGCGCCAGCCTGGATAACGCCCTGGGGGTATTTCCTTCTGCCAGGAAAGCCTTCGCCACCAGGCTGCGGTAGGTATCCCGACCTTTACTCCCCAACACAGATGGATCTACGTCGATGTAACGCGCTGGCAATAAAAACAGAGAGATAATCAACCCAATGGCGATGCCCAGTAGCAAACCCGTCAGCAGATACCATGAGCCTTGTTTTTCGGTCATTTTCCGCCCTCCTGCCCGGCAACCAGGCTGAAGAGAGCCTTCTCAAGACTGGCCATCTGGTCCAGCTCCTGGAGGGAATAGTCCAGTTTTGTGGCCTGGATGACCCCCTGCCGCACCGGGGTTAGCGGATCAGCCGGGTCCAACTTTCCAAGCAGGTCAACAGCCGCCTGAATATCGCCATCCGCGGCGTACACCTCAGCCACCATCAACACGTAGTCCGCCTGGTAATCAGCGCGCAAGTCAGCGAGGCTGGCGTTCCTGGGTCCAAGCGGATCAATGACCCAACCGAGCGCCACTCCCGCGGCTGCACCCACCAGGATCATAAAAATGAACAGGTAAATCCTCAGAGCTTTCAAATCACCCTTTCGGCATCATCGGGATCTTGATCCCGGATTTCTTTGCCGCGGCGATAGCCTCAGGATACCCGGCGTCCACGTGCCGTACCACGCCCATGCCGGGGTCAGTGGTGAGCACGCGTTCAATGCGGCGGGCTGCTTCCGGGGTGCCATCAGCCACGATGACCATACCGGCGTGTTGACTGAAGCCGATACCCACTCCTCCGCCATGGTGGAAGGAAACCCAGGTGGCGCCGCCGGCGGTGTTGATCAGCGCGTTCAGGATCGGCCAGTCACTGACCGCATCCGTGCCATCCCGCATGCCCTCCGTTTCACGGTTGGGAGAGGCCACCGAACCAGCGTCCAGGTGATCGCGGCCAATGACAATGGGTGCTTTGAGTGTTCCATCAGCCACCATCTCGTTGAATTTCAGCCCCGCCCTGGCACGTTCCCCGTAGCCCAGCCAGCAGATGCGTGAAGGCAAACCCTGGAAAGGCACCCGTTCACGCGCCAGCTTGAGCCAGCGCTTGAGGTGCTCATCCTCCGGGAACAACGCCGCCACCGCTTCATCGGTGCGGTAAATATCCTCCGGGTCTCCCGATAGCGCCACCCAGCGGAAGGGACCCTTGCCTTCGCAAAACAGGGGACGAATGTAGGCAGGCACAAAACCGGGAAAGTTAAAAGCCTCCTTCACCCCATTGTCAAACGCCCGTTGCCTCAGGTTATTGCCGTAATCAAACACTTCCGCACCGCGCTTCTGAAATTCCAGCATGGCGCGAATGTGAGCAGACATTGAATCAACTGACTTTTGGGCATACGCCTGCGGGTCATTCACCTTCAGCGCGTTCGCCTGTTCCAGGCTCATGCTGGCGGGGATGTAGCTCATCACGTCATGCGCTGGCGTCTGGTCGGTGACCACATCCGGGGTCACCCCGCGCAGCACAAGCTCCGGGTAGATCTCGGCAGCGTTGCCAATGAGACCAATCGAGAGAGGCTTTCCATCTTTACAGGCGTCCTCCACCAGGGTCATCGCCTCTTCGAGTGTGTCCACCACAACGTCGACATACCCGATTTCTCGCCGGCGCTGCGCCCGTTCGGGGTCAACTTCCACGCACAGCCCCACCCCCTCATTCATGGTGATCGCCAGGGGCTGTGCGCCGCCCATGCCGCCCAAACCGGCGGTGAGCACAAATTTTCCACGCAGCGATGACCAGCCTTTCTGCGTGGCCAGTGACCCCAGGGTTTCGTATGTTCCCTGCAGGATGCCCTGCGTGCCAATGTAGATCCACGATCCGGCTGTCATTTGTCCGTACATGATCAGCCCCTTCGCAGCCAGCTCATCAAAGTGCTGCTGCGTCGCCCAGTGCGGCACCAGGTTGGAGTTGGCGATCAACACCCGCGGCGCATCCGTGTGGCTCTTGAAGACCGCCACCGGCTTGCCGGACTGCACCAGCAGGGTTTCATCCGCTTCCAGGTTGCGCAGGCTTTCGAGAATGGCATCGAATGCCGGCCAGCTGCGGGCAGCCTGTCCGCGCCCGCCGTACACCACCAGGTCCTGCGGGCGTTCCGCCACCTCGGGGTCGAGGTTGTTCTGGAGCATGCGGTAAGCCGCTTCAATTTGCCAGTTCTTGCAGGTAAGTTCGCTTCCGCGCGGGGCACGGATCACACGGGGTTCAGACATGCGTACTCCTATTGAACAGGATTGTCGTTTTCGGCTATTATACGCTTAATCCCGAATGGGTATCTGGCTGGAGTCGAACACCGCTTCTAATCAGGGGAGAGCACAACTGCCTTCAACTTTTCCGCGTAACAAACCAGCCCTGCACGATCTAATTTTCCCCGCAAACCACCAGCCCGCAGGATCAGGCTCAGCATCACTGGATGTTTTTGCAGGCCCTACTGCAGGAAATCCGTAATCTGTTCAGGGTCGGAGATCACCCTGGCGTGAGCCTTGAATATTCGCGACCCTACCTGCACTTCCACAAGAGGGTTATTAAGAATATTCCGGTACCAATCCGCCTTCACCCCATCCGCTGCGCCGACCCAATAATCGCCGGCAATCAACTCGTATTGCAGCCCCACGGTATGCAGCCTGCCGGTTTTGCGGCCACGGGTGGTGAGCAACAGCACCATTCCGGATGCCACCCGGTACAAAAACCGCCGATAGGCTTGTGCAAATAACCTGTTCGGCGGTCGAAATTTCATCCGGGATATGTCCTTATTCGTACTTCAGCGCGTTCACCGGCACCAGCGTGGCGGCGCGCAGCGCAGGGTACAGACCGGAGATCAGACCGATGACCGTGGCAAACACCAACGCGAAAGCCGGCAGCCAGAAGGGCGTGGACGCGGCGACGGTGGGCATCATGCCCCCGCCTGTGGAAGCCTGGCTGGCAAAGTAAGACGTGGCCAGCAGGTTCAATAGCGCTCCTGCTCCCAGGCCCAGGATCACACCGCCCAAACCTCCCACAAAACCAATGCCGGCAGCCTCTCCGAGGAAGATGCTCATCACGTCGCGATTTGTGGCGCCAATGGCCTTCATCAATCCGATCTCACGCGTGCGCTCGAGGATGGCCATGGTCATGGTATTGGCAATGCCGATGGCAGCCACCAGCAGGGCAATGGCACCCACCCCGCCAAAGATCACCTGTAACACCAGGAAGAAGGAATTGATCCCTTCCAGGTAGGATTGCGGCGTATTGGCCATGTACCCCATCTCGTTGATCGCATCCGCCACGTCGAGGACGATGTCGGGGTCCTCGGCTTTTACCACGATCATGGAATAGCCTTCTTTGTTGCGGTTGATGCGCGTTCCCCGCGCCCATTCGTTATAGGTGGTTACTTCATCCATCCGCATGTAAATGTTGCCGTCTGCGCTGCCACGGGTTTCTTTTAGAATTCCAACGATCTTGACATTAAGTGTCCGCTTCACTTCCTGTCCGTCGGTGGTCCACTTGATCATCACCATCTTAACGGTTTGACCCAGCAGATCCGGGGGGTCCAGCGGGGGGTCATCAGGCCGGGCCTGGGTATCGTAGAAGTTTCGCGGCACCCAGGAACCAATGACCGCTGTGCCTCTTTCCAGCTGGGTGATGCCTCCCGTGGCTTCCAGTCCCATATCTGTCAGGTCAGGTACGTCCACCCCGGTGATGCTGCCCCAGGAACTGAGCGTCCCGTAGGTCAACTCCAACCCGGTCTGCAGGTACTCCTGGATGATGATCTTTCTTACACCGGGAATTGCACCAATCTCCTCAAGGGCTGAGGGGGTGAGTAACTTGGCGCTGGACTCTGATCCGCCACCACCGCCGCCACCACCACCACCCATTTTTTCAACATAGACCTCTTCCGAGTAACCCGGGTACACCTCGATGCTCGTCAGGTCATTGATGCCCCAGAGTTGTTCGGTGGCGTTCTTTTGCAAACCCACCGCCAAAGAAACAAGCACCACCACTGCCGCGGTACCGATGACAACACCCACGGCCGTGAGCAGCACCCGCCCCTTTCGGCGCCCGAGGTTATAAAGGATGAGACTTACCAGGTCAACAAAACGCAACGGTACGCCTACCCTTTGGGAATTGCCGGTACAGGCACGGATTCTTCAAACGGAATTTCCTCGGTTGGCACTTCCTTGATACCGCTGTTCAACCCGAATAAGCCTTTGAAGAACCTGGCGATTTTCTGCCAGAAGGTTTCGCTCACCGGTTCCATGGGGAACTCGCCGCCGGGACCCATACCGCCTTCCTCACCGGGCGCCAGCGTGGGGAATTGCTCCATCCCCGCCTGCACCTCGATGGGAATCACTGTCTCAAATACGCGCGGCTGGTTGAAATCGTCTGTGTAATTGATGGATACCTTGATATCCATGGGCCCTTCCTGGGCTGGCAAGACGGTGGCATCCAGGGTGTAATAGCCGCCGGGTTCCAGCGCACCAACCAGCGAGACGTTGTTCATTACCTCAGCATTTTCCGCTGTCACTTTCATGTTCCCCAGGATCGAGGTCTTGTTGCCAAGGTTTGTCACCTGCAGTGGCAGGGTGTTCTCCATCCCCGCCATGATGACGCCCGCATCGCGGTAGAAACTGACCTCAACCTGCGGCAGTGAATAAACCAGCAGGGTGATCACCTGGTCATCCACCAGCCGGTTGCCGGCGGTGTCATCGTACACAAAACTCATCTTCAACGTGTACGCCCCTGGCGCGGTGGAAACGTTCACCACCAGTTTCTGGCTGACGGTTGTGGTTGAGGACTTGGCAATGTCCCCGATGTACACCAGGTTGGAACTGCCGATGGGAGCGAAATTTGCCAGATCTCCGCTGCCACCGGAAAGCCCGCCGGAGGGGGTGCCCGCCTCACCACCACCCGAGACGCCGCCGCCAAATACAGCGGTTACGGTTTTAGCGTCAGCCGACCCGAGGTTCTTGATATCCAATTTCAGGTTGAACAGCGACCCCGGCTGCAGGGGGTCCACATCGGTCTTGTAACCCACCACCATCAATTGCGGGCGCGAAGGTGCCACTGGCGTGGCAGTGGCTGAATAGGAAACGTTAGGCAATGGGATGACGATGGAAAGCGTGTAAGTCTCGCCGAATTCAGTTCCCTCCAGGTCAGTGTAAGACACTACGGCGTTCAGGCTCAACAGCCCCACCCAGGCGTACTCATCGCTGATGATGAAGGTCTGTGAGACTGATTTGGTCTCGCCAGCTGCAAGAGTGCTTAGAGTGGCTACACCGCCAGTTCCGGTGGGGTAGAACCCCTCACCGGCGAAGGCAACAGATATGTTCTTGGCATTGGTTTGTCCCTTGTTGCGCAACCCAACGGTCAGGGTGCATTCCTGCCCGGTGTAGATCTTTTCCGGGGTGGTCATGTACGAATTGACCACCACCAGCGGGCGGCCTGTCACCTGGGGAGTGGAAACTGAGGTGGTGAGCTGCTTCGTCGCCTGGGTGACACCCGAATCATTTTTGAAATAAATGGTGGCGATGTCGTTTTGTCCATCAACTGCACCCGCAGGAATGGGGACATTGATGATAACGTTTTTGTCTGCGCCCACTTCCAAATTGAATGTAGACGGCACGATTACCGGCGTATCCCACCCGCCCGCGCTCACGGCGGTGACGGTTAAGACAACCGCAGCGGATTTATTGTTCTTCACATTGAGGGTATAAGGCACCACCGACCCGGGAACCCCGGATAACTCGGTAACACCGGTGATGGCCACGCCAGCCGCGGCTGGAGCTGCACCAACAGGGCGAACAAGGCTGCCAGTGACCAGCAGAAAGGCGATCAACAACAATGTCACAGTGCTCAAACGTTTGGTTTTCATCAACATCACCTCTTCTCGCCAACTGATAAGACCATGTTATCAACGGCGATTTTATAAGTATCTTCGGATACGATCAAACCGTCCAGCAAAAAGATGCGGTCGGTTGCAAATTGCTGCATACGCGGGTCATGCGTTACCACGATCACAGTCTTTCCCGCCCGGTGCAGGTCAGATAGCAGCTGCATGATGGAAAGACCGCTGACGCTATCCAGGTTGCCGGTCGGTTCATCCGCCAGGATCAGCGGAGGGTCGTTGATCAACGCGCGGGCGATGGCCACACGTTGCTGCTGGCCGCCCGAAAGTTCCGTCGGACGGTGGGTGGCTCTGTCTGTCAACCCAACCCGCTCCAGCATTTCCATGGATCGCACCTGGCGCGCATGCTTGGGGACACGGGCAAAACGAAGCGGAAACGAGACATTCTCCGACGCCACCATGGAAGAGACAAGGTTGAACGATTGGAAAATGATCCCCACCCGGTTGCGGCGGTACTCCGCCAGGCGGTTCTCATCCATCTTTTCAATCGCGTCCTCGCCCACTTTGATCGAGCCGGATGTCGGCCAGTCCAGACCACCCAACAGGTAGAGCAGTGTGCTCTTACCGGATCCGGAAGGGCCCATTACCACCGTAAAAGAACCAGCCTGGATGTCCAGAGACACCCCCGCCAGCGCGTTCACCGTGGTTTCACCCATCTGGTAGACCTTTGTCAGGTCTTTGATGCTTACAAACGGCTCAGCAGTCATTCAACTTTTCCCGATCAAAAGTAGATACCCGAAAGTGACAGCCCGCCAAGCGCGGAAGATATCAATCCGGGCACTCCCTGCAACAACAGCAGGATCAGAATGGATACAGCGGTGGCGATCCAGGCCTTGCGTTTTTCCAACCCTGAAAGCGGCAGGACGCCAATGAAAAGCAGGGCAACCTGCAACAAAAAGTAAATATCGATCAAACCAAGCAGGGATTTTGCATAGAGCAGGATGCCTGTTGCCTCCGCGCTGACAAAACCGGAAAAACCCGGCGATGAGATGAGGCTTTTCGAGGCGATCATGCCCACAATCTGCACCAGGTAACGCAACGCCCAGGGTAGAAACGACCAGGCAACCAGGTTATACGCTTTTTGACTGCTGGCGCGGCTGCCTGCCAGGGTGAGGCTCAGGTACAACAAGCTGCTTAAGAGGAACCAGGAGATCCAGATTTTCAACAACCCCGAAAGGACAGGGAACACGTAAAGAAAAACGGGCGAGCTCTGGGTTGCCTGAGCCTCGTAGAATTTTTGCTGCTCTTCTTCGGAATAGTATTGGAAGTTTTCGGGTAACGCAGCGCCGCTTTGGATCTCCAATTGTCGAATGGGACCGCTGACGATTGAAGCGATGATCACGAGAAGAGAAAGAATGAGTAGAGGGGTCAGCCACACTGGCCTGTCCTGTTCCACAATTTCCGTGGTCGTCTTGCGGGGCTTTATGAATAGCGGCAATACCCAATCCAGCCTGAGCGGGATTCGTTTTGTCTTTTTTCCTTCAACGTTAACAGCCATGCTACACCTCATCGAGAGATAGGTACGGATCTATGACGGTCTCTGTTTATTATAAGTTCCCCATTGGCTTTTAGGTTAACACAAAATGCTATAATCCGTTTACTGAGAGGAGATCACATGCGAATTCATGTAGCCGTTGAAAATTTGCTTGAGCCACGGTCTCTGGCCTGGATGCTGGATTATCCCGGATGTTTTGCTTACGGAAAGGATGGCAGCGAGGCCATCCTGCGCTCTCCTCAGGCGCTCCTGCGGTACAAGGAATGGGTCGATAGCCACGTTTCTGACTCGTGGATGAAAGAGCTGCAGGATTTTGACATTCACCTTGATGAAACTTTTAACGTTTACACGGTCAACGCAGCCAACGAACTGTGGCTTGACGGAATTGAGGTGAACGCCTGGTTCCGGCACGACTGGAAGCCCCTGAGCGCGGAGGATATCCGCCGGGGATTGTTGACCCTGGATTGGAGCCGCACTGACCTGCTCGAGCTGGTGGCGGGGCTTTCACCGCTGCAATTGGAAAAACAGTGCGAGGGCGAACGCTGGAGCATTCTGGGAGTGTTGCAGCATGTGGCAAACGCCGAGCATTGGTACCTCGACCGTCTTGGGCTGGCAGCCTGTCCCCGGAAAGACCTGCCGCAGGATATCTTTGAACGGCTGCAGCAAGTTCGGGGGCGCATGGTGGAGATGCTGCCCACACTGGAGGCTGTTGAAGATGTGCGCGGTAAGCAAGGTGAATTTTGGTCACCGCGCAAGTTGCTGCGGCGGGCTGCCTGGCACGAGATCGATCATATTGAGCATATCTTTAAACTGATCGCAAAAGCATAGAAAACCGCGTTTCCTTTTCAGAAAACGCGGCTTATATGCAAGGGGGAAGGGTGGGCTGAATAGAGCTACCTGGAGTTCTCATTGAACCCGAGGAAACTGAATGCAAGGAACATTAAGCCCAAAAGGGCGATCACGATGTAAATTCCAAGTGCCATTGTGTACCTCCACAGCCAAACCCTTCAAACGTTCATGCATACAATACAACACCAATAATGGTTTCTGGTGCTGTATATAATACGTTTAACACAAGGAAAAGGTTCCATAATAAAATGAAGTGGATGAAAGAACACACGGTGTTGATCCGCACGTTCGTGCTTCTGGCGCTGGTTGGCATGCTCCTGGCAGGCTGTGCCGCGCCTAGCCCTACACCGCCGCCGGAGACCGCAACCCCGGCCATCACGCTCACCCCCACCCCCACGCCCTCGGTCACCCCGCTTGTGGTTTTTCCCGGCACAGAAGGCGCGGAGATGGAGGTAACCAGCACGCCCGGTCCCATCCCTGAGCCCGCCCAGGCAGCCGTGGTTCCCCTTCCGGAGAACATTCGCGTCCTCTTGCTGGCCGGTCAGGACCGCGACGCACCCTACGTGGGACGTACGGATGCGCTGATGCTGGTCTTCTACGACCCGCTGCAGGCGCGCGCCGGGGTGATCTCCCTCCCGCCTGACATGCTGGCATCGATCCCCGGCTTTGGAGCTGGCAGGTTGAACACGGCTTATGCACTGGGCGGCGCACAAACCCTGGTCAATGCCATCACGCAAAACTTCGGGGTGACGCCTGACCATTACGCGGTCTTCAACGCCGATTCGTTTGTAAAATTCATCGACCAGCTAGGGGGCATCCCGCACACCATCGATGACCCGCTGGTTAAAAAATGCACCAGCGCCACGCCAGATGGAAAAGTCCGCCTGAAGGGCACAGAGGTACTGTGCATCTTCAAGCTGCGTTCCGGACCGGACGAGGTTGCCCGCAACAAGCGTCAGGGCATGGTGCTAAAAGCCATCTTTAATGCACTGGTACGCAACGGCAACCTGGTACGCGTGCCGGATCTGGCGGATAGTTTCAGCCAGGTGGTGGATAGCGACCTTCTCTACCGCGACCTGGTTTCATTTATTCCCCTTGCTTTGCAGATGGGGGATGTCAACCGGTTCAAGATTTACACTCTACCGCAGGACAGCCTATCCTACCAATCCTTCGGTCCCAGCCCGGACTCGGTATTCCTCATGCCCCAAGCTGACGCCTACTTCACCCTCATCTCCCGCGTGGGGAACGAGGTTTCCAAGCCGATGCCGTTCAGCACCTACCTTCCCACCCTGCAGCAGATGCTGGTGGCCTCTCCCACCGCTACGAGCACACCCAGGCCTACCTGGACCATGAAACCTTCCATCACGCCCACCCGTACCATCACGCCCACACTTACCTCTACTCCAACGATATTACCCACATGGGGGAGTAACTAAGAAGAACCTTGACCGATATTATGTTTGCGATTTTGCAAAAACCTGTAATTATGGTATTCTGTAATTTACAGGCTTGCACTTTCTGAACCAAAGCTTTTGCATTTTGCGTTAAATTGGCAGCTATGTCAAAAAAACTATTACCGGTATTTGCTGTTTTGCTCTCCATCCTTCTCGCGTGGCAGTTGAACGCGAGCTCGACGGGTGCGGTCAAAGCACAAACCGGCAGTGACAAAAAGCCAGACCGCGAGACTTCCATTTACGTGGATATCACGGTTCACGATTGGTGGCTGGCCAAATGGGCAGACAACTCAGTGGTCTGCTCCCTGGGAGTGGAGCATGATGGCTTTCCAACCGCGAATGATGTTTTTAAAAACTGCGGCGAGGAAGTCTATAAGATCTGGCAGACTTCCACCACCTGCGCCAACGCTGAAACTGGCGTAAACACCCAGGATTGCCCCGGCCTGTACCTCATTCAGCAGGGTTCCCGACCCGACCAGAAAAAGATCGAGGTTCAACTCCCGGCTCCGGAAGTGTGGATCACGATCGAAGGTTGTGACTTCGTCGAAGAAGAGAACCGCTGCTTTGGCGTCCCTGTCCTGGTGCTTAACGGCGACGAGAAACTGCCAAACGAGAGCATCATCCGCATCCAGGGCACCTTTGCCGGCAACACCTTCTCCTGCGCGGGCAACCGCTGCGAAATTCCCCTTTCTCCCACCCAAAAACATGGCGTAGCCCTCACCTTTTGGGGGGATTCCAGTTACGGTGATTCAACCGAGGAATATAACACACGGGTGCGTGTCACTCCCTGGGGTGACTTTGCAGCCACAGAAGAAAACAGCACCGACCCCGTATCCTATTACGTGGACATGATCAGCACACAATGGAAGGACAGGCAGGCTTCCTCCTGCGCCGCCATCTGGCAATCTTTCCCGGACGTGCAAGGACCCCCAGCCTGGCTGGACACCCCTGACGACCCCTCCGGTTTGAATTCCTCGCTTTCCCTTTATTACCTATCTGCCATGCTCATCCAGAACGGGGTGGTGGACGCAAAGGAGTGCCCGGCGGGTGGGCTTGAGACCTCCACCACCGCCAACGAATGTGGCGTGGAAAAAGCCCAGGACGCTGTGACGGCCTGGCAGAATCAATTCAATGATCAGATCTACCAGACCTCGCTGGATACCGGCATCCCCGGTCAGTTGATCAAAAATATCTTTGCCCGCGAGAGCCAGCTCTGGCCGGGCATCTACCAGAACGTGCAGGAAGTGGGCCTGGGACAACTCACCGAAGACGGCGCTGACGCAGCCATGCTCTGGAACCCGGGGTTTTACACCCAGTTCTGCCCGCTCGTGCTGGCGGATGATGTGTGCAACAAAGGCTACGGTAACCTCGATGAAAGACAACAGGCAAACCTGCGCGGTGCCCTGGTGCGCAAGGTGAATGCCACCTGCGATGATTGCGCCATGGGCATCGACCTGAGCCTGGCAAATTACAGCGTGCAGATCTTTGCCGAGACGCTGCTGGGTAACTGTGAACAGGTGAACCGCATGTACCGCAACCTGACTTCGTTTCCCGCCGGGCAGATCACCAGCCACGATGACCTCTGGCGTTTCACCCTGGTCAATTACAACGCTGGTCCCGGCTGCCTCTGGAAAGCCCTCAGCCGCACCTGGAAAGCCCGCGATGACCTGGATTGGGAGCATGTGGCTGCCAACCTTGACCCCATTTGCCGGCTGGGAGTGGATTACGTGATGGAAGTCTCGAGGGGAGATTCCGCCGAGATCGTGGTCTATTCCACCCCGCTGCCCACCAACACCGCCCCCAGGCCTACCATCACCCGCACGCCCACGTTGTTCCGTACCCCCACGCTCACCCGCACGCCAACTGCCACCTTCACGATCACCCCCACGCGTACCGCCACAAGCACGTCCACCCCCAGGCCAACGCGCACCCCCAGGCCGACCAAAACCACAAACCCGTAGGGATTACGAAAGCATTATTTAAACAAAGTAACAGGAAAGACAGAAATTTCCCAGAGTTTTCTGCTCTAATTACAGCTTAAATCACTTGCTTGTATCGTCAGGAAGGTAACCTTTCAGAAAAGTGATAGTTACTTTTACCCCCACACCCCCGCCACCGGCTCATCGCAGTAGGAGCAGGCACCCGCGGGGGTGACCTTGTTCTCCACAATGGAGTACCCGCGCCGGCCAATGAGCCGTTTGCCGCACCTGGGGCAGAAGGTATCCTCCAGCGAGCCCACCCGCCCGGGTAGATTGCCGGCGTATACATAGCGCAGCCCGGCCTCCTGGCCGATCTCCGCGGCACGCTGCAAGGTGGCCGCCGGGGTGGGCGGGTTCTGGTCCATCTTGTAATCCGGGTGGTAAGCGGTGACGTGCCACGGGATGTCTGGAGAGATGGAGGCCAAAAAACGTCCCGCTTCCCATAGCTCCTCGTTGGAGTCGTTCAGCCCGGGAATGACCAATGTAACCACCTCCAGCCAGAGCCCCAGCTCGTGCACCCGCAAAATTGTATCCAGCACCGGTTGCAGGCTGCCGCCCATTTTGCGGTATTCTTTGTCCTGCATGCTTTTCAGGTCCACTTTGTAACCATCCAGCCAGGGCGCCAGGTACTCCAGTACTTCCGGGGTGGCGTACCCGTTGGAAACATAAAGCGTTTTCAATCCGTTCTCGCGGGCGTGCTTGAAGATCTCAGCCGCCCATTCTGTGGTGATGAGCGGCTCGTTGTAGGAGGAAGCCACAGCCTTCGCCCCGTTGCGCAGGGCGTGCGCCACCAGCCTCTCAGCGCTCACCTGCTGAATATAGCGCGTGGAATCCGCGGCTTGCGGGTCGCGCAGCGCCTGCGAAGATTCCCAGTTCTGGCAGAACTCGCAATGGAAGTTGCAGCCCAGCATTCCAAAGGTGAGTACCTCGCTGCCGGGTAGAAAATGGGCGAAGGGTTTCTTTTCGATCGGATCTACCTGCGCCCCTGCCACATATCCATGGGGAACCATCAGTTTTCCATTGCGGTTGAAGCGCAGCCCGCAAATGCCCCGCTTTCCGGGTTTGAGCAGGCAGCGGTGCGCACAAGCCAGGCAGCGCAGCACGCCATCTTCAGCAGGTTGGCACAACGCCGATTCAGTTGTTAATCGGTCCAGCACGCTATCGATTAGCATCATTCACTCCACCATGATTATAGCCCGCCGGCATTGTTTTTCAATCTGTTCATCTATCGGGCTTATGGTACACTCGCAAGATATGGACGAAAAGACATTAACCACGCTTGAATTCAGCAAGGTCATCGAAAAGTTGGCGGATTACGCCGCGTTCAGCGCCTCAGGTGACCTAGCGCGGGCATTAAAACCCGCGGACACTCTCAAGGAAGCCAACGAGCGCCTGGCAACCACCACCGAAGCGCGCCTGCTGCTCAGCCTCAAGGCTGACATCAGCGTGGGAGGCGCGCACGATATCCGTCCCCTGGCACAACTGGCAGGCAAGGGCGGCGTGCTGACCGAATCAGACCTGCTCTCGGTGAGTGGCACGCTCGTTTCGTCCCGCAGCCTGGCACGCAACTTTGAAAAATTCAGCAGCAAAGCGCCGCACCTGGCCGAGCTCGCGCGTCTCTTCCCTCCTCCGCCCGGCATCATCGAATCGATCTCACGCTGCATCTCCGACCGCGGCGAGGTGCTGGATAACGCCTCTCCCAAACTTAACTCCATCCGCTCCGAGATCAAGATCTCGCACGACCGCCTGCTCTCAAAGCTGGACCGCATGCTTTCCGACCCGCACACCCAGCCCATGCTGCAGGAGGCGCTCATCACCCAGCGCAACGGACGATACGTCATCCCCTTGCGCGCCGAGTTCAAAGGCAGGATCAAATCCATTGTGCACGACCAGTCTTCCTCCGGAGCCACCATTTTTGTGGAACCCCTGGCGGTGGTGGAGCTGAACAACCGCTGGCACGAGCTGCAACTGGCCGAACGCGACGAGATCCGCCGCATCCTGGCTGAACTCTCAGGAAAAGTGGGGGATGAAGCCGAAGCCATTAGCGGCATCGTCACCGCCCTGGCAAAGTTCGACCTGTGCCTGATGTGCGCCAAGTACGCCGAAGATATCCACGCCAGCGAGCCCATCCTCAAGCTGGTCAGTCCGCCAAGGGACGAGCACCACCCCGGCACAACCATCAAGTTGCTCAAGGCACGCCACCCGCTGCTGGACCCTGAAAAGGTGGTGCCCATTGATATCGACCTCGATAAACACACCTTTGCGGTGATCATCACCGGACCGAACACCGGCGGGAAGACGGTAACCCTCAAGACCGTCGGGCTGATGGTGCTCATGGCGCAGTGCGGATTGCACATCCCGGCCCAGTCCGGCTCCGAGCTGAGCTTCTTCGATAATGTATTCGCCGACATTGGCGACGAACAATCCATTGAACAATCACTTTCCACCTTTTCCGGGCACATCACCAACATCGTGCGCATCCTCGACCGGGCGCGCACAAAAACGCTGGTGCTGCTCGACGAGCTGGGCGCAGGCACCGACCCGCAGGAGGGATCCGCCCTGGCGCGCGCCATCATGCTCTACCTGGTGAACAGGCGCATCCCCTGCCTGATCGCCACGCATTACCCGGAGCTGAAAGCCCTGGCGCACGCTACGCCCGGCGTGGTCAACGCCAGCATGGAATTCAATCTCAAGACCTTGCGTCCTACGTACAGGCTCACGGTGGGCATCCCCGGCCGCTCCAACGCGTTGCTCATCGCCAAACGCCTCAACCTTCCGGAGGAGATCCTGGAGAGTGCCCGGGCAATGGTGGACCCCACGGAATTGAAATCCGAGGACCTGCTGAATGAGATCCACCATCAGCGCGAAGTGGCGCTCAAAGCCCGCTCCGCAGCCGACCGCGACCGCTCGCTGGCAACCAACCTGCGCCAGGAGCTAACCCTGCGCCTGCAGGGTATTGAGGACGAACGGAAACAGATCCTGGAGGATGCCCGTGAGCAGGCGGAGAAGGAATCCTCGGTTTTGAAAGCTGAGATCGAAGCGCTGCGCCGCGAGCTTCAGCGCGCCCGCCAGCCGCTGGATGCCGTGGAAGCCATTGAAGAGAAAGCGGAAGTCGTGGAAGCCAGGGTGGTCAAACCGGTCACCCGCAAACGGGTCGCGTCTCCCGCACAACCGGCTGTGCTTGAAGCCGGCAAGAAGGTGAGAGTGCGCTCCTTAAACCTGGAGGGGGTCCTCCTGACGGTGAGCGGCGAGGACGCCGAAGTGCAGGTGGGCAACCTGCGCGTGAGGGTAAAGACCGGCGACCTTTCCCTGCCAGCCATGGAAGAACCCGCCGCCCCGCCCGCGGCGAAACCAGTCAGACCTGTGGACCAGTCCACAAAACGAACCCCTGTCGGACCCTTCCGCGCCACGCCCAACATGGAACTGGACCTGCGCGGACAACGCGCAGAGGATGCATTGGACGCCCTGGACAGTTATCTTGAGAAGGCATACATGAGCGGCATGCCCTTTGTGCGCATCATCCACGGCAAGGGAACCGGCCGCCTGCGCCAGGTGATCGGGGAAGCCCTGAGAGCCTCACCGCATGTAAGAAAGTATGAAATGGGCGGAGAAAAAGAAGGGGGCGACGGGGTCACCGTTGCCCATTTGCGTGAAGATTAAAAGAAAGGTCGATAGTGGATCTCCCAAAATCTCCTATCGACCTTAGTTGCACAATCTCCCTTTGACTGTGCATGCGTTGTTTTATCGTTGGCTTATTTATACCGTACAGCCGTTGACAAAACATTGACATTTTTTACGTCTATCGCGCTTTTTCGGAACTTGATGAACATTGGCCGGATTTCCTTGTTTTTCGCATGAGTCCCGATTTCCTCCAGCAATGCCTTCAGTCGTTTGTAAGCAGCCGAACCATGGACTGCCTTTGGCTCGGATAACGCCAGAATGCTCCTCAGGGTTTGAATTTCCTGCCAGACATCCCTCTTTTCTGTGAAATATTCTGCTATCTGCTCATACAACTTCAACGCCTTTGCGTGGTCTTTTTGATCAACCGCCTCCCCAACAGAAATGGATAGGGCAAGATAGTCAGCATACATCAATCCGCGCAATTTCATTTCCCCGATCAGCTGACTGACCTGCTCCTCCAACTCCCCCGGCGTGTACCTTGACCGTGTCAGGAGCAGCCGGTTGACCCTTTCCTTGAGCTCAATGCTTTTGAAACCTTGTTCTTCAGACAGGTTGATACTTACGTCGATGGACGCCAGTCCTTCCTCAAATTTACCCAGTTGCACGAGAGACAATCCTTTATAAAAGCGGCTTTCTGTCACAGCCGGGTCCTTCGTGCCGGAGTCGATCACCTCCTGGTAGAGCGAAACAGCCTGTTCATGCTCTCCCAGCACCCGGAAGACATCCCCTTTAAGTGACATGGCGGAATCGATCAGTTTCTGATAGGGATAACCTTTTTCCCGTTCTACCGCCAGGTTGATGTATTTCCAGGCATTATCCAGGTCGCCGAATTGAATGTAGGAGTTGGCGCAGCATAAGTCGATGATCGTCAACCATTCACGTACAGGAGGGCTTTCTGAAAACTTCCGGTACACTTCCTGGAGCTTGATCACATCCGCATAGCGGTTGTTAAATAACAGTGTCAATGCTTGAATTGCTACAGCCTGCAAACCAGCAGAGTCCCGCCTGACCAGCGAACTCAGATTGGTCAATTCCGTTGACACTTCCAAAGCGCGTCGGGGTTGACCCTGGTAACCAAGCAGGAGACCCATCTGGGTAAGCAGGTTAATCCGGGCGTCAAGCGCGCGGTCTCCCTCAAGGTTACCAATGAACTCGAGTCCTTCCTCGAATGTCTGAGCGGCGAGGATGTACTTGTCCAGCTTAATGTACAAAATTCCGAGCCTGCAGTAAGTCTCATACAGCTCAGCCAGGTTACCGGTCTTTTTTAAATGATAGATAGCCTGGTCAAACAATTTTTTAGCGTTCTCAAAATCAGCCACCGAGGCGGTATAACGCCCCAGCCCGCTTTTACCTGCGCCGATCAACAGGGGGTTTTTGAGTTTATAACCGATTTCCTCGCACGCCTGGTAGATCTTTCGGCAGGTTTCATTGTCATCCAGGTCATAGGCATAATCCGCCCACAGGTTCACCAGTTCCAGTATCTTCTCCGGCTGGTTTTGGAACACGTATTTTTCGGTCAACTCCAAAGCACGCCCGTAGTTGCTGTAAGCGGCATCCCGGTCGGACTTTTTCTGCGCTTCCTCTCCGCCGTACACCCAGAATTCGATCGCATCAACAGGTTCACCTGCTGCCTCGTAGTGCTGTGCCACTTTGACGGCGGCAACCGGGTTTTTACCCCGGCGTTGCAGAATAGCTTCAACGGCTTTCAAATGCAAGTCCCGGCGGCGTGCCGGGTCAAGCCGGTTCAGAACAATCTGCCGTTCTATATCGTGTTTAAAGTGGTACCCGCCCGCTGGTGTGCGCTCCAGGTCACTTTCGATCAGGTTGACACGCACCAGGTCCTCAAGGGCTGCCAGGAAGGCTTCCGAGTCCGCCTTTACGATCAACTCCAGCACATCAGGTGTGAACCAGTTGCCCAATACGGCGGCTGACCGCAGGACATTTAGCGCCAGGGGAGTCATGGTTTTCAACTTTTCCTGCAGCAAGGCTTCAATGGACTCAGGCACCGGACAACGGCCTTCTTCGCCAAAGGCGTCAAGTGTCATACCCGTATTCCTTAACAGGCGCATACATTCCACCATGAAGAGCGGGTTACCGCCGGTCATGAGTTGGATCTTTTCCAGCAGAGCAGGGCTGGCAACCTGCCCCGTCATCATTTGCACAAATTTAGATGTCTCTTCAGGAGAATAGTTGACCAGGCGGATTGATTCCAATTTTCCCGAACGCTTCAGCTTCAGCAACAAATCATTTAAATGGTTGTTTGGTATCTCCAGATCAGTAATCAACACTAATAAACCATGATTCTTGAAATAATTCCTTTCGATCAGGAACGCCAGCAATGTCAGGCTGGCCATGTCGCACCACCAGGCATCGTCCAGGATAAAGAGCATCGGCCGGGCTTGAGCCATCCCCTCCATCAATCTCAAGAACGCGTTAAACACATCCTGGTACACCGGGAGCCAGCCCGAGGGAGTCTCCGGCAAATTGGGGGTTTCTGCGTTCTGAAGCTGATTGTGGTAGAACCCGGAAAGGATCTCTTGATCCTTTTCACTGATCAACGCCCAATCTCCTGGCTTCACCTGGCCTTCCAGCGTTTCGATTAAAGCCATAAAAGGCACATTCAGGGCCATGCGGTGAGCCCGGTAATACAATAACCGGGGGGCATAAGCCTGCTGATTGAAGAACTCCTGCATCAGCCTGGTCTTGCCTTTGCCCGCGGCGCCGCTGAGGTGCAGCACCCCTTTTCTCCGCAGCATCCGGTTTAGCATGCCGAGTTCTGCCTGCCTGCCAACGAATTCGGGTGAGTATTGGTTCTGGATTGGCCAGGCGCTAACCACCGAATTACCGACTGTCTTACCGCTTTCCTCTGCCCGCTTGCGAATCTCAAGAAACTGGGCAGGGATCTCCTCTTCATGTTCCTTATAGAGGTTCTCTTGGTAGTTCACATAATCAATGAGCTGTTGGATTTTTCCGGTGTCCCGAAGGCAGGTCAATGTCAAGTAATTGAAATCAAAATTCAGCGGTTCAATATCCAACCCCTGCCTTAACCACACCAGAGCGCCATCCAGGTCACCGATTGAAATATAGTAATCGCTCAAACTGGCAATGATTTTGACCACCCCAAAAACATATGTCCGGTTCGTCACCTCCAGCCAGTTTTCAAAGCCCGGAGAGCCCGGCAGATGGACCCCTTTGATGATCTGAGGTGCGCGGCAAAGCGACATTGCCCTGGAAAGTTGGGCTACCATCCAACCCGCGAGAGGTTCTACAGAATTGGTTGGCGATTCCTTCATGAGTAGAAAGGGTCTGACCAATTGCTGGAATTCAGCCAGGTCAGAGTAGACAATATCTGGGTTTAAATACAGTTGACTATCCAAAGAGAGAATGGCATTCTCAACTCCCAGATCCCGGCGCAGGTGACTGATTGCTTCACGCAAGTTCTTGCGGGCCAGAGACTCTGGTTGATTGGGCCAAAACAGGTTGCATAATTCATCCCGTGACGGGGGTTGGTGTCTTCCGGCGAGATAATAAAGCAGAGCCCTCGGCAGGCGGCGTTTGATCCTGACCGGTTTCCCATCCAGGGTGACCAGCGGAGGACCGAGCAGCAGGATGTTCAGTTTGGGATTGTCCATGCTTTAGGTTTCCACGGATAAGGAGGCTCAGCCAATCGCGGCCTGCCGGCTGCGCGCGCTGGTGAGGATCTCCTGCGCGGCCGTGCGGTTGGTGTCGCTGGTGCTGCCGGTCATCTGTGCCAGTTCAAGCACGCGCCCGGAATCGTCAAGGCTTTCCACCATGGTGAGCGTGCGTTCATCCACCACCTGCTTCAGGACTTTGAAGTGAGTGTCGCCGAACGCCGCCAATTGTGAAAGGTGCGTCACGCACATCACCTGGTGCTCGCGCCCGAGGCGCCACAGTTTCTCGCCCACCACGAACCCCACGCGCCCACCGATTCCCTGGTCGATCTCATCGAAGATGAGGGTGGGAATATAATCTGCCTGCGCCAGAACGTTCTTGAGCGCCAGCATCAAGCGCGAAGTCTCCCCGCCGGAGGCGATCTTTACCAGCGGCTTGAGCCCTTCGCCGGGGTTGGGTGCGATCATGAACTCCACCTGGTCCAGCCCGTTCTCGTTGTATGCAACCCTGAACCCCGGTTCAACTTCCAGCCCGTGAGCTGAAGGCAGCCTGGTGAGGGAGACCTCAAAACGGGCTCCCGCCAGGCTGAGGTCATTCAGTTCAGACTCAACCGCCCGGCTCAACGCAACGGCAGCCGCCTGCCGCGTGGCGGATAATCCATTACCCGCCGCGAGCACCTGCCCGATGGCAGCGATCTCTTCCTGCTCCAGCTCGCCAATGCGTTCGCCGGCTGTCTGCACTTTCTCCAATTGCTGGCGGGCTGAACGCCCGAATTCAAGCACGGCCTCCACCGATCCGCCGTATTTCCGTTTCAACTGGTGATAAATTTCCAACCGGTTTTCCACCTGTTCCAGGCGTTTGGGATTGAATTCGATCCCGTCCAGGTAACCGCGCAGGTCGCGGTTTATTTCCGTAAGGGAAGCGACGACGCCCCCCAATTGCTCAGCCAGTTCCACTTGCCCGGCATCGATGCGCGCCACAGATTCCAGCAGCCGCGAAGCCTGTCCGAGCAGGTCGCTGGCGGAGGAGGATTCCGGCGAGCCCTCATCCAGCATCGCGAGAGCTTCCTGGACAGAATTGGCCAGGGTTTCCGCGTTCGCCAGGCGGCTGCGCTCCTGGTCAAGTTCCTCTTCTTCGCCCGGCCGCAAGTGTGCTGCTTCGATCTCCTGCGCCTGGAAAGTGAGCAACTCCGCGCGTTTGCCTGATTCCTGTTCCAGTTCTCTCAGGCCTTTCAATTCCTTGCGGATGGACTGCAGCGCATGGTATCGCTGCCTGTATTCTGCCAGGTCAGACCCGTTGTCGGCGTAACGGTCCAGCAGCCCCAGGTGTGAACGCACGTCCAGCAGTGAAAGGTGCTCAGACTGCCCGTGAATATCCACCAGGTAACTGCCCAATTCTTTCAATAAGGCAACATTAACACTGCTGCCGTTGATGCGCGCCACCGAGCGCCCGCCGCTGCGGACCTCGCGCCCGAGGGTGAGTTCTTTTTCGTTCTCGAACAATTCCTCGCGTTTGAGAATGGCAATGATCTCTGCTGAATAATCTCCGGGAATCGAGAAGCGCGCTTCCAGCCTTGCCCGGTCGCTGCCGCTGCGTACCATGCTGGCGTCCACCCTGCCGCCCACCAGGGCCATGATGGCATCCAGGATGATGGACTTGCCCGCCCCGGTTTCGCCGGTGAAGATGAGCAGCCCTTCCCCGAATGTGAGTTCAAGGTCCTGGATGATGGCGAAATTTTCTATGTGCAGTTCAGTGAGCATGGCGTCTCATCCTTTACAGGCGGATCCCTTTTAAGCGGTAATAAACAGCGCTGGCAGCCAACAGGGCAAAGACCACCGGCCAGAGATACCCCAGCAGCCCCAGGCCCAGCCCCTGCCCGCCCCCCAGCACCAGCACGGTCACCAGCCTGATCACCGGCCGGATCAGGGCTCCAACCAGGGTAGCACCGGCTGCGTACAACGCCAGGTTGCGCGACCTGCGTTTGCGCACCATCCTCCTGACCGCTTCAGCGATGAGCGTTCCGGCAACCGGGGCGATGAAGATGATGAAGAAGCCCAGCAATCCCGCCACCCAGCTCCCCAGGTAGGCCAATACCCCGGCGGTGAGTACCGTGAGCGGGTAATCCCACCAGCGCGCGGTATCAAAGATCTTTTGCTGTCCGCGTACACACTCCTTGCAGCGGTAACCGGTGGGCGTGCGCACCGCGCACGATGTACAGATCGGCCGTTCGCAGCGGTTGCAGCGCAATAAGGTCTCGCGCTCGGGGTGCACATAGCAAAACATTTTTTGGGGTGAAACTTCAGACATTAAAAGTCACCAATGGAAGGGTTTTGTTCCATGTAATTACTCAGGTTGCGGTAGAAGTAGCCGGGCTCCTGGAAGACGACAAACTTGGCGGTGAAATCACTGGCAGTCACCATCACGCGGTCTTCGTCCTGCAGCAGCACGGGCGCGTGCCCATCCACGCTCATCACCGCTTCGTGGTCGCTGACGGTGGTGATGACCACGCTGGCACCCTCGGGCAGGATCACCGCGCGGTCCATTGAAAGGTGAGGTGCCACAGCGACAATGAGGATGTTGCGTAATTCCGGCGGCATGATTGGACCGCCCACCGCCAGTGCATACGCGGTGGATCCGGTGGGGGTGGCGGCGATAAGCCCGTCAGCCACGTAACTGGCGAGCGGGTAACCATCCACCTCGGCGCGGATGCGGATGGGGCGCACCACCTGCCCGCGGCAAACCACCACCTCGTTGATCACCTGGTGTGAGCTGAGCAGTTCACCGCCGCGCCATTGCTCGGCCTTCAACATCATGCGACTCTCGATCTTGTAATCCCCCGCCAGCAGCCGCGGAAGGGTCTTCCGCCAGTCGCTGCGGGATAGCTGCATGAGGAATCCAAACCGTCCCAGGTTGATACCTAGCACGGGCAACCCCACCCGGGCGGCCAGGTGTCCGGCGCGCAGCATGGTACCGTCACCGCCCAGGGCAATGAGCAGGTCAAAGGTTCCCTGCCCGATCCCTTCAATCAACACGGGGTCATCCGTCCTGGTCAGCAGCACGGTGACACCGCGCTCCTCCAACCAGGCTCGAATGGACTCGCCCTCGTGCAGCACTTCATCCGAGCCGGGACGACCCGCGATGGCAATACTTTTAATGGAAACAGGTTTGTCTGGCATATTGTTATTATAACGACATTGGAATTTTCACGCGAACAGAAATACAAGGTTGACCCGGGATCAACGCTAGGTGTATAACCTGTTTTCCCCCGAATCCCTGGTGTTACCCGGGGAGCCTGCTACCAGATTCCAGGTAACAGCCGATACTTCACTTTTTGCAGGTATTCATTGTAGCCCGGCAAGTCCAAAGCCAGCGTCTTTTCTTCGTTGATGATGCGCACTCCAAGGATCGGGATCATCGCCAGGGCAGGGATGAGCGCCCATAAAGAACCTAACGCCAGCGGGAAGGACAGGTACACCAGCAGCATGCTCACGTACATTGGGTGGCGCACCACCGCGTACGGCCCCGAGCTGATCACCTGCTGCCCCTGTTCCACCTCGATCACCCGCGAAGCAAAGCGGTTTTCGCGCAGCACCAGTGAAAAAAGCAGGAATCCGGTAAATGCCATTCCGTCTCCAAGGATCACCACCCACACCGGCAGGTGAGACCAGCCCAGTCGCCGGTCCAGGCCGGGCAACAGGAAGACCAGTGAGAGGAAGATGCCCGAGAAATTGATGAGCTTGTTTTGTTGAGGGTCGCGTTCCTTGTGTTTCATCCGGCGCTGCAGCGTCTGGGGGTCCTTGATCAACAGGTAGACGCAGAGGACCAGGGTGGAGATGGTGAGCACACCCAGCAGTACCCACGCCTGCCAGTAATGCAGCGTGCCAGCGGGCAGGAAGAACAGCGCTGCCATGCCAACCACGCCTGCGCCCATCCACAACAGGGCTTTGGCGAGAAGAATGGGTTTGGATTTTTGCGAGGTAGTCATTTTTCTTCCGAAAATTACTTAAGAGACAACAAATACTGTCCTTTTCATGGTTCTTTCACCCATGGATAACGAGCTTGAATGTAGTCTAACCATTTATCCATTCCTCTTATCACTTCTCGAGCGGCTCCACCAAACAGCTTTTCAGTTGAGATCCCCAAGAATCTGTCTTTATTTATGATCAGATTTTCCCAAACACCTATGGCGCTGCTCCCTAAACCAAAAAATCGTTTTGAAGTAATACGTTTAAAATCATTGTTGTGGGCAGGAGAAATATGCATCAAGCTAACAATATCCGCTTCCATTTCCTCAGCTTTTTCCATTTCGTTTGCGAGAAACTGCTGACGCATCAACTGGTAGAAAGGCTCGAAAAACAAGTCTTCGAGGTTCGGGATTAGATCTTTATTAATAGGACAATCCTCTGCCTCAAGAAGATGGCGGTAAATATCCACCCTGCTTGTTCCTGTCTTTGCAATTGCAAGCGGAATAGGACTATAGGATTCGGTATACTTCCACTCAATCAAAACAATTTGTTTTTTCCCATCTAACCTGTCGAACTTCACAACAGCATCAGCACTGGTGAAATTAGCTCCCCGTGTTCTATTGTTTTTAGATGAAGTCCTTTCACCAAGATAATTCCTTTCACCAATCCACTCAAAAGAAACGTAATACCCGTCCTCAACAGGAAGCATCCCCTTTAGCTCCGGGAAGAAAATTCTCAGTAAGTTCGCTAACGCTTCGGGTTGTTGAGCAAAAGGAAACATAAAGTTGACGCAACACAACTGCGAATCACAAAGATGATTACTGGGATTTCCATTTATCCCATCATGCCATTTTATATCGTGATCTTTAAAAAACCTCTTTGCTAATTCACGAATTGGTGGGTATAAATTTTCTTCTGCTCTCTCAAGGGGTAGACAAAAAGGTCGATACTTTGTTCGGTAAAAACCTTCAGACCTCGCCTGTTCACTAAAAGTAGGCGAGGTCAATTTAAAGGCTGTCTGTGTAATCTTTTCAGATTCTAAGAAATTTCCCAATTTACTCCCTGTGGATGTACCTTCTCCTTAATCCCCCTTCATCCCCGGAAATTTCTCGCTGAAGCGCTCCAGCGCCTCCTGCAGGTGCTGCTCGCGCTGGCTCAACGTGAGGTCGGCACGCGTGCGCTCGATGATGCCGCGCACCAGGTCGGTCTGCCTGCGTAGTCCGTTGGTGATGGCATCCGGGTAGTCCATGGTCACCAGGAAGTTGTAGATCTCGTCCATGGCGCTCAGCAGGCGCTCCGCCTCTTGCGAGTAGCCCTGGCGCAATATGTCCAGGCAGCGCCGGCGCATCTCGCCAATGGTCTCTGCCATGCCGTTGACGTAGGTGGCGTACTCGATGCCCAGTTCTTCCGGGCGCGGCAGGCGGCGGTTCTCGATAAGCGCGCAGGTGAGGCTGGCTTCTGCGAATTCCTTGATGGCGTCCTGCGTGTACCCCGCGAAATACAGGTCGGGGTGGGCAGAAAGGTCGCGCTTCATGCTTTCCACCAGTTCCTTTGCCTCGCTGAGCAGCGATTGGGATTCCTCGTGGTCGCTGCGGTGGACGGCGCGGATGGTTAAAGCTGACAGGCGCGTCAACTGACGCGCCTGTACAAGGGCATGGTCGCGCACGCGGGTGCGCTCATCAAAGATCTTGCGGGCATTTTCTACGATTTCGTTAAATTGCTGCATCTTACTCCGTTATGGGGGGTTCGGGTGGGTGCACCTGTTTAAAGAGGTCATCCGCCAGCCCGGAACCGCCGGGCAGGTTGATGACGCCGAAAGTGGCTTCGTAGCGGGCAATGTTCTCTGCCAGGGCACGCAGCAGCAACTTGGCGCCAACGGGCGAGAGCATCACGCGCATGAGAACTGTCAATCGCGTCTGCCCGGGTAATATGCGGCTAAAATCAACCACCAATTCCGAGGGGGTGTGGCTGATGCGCGCCAGGTTGCTGTAGACAGGCTCCAAATCCTCCGGAAGTTCCATTGGCGGCAGCCCCTGGGCCGGATTTTTCGGGTCGTGTGTCATGGTGCTGCCCTAAAAGGGAATTTCCTCAGAGGGACCCTGTTCCATGTCTTCTTCAACGCCGCCCTCGCCGCTGCCTTCAGAACGCGCGGACAGGAACTTCACCGTCTGCGCATTGACTTCGTAGGATGCGCGCGGGGTTCCATCCTGCCCGGTCCAAACGCGCGGACCGCCGGTCTTGGAATCCACGGTGAGCCGGCCTTCAATGAGCACCATCTTGCCCTTTTGCAGGTAGGTGTTGCAGGTTTCGGCCAGTTTTCCCCAGGCGGTGACGCGGAACCAGACGGTTTCTTTTACCGGTTTGCCGGCCTGGTCGGTGTATTGGCGGTCAGTGGCTACTGAAAAACTGGTCACTGCCTGCCCGGTGGGGGTGAAGCGCATTTCGGGGTCTCTTCCAAGCCGTCCAACAATTACTAATTTCTGGTACATGTTTTCCTCCTTCAGGTAACGTACAGGGTATCGTGTAACGATTTAATTTTACACGAAATGCCAAAAAAGCAATCAGTGAGAAGTCATGAATCAATTCGCAACCTGGAACTTTTTCGTTTCGCGCCAGTTTTCAACCGGGCAGGTGGCTAAAAGAACGATGTTATAATCTGCAGCATGAACCGTATTACCAGGAAACAGGGTTTTTTCACTTTCATAATGCTGCTGGCTGCACTGGTATTCCTACTGGGGTCGGCGTTGCTCTCCAGGCCGGCCATCGCCCAGGTGTTGTACTTTACGCCCACCGCCGAAGCCAACGGTGCCATCTATTACACCGTGAAGGAAGGCGACAACTGCGATACCATTTCACTGCTGAACAATATCCCCCTGGAAACCTTACGCGAGCTGAACAACCTCACCTTTGACACCTGCCGCTTTTTGCAGGTGGGGCAGAAGTTACTGCTCGGCACCATCCCCACTCCGGTGATCACCGCCGGACCATCACCCACACCCACTTCCATCCTGCCCACGCCCGAGCCTATCCAGGGTTACGGCACCATCTGCGTCTATCTCTACGATGACGTCAACGGCAACGCCATGGCAGAAGCCAGCGAAACCACCAACACGGGCATCATCGGCGGCAAGGTGAGCATTTCCCACAAGGAAGGCAAGTACTCCAACGTGGGCACCACGCTCAACACCGGCGAGCCCATTTGCTTTGCTGACATCCCCGAAGGGGAATACAGCATCAGCGTGGCCATCCCCGAGGGATTCAATCCCACCTCCGCGCAGAGCTACATCATCAACTTAAAAGGCGGGGACACCTCCACGGTCAACTTCAGCGCACAGATCAGCGGTAACGCCGGACCCAATTCCGAAGCGAACGGAGAGGGAGGGTCGTTATTGCTGGTGGTGCTGGGAGGCATCATCCTGATAGCCGGGATTGGCGTGGGGCTGTACGCCCGTTACATCCTCAAAGCCAGGTAGATCGTCTACTAGTATCAAATGAAAATCCACACCAGGTGTTACACAGGTGTGGATTTTTCTTCTGCAGATCAAAAGGGGTCAATCTCCGAAACGTTCTTCTTTCCAGATATCGGCGTCGTTATGATAACCGGCGCGTTCCCAGAACCCGGGTTGGTCATCCACGCGGAACTCCAGCCCGCGCAGCCACTTGGCACCTTTCCAGAAATACGGGGTCTTCAGGTTTGATTGCGGGATGGCGCCAACCACGCCGCGCAGGGGAAAGCCATGCTCGGGGGTGATGGGCTCGCCATCGAAGTGCGTGGCCAGCAGGAAGTTCTCCGCCAGGGTGATCTCGAGCGGCAGGTTGGTGGTGAACCCGTACTCGGCGTGCTGCACCACATACTTAACGCCGGGCAGCAGCTTCACCAATCCAGTATCGATCAGGGTCTTCACCAGCACCCCTTCCCACTCGGTGTCGAACTTGCTCCAGCGCGTGACACAGTGAATGTCCATCACCAGTTTGGTCCTGGGTAGTTGCATAAACTCGTCATAAGTCAGGCGCAGCGGGGTTTCCACCTGCCCCCACACCTTGAAATCCCATGTGAGCGGATCAAACTGGGGTACCGGGCCATAATGCAGCACAGGAAACTTTTGGGTCAATGCTTGACCCGGAGGCAGCCTCCCCTCGCTCTTGAACCGGTTTTCTTCAGCTTTTCGTGTAAAGAAGTTTTCCATTTTTTACCTCGGGTTCATTATATCCAAAAGCTAATCCAAATTCTCGGTTTTTTCGTCCTTGTACAGGGATTGCAGCTGGTTTGACGGGTTTCCCGCGAGTCGATTACAATTAACTGAACGACAATATGCTTATGTTCCCATTTCCGCAAACCCACGAATCCTTCGACAAACGCCTGCTCAGGCTGCATAACGCCGCGGCTGAGCTGGTCAGTGAAATTTCGATCGATGCCGTCCTGGAAAAGATACCGTCCATCGCGCTTGAAACAGCCAACGCCAGTTACGCCGCCCTGGGGACCCTGGACGAAGAAGGTAAACTGGACAAGTTCATCCCGGTGGGCATGTCGCGCGCGGAGATGGAGCAAATACCGCACCCACCCTTCGGGCTGGGTCTGATCGGCGAGTTAGCCCACGCAAAAAAGTCCATGCGCATCAGCCACATCGCCAGTTCCCCGCTGCACAGCGAATTTCCACCCAATCACCCCAAAATGACTTCGTTTCTCGGCGTTCCCATTCACCAGGGCCTGCGGCAGATCGGTCAACTCTACCTTACTGACAAGACAGGCGGATCCGAATTCGACGCAGACGACCAGGTGCTGGTTGAGATCCTGGCAAAGTACGCCGGTGCTGCCATCACCAACGCCAGGCTCTACCGCGATTACATGGTGCACGATCGTGCGCTTATCCGTCAGAACGAAAACCTGTCCATGCTTAACCTGCTCACTGCCACGCTCGCCACCAGCACCGAGGTGAGTGAGATCGTGGACCAGGGGATGACACAATTGATGGACTACCTGCGCCTGGAAGTGAGTGAGACATTTGTCAAACACGAAGACAGCAAAACCCTCAACCTGGTGCTACATAAAGGCAATGCGGTCGAAAGCCTATGGAAACGTTCGCAGTTCGCAGTGGGCGAGAGCACGGTCGGCAGGGCGGCCAGGAGCGGCAGCCCCATCGTGCTCAACCTGACCGAAAATGAATATGCAGACCTGAACCCGGAAACCAAGCTGAAAGGTCTGCATCAGCTGGCAGTGGTACCGCTCAACGGGCGGCGCGGCGTGGTGGGCGTTCTATGCGTCGCTACCAGCCATCCTCACCCTCTGGAGGATTTTGACGTGCAATTTGCCCAGTCCATCGCGGACTGGATGGCCACGGCCATCGAGAACGTGCGCCTTAACATCCAGGGTCGCCGGCTGGCAATCCTGGAGGAACGTGAGCGCATCGGCATGGACCTGCACGACGGTATCATCCAATCCATTTACGCCGTCGGGTTAACGTTGGAACACGCGCGCCTGTTACTGAAGGAAAGCCCGCAACAGGCCACCAGCCGCATTGAGCAGGCGATCGCTGACCTCAACAGCACCATTCGCGATATTCGCGCCTATATCCTCGACCTGCGTCCGCGCCAGTTGAAGGACGAGGAACTGACACACGGGGTGCAACGCCTGGTGCAGGAGTTCCACGCCAACACACTGGTCGAGGTGGTGTTCAACGGTCCCAGGGAGGGCATGGTTCGACTTTCGCAGCCGCAGGCGCTGGCACTCTTCCACATCTGCCAGGAAGCGCTGGCAAACATCGCCAAGCACGCCAAGGCGCGCAAGGTGGAAGTGACGGTGTGGACCACCGCAGAACGGGCACTGCTGGAAGTGCGCGACGACGGGCGCGGGTTTGACCAGGAAAAGGTAAAACTCACCATCGGTCACGGCCTTTCCAACATGGAAACCCGGGCTGTAAACGCCGGCGGCGAGGTGGACATTTCCTCGGAACCGGGCATGGGAACCACCATCCTTGCCTGGGTGCCCTTCTCCGAGATCAGCTCACCCTCGATCGATTAATGCATCTCTCTCGCCAGGGTGCAAAGAAAACAGACCCCAAAGAACACAAAGAATCATTACAATTTTCTCCGCTCTAATGCTCTTTCCTAATTAGACCAATTGGCGATAATTCGCGGATGAATTTTTTCAACTTGGGAATTAAGTGGAAAATAATTTCCTCCGCTCTAATGCTCTTTCCTAATTAGACCAATTGAAGATCATTCGCGGATGAATTTTATTCACTTCGGGTATCGAGTGGATTATGATTTTCTCCGCTCTAATGCTCTTTCCTGATTAGACCAATTAGCGATAATTCGAGGATGAATTTGCACTGGCTCAACTTCTGGGCTAAAATCCCTCTATGAGTTGGGACCTGCAAGGCCACGAGTGGGCTGAGAAGCTGCTCAAAAAACACATCGCCAGCGGCGAAACCCGCCACGCCTACCTTTTCACCGGCGCGCCGGGAATTGGCCGGCGCAGCATGGCGCTGGCATTTGCCTGTGCCATCAACTGCACCGCCCCGCCGTCTCCCGGCGAGTTCTGCGGAAAGTGCCGCGTGTGCCGCCAAACCATGAGCCAGCAGCAGCCCGACCTGAGCATCGTTGAAGCCGAAAGTGAAGGCGGCATGATCAAGGTGGACCAGGTGAGAAAGCTTCAGCATAGCCTGTCGCTCTCGCCTTACGAAGCCAAATACCGCATCGCGCTTCTGTTGAACTTTCAACAGGCAAACCCCAATGCCCAGAACGCGCTCCTGAAAACCCTCGAAGAAGCCCCCAGGCAAGTGATCCTGCTGCTGACGGCGGATTCGGCCGACACCCTGCTGCCGACGATCTCTTCACGCTGCGAGATCCTGCGGTTGCGCCCCGTATCCGTGGAAACCCTCGAGTCCGCGCTGGCTGAACGCTGGGGATTACCCGCGCAAGATGCCCGCCTGTACGCCAGGCTGTCAGACGGTCGCACCGGGACCGCCTTAAAAATGGCGAAGGACCCGGCCACGCAGGAAAAACGCTTGTTTCACGCCAACGAGTTCCTGCGCCTGCTGCCGCTCAACCGGCGCGAGCGATTCTCCGCTGTGGATGCCCTCAGCCGCAACCGCGACCAGCTGCGCCATGCGCTGCAGGTCTGGCTCTCCATCGCGCGCGATGTGCTCTTGTGCCAGGCCGGACAGGGTAACAAACTGACCAACCTCGACCTGCAACAGGAGATTCAAAACACGGCCGGGCAGGTCACACCGGCTGTTGCCCTGTCCATGGTTAACGCCATTCTCAACAGCATGGACCAGTTGGAACAGAACTCCAACCTGCGCTTGATGCTGGATAACCTGCTGCTGGAAATCCCCCGAATCTAATTGATTTTTTCCTGAATATAACTACGCAACTCGCGTTCCAGGTCTTGGAATTGGGTGGTGTAACGCAGTTCCTCGCGGCGCGGCCGGGCAAAAGGCACTTCAATATCCCGCAATATTTGCCCGGGGCGGGGAGTGAACACCAGCACGCGGTCAGAAAGCAGCAGCGCCTCGGAGATGGAATGCGTCACCATGATCACCGCGGTGCGTTGCCCCTGCCACAGCCGCAGTAACTCCGACCCCATGCGTTCGCGGGTGAGCGCGTCCAGCGAGCCGAAAGGCTCATCCAGCAGCAACAGGTCCGGCTCCTGGATGAACGCCCGTCCAATGGCCACGCGTTGCGCCATCCCCCCGGAAAGCTGGGATGGCCAGCTGCTGCCAAATTCCTCCAGCCCGACCAGTTCGATCATGTCCTCCACCCTGCGGTCGATATCCCCCTTTGGCAACCCTCTCAGTTCGAGGGGCAGGGCAATGTTCTGACGCACGTCACGCCAGGGCATCAGGTTGGCCTGCTGAAACACCAACCCGATGTGTGGAGTGCCCTCCCCGCAGGTGAACTGGATCTCCCCTGCAGTAGGTTTGAGCAATCCCGCGATGAGGCGCAGTAATGTGCTCTTGCCGCTGCCTGAAGGCCCTAGCACGCAGATGAACTCCTGTTCATGTAGTCGAAAGTCGATATCCCTCAATACTTCCAGGTCGGCATCAGTTCCTTTGAACTTCATGCCGAGTTGCGTGATGTTGAGGAAGCCGGAATCAGTCATAACAATTAGCGGGCAAAGTCGTTGGTAAATGTATAGGAGAGGTCAACCTCAGCCGGGATGAGTCCCATCTCAAGCATGATGCGCTGCATGTTCTCCCAGGCCTGCGCATCGGAGTAACCCATGCGCTCGCCCTTCCACAGTTCAATGGAGTTCAATAATACCTGCATTTGCAGTTCGCGGTCCGCTTCATCCAGGTCGGCCACGTACTTCTTGCAGATCTCGAAGGCTTCATCGGGGTGTTCGATGACGTAATCGATCCCTTCCAGGGTAGCCGCCACCACCTTCGCCACCAGGGCAGGGTTTTCGGCCAGTGTCTTTTCATTGGTGATGATGCCGTTGCCCACCAGTTGCACAGAATCGGAGGTCTTGAAGAGCACAATTTCCTCGCCCATTTTCTTTAATTGCGCCGGCTCGTTGGCCACGTAGATCACCACCGCGTCGTCCTTGTCTTCCGCCAGCATCTCCACCTGGTTGTAACCGATGGAATCCAGGGTGAGATCCGACTCGGACAAGCCCGCGGATTCCAGCATGGCAATCGCGCCGATGTAGGACGCCCCGTAAAGACCGGGCAATCCAAGTTTTTTGCCGCGCAGATCGGAGAGGGTCTTGATGCCGGAGGAGGCCTTGGCTACGATGCCCACCGGGTACTGCTGGTACCAGGCCATCACGTACACAACCGGCATCTCCTGGGCACGCGCCATCAACACCTGTTCACCCGATACCACGGCAAACTGGATCTCATTTGTGGCCACAAGCACGGTGTTGTCGTTCTCCATGCTGTAGTCAATCTCCACCTCAACTTCATTCGTCGTGTAAAACCCCTTTTCGATCGCCACGTACAAGGGGGCGAACTGCACGTTGGGGATGTACCCTACCGGGAGCCTGACCTTGGTCAATGGTGCGGGTTCGGTCGGAGCCTGGTCGCATGCGCCAAGCAGCAGCGTTAGGGTGAGGATCAGTATCAATACTTTTGATTTCATCAGTTTCACCTTTGTTTGGATCTCACCCGCGGTCAGCGTTCTTCCAGCGGGTGGAGCGGCGTTCGGCGAACATGGCCAGCCCATACAGTGCCAGGGCCATGAGAATGAGCGAGAAGATGGCGATAAACACCAGGGCAGTGTCATACTGCCCGCGGCCGACGTTGATGAGGAAGCCCAGCCCCTGGTCCGAGCCGACGAACTCGCCCACCACCGCGCCGATGGCTGATAGCGCTGCGCCGATCCGCAGCCCGCTGAAGAGCACGGGCAGCGCCGCGGGGATCTCCAGCAGGCGCAGTTTCTGCAGGCGCGTGGCGCGCATGGAACTCATCAGGTCGTACAGGTTGGCTGAGACCGCCCTGAAGCCGAGCATAGTGTTCACCAGCACCGGGAAGAAGACGGTCATGGCGCACACCAGGATCTTGGAGAAGATGCCGGGTCCGAACCAGATGACGATGAGCGGGGCGATGGCGACGATGGGGATGGCCTGGCTGGCGACCAGGTACGGGGAGATCATCTTTTCGAGCAGGCGTGATTTGGCCAGCGCGTAGCCCAGTATGGTGGCTAGCAGGCTGCCAAAGAACAACCCCAGCACCACCTCGTAAAGCGTCACCAGGGCGTTGCTCACCAGGCTGCCATTGGCCAGTACGACCAGGAACTTCTGCCACACGGCCGCCGGGGAGGGCAGCAGGAAAGCCGGCAGGCTCCAGAGGCTCACCGCCAACTGCCAGGCGCCCAACAGCACCACCAGGCTCACCAGCACCAGCCAGCCATTGTTACGGGCAAGGAACTGCAGTACCGGCCTGGCGGCGGGTTGATATTTCTGATTGTCCTGTTCTCGGTTCAGCGCATCCAAAAGAATAGCCTCGAAGTATTCTTCTTCGGGGCTGAAGGGTACAGGCGCGTAAACTATCCTGATACCAGAATTCTTCTCTCATCCGGACTGTACCGTCGACCCCGGAATTGCACCGGATCATGCGCGCTTTTGCGCTCGTGGGTTATCACCACCGATCGGGAATTGAGACCTGAGTCTCGCACCCTGCCCCGAAGAAACTTATGGAATTAAGCGTAGTATATACCTGCCAAAAGGGTCTGTCAAGCGATTTTTTGGGCTATTTTGGCGCAGACCTGTCACCCGGGTGCTGAATCGTGCGATAATCTAACCAGGCAACGGGAGGATCGATGAACACAGTGCTTGAATGGCTGCTGGAAGGCGACCCGTGGGTGGTGTATGGAACTCACGTGCATCTGCTGGGGCAAAGCGTGGACGACGCTGAAGTGCAGGCGGCGCGTTCTGACATGCTGGCTCACCCGTTGATTCGCACACTGGTCAGCGAGCTGCAGGGTTGGCCGGGCGGGATCATCAACAGTCACAAGAGCGCCGGCACGTTGCTGCACAAGCTTACCTTCGCCGCGGACATCGGACTGAACGTCACAGACGCGGGCATGAGCGAGGTGATCGAGCACATTCTCCAGCACCGCGACCCGCTCGGACCGGTGCAGATGCTGGGCAACGTCTCGCCGCATTACGGCGGCAGCGGGGAGGACACCTGGGGCTGGGCGCTGTGCGACTCGCCCTCGATCCTCTATGCTCTCGCCCGCATGGGACTGGCAGATGACCCGCGGGTGCGGCAGGGCATTGAGCACCTGGCCGGGCTGGTGCGCGGTAACGGCTGGCCATGCGCGGTCTCGCAGGAATTGGGTACCTTCCGCGGACCCGGGCGCAAGGATGACCCCTGCCCCTACGCGAACCTGGTGATGCTCAAGCTGCTGGCGCTTATGCCAGACCGACGCGATGGAGATGCTGCGCGCAGCGGGGCGGAAGCAATTCTCTCAGCCTGGGAGCGGAGGCAGGAGTATCACCCTTACATCTTCTACATGGGCAATGACTTCTGCAAGCTCAAGGCTCCACTGGTGTGGTACGACATTCTGCATGTCACGCACGTGATGGCACAGTTCCCCTGGTTGCGCACCGACCCGCGCTTATTAGAGATGGCGGCGCTAATCCGCGCCAAGGCTGACGCTGACGGCCGCTTTACGCCCGAATCCATCTGGACGGTCTGGAAGATTTGGGAGTTCGGACAGAAAAAACAGCCCTCGCGCTGGTTGACGCTGCTGGTGCTGAACGTGCTGCAACAAGTCCAATAATTATTTCTCGAATTAATTAAGGGTGCCACTCAGTATCCACGGGCCGTGGATGGCGCTGGACATGGCGTCCAGGATGAGGGCATCTGCTTCCTCGGCGCTCATGCCGGCCGGTAGCACCAGGTCAGCGTAGAAGTAGCCCGGACCGGTGCACTTGAACTCCAGGCCGGGGTACTGCGCGGTGAGGGCGGCGTGGGCGGCAGCACAGTTCTCCGCCAGGTTGACTTCCGGCGGGAGCGAGACTTTGCCGATGGTGAGGGTGAAAGGCTTGCCGCTGGCCAGCAGGTCGAGGACGGTGAAGGAGTAGCGGAAGCACTTGTGCGCGCTGGTGGCGGTGGCGGGTTGGATGAGGCTGCCTTCGGGGGTGAAACTGCGCTCATCCAGGGTGAGGATTACGTCCCAGGGGTACCAGGCGCGCGCATCGGGCATATCCATACAGAAGTCCACTTCCGCCAGGCCGAGCTCAAAATCCCCTTTCTGCAGCGTGGCAGTGACCTGCGCGTTGGAGGAGATGAGCACCTCGCCCACCACGATGGTGACCCACGATTCAGTGCCCGCCAACAGCTCGCCGCGGTCGTTCATGATCTGGTAGACCACGGAGTAGATGCCATCTTCCGGGGGGGCAACGAAGTCCACAGTGAAATCCACCTCTTCTCCTGGCGAGACCTCGCGGCTGATATCCACCAACGCGGGGCTGTTGAGGGTTTGACCCGCGGGAGAGCCGGACAGGCGCACAAACGCGTACCCTTTCGTCCATTTGAGCGGACCTTCGTTGCGGTAGCGCCAGGTCTTGCTGAAAGCCTGACCCGGCTCAACCCTTGTGCCATCGGGGACAGTTTCGCTGATGAACTCGAACATGGATTCTTCGGTAACGGGCGCGGTCTCGGGGTGGACGGTGCCGCGCGGGGTGGGGACAGCCGTGGGGGCCACCGGCGTGGCGCTGGGCAGAATGCTCAGCAGGGTGGGCAGGTAGGTGGGGATGGGGTTGGGCGGCAGGGTGGGCAATTCCACCTGCGGCACAGCCACACAGCCCGCCAGCATGGGGATGAGGAGCAGGGCGATGATCAACGACCGCAGGCGTGCCATGGCATCCGACCGGCCATCGGGTATTCGGGCGTCCAACCGGACGCCCCTACAGTTTGCCATCCGATAATGCTTTGGGCAGGTAGGCGTAGAACTCGGCCGCGCTGACCACGTCATCCAGGGAAACATTTTCCATGTAGGTGTGGGCGGTCTTCTCGTCTCCGGGGCCAAAGCCGATGGAGGGGATGCCGGCTTTGCCCGCCCAGTAGATGCCGTTGGTCGAGAAATCCCAGGTGCCCAGGGGCCGGGCTTGACCCCACAAGTCGCTGATGGACTTCTGCCCGGCGACCACCAGGGGGTGAGTCTCCTCCTGCAGCCAGGCGGGGAAGTACTTGGCGATGGGGAAGGTGAAGCCGGTGTAGGAGGGCGTGTCGTAGAACAGCTCCTCGACGATGATCTCGCTTTGCAGGTAATCGGGGATGAGCCCCTTGATGAGGTTGATGACGTCGTCGTGCGGCTCGTTGAGGGTGATGCGGCGGTCAATGTAGATGGTGAACTGGTCCGGCACGGCGTTGAGGGAGTTGGTTCTCACTTCCACGTTGGTGATGGCGATGGAGGGATTGCCCAGCACGGGGTGGGCGCCCTGACCGAAGCGCATGCGCCGGTCGAGTTCGCGGATGAGGTTGATGATGGAGATCATCTTGTACACGGCGTTGTCGCCCAGGTAATGGAAGGCGGCGTGGGCTGAGCGCCCGGAGGCGGTGATCTTGAGCTCGATGCGGCCCTTGTGCCCGCGGTAGACGTTCATCTTGGTGGGCTCGCCGATGACCACGAAATCGGGTTTCACGCCCGGGTCAACCTCAGCGAAGGCGTTGGGGGCGATGCCGTCGCACCACTCTTCCATGTTGCCGAAGTAGTAGGCGGTGTAGCCATCCAGCAGGCCCAGGTCGCGCGCGGCGGCCAGGCCGTAGATCATGCCCGGGGTGCTGCCTTTTTCATCGCAGGCGCCGCGGGCGTAGAGCACGCCATCTTCCACCTTGCCGGTGAAGGGATCCCAGCCCCAGTCCTCGCGGTCGCCCACGCCCACGGTGTCGATGTGCGAGTCATAGAGCAGCACCTTGGGACCGTTGCCGATGCGTCCGATGGTGTTGCCCATTTTGTCGAAGCGGACTTCGTCGAAGCCGAGGGCGCGCATTTCCGCCTGGATGCGCTCACCGACGGGACCGATGAGGGAATCCATGGAGGGGATGGCGCAGATCTCGCGCATGAAGGTGATGATGCGGTCGCGGTCAGCGGCGACGCGTTGTTTTAGTTGGGTCTGGATGTCCATTGTCAGTTCCTCGCTTGTTGAATAGGTAGGTGTATTTTAGTTTAGGCTCCGGCAATGGTCAATGATGAAGGGCACGACCGCTTATCCGCTAATTAGCGCGAATTTCTAAAATCTTGTCCACGAATTCCACCAATTGCTCTAATTATTAAAACCACGAAACACACAAAAAACACGAAAAGGTTTTGTAGGGGCGAATTGCATTCGCCCCGTTTTGGTAGAGGCGCAGCTCGCGATCTTTGCACACCCGAATAAAATGAGTGGTGCGAGCAAAGCAAGAGGTGGCGCTGTGCCCGGTTTTTAATACCATTGGTAAAAACACAATCCGAGTTACATATTTTTCAAACTAATGATTATCATCATGGAAAGAGGCGTCCACGCGGAAGCCTCAAGACCAGCACTTCATAAGTAGTCAATTTTCAAAAAGCATCTTCAATCTGGAAAAGCCACTCGACTGTACTGCTCTGTTTTGGTCCTTTCCGGTTAAGCAGTTTTAGCCCTGCTCTCTCTTGAAAAATCTTCCCGTCAATCACCTGGCAAACATTTGGCATTTTGTTTTTGAGCTTTAGTTCTTTGTGAATATCCCCGGAACGTAAATGAACCTGTTTGATTCCGTTCTCTCTGCAGGGGTTGATATATTGCTTCATAATGTATGCCCGGATCTCTTCTGCCCCGGTGTGTGATCCAATTTGATGTTGCGCTGATTTAAGCATTGGTTCCTCCTCTTTTTTTGGTTTTCTTGTTGATGGTGTCCTGTTCCACGGACTTTGACCGATATTCTTGTAATAACAAACAAGCAATAATTCCACAGCCTGTATTAATTCTGGATTCTCAGAATACTCTTGATAGGTGAAGACTTTATCACCGAGAGTAACTCGTTCAAATAACAATACGGAGAGAATCACATCCTCGTTCTGCAATGTCTGGCAGATATTTTCAAATACGTTCAAGTTTGAGTTCTTACGACCGTTTTCCTGTTGCCGGTGGTTCTTAAAGTAATTGTGTACCCTGCCTTCAAGACTGGATTTATACCCTCCGTGCTGATAATCCCTGGCAACCGATCCGCAATACTTGACTTCTGTTTTCGTGCCCCAGGAATAACAGGCTAGGTGGTTGTTCACTGCTCCGGCAGTTTTCCTGATCTCTTTATACACTTCTCCTTGTAATTGCTCTTCGGTTGTCCCCTTGGGGATTACATAGACCTGGTTCCATTCTGGATTTTCTATGTGAATTGAGAGTTTCATGATTTCTCCTTTTTTTTGTTGGTGTAACATTCTTTCTGTAAAATGCTGAACCTTAACAAAAGTGGTGA
>CAYVTF010000017.1:0-45551 GCA_964454565.1 uncultured Anaerolinea sp. | reverse complement strand
CAGTCTCTCTTTTTTTCTGTTTTACTAACTTTTGCCTACTTTTTAGGCAGCCCCTGTTTAGCTAGTGGAACGGGGAAATAAATCGAACGGGTTATCACCAAAAAATGGTGCTTTCAGATGCTGACCGCTGCATCCCATGACGCGCGTGTTGGAAAAAAACTCAAAATCAAAATCGGTCAGATCTCCTGCCTGTTTCCCCGGAAGGGGCATCAACCTGGCGGTCAGCGGTTTGCCAAGGCGGATTGCAAGCGAAGCGATATCGGATAGGATGCACATCAGGTCTTCAGTGGATACATCCCCGCTTAGAGGAATGGTATCCAAACCAGTGCCGCACACCGCGGAATAGAGTAACAGGTCCTGGATGGAAAGGCTGCCTTCCATCGCCCTGCGGGAAAGGACAGAATCTTCAAGAACAGGCAGCATCATGCCGTTGAAACCAGCTTTTTTCCATCTTCCCCTGTCCAAAGTATCTGCAATTAGAGCAACAGCAGAGAGAGCTCCCAGCCCGCCGATGTGCTCCAATCCAAGCGCTTCCACTGCCCCGCCAAGCGAGCACCAGTCTTCAGGGAATGGCGCAGGTGAAAAATCAAACCCTCTGAACTCGATTTGAAAGTCTTTGTTGAGTAGATTCACTGTTGAGCTGATTGCATCGGCAGCATCCTCAAGCTGGTTGATGAGCATTTGCCTAGATTTCTGCAGGTCTTTGCTGTTTTTGAATGTATTAAGCACAACGTCAGCACATTCCACAGCAATTGAAATGGAGGGTGGATTGCCCGGTTTTGCGTAAGCAGCAGGCAGAAACGGTGCATATGAGGCAACGTTGGCAAGCGCGGCAAAACGTAAGTTGGTGAATCCATCTTTGGTGATATTAGCCGCTTTGTTGATAATATTGGCGCTCTTGCGGATCGCGCGCGGATGTACAAACCCTGCCTCAGCGATTACAGCTCCGCAAAAGACGCTCTCTGCTGCCTGGAGTATGGATGGAATCAGCGCGTAGGAGTCAGGCGCGCCAGGCAACGCCGGTCCTAACGACAGGTATTGCCAACCCATATCAAGTGCCTGGCTTTGCATCCTGCTGGCGACTTTGCAGGCTTGCGTGGAATCTTCCGGCAGGTAGAAGGGGAAAGGAATTGTTGCCAGCCTGGTGGATTGAACCGGTATGTTCTCATTGTTGAGGATTTCTTGAAGTTTGCCGCTAAACCTGGCAAGCTTTTCGAGATCGAGGTGGAGGGATTCAGAACGTGGATCGTAGAAACTGGTGATGGAACGAATTCTCATTCTGACCTCTGGCGCAGGATTTCAAATAATATGATGGAGGCGGCGACACCGGCGTTGAGTGACTCAAAATTCCCCGGCATGGGAATGTGGATCCTGGCGTCGGCGGCTGCACATCCCTCCATGCTGGCGCCATCTGCCTCTCCACCAATCACAAGGGCGATAGGGTCTTTCAAGTTGCTTTCCCACATGGTGCTGCCAGCGTGGGAATCTGCGAGCAGGATGGTGAGTTGATTCCCGGATTCTTGCTTAAAATATGCTGTAATTTCAGGCCATTTTTTGTTGCTGATGCACAAATGGAAGTGAGCTCCCATCGCCGAACGTACAACCTTTGGAGAATAAACGTCCACCGTACCGGGGGTGATAAACACGGCTTCAACCCCTGCTGCAGCGGCAGAACGCAGGATCGTTCCGGCGTTACCTGGATCGCGAAGTTGATCGAGAACGAGAACAAGGGAGGGCGCTTGGGGTAGGGGGATTTGGTTCTGAGGAATAACGAGCAACAACCCCTGGGAGGTTTCGGTTTCCGAAACCCGGTGCATCAGGGAGGTATCCAGTTCAAGAACCTCAACCCCGAGCTGCAGACAGCGTTCCACCAGCACTTTCCCGCGGGAGGAAATGTTCGCGCTGAAGAAAACAGTTATTGGAGTGATGCCGGAATTGAGTACCTCTTCCCCCAGGCGAACACCTTCAGTGACAAAAACCGCTGATGCATTTCGGGCTTCTCTTTGAGTCAGAAAATTGCGCAATTGCTGGATGCGCGGGTTCTGAAAAGACGAGAGAGGATCGGATTTCAGATTTGTCATAAACATTATTCTACTGTAAAGTGCGCGTAAACAAAAACGGGATGGTACTGGACCATCCCGTGTTGAGTTTGTGGAGTTGGATTTATGCTTCTTTTGCTTTTTGCACAATTGCGGCAAATACCTGCGGATCACGGGCGGCAAGGTCTGCCAGCATCTTGCGGTTCAGTTGAATATTGGCTTTGCGCAAGGCAAAGATCAACTGACTGTAAGAAATGCCATTCAAGCGGGCCCCGGCGTTGATGCGGGTGATCCATAAGCGGCGCAAATCACGTTTGCGGTTTTTGCGGTCGCGAGTTGCGTACCACATGCTTTTTAACCGGGCTTCGTTCGCGCGGCGGATCAGGCGATGCCGGCTTCCGAACTGGCCTTTGGTGAATTTCAAAACTCTCTTGTGACGACGATGGCTAAAAGGGCCACCTTTTACACGAGCCATGTTTTACTCCTTTGCAGACCCCTGGGCGCCGGTTTTTGAAACCAGTTATATGCACCCAACAGTTGCACTAATGCGGATTGGACGACTGGTCGACCTACTTCTCCATGTTTGGAGCAAGTCGGTTGACGCGCTGAATGATCTTGTCACCCTGGACAGTAACCATCTCAGCGAACAATGCCTTGGAACGTTTTGACGTACGTCGCCGAAGGTGGCTTTTTCCACCTTTGGTTCGCATCAAGACGCCAGACCCGGTCAGGCGGAACCGTTTGGAAGTTGCCTTGTGGGTCTTTAGTTTGTACTTACCTGTCTTTAGCTTACGTGGCACAGCGAACTCCTCTCAACAAATTACGCGGTTGTTTGCGCAACCGCGAATTATACCAGAATAATGCATTTCCTGGAAAAATGGTCAGGCTTCTGGAACCTGCTCGGTTTTTTCAGGTTCCACAACTTTCTTTTTCGCGGGCTTTGAGGGGGCAAGTACCATACCCATGGTCCTGCCTTCGATGTTCGGAGCCTGTTCAATCAGGGCAACATCAGATAATTCCTCGGAGATCTCCTTGAGGTCCTGAAGGGCGATCTCAGGGTAGGTGATCTCCCTTCCCCTGAAGCGGATGGTCACTTTGACCTTGTTACCTTCCAACAACCAGCGCCGTGCATCGCGGGTTTTAAAACCACGATGATGCTCATTGGTTTTTGGACGAAGTCGAATTTCTTTAACTTCTATCTTGGTTTGGGATTTTCGTGCTTCTTTTTCTTTTTTCGTGCGCTCGTAAAGGAACTTCCCAAAATCCATCACCCGGCAAACCGGCGGTTCAGAATTCGGAGCAACTTCCACAAGGTCAAGTTCGGCGTCCCTGGCGATCTGGAGGGCTCTCTGGATGGGAACAACCCCGATATTTTCATTTTCAGGGCCGATCAGGCGTACCTCTGCGACACGGATTAATTCATTTACACGGAAATTTTGAGTACTGATAGTCTTCTCCTTAGGAATAATTTAACAGTAGCCCGTGCTGAAACGGGCTTAATTCAAATTGATAATACCATATTCACTTATTTGAAGTCAATCATTTTTCGCATCAATTTGCTGTTTGGTAAAGTCAAAAAACTCCAGGTATTTCTGTTGCGCGTGTTCAACCCCGCTGTAATATCCGTGATGGGTTTCAGGCAAAAGCCTGGCGATCTCGTACATGATCTCATCAGTGATTTGTTGGCGGATGTCACGGAATTGTTCCCCTGTTGGAATTTTCAGATAAAAGGGATTTCCGACCTTTATGGTCATTTTTGTACGGCGCAATAGAGTGAATTTGCCCCAAAAATTCTCGTTTCCGAAAAAGACCACCGGCAGGATGGGGGCTTTGGTTCTCATGGCGAGATAACTGATACCGGGGTAGCCGATATTAAGGCGTCCATGATGGGAGCGGGTCCCCTCTGGAGCCACGACCACGATCTTTCCCCGGGCAAGTGCCGATTCGGCTCTTTTAAACGCCGTGAAATCCACCTCCCCGCGGTGAATGGGGATGGTATCCCAGGCATCGAATAAACGGCCAAGGACAGCCTGGTTCCAGGTTTCAATTTTGACGAACGCGGTCAATGGTCGTGGGTGCAGATGACTGAAACCCACCGGAGCGTCCAGTGAGTTGATGTGGTTTGTGGCGATGATGAGCGGGCCGTGCATGGGGATGCGCGCAACATCGCTGTCATCCACCTTGAGGAATGTGCTAAGAATTGCCTTAATTGGCGGATTGATACGGTTGGCAGTTAAAATCATCTTTTTCCCAGTGAAATCATAGCCGCGTGAGGATTTCAAGACCCGCCGGAATGACCTCGATCGTGAGTTCACTTCCCTTTTCACAGATGGTAACCCCGTCTGCGTGGGCTGGCAGGCTGCCTTTTTCTGCAGTTGCGACGATCCTTTTTGATTGCAGCATCTTTACTGCCGGGTCGCTTGCCTGGGTGCCCTTCATGATCTTGGCTATCAACCCAAACATGGAAAGCTGCGGGACTTCTCTAACTATACAAAGGTTGAAGAGCCCATCTGTGTTTGATGCATCAGGGGCCATCATAAACCCGCCGCCCATACGTCTGCCATTCATGATTGACACCATCAGGGCAGGCACGGTAAGGGTTTCCTCATCCAGGGTTAGTTTTACTGTCGGGGATTTGTAGTAGATGAAGATGGTTTTTAGCGCAGCCACGAGGTAAGAAAGCATGCCGGTCAAGCGGCTCTTGGCAGCCACAAACCCGACCACAGCGTCAAACCCGATGCCGACTCCATTGCCAAAATAGAGCCCATTTTCCTGAACTCCACCGGTGATCCTGCCGATGTCGATCCATTTGCGGGGTACCGAAGCCAGAAGTGCACAGGCTTCGTCCACATCTTGGGGGATGTTGGCACCGAAGGAGAAGTCATTTCCCCTTCCAACCGGGATGATCCCCATCACGGGGGCACGACCCAACTTTTCGCGTGCCTGCATAAGACCGTTAATGGTCTCGTTTGCCGTTCCATCCCCACCAGCGGCGATGACGTAATCAAACCCATCCTCAGCCGCTTGCCTGGCCAGGAGGATCGCGTGTTCGGGGTAATCAGTCAATACCAGGTCATAGTCCAATGCGTAACTTTTCAGCAGTTCTTCGATCCTCTCGCGGTTTTTTAGGGCTACACCTTTTCCAGCGGTTGGATTGAAAATGATCTTGTATCGGGTCATGAAAATCTCCAAAAAACGATTGAATTTTTCGATATATGTGAACAAGAAATTTTAACATGAATGACCTGCAATCAAGTTAAATTGTTGTGTATTGAAAACCCCCATTCTGTTGTGTTGATACGAAACTCGGGTGGCAGATCTGCCACCCGAGCCTGAGTGCATTTATCGTTTGTTGATTATCTCGTCTTGAGCAAACTGGATGAACGCCGCGAGCGTCATTGGTCCCGGGTTCTCGCCGTTTCGAAGCCTCAGGGCAACCTGATCACTTTCCATTTCCTTGTCGCCTACCACAAGCATGTAGGGAACTTTCTGGTTCTGGGCGTCGCGGATCTTGGCGTTCATTCGTTCGCCGCGGTCGTCCAGGTTGGTGCGGATGCCCTGCGCTTTGAATTTTCCTGCTACCTGGCTGGCATACTCCACGTGCCGGTCGGCAATAGGAATGACTACAGCCTGTACAGGTGACAACCAGGCAGGAAAAGCTCCGGCGTAGTGCTCGATAAGAACGCCAAAGAATCGTTCCAGGCTGCCCAGTAAGGCACGGTGAACCATGACAGGGCGATGAGGCTGCCCATCTTCACCAATGTAGGTGAGGTCAAAGCGCTCAGGTTCGTTGAAGTCGAACTGAATGGTTGAAAGCTGCCATTCACGTCCGATCGCATCCTTGATCTTCAGGTCGATCTTGGGTCCGTAGAAAGCCCCGCCTCCCGAGTCCACGTCATATTCGATACCGGCTCGTTTCAGTGAATCTTCGAGGGCTTCTTCAGCTGCCAGCCACTGTTCCAACTCACCGACTGACTTCTCGGGTTTGGTACTGAGATAGGCATGAATGTCCGAAAAGCCAAAACTCCGAAGAATATGCAGGCTGAAGTTGAGGACAAAATCGATCTCAGCCGGCATCTGGTCTGGACGGCAAAAGTGATGGGCATCGTCCTGGGTGAACCCGCGCACCCTCATCAAACCGTGCAGCACACCGCTGCGCTCGTAGCGGTAGACCGTACCTTCCTCAGCGTAGCGCAGTGGAAGTTCCCGGTAAGAATGCAGGGAGTTCTTGTAGATGTAGAGATGGAAGGGGCAGTTCATGGGCTTGATGTAGAACTGCTGGCCTTCGATGTCGATTGGCGAGTACATATTGTCCTTGTAAAAACCAAGGTGACCGCTGACTTCCCACAACTGCGATTTACCGATGTGCGGGGTATAAACGAAGTCGTAGCCGTTCTTTTCGTGTTCTTCAGCCCAAAACTTTTCAATGGTCTTGCGGATCATGCCGCCTTTTGGATGCCAAAGGATCAAACCAGCGCCAACGTCCTCCTGGATGCTGAACAGGTCCAGGTCATGCCCCACTTTGCGGTGATCTCTCTTTTTGGCTTCTTCCATGCGCCAGAGGTAATCTTTTAGCTCCTGGGGTGAATTCCAGGCGGTTCCATAGATGCGCTGGAGCATTGGACGTTTTTCATCACCGCGCCAATAGGCTCCAGCCACGGAAAGCAGTTTGATGGCTGCAGGGTTGATCTGGGTGGTGACATCCACGTGCGGTCCACGGCAAAGGTCGGTGAAACTGCCCTGCGTGTAGAGTGAAATCTCCGGCTTCTCATCGACCGGGTTGCCGTCGTCATCCATCTTCCCTTCTTCCAACCCGGCAATCAATTCCTGCTTGAAAGGCTGGTCTTTGAAGAGCTTCTTGGCCTCATCCGCGCTGACCACCCGGCGTTCAAATGGTAGTTTGGATTGGATGATCCCGCGCATGCGTTTTTCAATGCTTTCCAGGTCTTCCAACGTCAACGGGCGCGGCAGATCAAAGTCATAATAAAAACCATCCTCAATGGCGGGGCCGATGGCGATCTTGGCGGTTGGAAACTTCTCCAGCACGGCCTCCGCCATGATGTGAGCGGTGGAGTGCCTGATGCGATAAAGCATTGAACTTTCGTACTCTTCCTGTTTCTTGTTAGACATTTGAACCTCCTTGATCATTTAGCTCCAGGCTTTGCGAGCCTGAAAAAAAAGAAACCCGCCCCAATAACTGGGGCGGGAGTGACTCTCTCGCGGTTCCACCCAGATTCAAGTATATATCTTTGCACCTGATCTCTTTGGACCGGTAACGGGGTCTACCGATTTCCTTATTGGAATGCTCCATTCAGGAACTGGCTCGCGGGTGGTATTCTCTGTTTGGTTTTGAGACTTTCAGCCCTGGTCTCAATTTCTGTGGTTATCAGATACTCGTCCCGGTTATTGCCTAACTATTATGTGGCGGTGGTGGCTCTGAACCTCATGACCCTATTTAGGGTACGACCGCAGCGATGAACTGCTTTGTGGGCGGTGTGGGCTCTGAACCTCATGACCCTATTTAGGGTACGACCGCAGCGATGAAACTGCTTTGTGTGGGCGGTATAGGACTCGAACCTACGACCTTTGCGATGTCAACGCAACGCTCTAACCAACTGAGCTAACCGCCCAACGGGATATATTATAACGGTGAAATTTCCGGCTGACAATAGTGAAAGTTGACGGCAAGAAAAACCACCTATTCGACGTTGACCACTCCAGCCCACAACACAGTGAATTTTGGCTTTGCATCAGGATGGTGTGCAGGCGAAAGATGACCAATGGCAATGATCACTTTTTGACCTTTTTCAAACCCAGTAAACCTCCGGGAGCCATAAATGGGCACCAGGTTCGCCGCATTGATGGTATATAGGCTGCAATCATGTTCGTATGCTGTGGCGTACAATTGCTCTTTTCCAACAATCAGCTGGATGATATTGGGGGCCGAGAAATCAACTTCATCAGGAATGATAAATTCAAATCCCTGGGTGGAAAGGAGGAAACCATCGTGATTGGTAATGGTGTATTCCAATCCATCCGCTCCTTGCGTGTTAACTTTTTGCCAGTGTGCTTCATCAACCACAAGCACGGGTAATTCCAAATCAGGGATTATGGAAGACATGGTTCTCTCCAGTCGTTTTTCTACAAGAATTATAGATTAAAGACAAAAACATCATCATTGGTTTTTGATGGAATTTTCTTTTATTTTTTATTTGGGATGGTATAATATCGGCGCTGAAAGATCGGCCAATGGAGAGGTAGCGCAGTTGGCCTAACGCGCCCGCTTGGAAAGCGGGTATACCGCAAGGTATCGTGGGTTCGAATCCCACCCTCTCCGCTCATAAAAAAGCCCCTAAAGGGCTTTTTTATTCGCTCCGAGGGCGCAAACACCGCAGCCCTCTCCGCTAAGAGATCCCTAGTTTTAGGGATCTTATTTTTTCCGCTCCGAGGGCGCAAACACCGCAGCCCTCACCGCCATAGATTCCCCTTACTTGGGGAGTCTTTTAGATTTAAAAATGGTTGACAGTCACAAGGGAGGGTGTGACTGTCAACCTGATGCACCATCAGCCGGAGTTGACTCCTTTTGATGAGACACAGACGTGCGAACCAGTAAGGTTGTGTCTACTGGATATTTTATATCTAATTTATCTAAAATACAAGGGTGATCAGGGTTTTTATTTCTTGAAAACTTTCAGCCATTCTTCGATTTCTTCTGAAGTGAGTTCCGGCTCTTTTTCGCCGTTTCCCGGGCGTGGATTTGATAGGGTGTTGGTGATGTCAACGGCAAACTGGTCTGCTGAAATTCCCCTGGCTCCCAACGCTTGAGCCTCAGATTGTACCCTCCGGTCAGAGGACACCACATTGTATTCCTGAGCTCTTTTCCCCTGGTGGCGCAAGAAATTTAGAATGGCATCATCCGCAATTAATCCTGTTCGCACCCAATGGATATGAACGAGCCCAATTTTTTGCCTGGTTTTAAACCCGGGTTGTGCACCGTCAAAGAACAATTCAACGAAGCAGCGTTCCCGGATACAGTACTCCTGGAGGATGCTGATCAGTTTGTTCTCATCCTCCGGGTCGCTAAGCTGCAACCCCCTGATCTTGGGGATAAGATTGTGTCCATCCACTACAAATTTTTTCATTGTTGTTCCGCCTGGAAACATTTTACATCCAAACTATGCTATTATTTTAAAGACTGGTGCCTCTATGCGGAAAATTATCCCCTACTTGTTGCTCAATTTTGTGGTTTCGGCTGCTGCCATGCTGCTGGTTTTGTTGATCTGGAATTGGACCCACCCGACTCCGGCTCCTGTCACTTTGGCATTGGCCACACCAACACCAGTGGCCGTTCTGGCAACTCCGCTGCAGGCGATTCCAATCAATGAAAAGACGATGCGAATCCAGGTAGTGGCGGGAGTTGGCGATGTGGCTAACGAACAGGTCTCCCTGTTGAGCGAATCGACGCTCCCCATCGACCTGCAGGGTTGGAAGCTGGTGGATGATGATTCGAACGAATTCATCTTTCCTTTGATGACCATTTTTCCTGGAGGGGGAGTGACGGTGCATTCGATGAACGGTGTCAACGATTCCTCTGACCTTTTCTGGGCCAGTGCAGACCCAATTTGGAGCAGTGGTGAGACCGCGAGCCTCTACGACGCCAGCGGGAACCTGCGTTCGTCCTACAAGATTCCTTAAAATTCTCCATCAGTAGATTCCTGTGTACATAATCAGGTAAAATTCATTGTAATGAAATCACTCCGAAATCTCCAAAAGAAGCTGGTATTTGTGAAATGACCCAGGCATTATATCGAAAGTGGCGCCCACGCAAGTGGGATCAGGTTGTTGCCCAGGACCACGTGGTGCAGACCCTGCGCAACGCGATAAAAAGCGAGCGTGTCGGGCATGCTTACTTGTTTTCGGGTCCGCGCGGAACTGGAAAAACCACCACTGCACGGTTGTTGGCAAAAGCCGTCAACTGCCTCTCTCCTGATTTGCAGAACCGCCCGTGTGACGAGTGCAAGAATTGCCTGGCAGTCAATGAGGGTAGGTTCCTCGACCTGATCGAGATTGACGCGGCCTCCAATACCAGCGTGGAAGACGTGCGCGATTTACGCGACAAGATCAATTTTTCCCCGACCGACGGCAAATACAAGGTCTACATCATCGACGAAGTTCATATGCTGTCCACTGCGGCGTTCAACGCCCTGTTGAAGACGCTTGAAGAACCGCCTCCGCATGCCATTTTCATCCTTGCCACCACCGAGGTGCATAAGATTCCGGCAACGGTACTTTCCCGCTGCCAACGGCACGAATTCCGACGCATACCTGTGAAGGAGATTGTTACCACCCTTGAGGGATTATGCCGTGAAGAGCACATACAGGCAGATGAAGATGCCCTGCTGCTCATCGCGCGCCAGTCCACCGGTGCGCTCAGGGACGCCATTTCCCTGCTTGATCAACTGGCCTCTTCCGGCGAGAAGATCAACCTCGACCTGGCGCAGGTGGTTTTGGGAACCGCGACGAATGAACTGGTGCTGGAGCTGATCGACTCCATCCAAAAGAATGACATGGCTCATGGCCTTGAAACCATTCACAAAGCACTGGATAGCGGCAGCGACCCGCGGCAATACGGGCGGCAGGTGGTGGAATACCTGCGCGGTTTATTGCTCATTAGCATGGGTAACGAAAAACAGGTGGAAGCGACCAAAGAAACCAAGACGCTCATGCGCCAACAAAGCAGCCTGATTGGGGTTCCCAGGCTGATGGCCTGGATAGGATTCTTCAACGAAGCCATCAATGACCTGAGAAACTCATGGCAACCCAGCCTTCCGCTGGAGATTGCCTTTGCCAGGTCTCTTGTCAAGGATGAGCCGGGGATAGTACGAGCAAACGATTTGGCTTCGGAAACGCGCCCGGTGGAAAAAATTGCTCCTCAACCCATCAAAGCCGTGGAACCTGCGGCACCCGCCAGGGTAGCCACGGTTCAGGAAACCTCAAAGAAACCTCAAACGGTGAGTGATCAGAAGGAAGTGGTTGAAGCGCAGGCGAAAACTGGCGAAGTTCCAACCACGCAGGATATCCAGGCAGCCTGGAGCCAGATACGGGCAGAGGTGAAGCAGCGCAAACCGCAGACAGAAGCCCTTTTGAACTCTCAACGATTGATCCAGGTGAAGAACGGCGTACTCATCCTTGGGTTTTCCAGCGAAATGTTGAAGTCCAAGATGGAAATTGCTGAAAACCTGGAGGTCACGCAGAATGCGATTCTCAAGATATTGAATAAAGACGTCCCGATTCAATGTGTGGTCGTGAGCAACAAAGCTTCGCTCGATGCGGATGATCTGGATGTCGATTCTGAGGGAGTGGTCAGAGCAGCGATCAACCTCGGTGGAAAATTGATTCACAAAGATTAACGATTTACAGGAGTGTGGCATGGCAAAAGGATTTAACAGGCCGCCAGGCGGCGGTGGAGCAGGCGGGGGAATGATGGCCCAAATAAAGAAGATGCAGGAGCAAATGGAAGCTGCCCAGGCACAGTTGGCCGTGGAAACGGTCACTTCCTCTGCCGGTGGAGGAGCCATCAAAGTAACCATGACCGGTGACCAGCATTGCACGGACGTATTCATTGACCCTGAATTGATCAAGGACGCAGACGCAGAGATGTTGCAGGACCTGGTGCTCAGCGCGGTGAACCTGGCATTGGACGATTCCCGCAAGCTGGCTGAGACCAAGCTGGGTCCGTTGGCAGGCGGGATTCCCGGCCTGGGATTTTAGACGCTGAACTGATATGGCACTTTTACCTGCGCCTCTTCAAAACCTCATCAACGCTCTTGAACGATTGCCCGGCATCGGACCCAAATCAGCTTCGAGACTGGCGTTCTTTCTGTTGCGCTCCCCGGATGAACTGGTTCAGCAACTGGCGGGTTCCCTGACGAACCTAAAAGCAGAAACCGGTTCCTGCCCGTTGTGTTTCAATATCACCCTCGCGGGGCAGGAGCTTTGCCAGGTTTGTGCGGATACGCAGCGCAAGGACGGCACGATTTGCGTGGTGGAAGATGCCCTGGACGTGCTCGCCCTGGAAAGGACGGGCGGGTTTCACGGCCGTTACCATGTGCTGCAGGGAGTATTATCTCCTATTGAGGGTGTGGGTCCCGATGATCTTAAGATCAAACCCCTGATGGAGCGCGTGCGCAGCGGGGAAGCCAAGGAGATCATCCTGGCGACCAATCCGAGCATGGAAGGGGACGCCACAGCGCTCTACCTGCGCCAGCAATTGCTCCCCCTGGGAGTGCGCGTCACACGCCTGGCACGCGGGCTGCCGGCGGGTGGTGACCTGGAGTACGCGGATCAGAACACGTTACTGCGAGCCCTGGCCGGCAGGCAGGACATGACTTGATATAAAAAAAATCCGGAGCAAGAGCTCCAGATTTTTTCAACTTAAGATTTAGATTCTAAAGGCTGGTATTTCCAGCTTTCTACCCCCGTCATCCACCAGGTAGTATGGAAGCCATGCGACCCCAAAAATTGTGGAATAAATGTCAGACTTCGCGGCTGTGATGTTGATCTCAGTCACGTCATCGGCAATTCCAGACCATTTGGCAGTCACTTCCTCTACTACTTCTTCCCTGGCCTTTTTGAGTTCAACCAGCTGTTCCTGATATTGTTCCAGTGTTTGCTGTTCTCCTTCCAGTTTATCCTTGGCCGCAGAAGCCATCCGGTTTTTTGAAAGTGTGCTGCTTATGCTGCGCCTTCGACCAGTGAGCATGCCAATCACAGCGGACCCGCCTGTGGCAAGTGTTTCAAGACGACGCTGGTTGACAGATTTCTCAGCGGCTTTCACGTCGAGCTCCTGGGTTTGAATCTTGCGTTCCATGGCGCTTATCTTGGTGTCATAAGCGGAGGAAGCTTTTTCAATTTCATCCTTGAGGGTGTCTTCGACCGCTTGTTTGCATTTCAAGTGGAAATCCGCGGCTGACATTTCTGGTGTGCTGACCACTTTTAATTTGGTATTCGCTTTTAACTTAAGTGATCCATTGCGGTATATCCACTCCAGGAAATCTTTTTGAATTGACGCTGTCTTTTTGGAATCTGATAGCCAGGCAGGGACAGGATGGAATTGGGTCTTGGGCAATGGACGGGATTCAAGTTTCTTTGAATCTATATCCCCACCAACCAGATCCTCCCAATGGATCAAGCCGCTTCCCGGCTCCTGGACAATGGCAGTCAATTTCCGGGACTCTTCCAGGTTGTACTGTCGGGAAAGATATCGGACTTCTGCCTGGGTGATGATGCCCGCCTTGTACACGATTCCTTCTGAGTTGACGCTTGAGGTTATACCGGCAGATTCAGATGCTTCGCTGATGCCCAGGTTATTTGGCAGGAAGTACTCTGCGATATTGCCGGGAATGGCCGGTTGGCTGGAACTCAACGCCGCCACTCCAGTAGCTTTGCTGGTTGATCTTTCTGTGGTTGAAGCTTCGCTGGCTGCAACAGACCCTGAGGTTTTTGATGATGCTCCCACCAGGGCGTTGGCCGCGGCAAGCTGATCGCGGGTCAGTGGGCCAGCCAGGTAATTCAATGCCCAACGGGTGTTGAACAGAATGGGAGCGGATTTGTAAATGCTGTGCAGCATGAACCCACGTTTTTGCAGACCTGAAATCATCTTGTCGAGAGTCCTGATATCAGTGGAGCCACCTGCCGAGGTTAACCCATCCAGGAGCCGGTTCTTATCCTGTTCGGTCTGCAAGCGTCCGATCATCCAGGTGCCGGCGTTGGACAATGCTTTGTAATCCACGTCCACCGGGTTCTGTGTGGCCAGCAACAATCCCACACCAAAGGCGCGCGCTTGCTTTAGCAGCCGTAACATCACCGTCTTGGAAGGCGGGTTGGCAACCGGCGGCAGGTAACCCATGATCTCGTCGAAGTAAAGGATTGCGCGCAAATTCCCGGTACCTCTTTGCCCACGCATCCAGCTCTCCACAGCAGCAAAGAGCAGGGTGACGAAGAACATGCGTTCGTTCTCACTCAAATGAGCCAGGTAGAAAATGGAATGACGCGGTTTTCCATCAGCGGTGTAGAGGAGTGAAGCGATATCCAGCGGTTGCCCTTTTTGCCAGACCTGGAAGGAGGGAGAAGCAAGGAAGTTGTTCAATTGCAGCGCTAGCGTGAAACGTTCCTTCTCCGGGAAAAACGATTCCATGGGGAAAGCCCCGAGTCGTTCCATCGGAGGGTTCTGCACCTGGAGGATGAGGTCGGTCAACACCAGTGACTGGTTGTTCATCCACGCGTTCTCGATCAGGTTGGACAACAGGATGTGTTCGCGCGAGGTAAGCGGTTCGATGTCACTAAAACCAATCAATCCAAGCAGGGCGGTAACTGTGGTATTGATCCTTTCGCGCAGTACTTCGGAATTTTCTTCCCAGGGAATTGACGGGGCTGCAAACGACGAGAGGATGTTAACCGGGATACCTGACGTTGAACCCGGGGAATATATGGCAAAATCCGCTGCATTTGAAAGTGCGGTGAGTTGCTCTGAACCCAGACCCCAGTCTGCCAGTCCTTTTTTCCACTTGGCTGCAGTTTCCTCGGCGGCTGCCTGGGTGGTTTTCCCTTCGCGCTGGGCGTTTTCCGGGTCGATCCAGGGTTCAAAATCAGAGGGGAGCAGGGAGGGGAAATGCAGCAGCAGGTTGGTCAGGTCACCTTTGGGATCCACAATGATCGCCGGGGTTCCCTGTAATGCGGCCTCTTCGAGTAATCCGATACACAGGCCGGTTTTCCCAGAGCCGGTCATACCGATGACGATCCCATGGGTGGTCAAATTGGAAGGATCGAACATGACAGGATCGGCTGTAGGACCATTTGTCTTCGGGTCGTAGACCCTGCCTAAAAAGTAATTTCCTGAATTTGGGGACATATGCATCACCATCCTAGAGTTTTTAAATATTATAGACCAACTTTTATATTTCCTGTATCGATACCCATTACGGGGTAGTGTGAGTCTACAGCTGAAGCAAAGATGCAAATGGCAACTGTTGTATAATCAATGTCAAATCAACTGAAGGTGCAGCTTGCCAAACCTAACCATTTACCCCATTCACATTCGCGACGGAAAGGCAGACCCATCATTGCCTGGCCTCGTATTGATCTCTCCTCCCAAGAAATGTGCCCGCGGCCGTGAGGCAGACCATCTGCTGGCGCAGGTTCATCTCACCGGACAAACCTCCATTACTGCGCAAGGTCTGCAGGACTGGCTGACAAAAAAGGCTGAACAATATCACAAGATCCCCGGCACAGTCACCAATGCCATGCGCGCAGTCGCAGAATCCATCAACGATGAGCTTTTAGACCGCAACCTGAAGATGGCGTCCAGCGGCAGCCAGGTGAACGGTTCGCTCATCCTGGCGGTCATCAAAAAACAAGTTGTTTATACGTTGATCCTGGGGCAGGCAAGGATCTTCATTCTGAATGATAAGGAACCAATTGAATACCTGGATGCAGAGAACCATCCGCGCGGGCTGGGGGTCAGCCAATCGCCTTCCCTGCGGTTTGCCCAGGCAGAAATCGGGGAAAACGGGTCCATGCTGCTGGCACCTGTTCCGGTGCGCACGTGGAATAAGGATTCGCTGCGGGAAGCCAAGCGGCTTTCTGTTGAAGCTCTTTCACGCAGGTTGTTCAACCTTGCACCGCCCACTTTGCTGGGTGCACTGGTGAAGGTCTCCACCGGTAACGGCCAGGTTCAATTCCAACCGCTCAGGCGACCGGAAAATGGGGGATCTGTCACTGCTGAAACAAACGTTGAAACCACACAACCTGAAGAATTAGTTCCCTCTCTGGAGGACATCGATACCAGTCCTTCTGTAGTAGATGAGCCAACAATTGACCAGCCTGGACCAGAGGTCCCTGCAGCGGCAATTGAACCTAACCGGGAATCCCTTGAAGAGCTTGTCACTGAGCTGGATACTGAAGAAATTCTCCAAACTGATGATGTAGAGGTTTTACCAGAAAAACCTGAGGTACTTCGCGAGGTTGTAAGACAACCCGAACAAGTACGTACTGTCCCGGCATCTACACATGAACCCCGGACCAGTTCAACGGATGAACTCAAAACCAGGGTTGGAAATTACGTCCGGGCTGCAGATTCACTGCAGGAGAAGGTGAAATCAGGCCTCACCGGGTCGATGGGCAAGGTGCTGCCCGGGGCTGGCGAGGGAACCCGGTTGCCCAAAACAATCATGCTCCTGATCGCCATCGCCATTCCACTTTTGGTGATCGCTGTGGCCAGTTCCGTGTACATCCGCAAGGGCAAGAGCCAGCAATTTGAGTTGCTCTTTATCCAGGCACAACAATATGCCCTCCAGGCGGAGGGATTGAAAAACGACCCCACTTCACGCACGGTTAGCCTGCAGCAATCGCTGTATTTCCTGGACAAGGCTGGCAGCTATGGCAGTTCTACGGATTATTCTGCGTTGCAGGCACAGGTTCAACAGGAACTCGATCGATTACAGGGGATTCAACGCTTATTCCTGACCGAGTTGACCGACATCTCATTCGCGGGCGAGGCGAGCATTTCGCAGATCGCGGCGACCAGTACGGAACTATTCCTGCTGGATGACATCTCCGGCCGGGTGTTCAGGTATTTCCTTTCCGGCTCCATCTACAAACAGGATGCGGCTTTTGATTGTGGACCAAACCCTGACAATCCCATGAACGCCATCGGTAAACTGGTGGATATTCTGCCGATCACCTATGCCAATTCATTCAACGCCCGGTTAATCGGCATTGACGCCGCAGGCAACATCGAATACTGCATCCCGGGAGATTCGGGTAAGGTGACCAGGCTCATCCCGCCTGACTCCGGCTGGATGGGCATTAAATCGGTTAGCCTGTATCAAAATTTCCTGCACGTGCTTGATCCCGGTGGTAACGCAGTGTACCGGTATAAAGGAAAAGGACTGCTTTTCGAGGAATCCCCGACGCTGTATTTTGACAACGTGGTTCCACCATTAGCCTATGCTGTTGACATTGAAGTGAACGGGGATGAACTTTACATCCTGCGATCCACAGGCGAAATGGTTGAGTGTACATACAGCCACATCAAGGATTATAAATTGACCGAATGTACTGACCCCGCTCCGTATGGGGATATGCGCGAAGGCAAGAATGCAACTCCGATCATCTTTACCGACGCCCAATTCGTCCAAATGCGCATGACGCAGGCACCCGATTCTTCTCTTTACCTGCTGGACCAGAAGGGGCAACGCCTATACCACTTGAGCCTGCAACGCAACCTGCAGAAAGTGATGCAACCGGGTTATTCAGGCAAGGACAGCACTCCCCAGGGGGCAGCAACTGCGATCGCCATCTCGCCCGGCAGGATGCTCTTTATTGCTTTTCAGAACCGGATCTACGCTGCACCACTCCCATAACGGGAGTGGTTTTTTTCTAGGGGATAAGCAGCAGGGGGATGGGAATAAAGGTTAGCACAAAAACGACCAGTGCCAGCGCTCCCAACAACTTACGGGGTGTTCCCAAGGGAGTGATCTCGTCATAGGTCTCGGCGTAAGATCTGCCAAAGATCATCACGAAAACTGCCCAAAACCACCAGCCGCTCCAGGCAAATCCCAGTCCAACCAGACCAACCAGGATGACGGGGAGTATTCTCTGTGCCCACTTTTTTCCAAAGAGCAGCTGGATGATGTGGCCGCCATCAAGCTGACCCGCAGGAAGCAGATTTAACGAAGTGACCAGCAGTCCTGCCCAGCCAGCCCAGGCTACCGGGTGAATGATCACGTCCAGCGCTCCCAGGGGGAGCGGCCTGCCTGTAAAAAAGTACCTGATCCAGTACAAGAGGGGAGTCACGTCACCGTAACTGGCTGGTTCGGGCAGGAGCTTTCCGAAGGATAAAAACTTCAGAAATAGGTAAGTGAGCGAATTGCCCTCCATCTGTAAGCCCTGGCTGGTGGCAAAACTTGTGGGAATCACTTCCAGTCTGGAAAGAGAGAGCCCGATGAGGATGACAATAATAGAAACGATGTAACCGGCAATCGGGCCGGCGACGGCAATGTCCATTAAGGCGCGGCGGTTGCGTGGAGGGTCTTTCATGCTGATCACAGCACCCATGGTTCCCAGGGCAGACATAGGTAGGGGGATGAAGAACGGCAAGGTAACGTGAACCCCGTGTGCACGGCCGGCAAAATAGTGGCCAAACTCATGCGCCGCCAGGATGGCCAGCAGGCTGAGCGCAAACGGCCAGCCCGCTTGCAGGAACTGACCGGCAGCTGTCAGCAGGTTGCCGGAGGGTTCTGCTTGCATGCTCATCAACCCTCCCGATACCAGAACGCTTGCCAGTGTGAGCAGGAACATCACCAGGTTCAATCCAGGTCGGTTGGGTTTCGGTTCCGGGCGCGCAGGAACAAGCAGAATGACGTGCTTTCCATCCTCGATCCGGAATAGGGGAGTCAGTTTATGGGGTTTTAATAAAGTTGTTAACTGGTCGTAAGCCGCTGCGGAATCCCCGGTGACCAGGTGTCCGCGATAACGCATGGCGTAACCCTGTTGAATCCCGCCCTGGGTGATGTCTTCTATCGAAAAAAATCGCCGGATAATGCCATCCAGCTCGTCAGAATTTTGGTAATCCATCCATAAACTCCTGCGGTGCACCAATAAGAGGCGGGAATGGATGGGTGTCGAACCCACCGCGGCCCGCAAAGCGACCCGCCACCGATTTTGAAGACCGGGGAATCCACCGGGACTCATCCACTCCCGGGATTAAGAATACCCCAGCAAAAATGATTTGGCAAGACTGAAAGAAAATTAGAAAATTGCGGGAAACGTAGAGATCAGCCAGGGAGATATTCCTGCCACGGCCAGTCCGGCAAGAATACCCACCAGGATGCCAACCACCACATCAGAAACGTAATGCACACCCATCCACACGCGGGCCAGGCTCACCAGCAGAGCCCAAACGGAGAGGAGAATCGCCAGCCAGGCTGGTCCGCTCAGGATGGCCACCATGGCCAGCATGGCGGTTCTGGCGGCATGACCTGAAGGGAAGGAATGCGGGTCGGTGTTACGGTAGATCGCTCCCCACTGGCCCTCCGGTCGGCGGCGCTTGATGGCAAATTTTATGATGATCACCACAACTGCCAAACCGATCGCTCCAGCTGCCATGATGGCTGTGAGTTGATGCCAGGATCCATCCGTGAGAAGCCAGACAACGAATAAAGCCAACAGGACGAACCAGGAATCACCAGAGTGTGCAAAAAAAATCCCCAGTGGACGAAGGCGGGAGTCTGTGTCGTGCAAGCGCAGCCGTTGTGTTAGGTTTTGGTCGAGTTCCAGGATTCGGTCAAATGACATGCTGCCAATTCTACCCCAACAAGTCTTGTTCCACCATTTCCAACTGAAAAGGTTTGTCCACATCCATGCCAATCTCCGCATAGGGGGTACGCACAGCCTTGCCGGTGATCCCAAGCCGGTTGCAAACTCTTTCGGCTGCGGATTCCAGGGTTAACCTCCCGGTGAGAACCAATAGTAAAGTTCCCCAGCCAATCAACCCGGCTTGCTTGAGTGGATTCTTCCTGGTTTTGATCAGTTCTGACCACAATCCGGCAGGATTCAACGCGGCTTGTTTGCTGAAGGCGTTCAGGTCGCCACCGCAGATCTCGGTGTCGCGAAATTTGATGTAGGTTCGTTTTGAGCCCGGGAAGCGTTTTTCGATCACGCTGCGTTCGACTACGGAATAATAAATATCCACTTCTGCTTTTTGGAACTCACTGATGGAATCGTCGATGATGGAGGGGGTGATGGTCGGGATATCTGCCGACATTGAGACCAGGTGTGACTCATTGGGATGGATCTTCTGCAGGTAGGCTGCACCTTGCTGGATATTCTCGATCAATGACCCTTTATCGGGGAGTATGTGCATATGCTTTGAACAGGAGAGCAGCGAAGTATCTTCAATTCCAATCAGGACAACTTCATCAACCAGGTTAGCTCCCGAGGCAGCATCCAGCACCCACTGTACCATGGGTTTTCCAGCGATGTGGATCATGGACTTCAGACCATTGGGGGCTATTTTGTATAAAGGGTCTTCAGGCGTTGCCACACCACCAGCGAGGATTATCGCATCCATTTAGAACTCCATAACCTGCGGGCGAAGGGGAATATCGCGGATGGCCTGTTCCATCACCTTAAAATGTTCTGCGGCGTTGGCATAATCAATCGGGTCTTTGCGCCCCAGGGCGGCGATGATGGCAGCTTCAATCATGTTGGTGCCGAAGGAGCGACCATCCAATACTGGCGTAGTGGTGATGAGGTACTTGATACCGGCTTCGCGGAAGAATTTCTGGTCTGCGGGAGTGGTGGTGTTGGTGATGATCACCCTGCCGGGCAGCCGTTCGGGCATGTGTTTCCAAATGTAGTGGCAATCGCCCGCGACGACGGTTGCCCACTCGAAGAACCCGGTGAATTTTGGATCGCGGTGAGTTTGTTTTTCACCTGTTGGATAAAGCCAGGAAAATGGCAGGTGGCTCATCACAGGCATCAATGCGCTGGCCAGATTGCGGATACCTTTTTCCGTGCGCACCGGGATGTTCAATCCCAGGGCAAACATCAGGTCGCCAAAAATGACTTCGTATCCATCATCCAAAAACGCCCTGGCGGTCCCCCAACGGTCAAGTGCCACAGCCACGAAAGCACGTTTTTCCTTGACATAGCCGTTGAGGTCTTCGTTGATCACGCGCGTTACCTGCTTTTCAAGGGTCATTTTCAACCCTGTTCCATCGACAACCGGGGTTTGGTGAACGAATCTGATCAGGGATTGGACCGAATGCATGGTAGACCATTTATCCTCGGCCATAATTCCAAGCAGGGCTCCTCCCACGCCAAAACAATCAACCTTGCCGTCCAGGTCACCATAAAGGCGGGCGGCTTTTTCCATGTCGCCATCAGTTCCAATGCGTTCCAGGCGTACGTCCTCACCGAGGATGTTGATCTCTACGGTTTTGTCACGTTCTGAGGACCCGATGCTGATGCTGACTGCGTGCTTCATAGTAATTGTTACTCCTTGACCAATATTTCATTCCAGACTGGATTGCTTTTGAAATTGTACCAAATTCAGGTTATCTTGGTTTGCATTTCCGAATCTACAAGTTATAACCCGAAAGTAAGGGATTGGTAATGCAATTCAGGCCGATTCGGATCGTCTGATCGGTAATATCCAACAGAAGGCCTGTAATAGCTGTCAAACAATGCGGACACAACACCCAGCCTGAGAGGATTCGTTGCAATTATTAAAAATAAAAACAGGCTGGATCACAGCCTGTTGATCAGTAATCGCGATGCTTACATCATGCCATAACGTTTCATGGCAGCATGGAGGATGGACAACACCAGTGCTGTGTATCCAACCCCGGCAGCTTGGGCTTCAATGACGATATCAGATATTTCGGGAGTCAAGCCAGGGAGCGGATTGATTTCGAGGATGTAGGGTTTCCAGTTGAAGCGTGCGTCCAGGCGGAAGTCAACCCGGGATACATCATGGCTGCCTGTCACGCGAACAACCGCGGCAGCCAGCCAGTTCAATTCAGCCATCTGGTCTTCGCTGAGTGGAGCGGGGCAAAGGTATGTGAGATCTTCTGCCAGCTTAACTTTTAACCGGTTTGAATATACTTTGTCGCTATCGTCGTAAGGTTTCAGGTCAATTTCCAAAGCCGGGAAGAATTGCAGCCCTTCGTGGATTCTGGCCACTTCCAGATCTTCTGGAAGGCGGCGTGCAGTTGGTCGAACCAGGTTTCCGACCATGCCAACAGTCACTTCCCGCCCTTCGATGAATTCCTCAACAAGGGCAGTCTGCTTGTAAGTATTTACGATGCGTCGTACTTGTTCTTTTAATTCCGTCTCATTGTGTACGATTGATTGAGCGCTGATACCCATGCCGGTTCCTTCATGGCTGGGTTTCACAAACAGGGGAAAAGTTAAATTTGGGTCAAGCTCCTCATCCACACGTTCAAACACTTGAAATGCAGGCGTCGGCAGGTCATGGTAAGTAAGAATTCGCTTTGTCATCGGTTTGTCCAACGCCAATGCGAGGGTCAGCACCTTTGAGCCTGTGTAAGGGATCTTCATCATTTCCAGAAGAGCTGGAACTTGTGCCTCGCGTGCATCACCAAAGTGGCTCTCACAAATATTGAAGCAAATATCCGGTTTATATTTCGGAAGTGAGTTGACCAGAGACAGGTCTCCCTCAAAGAATTCCGTCTCGTAACCGCCTTTTTTTATGGCATCAACGAGGGCGGATACTGTAAGTTCAGAATCAAGGTCGTCCCATTGATCTGCTGACATCCCCTCCCACTTGGGGGCGTTCTTTTTCAAATTGGCTAGGACTGCAACCTTCATTTTTTCTCCGAGTTTGATGATGGGAAGACCGATCGATTATATAACTTTTCCAAAAATGGGCAAGAGTTGAGATCTTAACAATTCAAATTCGCCATAAATACAGATTTCGTATAAAATAACAGGATGGATGACGTGTGATCTTGGATGTTCATCACATGATTTCTTGTTTCCTTACGTGCTATAAAAATTATTAGTGTTATCAGGCTTCACGGAGGGTTCATGATTTATGTCTTGCTGGCATTGGGCATTTTGATATGCGCGGTTCTTGCCGTAAGCGTCCGCCGCCTGCTGGTTTCGGCTATTTGGCTGGCATTAACCAGCGCACTGGTTGCGATCATGCTTTACCTGTTGGGCGCACACCAAATTGCTGTGATCGAATTGAGCGTTGGAGCCGGATTGGTGACTGTGTTGTTTGTATTCGCCATCAACATATCCGGTGAGGACACAACGCGACTGCAAAGCATCATCCCAAAACCGGTTGCTGTGGCGCTGATTGTCGCTGCTACCAGCCTGGCGGTATTTCTCATCCTCCGGGCAGTTGGCGTGATCGACTTGCCTGCATCTTTGGGAACCCCATCTCAGATCTTGTGGCAGGAGCGCTACCTCGACCTGTTGCTGCAGGTGGTTTTGATCTTCGCGGGCGTATTGGGAGTGCTTGGGTTGCTTGCTGAAGGTCAACAATCGGTTGAGGAAGAGGAGGAGGTAGAATGAACCTTCCGATCCCTCTCATCGTACTGATCACGATACTTTGCCTGGCAGGAACCGGGCTTTACTGCCTGTTGATCGTGCGCAACCTGATCAAAGTGGTCGTGGCGCTGCAATTGATGATCAAAGGCGCGATGCTGGCATTTGTCTTGGCGGGTAACCTCACTGGGCAGGTTGATACCGGTCAAACCCTTGCGCTGACAGTAATCGTTGCCGATACAATTGTTGCTGTCGTTGGATTAGCGCTTGCGGTCCAGGTCCGGTTAAGAACTGGCAGCCTGGATGTCAAAGCAATTTCAAAGTTGAAGAGGTAAGCCATGAGCGCTATCCTGATCGGACTCGCAATCGGAATTTCCTGGATCGGCGCCCTGGTGGTCTGGTTGGTGGGCGACCGGTTCGAGAAGGTGCAGCATTGGCTTGCCATCCTCTTCTCCGTCGCAGCCGGCGTTGCTGCCGTGATGATGTTACCCAAAGCATCAAGTGAGACAGCGTTGTTCATACCCATTGGCGGTGTGTTCGGCGATTTCACATTTGTTGCGGATGGGATGGGTATTTTCCTGAGCATTATCGCCACAGTCATTGGTGCGCTGGCGGTGATCTTCTCCACGAGTTACATGAAGGGGGAAGCACAGCTTGGGCGGTATTATGCCTTCGTCCTGTTTTTCATCGGGTCGATGGTGGGACTGGTGTTGTCGAGCAACCTGCTGCTCACATTTGTTTTCTGGGAACTTACAGCTTTGTGTTCCTACGCTCTCATTGCATTTCATAACGATGACCCCAAGGCTGTGCGGGGTGGCATCAAAGCATTGATCATCACTTCAATCGGCGGTGTGGGATTGCTGGTGGGTGCGCTGGTGATTTATGCCAACATCGGAACCATGGACATCCCCGCTTTTCTTTCCAGCGCCAGCTCTCTACCGGCAGCCACATTATCTTTACTGGCGTTCGGGTTCCTCGCAGCGGCAGCTGCAAAATCAGCGCAATTCCCGTTCCAAACCTGGTTACCGGATGCGATGGAAGCTCCATCACCCATCAGCGCGCTGATCCACGCCGCAACAATGGTCAACGCCGGGGTATATCTGCTGGCACGTTTTTACCCGGCTTTTAGCGCTGTTCCATACTGGCGCGAGGCGGTGATGGCGGTGGGTGCACTATCGGCGCTCCTGGCAGCGGTGATGGCGCTCACCTCGTTGGATCTAAAACGTGTTCTGGCGTACTCCACAGTCAGCCAGCTGGGCTACATGGTGTATGCCGTTGGGACGGGCAGCATCCTTGCCAGCCAGTTCCACCTTTTCAGCCACTCGATCTTCAAAGCGTTATTGTTCCTATCCGCAGGCGCGGTCATTCATTCCATCGGCACGCGGGATATGCGCGAGATGGGAGGGGTGGGCAGGCAACTTCCCTTTGTCAAATGGGTGTTCATCATTGGCTCTCTCGCGTTGGCAGGGCTACCCATTTTGAATGGTTTCTGGAGCAAGGAATTGATCCTGGAGGGTGGACTGAAGCACGGCCCCATATGGTTATATATCATTATGTTGCTCGTTGCCGGGCTGACCGCTTTATACACCGCTCGTTGTGTTTGGATGGTCTTTTTCGGTGAGCCACGGTCTGAGTACCATGCTCATCCTGCAGGTTGGCCTATGAAAGTGGCGCTCGCGCCCCTGGCGCTTGGTGCCCTGGTGAGCTGGCTGGCAATAGGATACTTTTCCCGGTTGCTGGGAGAGGCGTCCATGCCCTTCCACGCGATGGAAGAACTCACGTTATCACAAATGATCCATGAGGTGCTGTCAATTCCAACCCTGGTTGCGCTGGTTGTCATCGGTGTTGGCATCCTGCTCTGGTTCTTGCGGGACAAACTTGAGGGTGTGAGCAACGGGCTGAGGAGCATACGGTGGGCAGCTGAAAATAGTTTTGGGTTTGAGGCCGTCAACCGCGCGGTTGTAAAAATTACCCAAAACGCTGCTGATACACTCCGTCAGACTCAAACTGGCTTCCTGAACTGGAATGTGCTGGGCATTGTGGCTTCTCTGATCATCCTGTTCGCCATTCTCGTGGTAGGAGCCTGACATGGACCCGAATATCTATTATTATGGATTGGTTGGTTTACTGCTGGTGGCTTCACCCATTGTGTACCTGGTTGGGCGCCTGTCTGTCCGTAGTGGAAAAGAATGGGGCATCAGCCTCTCACGAGCGCTGACTGTTTTCTTCCTTCTGGTGGAGATGGGTTTGCTTTACTTTGTTCTGCGATCCGCCCTGGAATCCGGGGGGGTTTTCACCTTCATCGGACAGGTGACCCTGTTATTCGACGGCGTGGGCTTTCTGCTCTCAGCTGTAGTGCTGCTGCTGGGGTTGATGGTAGTCCTGTTCTCAATTCCCTATATGGAAGACGAGAAGGGCGAGGAAAAATTCTATGCACTACTGCTCATCACCATCGGTGCGATCATAGGCTTGTGCATGTCCTTCGACCTGTTCAACCTCTGGGTTTGGTTTGAGGTCATGGCGGTCAGTACCTACTTCCTGGTCGCTTTTTACAACGAACAACCCCCATCGCTTGAGGCCGGGTTCAAGTATCTTGTGCAATCAGCCATTGGTTCAACGTTGGTGTTGTTTGGCATAGCCGCCATCTTTTCACAAACCGGCACCACGGCTTTGGACTCGATCTGGCAACTGGACACCGACACCGGCTCCCTGGCGAGGATTGGGGGAGTGTTGATGATCATCGGCTTTGGTGTTAAAACCGCGATGGTACCGCTGCATACCTGGTTACCGGATGCCCATTCCCAGGCTCCTTCAGGCATCAGCGCCATGCTTTCCGGTGTGGTGATTGAGGCTGGACTGGTGGCCATGCTGCGGGCAATCAGCGTGTTGGGGCGGATCGATGTGCCCTGGGGCTTGGTGTTGATCGGGTTTGGTTGTCTCAATATCCTGGTTGGGAACCTGATGGCACTGCGCCAGCGCCAGGTCAAGCGGTTGCTGGCATATTCCAGTATCGCCCAGGTGGGTTATATGCTTCTGGGTTTTGGTTTTTCCATGTCCTATGGTTTGATGGATGGGGCAACGGGCGGGTTTTTCCACCTTATCACCCATTCCATGATGAAAGGCCTGGCCTTTTTGGCTGCGGGTGCGCTTTTCTACGCGCTGCACATTGCCAGGGAAAATCACTCACCCCTCACAGTGGATGATCTCAATGGCGCATCGCGGAAATATCCCCTTGTAGCGTTTGCCCTGAGCGCTGCGCTGCTGGGTTTGGGCGGACTTCCTCCGTTCGCCGGGTTCATGTCCAAATGGCAGATCCTGGTGGCAGGTGTGGAAACCCAGAACACGGTGATGACGATCATTGTGATCTTCGCGGCCTTGAACAGCGTGCTTTCGTTGGGGTATTATGCTCCGCTGGTAAACCGCATGTACCGCCGTGAAACCTCCGGTGCAGTCGAAAACGGCGAGTCCATCCCCTGGTTGATGGTTGTGCCGCTGGTGATCCTCACCCTGGCAATCGTAGTGATTGGTGTATGGCCTTCATCTATGGATTTCGTCATCCAAAACGCCAGTTACAGCCTGTTGTACACATTCTTCAACTGATTGGAGCCGGACAATGGACATTCTTCTTTCACCCCCCGTCTCATTCCTGGTCTACCTGCCACTGGTGATCGCGATTTACTTGCTTGGCAAAGGGTTGGCCGGCAAGGATAACCCATCCCCTGAAAAATCCAGCCTTTATGCCAGCGGCGAGGAAGCTCAGACTTCTTTTGCTTCGCCCGGTTACCGTCCGTTCTTCCTGATCGCATTTTTCTTTGCCATTGTGCATCTGGGGATCCTGGTGGTGGGCAGCGGGACCATTTCGATCAAGCTACTGCCATACATCCTTGGGCTCATTCTCGCGCTGGTTGCGTTGATCCTGGGTTGACATTTAGGTTTACTGGAGAGGACGAATGGAAAATCAGTTTCAAGGTGTTATGGATAAAATAAAAACGTGGGCCAGGGTCAATTCGCCCTGGGCGATTCACTTCAATAGCGGTTCATGCAACGGTTGTGACATTGAAATTTTGGCCACGCTGACCCCGCGTTATGACGTGGAACGGTTTGGGATAAAACTGCAGGGTAGTCCGCGCCATGCGGATGTGCTGATCTGCACCGGACCTGTCACTTTGCAAGCGCGGGACCGGTTGGTGAGGGTTTATGAACAGATGCCGGATCCAAAATTTGTGGTTGCCGTCGGCTCCTGCGGTATTTCAGGGGGGGTATTTCAGGGTTGCTACAATGTGGTTGGTGACATCAGCGAGGTGATCCCGGTGAACGTGTATGTGCCGGGATGCCCTCCTCGACCCGAAGCGATCATTGATGGGGTCGTCAAGTTATTGCAGAGTCTGCAAAAGTAAAACGGAGGGAGAAAAGTAGATGACGACTGAGGAATCACTTCAAAAAGCAGAAGAAATATTGGCCGGTCTTGCCTATACCTTTACCCGCCCGGAAGATAACCGGCTGGACGCGATTGTGCCTGGGCAGAATTTAAAACCCGCCGTTCGGGCATTGGTGCTCGAAAAGAAATGGGGATATCTTAGTGCCATCACTGGATTGGACCACCCGGAATATTTCATCGACCCTGAAACGAACGAAAAAAAGCCCAGCCCAGAACATGGATCGGTTGAGGTGTTATATCATTTTTGTGATGCCGCCGCCGTGACAACCTTACGGGTGATGGTTCCCTACAATGACCCGTCGATCGATTCTGTGTGTGACATTGTGCCCGGGGCTACTTTATTTGAGCGGGAATTAATGGAACTATTCGGGGTAGTGTGTGTTGGCACCCCAAGCACCGCCCGGTTGATCCTTCCTGATGACTGGCCGGATGGCGTTTATCCACTGAGAAAATCATTTAACGGTTTGGAAAAGAATACGGATAACCAGAAAGGTTGAAGCCATGAGACCTGAAAAATTTATTGTACCCATTGGCCCGCAGCATCCGGCGCTCAAAGAACCCGGACACTTTGAATTTACTGTGGATGGTGAGATCGTCACCAATGCCACGGCAAGGCTTGGTTTTGTGCATCGCGGGATGGAAAAAGGTGCAGAGGACCGCACCTGGACACAGGATCTGTACCTGATGGAGCGCGTGTGCGGCATCTGTTCTCACGTGCATGCCATGGCGCTTGTTTTGGGCATAGAAAAACTGGCCAAAGTACAGGCACCACCGCGCGCCCAGGCGATTCGCGAATTGATAGCCGAGTTGGAACGCGTTCACAGCCATCTGCTCTGGTTGGGGGTGGCGGCGCATGAAGGTGGGTTTGACACGCTGTTCATGTTCTCCTGGCGTGACCGTGAAATTGTGATGGACCTGCTGGAGACTATCAGCGGTAATCGTGTGAACTACTCTGCCAATTTGATCGGGGGCGTTAAGTTTGACATCAGTGAAAAGCAGGCAGATGCCCTGCGCACAGGCATGGACCAGCTTGAGGAACGGACAAAGCATTACATGAAAGTGGTCACTGAGGACGAAACCTTCCTGGGGCGAACGCGGAACATCGGCAAGATGACGTATGATGAAGCCTTTGTCTCCGGGGCAATCGGTCCCACAGCGCGCGCCTCTGGAGTGCCACGTGATGTGCGGGTGGACTCCCCCTACGCAGGATATCCTGATTTTCCGGTAAAAATCTGCATCAGCACAGCCGGGGACCTGGAAGCGCGTTTTGTGGTGCGCATCAATGAACTGTATGAAAGCTACAGGGTGATCCGCGAAATCGTCGATCACATGCCCCCAGGTGAGTTGACCGTGCGTGTGCCTCGGAAAATCCCGGAGGGCGAAATCATCAGCCGGGTAGAGGCACCACGCGGGGAGTTATTCTATTTCATCAAGAGCAACGGCACTGAAAAACCGGAGCGGTTGAAAGTTCGCACGCCGAGCCTGTGCAACTGGGCGTCCGTGTTGAATTCAGCCATTGGTCACAAGTTGGCAGATATGCCCATGATCCTGGCCGGGATTGACCCCTGTTTTTCCTGCAATGACCGCATGGTTATCATCAAGGATTCTTCCAACTCTCAGGTTTGGGATTGGGAGCAATTACGCCAATTCGGAATCGAGCATTACAAATGAACCTGACAATTCCTTCCATCATCGCGCTGCTTTTCTTTCCGGGTGGTCTGTTCCTGTTGGGGAGTGGATTGGTGTTTGAATACGCGGACCGCAAGCTGGTAGCCCGTTTTCAAAACCGGGTGGGACCAAGGTGGTTCCAGCCGCTGGCTGATTTCATTAAACTCCTTGCCAAGGAGGAGATCATCCCTGCGGGGACCAATACCACCTTGTTTATCATCCTGCCCATCATTGCACTGACCGCTGCTCTCACAGCCGCCTTGAGCGTTCCGCTGTTTGGTTTCAAGCCCGTAACCAGCTACGCCGGTGACCTGGTGGTAACGCTCTACCTGTTGAGTATGATGACCCTGTGCATTGGTTTGGCGGGAGCGAACACCGAGGACCGTTTTTCAATTGTTGGTGCCACGCGTGCGTTGACCCAGCTCTTTTCCTATGAGGCTCCGTTCCTGCTGGCGTTACTTGGACCTGCGATTGCCCTGGGCACCTGGAATATCGGGGAGATCAACCAGGCGGCTACTCAAGGTTTGTGGTTCATTGTCGCCCAACCGATCGGATTCCTTGCGGCATTGATCGGCCTGATGGGCAAATTGGAATTACCTCCGTTTGATGCTCCTGAGGCAGAAACCGAAATTGTGGCTGGAGCGCTCACCGAGTACTCAGGGCGCGGGTTTGCGCTCTTCAAGATCGGCCGTGATGTTGAACTGGTTGTTGGGTTGACGCTAATCGCATCGTTTTACCTTGGAGGGTTCAGTAATCCGCTCGATTTCCTGTGGAAAACGATCCTGTTACTATTAGTCACCGCTGCTCTTCAATCACTATTTGCCAGGCTGCGAATCGACCAGACCGTAGGTTTGTGGTGGCGCGTGGGCACGATCCTGGTGTTGGCACAATTCATCCTTATCATCCTGGGAAGAATCCTGTCGCCATTCATTGCACCGTTGTTAGGAGGATAAGAAATGACGATTGGATCAATGCTTGGTGATATCGTAAAATCATTCTTTAAAAAACCCGCCACAGAAAAATACCCCTTCACCAGGAAGGAAGACCCGGAAAATCTGCGTGGTAAGTTGATCTGGAATCCCGATAAATGCGCCGGCTGCATGTTGTGCGTCAAGGATTGCCCCGCTGACGCCATAGAGCTCATCACCATCGACAAGGTGAATAAACGCTTTGTAATGCGTTACAACATGGCAAAATGCACATACTGTGCCCAATGCGTGGTGAATTGCCGTTTTGACTGTTTGAGCATGTCTGAGGAACAATGGGAGTTGGCATCAACTACCAAGGAACCATTTGAGGTTTATTACGGACGCGAAGAAGACATTAAATTCCTTCTGGAAAAAGCAGCTCGGGGAGATGTTGAGTCCCCTTGCCCTGAGGGCTGATCGCAGGCTGGCAATTATTGGCGTAGGATCAGAGCTCAATGGTGATGATGCGGTTGGGCTGCTGGCAGCCCGAAGTTTACAGAGAAAGTTGGAGCATACCCCGGGCATTTTGATCCTGGAAGCCGGGAGCCTGCCTGAAAACGTCACCTCACCCCTGCGCCGGTACCGCCCGGCGCTTGTGGTACTCATCGATGCCGCGGATGTGGGTCAACCAGCAGGAACAATCCGCTTGCTGCCGGTTGAGGCAATCACCGGAATGAGTTTTTCAACTCACACGATGCCGCTTTCCATGCTTGCCCGTTACCTGGAGCAGGAAATTGGTTGCAGAGTGGTGGTGGTTGGGATTCAACCAGCAAGCCTGGAATTTGGTGAGCCGGTCTCACGGATTTGCCAAGATGCCGCCCGAAGGCTGGAACGGGAACTGAGTCGGATCTTGCTGGCGAAGGCTGACCAACTCAGACAAAGGTCAAAAATGCAGACTCGACGATTGATTCATGAGGGTGTTAAGGATTCAGGTGAACAATAATGAGCGATCAGCAACATAGCCGCAAAATTCTGGCTGTAATCCCCGCTTTCAACGAATCAGAGAGGATCCGGGAAGTCATAATAGGTACGCGCGAATACTTGCCGGTTTTGGTGGTGGATGATGGCTCTACAGACAGGACTTCAGATGTTGCCATAGAGAACGGTGCCCAGGTTCTGCGGCAGGAGCCCAACCAGGGCAAAGGTGCGGCATTGATCAGGGGATTCAGATTTGCACTTGATAACGGTTACGAGGCGGTTGTAACCCTGGACGCAGATGGTCAGCACGACCCCGCGGAAATCCCACTTTTCATCACTGAATTTGTGAAAGGGGCGGATCTGGTCATCGGGAAAAGAGATTTCAGGAAGATGCCATTTCCGCGCAATATTTCCAATACCATTGGAACCTGGTCGTTTTCGCGCGCGCTGGGTCAGCATTGCCCTGATAACCAATCGGGTTACCGGTTACACTCAAAGCGAATGGTCGAAGAATCCCTTTTTAGCACGGAAGCTAATTTTGAGTTTGAGGTTGAGATCATTGTGCGCTGCGTGGTTTCAGGGTTGAAGCTCTCGTGGGTGCCAATCAAGACGATATACGGGGGGGAGAAGAGTCACATCAAGCCAATAAGACATATTCTCCACTTTTACCGCATTGTGAGAAAAACCAGGCATATTGTCAACCACCACAAACAATTGATTGATTAAATTAGATTGTCCAAGGTGTATCTGCTCACAAGCATCCAGTCCGTGAGCATTAATAGTAAAATAAACAATCATTGTATAAGGAGGAATTTATGAACAAAGATTTATTACGTCAAATTGCGGTTGTTCTGGCTACTGTAATTACCCTGGTTGTGAATACCCTGGCGAATGCGCTACCCCTGAACGGGCTGAATACCGGAGCAGTGTCGGATAGTTTCGACGTCTATTTTGTGCCTGCCGGGTATGTATTTTCCATCTGGGGTCTGATCTACGTGCTGCTCATCGCTTACATCGTTTACCAGGCATTGAAATCTCAGCGGGAAAATGAAGCCTTGCGCAAGATCGGCTGGTGGTATGTTGTGGGTTCGCTGGCAAATTCCATCTGGATTTTCATGTGGCATTACCAGGTTTTCTCCCTCACAATCGTCTTCATGCTCATCCTGCTGGTCTCGTTGATTATTGTTTATCTACGGCTTGGTATTGGACGTGCTGCAGTCGCTCCCGCCATGCGGTTCCTGGTTCACCTTCCGTTCTCTGTCTACCTGGGTTGGATCACCGTGGCGACCATCGCCAATGCCACCGCCGTGATCAGCCTGACAAGTTGGAATGGCTTTGGTATTGACCCGAAGGTCTGGGCGGTCATCATGCTTGTGGTTGCCGTGGCGGTGGCTTTGTTGATGGCAGTCACCCGTAGAGATGTGGCTTACCTGTTGGTGCTCGTTTGGGCATTCTTTGGCATCGGCCAGAAGTTTAACGGCACTGCGCCAGTTGACATTGCGGCATACGTTGCGGCAGGTGCAGTAGCGATGCTGGTAATCGTTTCATTCTTCCTAAAGAAGCCGCAAATTAAAGCTTAATAGCACGAAGAAACCCATAGCGGAGCAATTTGCTCCGCTATTTTTATAAAACAATAGCTGGTCATTGTAAAAAATTACTCACAGGAACTTGAATTTGTGTTGAAAAGGAAGGTCACGCATGCTTAACAGTAAAACAACGATTAACGAATTCCTTTCTCAGAAAGTTTTGGCAGTTGTCGGGGCTTCGCGCGATAAGAACAAATTTGGTAACTCTATTTACCGCGAGATGAAGGACAGGGGCTACAAGGTATACCCCGTCAATCCTCTTGCAAAGGAGATTGATGGTGACCCCTGTTACGCCGGGTTGAAAGACCTGCCGGAAAAACCTGGCGGAGTGATCATCGTGGTACCCAGGCTTGAAACAACCAAGGTGCTTGAAGAAACTGCGTCGCTGGGGATTGAATACGCATGGATTCAACAAGGCGCAGAAACCCCCGAGGCTGAGAGGCGGGCAAAGGAATTAGGACTCAAATTTGTCAGCGGGGAGTGCATTTTTATGTTCTCAGAACCGGTGGAATCCGTCCACGCATTTCACCGGTTTTTCAAGCGTCTTTTTGGAATAATGCCAAAATAATAAAAGCCGTGTTCAGAATTCTGAACACGGCTTTTGCTTAGCCAACCTGGGAACGTAATTTCTCGCGCGTTTCCAGAAAATCCTTTAATTTGCTTCTTTCTTTTTCCACCACCGCCGCAGGGGCACGAGCGGCAAAATCGCTGGCCAGGAGTTTTTCAAGGCGATCAATTTGAGTGGATATTTCTTCCAGTTCCTTTTGCAGGCGGTCGCGGTCCTTGCTTTCATCGGTTAAATCGGATGTAGCCAGGAATATTTCCAGACCGGACACCACGAGCGAAACATATTTGGATGTGTCATCTTTGATGTGGCGCACAAGCCGGGATCTGTCCTTATCCAGGTTTGCAAGGGCAGCTAGCACGCCGCATTGTCCGCGTAGAATCTCAAGTTTCGTCCCGGCAGAAATGATGGCTGGTAGTTTCTTGGACGGGCTGACTTTCTTCTCAGCTCTCAGATTGCGGATGGCGCGTACGGCCTCCTGGATGATCGTAAATTCACTTACAGCTTCATCCTCCCAACCTTCAGCTTCGCCAGCCATCGGCCAGGCGGCGATGATGAGGGCATCTTCCCAGGTTTGACGCGAGGGAAACGGCCTGTAATTCTTCTCAAGGGCTGCGGAGCGCAGATGCTGCCAGAGTTCTTCGGTAACGAAGGGGGTAAAGGGGTGCAGGAGCCGCAGACAGGCGTCCATTACCCGCACAAGAGTTGTTGCTGTGTAGTATGCCCGGTCACCACCTTCAGCCAACTGGGTTTTGGCAATTTCCAGGTACCAGTCTGCAAAGTCACCCCAGAAGAACTCGTAGATCTGACGCCCGGCTTCACCGTATTGGTAGGAGGAAAAGAGGCGATCGGTATCGCGCAGGAGCATCTTCAACTTTGCCCAGATCCAAGAATCCGCCAGCGTCCATTCTGGCTCACTACCGGCCTGATAGGGGGCATTTTCAAGGGAGCTGATGACAAAGCGGCAGGCGTTCCATATTTTGTTGGCGAAATTGCGGTTCGCTTCCACTTTTTTGATGTCCAGGTTGGTGTCGTGCCCGGGTGTGGATCCGACCAGCAGGGTGAACCGAAGGGCATCGGTACCAAGCTCGTTCATCACCACCAGCGGATCCACCACGTTGCCCTTGGTCTTGCTCATTTTTTGCCCGTTCTTGTCCAGGATCAAACCGTGTAGATAAATGGTATGGAAGGGAGGTTTGCCAGTGAATTCGATGCCGAACATCATCATGCGCGCCACCCAGAAGAAGAGGATGTCTGCAGCAGTCTCAAGCACAGATGTCGGGTAAAAATACTTAAGGTCAGGCGTTTCTTCAGGCCAGCCAAGGGTGGAGAAAGGCCAAAGGCCTGATGAAAACCAGGTATCAAGCACGTCTTCTTCCTGATGGATGTGAGCGCTATGGCATTTGGAGCATTCGGTCGGGTCAGTGCGCGAGACGGTCATTTCGCCGCAATCGTCGCAGTACCAGACCGGGATGCGGTGCCCCCACCAGAGCTGACGGCTGATGCACCAGTCCCGGATGTTCTCCAACCAGTTGAAGTACACCTTGGTGAAACGCTCGGGGACGATCTTTGTTTCGCCGTTCTTCACAGCCGCCAGGGCTTTTTCAGCCAGGGGTTGAATGGTGATGAACCATTGTGTGGAGATCATCGGTTCCACGATCTCGCCGCTGCGCTGGGAGCGGGGGACGTTGATGGTGTAGGGTTGTTCCTTGATCACCAATCCTTGCGCGCGCATGTCCTCCCATATCTGTTTGCGGCATTCAAAGCGGTCCATTCCCGCGTAGGGACCGGCTTTGTCGTTCATGCGCGCTGCAGTATCCAGGATGCTGATCATTTCCAGGTGGTGATCCTGCCCGATCTTGTAATCATTGGGGTCATGCGCGGGGGTGATCTTGAGCGCGCCTGTACCGAATTCGCGGGTGACATATTCATCTGCAATCACCGGAATGCGGCGGTTGAGTATGGGCACAATGACATCCCGACCGACGAATTTTTGGTACCGCTCATCCTCCGGGTGGACAGCTACTGCAGTATCCCCCAGGATGGTCTCAGGACGGGTGGTGGCCACCGGGATGAACTCATCCGAATCAGCCAGCATGTATTTGAAGTAGTAGAGCGTGCCGGCTTCTTCACTGTATTCCACTTCCAGGTCAGATACGGCAGTGCGCAGGGCGGGCGACCAGTTTATCATCCTCGGACCGCGATAAATCAGACCTTTCTCATACAAGCGCACGAATGCTTCACGAACCGCGCTGGATAGACCGCTATCCAGCGTGAACCTTTCGCGAGACCAATCACACGATGCTCCCAGGCGGCGGATCTGGTTGGTGATCCGGCCGCCATATTTTTCCTTCCATTCCCACGTGCGGCGCAAGAACTCATCGCGGCCAATTACATCCCGTTTGAGACCTTCCTTGGCCAGGGACTTCTCTACCAGCATTTGCGTGGCAATGCCGGCGTGGTCGGTGCCGGGTACCCAGAGTGCGGAGAAACCTTTCATGCGGTGGTAACGGATCATCAGGTCTTCCATGGATACAAACATGGCATGCCCGATGTGCAGTTCACCTGTCACATTGGGAGGGGGGATGGAGATGACGAAGGGTTTCCGGGCAGGGTCAAACCCGGGTTTTTGAGGGTCGTTGGCAGGCTGGAAATATCCCTTTTCCTCCCAAAAATGATAGAGGCGTTCCTCGGTTGACCGAAAATCGTAAGTCTTGGCTAAAGGTTCTTTTCCCATTCTCACTCCTGTGTTTGAATATTAAAACAAAACTCCCGCCCCATGAGGACGAGAGAATTCTCGCGGTACCACCTCAATTCACCGGTCTTCTGGTGCACTTTTCCGGACAGTCATCCGGATTTCGCGCTAACGGGCTTACCCGTGCTGTTCTACGCCTTTTCAGGTTTCTTCGGCAATACTGCCAAACGACTTCGACTGGAACTACTGCGGAGGCTTTCAGCCACGGCACTCCTTTTCTGCCAGATATCGCCAGTCTACTCCTTTTGGAGAGCTCATATGGAATTGTTATAAGATTATACAATAAACTGGATTCAAGTCAATGAATCCTCAATGTAAGTGGGATTTCTTCACATACAGAAAGTTGGCTTATGGCAACCTCAAATTGGCTCAGTTGGGCTCGAAAAATTCAGGCAATTGCGCAATCCGGCTGGCACTATACCACCAACCCGTTCGACAAGGAGCGCTACGCAGAACTGACTTCCATCGCGGCTGAAATTACCGCAGCCCAAACCGGAGCCGGGATACAAAACGTGAAAGCCGTTTTTGCAGAACAGGAGGGTTATGCCACACCGCGGGTGGATATCCGCGGTGTGGTTTTCAAGGATGACAAAGTTCTGCTGGTTCGGGAGCTGATGGATGGCGGCAGATGGGCTCTCCCTGGAGGGTGGGTGGATGTAGATGAGCCCCCGAGCAGGGCGGTGGAACGCGAGGTGAGGGAGGAAGCCGGCTTGCTGGTGAAGGCGACGAAGTTGCTGGCGGTGTATGATCGCAACCTGCATGGGCACCCGGCATACTACTTCCACATTTACAAGTTGTTCTTTCTCTGTGAATTGATTGGAGAAGACATTGCTGATCCGTTGGAAACGGCTGACCCCACCTACTTCGCCCTAAACGATCTCCCGGAGCTTTCAGTGGGGAGGGTTACAGTCGAAGAGATCAAACGATTTTTCGAGCATCATCGAAATCCGGATTTGCCGACCGATTTTGATTAATAGAAACCAATTGAGCGTGCAATTTTCGGGTAAACTTGGTTTCTGTCAAAAGAATGACAGCTTGAGGACGGATTGAAAAAAACCTATTTTGTACTATTTGCTCTCATAGTGATCTTCGTGTCCCTTTCAGGTTGTGATAAGGAGATAAGGCCGCAGCAGGGAAGCACTGCCACACCTTCACCAATCGAAACTGACACAGCGGTCAGCACCTTGACGATTCCCACACCAACCGAACAAACCCACGGTGTTGACTTGGGAGATTTGGAGGGGTTGCAGATCCACTTCATGCACCCCTGGGCGGGTTCAACCCAGGCAGTACTTTTTGAAATGGTCGATCAATTCAACCAGTTTAACGAGTGGGGAATACACGTGATCATGAATCCCGCCGGTTCTGCTTCTCAATTGGAGCAGAAAGTGTGGCAGGGCATTCAGAACCAGGATGCCCCGAATGTGATTGTTGCTCCAGGGGACCTTTTACTTGCAATCGATGAGGAGAAGGACCTGGTGGTGGACCTGAACCAATACGTAAATTCCGGGAACCTGGGAATGAGCGCAGAGGCGATCAACGATTTTGACCAACGGTTTTGGACGGAAGATTTGGTATCCGGGAAAAGGTACGGCATTCCAGCACAACGAACTGCTGCAGTGTTGATCTACAATCTCACCTGGGCACAGGAGTTGGGGTTTTCATCGCTCCCGACGACCCCCACGGAATTTAAGGAGCAGGTTTGCGCTGCGAATCAATCCAAGCGCAAGGACGGCGACCCCACGGATGACGGCATAGGCGGAATGCTGATCTCGCACGAATCCGCGTCCTTATTGAGTTGGATGCAGGGGTTCGATGCCCGGATCCATGAGAGTGGAGTATTTTCCTTCAACTCGCCGGAATCTCAGGCGGCATTTCAGTTCCTCCTGGAATTGAAGAACGACTCCTGTGCCTGGTCTGGAAAAACACCCCAACCATATGAGTACTTTGCATCCCGTAAAACCCTTGTTTATAGCGGTGAGATGCAGGATTTGTTGATGCAGTTTGCCGCCAATCAGCGCCTCGGTTCAAAGGATGAATGGGCTGCCATTCCGTATCCTTCCACCGAAAAACAAACTGTTATGACAACCGGCTCCTCGTACGGGATCCTGGCGTCATCACCAGAGCATGACCTGGCGGCCTGGTTGTTTATCCGCTGGTTGTCGGAGCCTGCCCAACAGGCCAGGCTGCTGCAGACTTTTATTACCCTGCCATTGGGAGAAGAGGTTCTTCCGTCCATCAAACTTTCCTCAGCTGTGCCTCCCATTTGGTGGGGGTTTGTGGAGGGGCAATACGACTACGCCAGCCTTCCACCGGCCGCTGATTGGGCTGTTATTAAACCCGTGCTCGAGGATGCGGCCTGGCAGTTGTTCAAAACCGAGATAAAGCCGGAACAGGTTTCGGCCATCCTGAAACAGGTAGATGAACTGGTGATTGAACTTTCTGAGCGGTACCCCTGATGCAAGGGGAGATCATTATCTACACGGACGGTGGTTGCGACCCAAATCCAGGTCCCGGGGGATGGGGGGCTCTCGTCATTTCAGAGGGGAAACTCAGAGAATTATCAGGTGCCGAGCCGTTGAGCACCAACAACCGCATGGAACTCACCGCCGCAATCATGGCGCTACAATCTCTCCCTGGACCGTGCAAGGTTCGGGTTTACACTGATTCGCAGTATTTGCAGAGGGGGATCGAGGAGTGGATGCCCAGGTGGCTGGCAAAAAACTGGCGCAGGTCAGGGGGGGCAGTAGCCAACCAGGACCTTTGGCAGACTTTGTTGAAGGTCAGCCAACCCCATCAGATTACCTGGACCTGGGTGCGCGGACACTCTGGAAATGCCTACAATGAACGGGTTGACAGGTTGTGCCGCACAGCCAGGGAAAAACTAACCTGAACCTGTTTTTGGTGGTTCGAAAGATTTCCTCTTCAGGATTTCACTAGCTTCCTGGTAGGTGGCATCGTTGGACAAACTTAATAGTTTGTCACCTGTTTTGATCTCTGTGCTCCCATTCGGTTGAATATACTCCGCGTCCCGCTGGATCAAAATAACCAGGTATTCGGGGGGTAATTTCAGTTCGTAGATCGCCTTGCCTTCCGCCCAGGAACCCTGAGGCACGGTTAGCTCCTTTATGCTCCCGCTGATCTTGTGACCAGAGACGACCTCGAGCGGCAAAAACGGACGGGGTATCAATGGTTCATCGACTTTCAAGGTTCGGGCAACCCGTGGTAGTAGTGTTCCCTGTAATAGCACAGATGTGAGGACAATAAAGAATACCAGATTGAAAAGCAGGGCAGAATCTTTGAGACCAGCCACAAGCGCGAATGTGGCGAGCACGATCGGTACCGCACCTTTGAGTCCCACCCAGGAGATGAACACCTTTTCGCGAAGGGAGTAATGGAACGGGATGAGTGTGAGAAACACTGCGACCGGTCTGGCGATGAACATCAAAACCAGGGCGATCAGCAGACCGGGAACGATGACCGGTACCAGGCGTGACGGAAAAACCAATAGACCGAGCGTAACAAAGAGAACGATCTGCATTAACCAGGCGTTGCCATCAAAAAACCGGATCAAGCTGCGCTTGTGCAAAAAATCCTCTTTGCCAAGCAAGAGCCCAAGCACGTACACAGCCAGGTAACCGCTGCCTTTCATCATGGCTGCAATGCCGAAAGTGAGGAACACCAGGGCAAATGTGAGTACCGGGTAGAGCCCCTCGTAACCGAGTTTCAGGCGGTTGATCAGGTAAAGCGCGAGCCGGCTCATTAACCAACCGGTAAGCGCTCCGACTCCCATCTGTAATACAAATAACAGGAACAGGTCAGTGTACTGCGCGTTCTGATTGGTGATCAACTGGATCAAACCAATGGTCAGGAAGATCGCCATTGGATCATTACTGCCGGACTCAAATTCCAACAACGATTTGAGGCGCCCTTTTAACCCAATGCCAGAAGATCGCAATAGCGAGAAAACAGCCGCGGCGTCAGTAGAGGAGGCAATCGCTCCCACCAGGAGGCTTTCAAGCAGGGGTAGTTTCAATATCCAATATGAAAAAGTCCCGACGATAGCAGCAGTGATGAACACCCCAGCAGTTGCCAGGGCGAGACCTTCCTTGAGAATCTTCCTGGTACCTGTCCACTCGGTATCCACGCCCCCGGAAAAGAGAATGATTGCCAGGGCGATGGTCGAGATCCACTGGGTTAGCTGCGGATCATCAAAGTATATGCCGCCAATTCCCTCAGACCCGGCCAGCATGCCGATGGCGAGAAACACCAGCAGGATGGGGATGCCAAAGCGTTCTGACACTTTGCTGAACAACACGCTAAGCAAGGCGATGACCGAAACGATGATGAAAAGCAATTCGATGGATACTGTCATAATCTTATTATATATAAACTTGCGGGATGTTCCAAAAGGTACTTATCGTTACACCACAATATTTACGACGGGAGGAGATGTGCTTGAAGAGTGATTACCAAAGTGAAGTGTCGAAGCGCAGCGGAGATTCTGGAAAACCAGGCGGGTTTCTGGTTTTCCAGAAAACCCCGGTGGAAATCGAAGGTGAGAAAGATTGCTATTAAATAATTTGAGGCGACGATGGGACGTGTGCCCGAAAGGGTATTTGTCGAAGCGCAGCGGAGATTCTGGAAAACCAGGTGGGTTTCTGGTTTTCCAGAAAACCCAGGTGGAAATTGAAAGTAAGGAGGATTGCTGATTAAATAATTTGAGGCGACGATGGGATTTGAACCCATGATCAGGGTTTTGCAGACCCTTGCCTTAGCCTCTTGGCCACGTCGCCTTACGGGTTGGATTTTATCAGAGTCTCAATTCATGGTCAAGTCGAAGAACAAAAAAGACCCTTTCGGTCTTTTAGAGCGGGCGATGGGATAGCATCCCAGAGCGAATAAAAAAGACCCTTTCGGGTCTTTTAGAGCGGGCGATGGGATTCGAACCCACGACCTTCTCCTTGGCAAGGAGACATTCTACCAACTGAACCACGCCCGCATTGCTCTATTACGAGCAAAATTTTACCTGAACTTCCCCGGCAAGTCAACCCTCGGTTTACAGGTCAGCAAATATTGTCAGCACTTTATCCGCATAGGCATAACCCACATCGTAAGGACCATAGGCAAAAAGCGCATCACGTGCATTTCCATCGCGTTCGATCAACCCTGCCAGCATCCTGACACCGTAATTGATGTTGAACTCTGGATCTTTTAGCTCTTTGATTGTCGGGCGCCCAGAAAAACAAGGTCCGTTGATGCACTGAAAAGTGGCGGCAATTCCGTCCCGCGGCATCACCTGCAGCAGACCCACAGCCCCCGAACCTGACATTACCTGGGGCTGTCCTCCGCTTTCTACCAGCATCACTGCTGCAATGAGTAAGGGATCAACCCCATGTTTTTTTGCATAAGTCTCGATCAACCCGCACCAGCGCACCACTTCAGCCGGGTACCGCGACTGATATTGACATGTCTTTTGGGGTTTCACACTTTTGGCTTTTTGTTGAGTTTGTGCAGGCGGGGGTACTGTTTCAGCCAGGGCAGGTAGGGGAGGATTGACCATTTTATTCAGAAATATCAACATCAAGCTGCCTAGAAGTATTCCGGGAACGATCGCTTTTTGTGTGCCAGTCATGATCATGCTCCTTGATTGAGGTAGCATAATAATAGCACAATTGTTCTATATTGTCAATATATTAAGAGCGGAGAATTCTTTCTCTCCGCTCATGATTCTATCTTTCCATGCTGACGACCTGGTGTTCCCACCGGTGCCAGCCGTTGAAGCGCTCCTCCAGTATCCTTTTCCCTTCGCCGGGGCATTTTTCACCCATCAATTCCAGGTCCGCATCCACCATGATACGCACAAGTTCATGGAATTTCACCTTAGGTTCCCACTTCAATTCTTTGACAGCTTTTGAGGGGTCAGAGAGCAGGTAATCCACTTCGGTCGGGCGGAAGTAACGGGGGTCGATCTCCACATACTTCTTCCAATCCATACCTGCGTATCCAAAGGCTTCATCCAGGAACTCCCGCGGGCTGTGCGATTCGCCCGTACCCACAACGAAGTCATCTGCGTGGTCATGTTGCAGCATCATCCACATGGCTTCCACGAATTCCGGGGCATAACCCCAATCGCGCTTGGAATCCAGGTTGCCCAGGTAAAGCTTGTTCTGCCTGCCGCTTTTAATGGCGGCCAGTGCGCGGGTGATCTTGCGCGTGACGAATGTCTCACCGCGTCGTGGAGATTCATGGTTGAACAGGATCCCGTTGGTGGCGAAGATGTTGTATCCCTCACGGTAGTTGCGGGTGACCCAATAGGAATAGACCTTGGCCGCCGCGTAAGGACTGCGGGGCTCAAAGGGTGTCAGTTCATTCTGGGGCGGTTTTGCGCCGCCGAACATCTCGCTGGAGGAGGCCTGGTAGAAGCGTTCAGGGTGACCACTGCGACGGATGGCCTCCAGGATGCGGATGGTACCCAACCCGGTGACATCACCGGTGTATTCCGGCATGTCAAAGCTGACGCGAACGTGGCTCTGTGCAGCCAGGTTGTAAACTTCGTCCGGTTTGACGTTGTAGATTACGTCCATCAGGCTTTCAATTACAGCGATATCTCCGTAGTGTAGATAGAGTTTTACTTCCCCGCCGTTGCGGTGGGGGTCATGATAAATGTGGTCAATGCGGCGGGTGTTGAAGGTGCTTGCCCTGCGGATGATGCCGTGTACCTCGTAGCCTTTGGATAAAAGAAGTTCCGCCAGGTAAGACCCATCCTGCCCCGTAATTCCAGTGATCAAAGCTTTTTTCATTTCTTTGCTCCAGATAAAATATCATGCTAAGTTGTCAATCTCAAAACCGGATTTCAATTATAGCCTAAACTGATTGACATATCATGTAAAAAAATACCCCTCGGCTAACGAAGGGTATTTTGGTCTTCCTATAAAATTTGGACTATTTTTTCCTGAAGGCGATCTCGCCTTTTTCCTTATCCAGGTCAACGATCACAGTATCACCGTCTTTGAAGTTTCCGCTGAGGATGCTGATGCTCAAGGGGCTTTCCACGTATTTCTGGAGTGCGCGTTTGAGCGGCCTGGCACCGAAGGAGGGGTCGTAGCCTTCCTTGGCAAGCCATTCACGTGCCTCGATGGTCAATTCCACCTGCAGCCCGTGTTCGGCCAGCCTGCCGCGCACCTCGTTCATCTGCAGATCAACGATCTTGATCATCTGCTCTGTGTTGAGAGGGGAAAACATGATGATCTCGTCAACACGGTTGATAAATTCAGGACGGAAGGTACTTTTAAGCGCCTTTTCGATTTTTTCATGAGCCTGCCGGTCTTCATCAGTGTCGGTTTTTTGCAGGAAGCCCAGCGTGCCGCCCTGGCGCACGAACTCGGTGCCCAGGTTGCTGGTCATGATGAGCACGGTGTTGCGGAAGTCAACCACGCGGCCCTGTCCATCGGTCAGCCGGCCGTCGTCCAGGATCTGCAACAGGGCGTTCCAGACTTCAGGATGGGCTTTTTCAATCTCGTCAAAGAGGATCACCCGGTATGGTCTGCGGCGCACTGCTTCAGTGAGCTGTCCGCCTTCTTCGTAACCCACATAACCCGGAGGGGCGCCGAACAGGCGGGAGACTGTGTGTTGTTCGCGGTACTCGCTCATGTCCATGCGCACCAGCGCTTCTTCGTCGTCAAACATAAACCCAGCCAGGGCTTTTGCCAGCTCGGTCTTGCCCACACCCGAGGGACCGATGAAGATGAACGAACCGATCGGGCGGCGCGGATCCTTGAGACCTGAGCGGGCGCGGCGGATTGCATCTGCCACAGCGTGAATGGCAGGTTCCTGCCCGATAATGCGCTCGTGCAAACGTTCTTCCATTTTCAGCAGTTTTTGTGATTCCTCTTCCATCATCTGGCTGACCGGGATACCAGTCCATTGCGCCAGGACCTGGGCGATGTCATTCACATCCACCACCTCGTCCAGCTTGTGTTCCTCTTCCCATTTGTCCCGTTTTTCAGTGAATTCTTCTTCGATGCGCAGGCGTTCAGCTTTCATCCGTGCAGCACGCTCGTAATCGCGCTCCACGCCAGCCAGTTCTTCTTCAGCCCGCAGCCGATCCACTTCAGTTTTCATTTTCTTCAGGTCGGGCGGCAGGGAGTATAAAGCAACGCGCAGTTTGGCAGCGGCTTCATCCATGAGGTCAATCGACTTGTCCGGCTGATGGCGGTCTGTCACGTAACGCGAGCTCAACTTCACAGCAGATTCCAGGGCTTCGTCGGTGATGTGAACCTTGTGGTGGGCTTCGTAGCGGTCACGCAACCCCTTTAGAATTTTGAGTGTGTCTTCCTGCGAGGGTTCGTCCACGAAGACCGGGGCGAAGCGGCGCTCGAGCGCTGCGTCTTTTTCAATGTGTTTCTGATATTCGTCCAGGGTGGTCGCACCGATGCATTGCAGCTCTCCGCGCGAAAGGGCAGGTTTGAGCATGTTTGAGGCATCCATTGCCCCCTGCGCGGCGCCCGCACCAACTACAGTATGCAACTCGTCGATGAAGAGGATGATCTCGCCCGCGGCGCGCTGAACCTCTTCAATTGAGGCTTTCAAGCGCTCCTCAAATTCGCCGCGGAAGCGTGATCCGGCGATCATCGCACCCAGGTCGAGCGAAATCACTTTTTTCCCGCTCAGGATCTCAGGCACGTCGTTGCTGGCAATCTTTTGCGCCAAACCTTCCACGATGGCCGTCTTGCCTACACCAGCTTCACCAATGATGACCGGATTGTTCTTGGTGCGGCGCGAGAGGATTTGCATCACACGCAGGATCTCCGTGTCGCGACCAATGACGGGATCCAGTTTGCCCTCTCGAGCCTGCTGGGTGAGGTCACGCGAATACTTCTCGAGCGTGCGGTAGCGGGTTTCAGCTTGCGGGTCGGTTACCCGCTGCCCGCCGCGCAGCTGCATGATGGCTTCCAGCACGCGGTCGCGGGTCAGTCCGGTGGTTTCCAGCAGCCGTGCTGCAGGAGTATTCTTTTCGCCAAGGATGGCCAGGAACAAGTGCTCGGTTGAAATGTATTCATCCTTCAAGCGGCTGGCTTCTTCATTTGCTACATCGATGATCCGTTTCACACGCGGGGTGATGAATATCTGTCCTGCTCCACCGCCGAAAATGCTGGCCTTCGGGCTTGTTTTTAAGATGTAATCCAATCGTTCCGCAAGTATCTGGGGATCGACTTTTAATATCTCGAGGATTTGTGGAACAACACCCTGCGGCTGTTCGATCAAAGCCAGCAAGATATGTTCAGTGTCAATCTGGTTGTGTCCGTAGCGCTGGATGATCTCGGCGGCACGCTGTGCTGCTTCTTGCGCTCTTTCGGTAAATCGGTCAAATCGCATCATATCAGGCTCCAAAGTAAGTAATACATCTTGGTCATTATAGCATTTAGCATAGCAGAGAAATCAAAGAATTGTATAAGAAAATGGTGCTCTGGCAGCAGAGGATTACGCAACCTTTTTTCTGTAAATTGAAGTCAGAAATATCCATCGTTCTTTAA